>NZ_JASOOV010000003.1:0-271155 GCF_030217965.1 Pauljensenia sp. UMB1177 | reverse complement strand
CCCTCAAGGTGGCCGCCACATGCATATACGAGTGGGGGGAATGAGCTAGCGTCGGGCTACCTGCGCAGTTGCAAGGAATACCGGGTAGTCACGCCCCGACTTCGAAATCGTCATCACCGTGGAGACGAGGATATTCTGGCAGCCACATTCGTGGAGCAACTGCTCAACGAGAGCACGTTCGGTGCCGTGATGAGCCGGAACAATATCTCCGTCAGCATGGTAGGAACCGTCGTCCGCATCCATATCCGCCAGAGCAACCCAGCCACCCGGCCGCGCTCGCTCCACAAGCGCACGGATCACCGAGCGCTGATCCTTCATATGATGCAGAGCCATCAGCGACACAATGACGTCATATTCCTGGGAGGGAACTTCGCTGACCCACTGCTCCGCGTCACAGAACAGGGCATCCATGCGATCATTCAGGCCGGCATCCGCAATGTTGCGGTGAGCAACTTCCAACATTCCCTGAGACGTATCACCCAGACTCACGTGATCGGCATGGGAGGACAGAGCCAGCCCCAGCAGCCCCGTCCCAGAACCGATATCGAGCCAGTGACCTCCCGAAGGGAGTCGTCGCATTATTTCTGAGGCGACGGTGCGTGCGCGTTCCCCGCGTACGGGAGAAGAATCCCACTGCTCCGCGTGGGCATCGAACGGAGAATTGGCCGTAGGAAAAGACGAAAGCATGGGAACAGTGTATAGGAGCCTGTCTAGGGCGTGCTGCCCGCTTGGGGCGTGAGGTGTGGAATGAAGAAGAGAAATGACGGCATCGAAAAGGAAAGGAGCGCGTGGGGAGGAATAGCGCAGGAGGATGTCCGCCTCGTCGGGGAAAGGATCCGCATGGCGGACGTTTCCGCGCACACAGACGCAGCTCAGCACACTGGATGTATGCGCACGATCAAATTGGCCGTGATTCCCGGCGACGGTATCGGTAAAGAGGTTGTTCCCGAAGGCCTGAAGGTTCTGACCAAGGTCCTTGAAGGTTCCGACCTGGAACTTGAAACGACTCAGTTCGATCTGGGCGCTGACCGCTGGCACCGCACCGGTGACACCCTGACCGACGAAGATCTTGAAGCAATCAGGGGAAACGACGTCATCCTTCTGGGTGCTGTTGGTGACCCGTCGGTTCCCTCCGGTGTCCTTGAGCGCGGTCTGTTGCTGAAGCTCCGCTTCGCTCTCGATCACTACGTGAACCTTCGTCCCTCGAAGTACTACGAAGGCGTTGCCTCGCCGCTACGCATTCCCGACAACACAGACTTCGTTGTTGTCCGTGAAGGCACGGAGGGCCTCTACTGTGGCAACGGCGGTGCCGTCCGCGTCGGCACCCCGCACGAGATCGCAACCGAGGTTTCAGTCAACACTGCTTTCGGTGTTGAGCGCGTTGTACGCTACGCGTTTGAAAAGGCCAACGCTCGGCCTCGTAAAAAACTTACTTTGGTGCACAAACACAATGTCCTCGTGAACGCCGGACACCTCTGGCGTCGCACAGTCGAAGCCGTCGGAGCCGAATACCCTGACGTCGCCGTCGACTACTGCCACGTTGACGCGGCCACGATCTACATGGTCACCGACCCGCAACGCTTTGACGTGATCGTCACCGACAACCTGTTCGGCGACATCCTCACCGACGAAGCGGGCGCAGTCACCGGTGGCATCGGCCTGGCCGCATCGGGCAATATCAACCCCGACGGCGCATTCCCGTCGATGTTTGAGCCCGTCCACGGCTCTGCGCCCGACATTGCAGGCCAGGGCAAGGCTGATCCGACTGCAACGATCTCCTCGGTCGCACTGCTGCTTGACCATATTGGCAAGCCGGAACTGGCAGCCAAGGTGGAAGCCGCCATCGAAAAGGACATGGCCGACCGCGCTGCCGCCGATAAGGCAGGCGCTCCGCTGGTTCGCTCCACCTCCGAAATCGGAGACGCGATCTGCGTGGCACTTGCCTGAGCGTATTCTCACCGACTGATGCTCGCCTAGGTTCACATGACGGAACCTTGGCGAGTATCGTCGTATCCACACATATCCTGGACGTAACGCCTACGAAGAGGAGAAATAATGGCGATCCAAGAGCATGTGCCTACTCAGCTGGAATCCTTGGCTGCTCAGCCGATTGGATCCGGTGACGAGCTTGCAGGTCGTTTCCCTCTTACCGTCAACCCGAATCCTGCGTCGCAGGCAGAATACGACGCGGTGATGAATGATCTGACCTTCGGCTGTCAGTTCACCGATCACATGGCCCACATGCGCTGGATCAAGGGTGAAGGTTGGACGGATCGTGGTGTGATTCCTTACGGTCCGCTGGATCTCACGCCGGGTGCTGCGGTTCTGCACTACTCGCAGTCCGTGTTTGAAGGCATCAAGGCGTACCGTCACGATGACGGGTCGATCTGGACCTTCCGCCCGACTTTCAATGCGGCGCGCATCAACCACTCGGCTCGTCGTCTGGCTCTGCCCGAGATGGATCGCGAAGACTTTGTCGCTTCCCTGGTTGACTACGTTCGCGCGGATTCAAAGTGGGTTCCCGAAGGCGATGGCACCAGCCTCTACCTTCGCCCGTTCATGTTCGCCTCCGAGGCATTCGTGGGTGTCCACGCCGCCCAGGTTGTCGACTACTACGTGATCGGCTCGCCGTCCGGCCCGTACTTCAAGTCCGGCCTCACCGGTGTTCCGATCTGGGTCGTGAAGGGCTATCACCGCGCTGGCCCGGGTGGCACGGGTGCCGCGAAGGCGGGTGGCAACTACGCTGCGTCCCTGATGCCGCAGGAAGTCGCTGCTGAAAAGGGCTTCTCGCAGGTCTGCTTCCTGGACACCTACGAGGAAAAGTATCTCGAAGAGCTCGGTGGCATGAACATGTTCGTCGTCATGGCTGACGGCACGATCCGTACGCCCGAACTGTCCGGTGTCATCCTTGAGGGTGGTACGCGTTCTGCAATCTGCCGTATGTTGCGCGAGCAGGGAACCGAGGTTCGTGAAGAAAAGATCGCTCTGGACGAACTGGTTGCGGGCATCCGCTCCGGCGCTGTTTCGGAGATCTTCGCGTGTGGCACGGCCGCCGTCATCACGCCGATTACTCGCCTTGCGAATGATGACTTCGATGTGGAGCTCCCCGTTGGTGAAAAGACGAAGGCTATCCACGCTGAGCTGACCGGTATCCAGATGGGTCACCGTCCGGATCCGTACAACTGGCTCTACCGTCTCGCTTGACTTTCACGTTTTTAACGTAGGGGCCTCGTTGATTTTTATCGACGAGGCCGCCTCCATATACAAGACTGGGCTGTGGGACTGAGTCCCACAGCCCTAAAGCCTTGTGAGGGGCGGAGTTGGATCACTGATCAGCCAGGCGTGCACCTTCAGTCAGTGATTCGAGCTTTGCCCATGCGATCGACGGGTAGACGCGGCCACCCAGGCCGCAGTCGGTCGATGCGACAACGCGTTCCTTGCCGACGATGTCGGTGAACTGGTGGATACGCTGGGCAACCAATTCGGGGTGCTCGACAACGTTTGTGGAGTGAGATACAACGCCCGGGATCAGGTACTTTCCTTCAGGAAGCTCGATGTCCTTCCAGATTGTCCACTCGTGAGCGTGGCGCGCATTCGCTGCCTCGAAGGTCAGGCCATTGGCGTTCACTGCAAGAGCGAGGTCGACGATGTCCTTGAACGGGATGTCCGTGGTGTGCGGGCCGTGCCAGGAACCCCAGCAGACGTGGAAACGGATGAGCTCGGGATCGATACCTGCAAGTGCGTGGTTCAGAGCATCGATACGGACTTGCTGGAAAGCGCGGTACTCCTCGAGTGAAGGGGCAACAGCGAACTGGTCCCAGCCCTCGGCAATATCCGGAGCATCGATCTGAACGGTCAGGCCTGAGTCGGTGATGCGCTTGTATTCCTCGCGAAGAACATCAGCGAGTGCCCACACGACGGCCTCGTCATCTTCATAGAAGGCGTTGGCGACGCGGGCGGCAGAGCCGGGGGAGATAGAGGCGATGAAGCCATCCTTCACGGACTTTCCAACAGCTTCGAGGGCTGCTTTCGTGCCGGCAATATCGGCGTTGACAGCGTCGGTGCCAATGTAGGTGAGTTCCGATGTGATCGTCGGGAAGACAACGGGATTCTTATTCGCAATGTGGATACCGGAATCCGGATCGGAGTAGGCGTCTTGGAAACGTTGCCAGTCTCGGCGCTCTGCGAAGGAAGAGTATGAAATGCGACCTTCGCGGCCTGCCGGAGGACGCACATCGAAACGAGCGGTCTCTTCAGCGGTCAGACCACCGAAACGGGAGAAGGAGTAGGTCCACCATGCGCCGTAGTCGACTGTGTCGAGCATCGCATGACCGTACTCGCCATCGTTAACGACCGAAATGCCGAGCTCAACCTGCTTGGCAATAACCTTGTTTGCTTCTTCCTGAAGAATCAGAGCAAACTCAGCGTCGGAGAGCTCACCCTTTGCGCGCTTCCAGTTCGCGTCGACAAGTTTGGGTGTGCGGGGGAGTGAACCCACATGGGTTGTACGGATAGTCACGTCGGTAATCCTTTCTAGCGACCGCGTCGTGAGTGAAAGATTACGTTTGGGTACGAGGCGTAGGCCGAGGCGTCCATTGGGTAGGCGAATGTGACAAACTGTCTGTTCACTCAATGACCTCGTCGGACGCGCGTCAACCAATCCTCTTAGGCTTAACGCATTACCTAATTACTGGGAGGACGCTCATGAGCAGGCAGCTTCGCTCCGCGACTTCAACGCAGGGCCGCAATATGGCTGGTGCCCGTGCGCTCTGGCGCGCGACGGGTATGAGAGATAGCGACTTCGGGAAGCCGATTATTGCCGTCGTTAACTCGTTCACCGAATTTGTGCCTGGACACGTCCACCTTCGTAACGTTGGCAAGCTTGTCGCTGACGCAATCGTTGAAGCTGGCGGCGTTGCCAAGGAAATGAACACGATTGCCGTCGATGATGGTATTGCGATGGGCCATGGTGGCATGCTCTACTCGCTCCCCAGCCGCGAGGTCATCTCCGACTCCGTTGAATACATGGTGAATGCCCACTGTGCGGACGCCATGGTCTGCATCTCCAACTGTGACAAGATCACGCCCGGCATGTTGATCGCTGCGATGCGCCTCAACATCCCCGTTGTTTTCGTCTCCGGCGGCCCAATGGAAGCTGGCAAGAACATCGATCCGTCCGTGATCATTGGCGACGCGAAGACCGGCCACGGCAACCTCATCACCGTTATGAATGCGACGGCGAACGACGAGGTTTCCGACGATGCGCTGCTCGCCATCGAGAAGCTTGCTTGCCCGACCTGTGGTTCCTGCTCTGGCATGTTCACCGCGAACTCGATGAACTGTCTGACCGAGGCCCTTGGCCTGTCGTTGCCCGGTAACGGTTCAACCCTCGCCACCCAGGTTGCTCGCCGCGACCTGTTCGTGCGCGCAGGCGAAATGATCGTTGACCTCTGCCACCGCTACTACGACGAGGAAGATGATTCCGTCCTGCCTCGCAACATCGCGAACAAGGATGCCTTCCACAACGCGATGACACTGGATATGGCGATGGGAGGATCCTCGAACACCGTCCTGCACCTGCTGGCAGTTGCGCACGAAGGCGGAATTGACTTCGACCTCGAAGACATCGCAGAACTGGGACGCACTGTCCCGTGCCTGTCCAAGGTTGCACCGAACCACAACGACTACCACATGGAAGATGTCCACCGAGCAGGCGGTATTCCGCGCATTCTTGGTGAACTTGACCGTGGTGGGTTCCTCACCCACACCGTCCACACCATCCACTCGCCGTCGCTGGACGAGTGGCTGGGAGCATGGGATCCGAAGTCGCCTACCGTCACCGACGAAGCGATCGAACTTTGGAAGGCTGCGCCTGGAAACGTGCGCACCACCGAACCGTTCTCTACCTCGAATAAGTGGGCTGAACTCGACCTCGATCAGGAAAATGGTTGCGTCCGCGATATCGAGCACGCCTACACCGCAAACGGTGGCCTGACCGTTCTCTTCGGCAACCTTGCCCCCGAAGGCGCCATCATCAAGGCAGCCGGTATTGACCCGTCTCTCTTCCACTTCGAAGGCCGAGCGCGCGTCATGGAATCCCAGGACGAAGCCATCGAAAAGATCCTCGACAAGACCGTCGAAGCTGGCGACGTTGTTGTCATTCGCTACGAGGGGCCCGCAGGGGGGCCGGGCATGCAGGAAATGCTCTACCCGACCTCCTTTATCAAGGGACGAGGCCTCGGTAAAGCCTGCGCCCTCATCACCGACGGTCGTTTCTCCGGCGGCACGTCTGGCATCTCCGTTGGACACATTTCGCCTGAGGCTGCTGACGGTGGTCTGATCGGCCTGATCGAAGACGGTGATCCGATCATCATCGACGTGAACGAGGGTCTTCTGCAGCTCGATGTCCCCGAAGAGGAAATCGAACGCCGTCGCGCCGCTCAGGAAGCACGCGAACACCCGTGGACTCCGCTGAACCGTGACCGCGTTGTCTCACCCGCACTGCAGCTCTACGCCGCAACGGCAATGAGCGCATCGAAGGGCGCAGCGCGCGACGTCTCGCGCGTCCTCCGTTGAACGTTGAATCAGTGGTCGCGGCCTCGTCGATTGTGATGAGGTCCCCCACCCATATCTGAACGGTCAGCCCAACACGACCTGACCAGACCAAAGCGCACACGCGCTGAACTCGAGGGAGCTGGCAATGAGCGAACACGTTGCCCTGTACGACACGACCTTGCGCGACGGAGCCCAACAGGAGGGCATTTCCCTGTCCGTCGCTGACAAGCTCGCAGCACTGCCCATTGTGGACGAGCTGGGCGTCGACTACATCGAAGGCGGATGGCCGGGCGCGATTCCGAAAGATACGCAGTTCTTCCAGCGTGCTCGCGGCATACAGTTGCATCACGCGCGCCTTACAGCCTTTGGTGCCACCACGAAAGCCGGCGTTCGGGCATCCGAGGATCGCCAGGTTGCTGGGCTTGCTGAATCAGGCGCATCGGTCGTCACGCTGGTTGCGAAGTCGGATCCTCGCCATGTGACGCGTGCGCTACGAACAACGCTCGAAGAAAACCTGCGCATGGTGCGTGACACCGTCGAATACCTGACGGGCGAAGGTATCGACGTCATGGTCGATCTGGAGCACTACTTCGACGGGCTCGCATTCGATCCTTCATATGGAATTGAAGTGATGCTCGAGGCCGCGCGCGCTGGAGCCGTCGCAGTTATTCCGTGCGACACGAACGGTGGAAACCTGCCGTCGACTATCGGTGCGCTGACAGCGCGTTCGCGTCAAGCTTTGGATGAGGTCGGGTGCGGTTTAACGGTGCTCGGCATTCACGCTCACAACGACACCGGGTGCGCGGTAGCGAACACCATTGCTGCCGTGGAAGCGGGGGCGCGTCAGGTCCAGGGTACAGTCAACGGCTACGGTGAACGCACCGGTAATGCGAACCTGCTAACGTGTGCGGCGAACCTGCAGATCAAGTGTGGTTTTGATGTGATCCCGGACGATGCGCTCTCGTCGCTGGACTCCGTGTCCCACCGCATTGCGGAGCTCGTGAACATCACGCCGTTCGCGCGCGACCCCTACGTTGGAACCTCGGCATTCGCACACAAGGCTGGCCTGCACGCATCCGCGATCCGCGTCGATCCCGATCTGTACCAGCACATCGATCCCGCCCTGGTAGGGAACGGCATGCGGATGCTGGTATCCGAAATGGCTGGAAAGTCCTCAATCGAGCTGAAGGCTGAGGAACTCGGCATCGACCTGACTGCTCTTCCGAATGCCGCGGGCGTGCTGGCGGCAAAGGTGAAAGAACGCGAAGCTGCCGGCTACACCTACGATGCTGCCGACGCTTCTTTCGAACTGCTGGCGCTGGGCGAACTTGGGCAGATGCCACGCTTCGTCCGCGTCGAGTCCTGGAAGGTGACGACTCAGGAAATCGCTGAAGTCAAGGGCGATCCCTTCGCCGAATCGGAAGCAACCGTCAAGATTCACACGGAACGCCGTCACATTCGAACGGCCGAAGGAAACGGCCCTGTGAATGCTCTCGACCGGGCACTCCGTCACGTGTTGACTCGCGACTATCCGGTGTGCGCGAGCTTCAAGCTCTCTGACTTCAAGGTGCGTATTTTGGACGAGGATCGTGCGGGCACCGACTCCACGATTCGCGTTCTGATTGAAACCACTGACGGACATCGCTCCTGGTCGACCGTTGGTATCGGTACGGATATTATCGAGGCCTCGTGGGAAGCGCTCTTCGACGCCTACATGTGGGGGCTGTTGCATTCGGGCGTGGCGCCACTGTTGCGTGAGTGAACTTCAGCTGAAAACGCTGGCACGATTCGCATTGCGGGGCGTGGCGGAGGACAATTAAGGCATGCATGGAGAGTACAAAGTTCCCGGTGGCAAGCTCGTCGTTGTTGACTGCGACGTGGAAAACGACTCGATAGTGAATGTGCGTCTCTCTGGCGACTTCTTCCTTGACCCCGATGATGCGCTACTGCGTATGACGGGCGCGCTTGAAGGTGCCCCCGCATCACTGTCGGGTGTTGAGATCGCATCGCGCGTTGAAGCTGGCCTGGATCCCGATGACGTTCTCATGGGTGTTACGCCCGCCGCTGTTGGCGTGGCCGTTCGTCGTGCTCTGGGACATGCGCTCTCTTGGGATGACATCGATTTCGAGGTCATTCACGGTCCCGTTGTCGACCCGATGATTAACGTTGCCATGGACGAGACACTGGTCGAAGATGTTGCGGCTGGTCGCCGTAAGCCGTTCATGCGACTCTGGGAATGGAACGGCCCGCAGGTTGTCATCGGTTCCTTCCAGTCCTACCAGAACGAGATCCAGCAGGATGGCGTCGAACGCTACGGCATTACCGTGTCCCGTCGCGTCACCGGCGGCGGCGCTATGTTCATGGAGCCCGGCAACTGCGTCACGTACTCGCTGGTCATTCCGACCGCTCTGGTTGAAGGAATGAGTTTCGAACAGTCATACCCTTTCCTGGACCAGTGGGTCATGGAAGTCCTGGCAAAGCTAGGCGTGAAGGCGAAGTACATTCCGCTGAATGACATTGCGTCCGAAGCGGGCAAGATCGGCGGTGCAGCACAAAAGCGCTGGTCAAACGGCTACATGGTTCACCACGTGACAATGGCCTACGACATCGACGCAGTGAAGATGAACGAGGTTCTGCGCATCGGCATGGAAAAGATCCGCGACAAAGGAACCCGTAGCGCTGTCAAGCGTGTTGACCCGATGCGCTCCCAGATCGGTCTGCCACGCGAGCAGATCCTCGACACCTTCTACGACCATTTCAAGACGAAGTACAACGCTACTGACGGTGAAATCACTGAAGCCGACATCCAGCGTGCGAAGGAACGGTGCGAAACGAAGTTCGCGACCTACGAGTGGGTGCACCGCATTCCGTGATTGGTCAGAGCTGTTCCCCGCGGCTTGTCTCAGTCGCGAGGATGTTGTCAAGAGCCAGTGATTATCGAGAGCTGAGAGACGTACTCAATCCCTCGCAGGAAACTCCGTTCTCCGCCGACTTCTCGAATCAGATCAAGGGTGAGATAGACAGGCGTCATGCTCATGTCCCAGTTTTGCACCTAGCCCAGGTGACGCGCCCCGAAAACGGCGGTGCCGACGCGGACGATTGTTGCGCCTTCAGCGATCGCCCAGTGAAGATCATTCGACATTCCCATCGACAGTTCCAGCTTGCTCATCGCGTACGAGACCTCGATTCGATCTCGGATCTCGCGAAGCAGTGCGTACGCGGAGCGAACATCAGCCTCGACAGGGGAATTCAGCCCAACTGTCATGAAGCCACTGAGCTTCAAGTGTTCTGACCTCACGACTGCCTCAACGACAGAATCAACGCCTGCCGGCTGGCACCCGTGTTTCGTGTCTTCACCGGACACGTTGACCTCGATGAAAACCGGCAGGGAAGTGGAAAGACGCTGGTCGATCTTCGCGGCGAGCGCTACAGAATCGAGGGATTCAATCAGATCGACGCACGCCAACGCTTGATTGATCTTGTTCGATTGCAGTGGTCCGATCAAGTGCACGTGAGAGCCGTCGACGCTACGGATAGCATCGACGGTATCTCGGGCTTCCTGAACGCGATTGTGGCCAAGCAAGATCGGCTGCCCAAGGTCTTTCAACAGCCGTGCCGCTTGCGCGCATTCCTCGGCGGATCGCGTCTTCACGGCAAGCTCGAGCGCAACTTTTTGCGATGCCCCATAGTGGGTGCGCGCAACCTCAATCCGTTCCAACGCGTGCTGAATTCCCGCCTGAATGTTCATAGGTGAATCGTACGGCAGTCCGGCCTCGTACCCCCTGAATAATCCCTGACTTGCTCTGAACAACTGGCTTTCGAAGAGCGCGCCCAACGCGCATGCGAGATAATTGATGCAGCTTCACCAACGACTTCAAGGAGACTTCGTGCGCACGCTGCTCAACATCATTTGGCTACTCTTCGGTGGCATCTGGCTTTGGCTGGGATACCTGCTGGCCGGCATCATCGCGTGCGTTTTCATTGTGACGATCCCGGCTGGCCTGGCGTGCTTCCGTATCGCACAGTACGTGCTCTGGCCGTTCGGACGTAGTGTTGTGCCTCTGCCACATGCGGGCGCGGGGTCGACTCTGATGAACGTCGTCTGGTTCCTGATCGCTGGACTCTGGCTCGCAATGGGGCACGTAGCAACAGCTGCTGCGCAAGCCGTAACGATCGTCGGTATTCCGGTGGCGCTTGCGAATCTGAAGATGATTCCGGTGACGTGCTTCCCGTTCGGAAAGACCGTGGTTTCTGATCCGCGCGCAGTAATCATCTGAGCAGGTGTATCCAAGTGGGGAAAAAGAAAGCGAATTCGAGTTCGCCGTCGGGTCCGACTCGTGCGATTGAAGCATTGAATAAGGCCGGGATTTCCTTCACCTTGCACGAATACGAGCATTCGCCCGAAGCCCGCACGTACGGTGGTGAAACGGTTGAGAAGCTCGGTGTTAATCCGGCGACTGCGTTTAAAACGCTGATGGTTAAACTGAATACCGGCGAGTTCGTTGTCGGGATTATCCCGGTTCTTCGTCATCTGTCGATGAAGCTGATCGCGAAGGCTGCAGGTGCGAAGAACGCTGAGATGGCGGATCCTGCTGTCGCGCAGCGTCGTACGGGATACGTGGTGGGCGGGATTTCTCCGCTGGGACAGACGACTTCGCACCGTTTATTTGTTGATGAGTCCTGTTTGGACCATGACACGATGATCGTGTCAGGTGGCAGGCGCGGCTATTCGGTGGAGTTGAGCCCGCTGGACTTTATCGATGTGTCAGGCGCCGAATGCGTTCCGCTGACTGCGATCGACTAGGTGAATACAGGCCCGGCGTCTGCTGAGCCGTTAGAGATGAAACCCTTGAAGCAGGCTTGCGATAGGAAACTCTCTCTTTTCTGCTGACCGAGCAAGCTTCAGATCATTCGTGCAGAAAGTGATCTGAGTAGTGGGACTTGTCAGGATCGAAGCTGTTGCAAGGTGAATCGTATCGAGGCTCTTGAGCTTGCCGGTGAACTTCTTAGTGCGGGCCTACGGACAGCAGGGTCAGCGCGACTCCGCCTTGGCGATCGGATTCAACAAGGTCGATCAGGGCGACGAGGCGCCAGTCGCCATCGCCATTCGGATCAAGCAGTGTCTGAGTCGCCAACCAATACGTGTGGTCACCGTCCGCCTCGGCGCCAGCAACCTCAAGATCTGCGGGGGAAGGGTGCTCATTCAATTCGCACAATGAGGCCGACCGGGCTTCCTGATCGATCCCGATCCAGTCATACTCCGCCCAGTAGCGCTCCAACACGTGATCCCAACGTTCTTCATCCCACCCGGAATCGGCGTCCTCGCGCGCCAGAGCTTCAACCGCGTCGCGGCTCATCAGTTCTACACGATGGAACATCGCCTTACGTACTGCCGTACGGAATGCATGCTTGTTCGTCGTAAACGCGATCGTTCCGTCCTCGTCAGCGCCGAACGCAACCTCGTTTCCAACCGTCTGTGTAGCAGAATTCGAGGCCTTGCCTTCAGCCAATGCCTCCCACTCGTCCAACAAGGAGGAGTCAACCGCACGAATCAGGCAAGCCAGCCAATCGATGATCGCCTCAACCTCGTCCGTCATCGCATCATCGGGAATAATCTGCTTCATGCCACGATATGCATCCGTCAAATAACGCAACAGCACGCCCTCGGAACGTCCCACGTCGTAACGAGAAATAAGCTCCGTGAATGTCATCGCGTTCTCAACCATCTCACGGACAACTGACTTCGGAGAAATCTCAAGATTCCCGATCCAAGGATTCGCCTTCACATAGGTTGCGAACGCCGACTCCAACAGATGAGCCAACGGCATCGGCCACGTTACCGATTCCAATGCTTCCATACGTTCGTCATACTCCATGCCCTCGGCCTTCATTGCGGCGACGGCCTCACCCTTGGCTACAGAACGCTGGGCAAAGAGCAGTGGACGAGGATCATCGAGAACCGATTCCACAACGGACAGAACATCAAGCGCATATGACGGCGAGTCAGGATCCAAGAGTTCAATCGCAGCAAGTGCAAACGGCGACAGTGGCTGATTCAATGCAAAATCATCGGGCAAATCAGTTGCCGCACGGAGCCTGGGACGATGTTCCTTCAACGCTTGAGCGGTAGAGACGTGCTCGACTACGCCCGCCTGCAACAACGAGGAGTAGATGTCGCCCAAGCGGCGAAGATGTGGGTTCGAGTCCTGGGGACGGTCATCGTTGCCCACGGCCAGCTCCACCAAATGGGCTCCAGGATCACGCCCTGCAACTTCCGCTCCGGCAAGAACATTCAAGACCATCGAGTGGGTCATTGAGAACTGTGAACGCAACTGTTCGGGCTGCTCTTGCGTCAAACGCGTGAACGTCGCCTTTGTCCACGAGATCGTTCCGTCGCCAGGACCCTTACTCTTCTTCGCATGCTTCTTCTGGGCGCGCTTCAACTCACGCACGTCGCGAGCCGCTTCCTGGGCCGCACTGAGCTTCGCGCGCTCGCGGGCAGCCTCAATCTCATGCTCAGGAGCAAGAACACGCACATAGCCGACGGTGTCGAAGCCAGCGCGACCTGCACGACCAGCAATTTGATGGAATTCACGTGCTGATAGGTGACGCATCTTGTTGCCATCGAACTTCACCAATGACGTCAACAACACCGTGCGAATGGGCACGTTGATACCAACACCAAGAGTGTCAGTTCCGCACACGATGGGGAGCAAGCCCTGCTGTGTGAGGCGCTCAACCAGTCGGCGATAGCGGGGGAGCATACCGGCATGGTGAATACCAATTCCCTGGGTGAGTAGAGACCGCAGAGTCTGACCGAATCCCTTCGCAAAGCTCACGGTTGCAAGCTCGGCGTTGATCTTCTTCTTTTGGTCATCGCTGATCAACGTGCGCTTATTAAATGATTGCGCAGTTGAAACGGCATCTTTCTGAGAAAAATGCACGATGTAGACCGGCCAGCGGCCCTCGTTGAACAGGCGCTCGACTGTGTCATCCAAACGATCGACAACATATTCAAATTCAAGAGGAACCGGGCGCTTCGCATTATCAATCAACGCGACCTCGCGTCCGGTGCGTTCCTGCCACGTACGACGGAAGAACGCGGTGTCACCAAGTGTCGCAGACATCGCGACAAACTGAGGTTTCGTGAGCTCCAGCAGGGGAATCTGCCATGCTGATCCTCGCTGCGGATCCCCGTAATAGTGGAACTCATCCATCACGATCATGTCCGCATCCAAGGATGGGCCTTCACGCAGAGACTGATTCGCCAAGATTTCAGCCGTGCAACAGATAATCGGCGCCAGAGGATTGAGGGACACGTCGCCCGTCACCATGCCAACGTTCTGCGCACCAAAAAGTGCGACCAGATCGAAGAACTTCTCTGAAACAAGAGCCTTCAGAGGCGCTGTGTAATACGAGCGCCCACCATTCGCCATCGACACGAAGTGCGCGGCCAACGCGATCATCGACTTGCCCGACCCCGTTGGGGTTGCAGCAATAATGTGCTTCCCGTCGAGGAGCTCAAGGAACGACTCTTCCTGATGCGGATACAATGGCCTGCCCGTTGAGGCCGCCCACGAAGTAAACGCTTCGTAGAGCGCATCAGGATCCTTCAACAGGCCATCGTCTTCCAACTGGTCCAGAAGTTCATTCAAGCTCGCTGTCATGGTCCCATTCTCCCAGAAAGACGACTGCCCCCAAACGCTCGTTATTAAATGTTTGGATAGAAGGGACAGGCGATGTGAGCCTGTGAATAACTGCCTGTTTAAGGAAACGCGTTCAACGATGAGCCTCGTACCCCGACAGCCAACTGGAAGTGCACCCAAGTGGTCACGTTGTGGATCGAAAAACGGGGAAAGCAGATCGTGTGCCATGCTTAGCGCGTCCCGTTAGCCGTAACCCACCACAGTGGTGGACAAGAAAGGAGTGCGACGTGGAAGACCTTGCAAATCAGATTCTGGCGGTCGCAGACTGGCTCACGTTACACGTGACAGTCTGGGTTCTCGTTGGCACCGGCCTTTTCCTGACCATCGTTTCTCGTGGTGTGCAACTGAGGCATTTCCCGTCGATGATTCGCGCTGTCACCGGCTCGCGTCAAGGCGCGAAGGGCGGCATCTCGTCCTTCCAGGCGTTCACGATTTCGCTCGCCGCCCGCGTCGGCGTCGGCAACGTGTTCGGCGTGGCAGCAGCTTTGCTGATGGGTGGTCCGGGCGCAATTTTCTGGATGTGGATCGTCGCCCTCGTCGGGATGGCGACCGCATTCTTCGAGGCAACGCTCGCGCAGGTCTTCAAAGTCCGCGTTGCTGACGGCACATTCCGTGGCGGTCCCGCGTACTACATTTCGCTCGGTATGAAGAACAAGGTACTTGCCTCAGTCTTCGCCGTTATCACCGTTGTCACCTGCGCATTCGTCATCACCTCCGTCCAGTCGAACGCCATCGCTGGAACCCTGCTCTCTGCACTTGGTGACGCCGGCTCTGAGCCCGTCATCGCTTCACTCACCCAGGCGCAGATCATCATCGGTGCCCTGCTGTTCGTCTTCTCCTCCATGGTCATCTTCGGCGGTATCCGCACAGTCGCCCGCGTGACCGAATGGATGGCCCCGATCATGGCCACGATCTACGTCATCATGGTCGCGGTCATCGTCATCGTGAACATCGGCCAGTTCGGAGCCGTCCTCGGCCAGATCTTCTCCTCCGCATTCGCGCCCCAGCCACTCGTTGGTGGCCTCGGTGGTGGCATTCTCGCCGCCCTGATCAACGGCACGAAGCGAGGCCTCTTCTCGAACGAAGCCGGCCAGGGCACTGCCCCGAACGCCGCTGCAACCGCGACTGTTGCGCACCCCGTGTCCCAGGGGCTCATTCAGTCCCTCGGCGTTTTCATCGATACGGTCATCGTGTGTACCGCCACCGCGTTCGTCATCCTGATCGCAGGCCCGGATGTCTGGGGAGCCGAGGGGATCAGTCCCGCAAACCTGACCTCCGTGGCCGTCGCGAACGAGCTCGGTCAATGGACCATCATGCCGATGGCCGTCCTCATCTTCGTCCTCGCGTACTCGTCGATCATCGCCGCCTACGTCTACTCCGAAACGAACATGACGTTCGTGACCGGCAAGAAGTGGGCAACCTGGACCGTTCGCGTTATCTCCGTCGGGTCCGTTGTCCTCGGTGCGCTGGTCTCGCTGGACCTGGTCTGGAACGCCGTCGATATTGCGATGGCCATCATGACCGTCACCAACCTGATCGCCCTGCTCTGGCTCTCGAAGTGGGGCCTGGGTGCACTGCGCGACTACGAAGCTCAGCGCAAGGCCGGCGTCGAGATCCCCGTTTTCGTCGGCACGGACAATCCGCTACTTCCCGGCGACCTGCCGACCGACACTTGGGCCGAGGAAAAAGTCTCCTGATGCCACGCGATTGGACTTCCCATCCGCCTTCGAAGTTGCTTGCTGAAACGGCTTCGTATTGACGAAGCCCATCAGAAAGCCATCCTGGCTCAACGCCGGTGCTCCGGGCTCATGCCCGAGGCACCGGCGTTTTACCACACTGTTCACCTTCAGATCGACGAGATCGCCACCGCTTTGTAGGCAATCCCCTCAAGTTCAGACAATTGCGTGTTGTGTGGATTCCACCGACTACGTCGGCGGGTCCAACGCGCCACGCAAAACTTGCCCTCGGGGACAACCTGCCTCCGCGGCGGCATATCCTGCTGGCCGCACGGTGCCCTGAACATTGCCAGCGTGTGTGCCCTGTTCCGACAAAAAGGCGCTCGCGGTTTAGGCTTTGACTATGAAGATCGTGCGTTTTTCTGACGGTGACTCACCACGTTATGGAGCCCTTGAAGATGGCTCAACCCGAATCGTTGTCCTGAAGGGCGACCCGCTGTTCAATCCGGTTGAGCCCGATGGGCGAATCGTTGAGCTTGATGAAGTCCGCTTGCTTTCTCCGGTCATTCCGCGTTCCAAGGTCGTTGCGATCGGTAAGAACTACGCCGATCATGCGCGCGAAATGGGAGGCGAAGCCCCGGATATGCCGGTCGTCTTCTTGAAGCCGAACACCTCTGTCATCGGCCCCGATGATCCGATCGTTCGCCCGTCCTGGTGCGATGAACTGCATCATGAAGGCGAGCTCGCAGTCATTATTAAGTCCCTGGCAAAGGATGTTCCGGTTGAGGACGTCGACAAGGTCATCCTTGGATACACCATTGCAAACGATGTGACCGCTCGTGATATTCAGCGAGCCGACTCGCAGTGGACTCGCGCAAAGGGCTTCGACACGTCCTGCCCGCTGGGGCCCTGGATCACCGTTGACCCGAACTTGGATATCAACAACCTGCGGATCACGACCACGGTCGATGGCGAAGTTCGCCAAGACGATACGACCGCCAACATGATCCACAATGTTGCGGAACTTCTCTCCTACGTGTCGTCGATCTTCACGCTATTGCCCGGCGATGTCATCATCACCGGAACCCCCAAGGGGGTCAGCGAAATGAAACCCGGTCAAACCGTTGAGGTCACCATCGAAGGCATCGGCACCCTTCGCAACACGGTTCGAGACCCCGAATAGTATCGCCCCTTTTACCTGTTAAACCTGTGGGGAGCAGTTCATTGAACTGCTCCCCACAGGTCTGTTTTTAGGTGCTTGGCCCTGTCAATCGCCAGAAAGCCAGCCGGTTAAAAAATCAGCCCAGACGTGCACCCGCGACCAAAGCGAGAACGCGGTCGATCATCTCCGCAATTGTTTCGTGCGAGCATGCCAGGTTGAAGCGCGCCCAATCGGCGTAGTCGGCGCCCAGAGTCTTACCGTCATTGACTGCGATTCCGGCTTGCTCGCGCAGAGCGATCGCAGGTGAAGGATTCAGGCCTAAGCCCGCGAATCCCAACCACGACAAGTACGTGCCCTGCGGGCGAACGAAATCAATGGGGGAGTGTGCGATCGCAGCCTCGAGTGCATCGACGTTCAAGCGAATATAGTCGCGGACTTCGTCGAGCCACTCGACACCATTCTCGTAGGCTTCGATCGTGCCAACAGTACCGATCGTCGAAGCGTGGACATGCAGTTTTTGACCCTGCTCATCCCAGCGCTCACGAAGCGCCTCGTCGGGAAGAATCACTTGAGCGGACGGAAGCCCCGCGATATTCCACCCCTTCGACGCGGCGGTCGCCGTCACCGTGTGCGCGGCAAAACGCGGATCAAGACGAGCGTAGGAGAGGAAAGGAACCTCGTCGAGGACCAGGGGAGAATGGATCTCGTCGCTGAACACGAGAGCGTCATACTGGCTGACCAGCTCGCCGAGCGCACGAAGTTCAGCTTCGTCAAAAACACGGCCGGTCGGATTCCACGGGTTGCAGAGAATCACGAGGCCCGCGCCAGCCTCAAGACCTGTTTTGATGCCCTCCAGATCGAGCGCCCAACCCTTGCCACCGGCAGTATCGCCGTGAAGGGAGGGAACCTCGATAACGGGGTGGCCAGCCTCGGTGGGCATTGAAAGGAAAGGCATATAAGCCGGCGTCGGAACGATCACCGGCGTACCCGGGCGCATCAACTTGGTCATCGTCAGTTCCAATGCGGGGAGAACGGACGTCACGAGACGAACCTGGTCTGGGCGCAGATCCCAGCCGAAACGACGCTTTTGGAAAGAGGCGGTTGCTTCAGCAAGCTTCGGTGCCAACCACGACGGCTGGTAGCCCAATAGTCCATCATTGATGCAATCCGTCATCGCCTTCGCGACGCTGGGAGCAGTACCGAAATCCATCTCGGCAACCCACGCGCCGATCGTGGGGGAGCCATCCTTGCGGGTCATCCCCGTCCATTTCAACGAGCCCACGCGATGAAGCTCAGCATCAGTAAAGGTACGAATTGGCACGATTGCTCCTTTATCGGGTCGCCGAAGCAGGCATCGATACCCTCTGATGCCTGCCGAGAAAATGACGTATTGGGAACAAGCCTAGCCCCGACGAAAAATACTGCCCGCCGGGGCGAGTAAGATAAAAGCATCATGAGTGAAACGACTGCTTCCGGCGCCGACGTGCGCGTTCGATTCTGCCCCTCACCGACCGGTACACCCCACGTGGGAATGGTCCGAACCTGCCTGTTCAACTGGGCATACGCGCGCCACACCGGCGGTACCTTCGTCTTCCGTATCGAAGACACCGACGCTGCTCGCGATTCCCAGGAATCGTTCGACCAGATCCTCGACTCCCTGGCATGGCTTGGCCTTGACTGGGACGAAGGCGTCAACAAGGGTGGCCCTCACGGCCCGTACCGCCAGTCCGAGCGCATGGACATCTACGCTGATGTCGCAGCAAAGCTCCTCGAAAATGGTTTCGCCTACGAGTCCTACTCCACCCCCGAAGAAATCGAAGAACGCCACCGCGCAAAGGGTGAAGACCCGAAGCTTGGCTACGACGGCTTCGACCGTGACCTCACCGAAGAACAGGTCGCTGCATTCAAGGCTGAAGGCCGCAAGCCGGTTCTGCGCATGCGCATGCCCGACGAAGACATCACGTTCAACGACCTTATCCGCGGTGAAATCACCTTCAAAGCAGGCTCGGTTCCGGACTACGTCATCGTTCGTGCCAATGGCCACCCGCTCTACACGCTGGTGAACCCGGTCGACGATGCACTGATGGAGATCACGCACGTTCTGCGTGGCGAAGACCTGCTGTCCTCCACCCCGCGCCAGATTGTTCTCTATCGCGCACTCGAAGAACTCGGCATCGCCAAGTTCATGCCTCGCTTCGGTCACCTGCCTTACGTCATGGGTGAGGGCAACAAGAAGCTCTCCAAGCGCGACCCCGAATCGAACCTGCTACTCCACAAGGAAGCCGGCATGATTCCCGAGGGCCTGAACAACTACCTCGCCCTCCTCGGCTGGTCGATCGCACCCGACCGTGACATCTTCACGATGGACGAAATGGTTGAAGCGTTCGATATTGCTCAGGTGAATCCGAACCCGGCGCGCTTCGATCAGAAGAAGGCCGTCGCCACCAACGCCGAGCACATTCGTCGCCTCGACACCTGTGATTTCACCCGTCGCCTAGTGCCGTTCCTGGCACGCGAAGGCTACATGAGCGCCGTAATCTACTCCGAGCTCACCGATACCGAGAAGGCAACCCTCGACGCTGCTGCTCCGCTGGCGCAGACCCGCATTCAGACGCTCGGCGAGGCTGGTCCACTGATGCGCTTCCTGTTCGTCGGCGCAAGCGCCCTCGAGTACAACGAAAAGGCTGTTTCCAAGCTCAAAGATTCCGCTCCGGGCGTGCTCGCCGCCGCACGTGAGGTTCTTGCAGGACTCGATGACTTCAGTGCTCAGGCAATCAAGCCCGCGCTCGATGCCAAGCTGGTCGAAGAGATGGGTGTGAAGCCACGCTTCGCATTCGGCCCGCTCTTCGTGGCGATGACCGGCTCGAACGTGTCGCTGCCCGTTGTTGACTCGATGGCAATCCTGGGCAAGGAAGAAACCCTTGCTCGCCTTGATCGCTTCATCGCGACGCTCGCCTGATTTCCTCAACGCTTTCGTGCCAATCGGTTGCTACCGGCTGGCACGAAAGCGTTTGGGGGAGGCCAAGTGTGGCTTTCGGCATCTTCCGCTCTGATTCTCCGCTTTGTTTTCATCGTGAATGTGCGAGGTTCATCGCGGATCGCTGAACGTGAAAGACGTTGTTTCGATGCGCCATCTCCCTGATGAACGGGGAGGGGCAGGAGAATGTGAGTCGAAACATGCCCGCTCGATTTGGCATTAGTGCCACACTCGACTAATCTTTCTTTTCGTCGCAAGAAACCTCAGCGGTGACTGCGATTGCCAATGGGGTATGGTGTAATTGGCAACACAGCTGATTCTGGTTCAGCCATTCTAGGTTCGAGTCCTGGTACCCCAGCCATCGGAACGTATGTTTTCCGATAGGCCCCCATCGTCTAGCGGCCTAGGACGACGCCCTCTCACGGCGTTAACGCCGGTTCAAATCCGGCTGGGGGTACCATTTGCACTCATGCTTTGTGGCGTGGGTGTTTTTGTTTATCTGCCACCGGGCACTGACAGGATCGCGACTAGATGGTGATCCCGGCCTCGTACCCTGGGCGAGCGTGGAGCGCACTGAGGTAAATGTGAGCGGAAAATACTAACTTTCGACGCTCATAATTCGAGTGTGCGCCTATCTTTACGTAGACTGGTTCGGTGCGCACGCACAATCGGACGACGGTCCGAAATGAACGTCAGGAGTATCTGTGTCCCTCATTGACAAGATTCTGCGAGCCGGCGAAGGCCGTACACTCAAGAAGTTTGATCAGCTTGCCACCCAGGTTGATGCGTTGCAAGAAGACTTCGAAGCGCTCACGGACGAAGAACTCCAGGCAAAAACCGCCGAATTCAAGGCTCGTCTTGAAGAGGGCGAAACCCTCGACGACCTCCTCGTTGAAGCTTTCGCAACAGTCCGCGAAGCATCCTGGCGCATCCTGCGTATGCGTCCCTTCCACGTCCAGGTCATGGGGGGCATCGCACTGCACAAGGGCAACATTGCCGAAATGAAGACCGGTGAAGGCAAGACCCTCGTCGCCACGATGCCCGCATACTTGCGTGCACTAACAGGCAAGGGCGTCCACGTCGTTACGGTCAACGACTACCTGGCAAAATACCAGTCGGACATCATGGCTCGAGTCTACAACTTCCTCGGCCTGACTACCGGCTGTGTACTGGTCGGACAGAAGCCTGCAGAACGCCGTAAGCAGTACGAAGCTGACATCACCTACGGAACCAACAACGAGTTTGGCTTCGATTACCTGCGCGACAACATGGCATCCACCCTCGATGACATGGTTCAACGTGGCCACAACTACGTCATCGTCGACGAAGTTGACTCGATCCTCATTGATGAGGCCCGTACGCCACTCATCATTTCGGGTCCGGCCTCGGGCGACGTCAACCACTGGTACATGGAATTCGCTCGCATTGCACGCATGCTTGAGCGCGACGTCGACTACGAAGTTGATGAAAAGAAGAAGACCATCGGTGTTCTCGAAGCAGGTATTGACCACGTCGAAGACCAGCTCGGCGTCGAAAACCTGTACGAGGCAGCAAATACTCCACTGATCGGCTTCCTGAACAACTCGATCCGCGCCAAGGAACTCTTCCACAAAGACAAGGACTACATTGTCACCGACGGTGAAGTTCTGATCGTCGACGAGCACACCGGCCGTGTCCTTCCGGGGCGTCGCTACAACGACGGTATGCACCAGGCAATCGAGGCCAAGGAAGGCGTCGAAATCCAGGCTGAAAACCAGACCCTGGCAACGATCACCTTGCAGAACTACTTCCGCCTCTACCCGGAGGGCTCCCGCGCTGGTATGACCGGTACGGCAGAAACCGAAGCAGCGGAATTCGCCTCCACCTATAAGATCGGCGTTATCCCGATCCCGACAAACAAGCCGATGATCCGCAAGGATCAGCCGGACTTCGTTTTCCCATCTGAAGCCGGCAAGCTCAAGGCAATCATTGAAGATATCGCTGAGCGCCACGAAAAGGGGCAGCCGGTCTTGGTGGGTACCGCTTCGGTTGAAAAGTCCGAACTGCTGTCCCAGTTGCTCAAGCAACGACACATTCCGCACCAGGTCCTGAACGCAAAGCAGCACGCGCGCGAAGCTGCCGTTGTCGCAATGGCCGGTCGCAAGGGTGCAGTCACGGTGGCAACCAACATGGCTGGTCGAGGCACCGACATTATGCTCGGTGGTAACTCCGAGTTCATCGCTCAGGCAAACCTCGCGGCCAAGGGACTTGACCCGAAGGAAAATGCTGACGAATACCGTGCGGCGTGGCCGATCGCCCTTGAAGAAGCAGATGCGGCCGTCCAGGCAGAACGCGAAGAGGTCCGTGAGCTTGGTGGCCTGTACGTTTTGGGTTCAGAACGCCACGAATCACGTCGCATCGACAATCAGCTGCGCGGTCGTTCCGGACGTCAGGGTGACCCCGGCGAATCGCGCTTCTACCTGTCCATGGAAGACGACCTGATGCGCCTGTTCAACTCGGGTATGGCGCAACGCATCATGGCCTCGGGCGCATACCCCGAAGACCTGCCGCTGGAAAACAAGCTTGTTTCACGTTCGATCGCATCGGCGCAGCACCAGGTTGAAGCGCGCAACTTCGAAATTCGAAAGAACGTTCTGAAGTACGACGACGTGATGACCAATCAGCGTGAACTGATCTACGATGAGCGCCGTCGTGTCCTCGAAGGCGAAGACCTCGAGCCCCAGATGAAGAACTTCATGCGTTCACTGGTCACTGGAATTATCGATGAAAAGACCGGTGGTATCAGCCCCGCCGAATGGGACCTTGACGTTCTCTGGGATACGTTGCGTGGCTACTACCCACCGTCAGTGACCTATCAGGAAGTCGAAGAAGAACACGGTGGGGCAGGTTCGCTGGTTCGTGAAGACTTGGTCGAAGAAATCTACGGTGACATTACCGCTGTCTACGAGGATGCGGAAGAAGCTCTGAAGGCCAATCCGCTTGCTCGCGGTCAGCTTGGTGAAGAACCGATGCGTGACCTTGAACGTCGTGTTGTTGTCGCGACCGTTGACCGTCTCTGGCGTGAGCACCTCTACGAAATGGACTACCTCAAGGAAGGTATTGGCCTGCGTGCCATGGGTCAGCGCGACCCGCTCGTCGAATACAAAGACGAGGGCGCTCAGATGTTCCAATCCATGATGGAGCGCATCAAGGAAGAATCGGTCCAGCAGGTCTTCTCTGTTTCCCACCAGTTCGAGCGTGCTTTTGAACAGGCAAAGGAACAAGGCCTCTTTAAAGATGATGAATCTGCGAAGGAATCGGCAGAAGAACCGGCCGCCCAGGCCGAGTCTGCTGATGCGCCTGCTCCGGCCAGCCCCGTTGCCGCTGCTAAGGCGCAGGTTGTCATCGGCGAAGCTCAGCGCCTCAACCTGGCGAAGCTCAGCTACTCATCGTCCGATGGGACGGCAACGCAGGGCAGGGCAACCTCGTCTGGCGCGTCGTCGAATCGTGCTCAGCGTCGCGCGTCGGCAAAGAAAGCGCGTCATCGAAAATAAGCGCTGGCTCTCGCCTTGGTGATTATCTAAGAAGGCGACGATAAAAAACGAAAACTGCTCCCCAGAAGAACATCGTCATTGATGTTTTCTGGGGAGAAGTTCGTTTACTTCAATCGCTGTGAACTTCTAAGCGATTTCAAGAGCGGTCGTCATCCAGCGACCTTTGAACTCTTGTAGGCGCAGTGCCACCGCATAGCATCGTGCAGCACCGCGAATAACGACGGACGCTTCAACTTTTCCGGGGCTGGGCTCGCTTGCTCGCCACGTGACGGGGATACACCCTGTTCGGGTTTCTTCGTCGCCTTCTTCCCGGAAACTCAGGTGTTTGAAAGCGTTGAAAAGTTGCGGAAGCATCCAGCGCTCCAGCTGACGTTTGTCCCTGAGATCAAGGACTGCCTCGATGGCTGCGCGGGCAAAACCTGCAGCCCACGGTCCCACGTCAGGAAGTGTGTCTGGATAGTGCCCGTAGGGAGTAGCCCGCGATTCGAGCCATGTCCGAGTGTCAGCTTGTTGCTTCGGAGGAACGTCGATTGTGAGGTCCCAGCGAAACATGCGACGTTCGGGCATGTACGGGAAGGAGGCTGGCATCGTTGCCATTGGTATAGCTCCTCTTATCTTGAGATTCTCGGTGTGTTTGACTGTGTTCATCGTCCGTCATGTAGACATGAAGGGCTGATTGTGTACCGCTGTATTTGCTACTCCCTTCCTTGCGCTGGGGATGTGGTGCGCGCGTTAAAAAGTGCCATCGAATGAGGTGCGATATTGCGACGCGCCGATATAGGTTTTTGTGTAAAGGTTGTTTATGAGTTATGAGTGTGCGGTCTGTGGGTGGATGCTGTCAATAGATTTCAAGTCCTGTGGATAACTTTTTACCCCTGAATGCTTTTCAACTGTTCTTCGTAACGACAAAAGCCCTAGAAGAGCTAAAAAATGGTGTTTTTTCAAAGAAAAATGATGAGTTTGAAGCGGCGCATCATCGCCTCATCAGGGTTATAGTGCTCGCATGTGTTGCGAAGAGAGGAAGCTATTTGCTTCAACGCGCTCAATGACAAGCAAGACACAAGGGTAAGTGTGGAACACTGAAGCTATGCGCGTATATTTCCCCGCTCTATCGTCTGATCTTGGCGAAGAACAGATTTCTTTGCGACAGGCCTTCGTAGCCGTTCCTTCCCCAGACATGGGGCGTGAGGACGTTGAAGTGCTTGAAGATGATGCGCAGGTCGAGGCTGCGTTGGCTTCGCTGATTCTTCTGCGCGATGCCCCAACGCATGCATATGCGCGTATTGTGCTTGCAACTGACATTCAAACGGACGCAGTGCCTTCTGGAACCGGAGTGCTTGAAGTCAACAATGTTCGGTGTGATTGGAACGATGTCGTTGCGATTCTTGCCGATGATGGTGAAACATCGGAGCAGGTTCGGCGCGTGATAGAAGCCGATAATCAAGACCAGGCAGACCACGCGATTAGTGATCTCTGGGAGTTTCCTCTGCAGTGGTTTGATGTGTCGGAACGAGATGCGCTGCGCGAGATTCTGAAGTAGGAATCTGTATTTACTGATCCCTGATGCATCGTGTGTGGGGCTAGCGTGATCAACGCTAGCCCCACACACGATGAAGCAAGGCCTTTCCCTTCCTCCCTGACAAACCGTCTATTGAAACGGAAGGGGATAATGTGTCGCCTGGAATCAGAAGTCGATCGACAAGCTTGAACCCCCGTTTGCTTTGGGGCGAACATGGATCTGATCGCTGATCTGCTTTGACATCTCTTCGACGTGGCTGATGACACCAACGGTTCGACCACTCTGGCGCAACGCATGCAGGTGGTGCATGACGACATCACGCGTATCGGAGTCCAATGAGCCGAATCCTTCATCGATGAACATCGATTTGATTTCCGTGCCCCCCGATTCAGCAGTGACAATGTCAACCAATCCCAACGCCAGTGCGAGAGAGGTATAGAACGTTTCGCCACCGGACAACGTTTGGGTCTTGCGAATGCGGTCTGTTTCCAGATCGTGAATTGCCAACCCCAACCCAGACTTCTTTGAACGAGTGCCATCTTCTGGTCTGCAGATCAGTTGGTAGCGACCACCGGAGAATGCGCTGAGACGAGGATTCGTCGCATCCAAAACCTCATTGAGACGCGACACTAGCACCCATGATGATAGGGGAGTCGAACTGAGATTGAGAGATCCACCGTTGACGATATTCACAAGACGCTGGTACGGAGCAACTTCTGCTCGGACATGGTCGAGCTCTGCCACGGCGGTCTTAAAGTGCGTGTGAGCATCGTCAATCTGTCCCACAAGAGCACTGAGCTGACCACAGCGGTGTTGCATGGCATCGCGCGCAGCCGTCGCATTGGTATCCGCTTCTTCCAAGGCCGCCGTAGACTGCACACTTCGATCAGCAACATTGGCAAGACGTTTGTCCAGGAGTTGGTTTCGCGTTATCTGAAGATCACTCTGATGGGAGTCAATCTGGTCCTTTAATGCACGGAGCTCTTCGCCAGCGATGAAATGTGAATCAACGAAAGCGAGGGCTTCCTCGATGGAAGCGCACGGCGAATCAGTGAGAGCCTGCGTCAGCGCATTCGTTGTAGTTTCAAGGCGCGCATAGCTTTGATTCCACTCTTGGAGGTGCTTGTGATGCGTGCGAGCTTCAGTCAAAGAATCGCTGACATTCGCCAGATGCGCTTCGATTGATTCAAAGGTTCCACGGCCTTCTTCACACCGAGCCTGCTTCGTATCGATTGATTGGGCAAGCGAAGAGTGTTGTGACTGCGCCTTGCCAATTTCAACCTTGGTTTCAGCGAGCTCGTCTTTCACACGGCTAATGTTCTGCTCAAGTTCGGCCAGAGCCTGATCAAGTTCCTTGATCGTTTGAGACAACGCTGAATGCTTGTCGATTCTTTCTTGAGCATTCTTGATTTCGAGTTCCAACGAAGCTTTATCCGCACGTGCAATTGTGTTTCCGCTCGCTATGGCTTGGTTGGTCTGAGCGTGAAGCATATGTGCTTCGTTCAATTCCTGCTCTGCTTTCGAACGCGCCTGATCGACAGCATCAAGGTCTTCGAGGGTGACAGCGTCCGTCTGGTCGATACGTGCCGGAGCTGGATGCTCCACCGAACCACAAACAGGGCAGGGCTTGCCGTCTTCAAGCTGGGTGGCAAGACTGCCACTGGCGTGATCCATCCACCGCATATGTGCTTGGAGGGAAGCGATGTTAGCTTCTTGCGCCCGGCGACGAGCACTTTGAATGTTCTTAGCCCTGATCTTGAGGATTTCGATATGCTCAGCGACTTCACATGCAGCCTGGTAACGCGGTTGTAAGAGCGCCATGTCGCGTTCGCCTGTTGCGAAGAGCTCCAAGTCTTTCAACATGTTTTCGCGTCCCTGAAGGGCGCTTTCACGCATTTTGGGAAGCTGGGAAAGCTGGTCTTCAAGCTGGGTGCGTTTCTGGGTGAGTACAGCAAGTGAGGCTGTTAATGCCTCTTGTTCTTCGCGTTCATTACTGAGTTCTTGCTCGAGTGACGTGAGGTTCTCAAGAGTTGCTTTCTTGGCACTGAGAGCTTCCACAATGGTGCTGAGTTCTTCTAAAAGCTCGTCAACCATGTGAGAGGAAAGAGAATCTTCCTCAATATGCGAAAGGGTCGTGAACCGTGAGCGAAGCTGACGATGCGCAGTGAGAAGCTCGGTATTTTTGACTGACATATAGTCGCGAGCGTCGGTGAATTGACGAACCGGCCCAGAGAGCGAGGAAGCAATAAGAGCATCGGAATGACGCTTCTTGTACTGATCAATGATCAAAGCGTGCTCCATCAGCATCTCCAAGTGAGATTGGAGTTCCATGCGTTCTTCAACCAAGGAGTTCAAGGCGCGGGTAGCTTCGAGCTCGCGGTGACATGCTTCGGCTATATCGATCAACCCGGGGAGCTTGGCTTCTTCTTCATCGCATACGCGATGAGCACTCTGGGCGAGAGTGATCGCCAGCGTCGATGCCTGCTGTGAATCGGGGTCAAGAGGATCGACATCCGCAAATGATGAGGGGGAATCCTGTGAAGCTAAGAAAGGAGAATCGTGGGAAGAATCAGCATCTGCGGGGCGAATGAAGTCCTGAAGGTGTCCGTACAGGCTCTCTAGATCGCTGAAACGACGGGTGACCTCGCGTTCTGCCTCTACTACGTCATCTGAATGTTGTTTTGATACTTCAGCAAGCTTCTTTTGGAAGGTCGTAAAAAGATGAGTGTTGAAAATATCTTTCAGAAGCGCTTCACGTTGCTCTGACTTTGCCATCAAGAAATCAGCGAACTTTCCTTGAGGAAGAACGACGGTTTGAACGAACTGGTCTTTTGTCAGACCAACCGCTTGCGTGATCCACTGATTCATCTCGGCGGCGTTACGGCCGATGGGATCCCCATCAACGTAGGTAAAATGACCATCGGCTGATTCGACGGGGTGTACCTGAATCAACGTCAACTGCCCGTTACGCGCAGTCTTATTGCCCTCGGGGATATATGTGGGTTCTCGGTAGACCTTGAAGAAACCTTCGGAGACTTCAAAGACTAGTTCGACATAGGACTTCGCTTTGGCCGGAACATGGTCAGAACGCAAGCGATCCTTCGTTGAGTCGCTTCCGCGCGCAACAATTCCGTACAATGCAAATGTAATCGCATCAAGAATTGTTGATTTTCCAGCCCCGGTGGGTCCTTCAAGCAGGAACAAACCGGAGTCGTCGAATCGGGTGAAATCGATCGTTTCCTTTCCAGAGAAAGGGCCGATTCCTGCGAACTCGATACGAATCAGCTTCATATCAGGCCTGCTTCCTTACTTGTTCCCACGTGTCTTGAATGATGCCTCTCTCGGTGTCGGTGAGTTTTGCTCCGCCTAAGAGCTCAAAAAACTCGAGAGAGATTTCAGTATCGCTACGAGACGAAACCGCAGATACTCCCGTGTGAGACGGCGGAGTAAGCGATGACTCGTGCTGGATGATCAACGCGTACGGATAGATCGTTTTCAACCGTGGGATCATACGATCGGGTCGAAGATCATCGGTCACCGTGATGGAGCAATAGGATGCTTGATCATTCGGGTCAGGGTCAGTGATCAGCTGGTCCATCGTTCCGCGTAGAACAGCAATCGAACGATGAACAGGAATAGCAATCGGTTGCGGGTGAAGGTATCCCGCTTCGTCCACTGCATCGGTGTCCAGCAAGTACACGCGCTTGGTTACCCGATATTCCGAGAAAGAATATGCGACTGGTGAACCCGAATAGAACACGGGAACAACGGTTCCTGAAATCTGTTGAGGACGGTGCAGGTGCCCAGCTGCGACGTATGCAAGGTGTGCCACCGGCGCGTTTTTCCCGCCAAGCGTGTCAAAGATTCCCGCCGGCACATGGGCAACGCCACCGACTTCGATATTGCGCTCTGAATCCGATGCGCTACCGCCGGTGATAAACGCATGAGGCATCGCAATCGCCGGACGCACATCACCCTGAGCGCGGCGTTTACGCAGGTCGTTATGGATTCGACGCAACGCTGCCCCCATTACGGCTTCGTGTGAGCGCGCCAGGGGAACAGGCAGTGAGGTTTCTTCATCGATCTCTTGATCGGACAGGATCTGACGAACAAGGTCAGGTTCAAGATAAGGCACGGGATAGATCAACGCACCGTCGTCGAAAGTGCCGCACTCAATCGCAGTGCCGATTCGTTCCGGTTCAGTCTCTATGACAAGTGAATCACTGAGAAGAGCAGAGAACATTCCCAAACGAATGGGGCCATCGTGATTCCCGGACGTCAGAATAATGCGCGTATGACCAGCCAAATCGGTCAAGTAGCGGGACAACTGGCGTACTGCATGAACCGGTGGAACGCTACGGTCAAAAACATCGCCACTAATCAGAACAACATCGACTTTGCGCTGGATAACCAGTTCCTTTAACCAGCTAAAGAAGGCATCAATGGAGTCAGATAGGGACTCGCCGTGAAGCGTGCGCCCAACGTGCCAATCCGATGTGTGAAGAATCTGCATGCTTCTAGTGTGAGGCATACCGTGTACAAACCGAATTGCACTCTCGACGGATTAGTCCTTTGGCCAGTGGAAATGATCAAGAATCTGGTCGTGAAGCAAGCCGTTTGATGCGAGTGCATTCGCTCCCCAGGGGCCTGCTACTCCGGACAAAGACGTAAAGCGCCCACCTGCTTCAGTCACAATTGGCACCAGCGCGGCCATGTCATAAAGCTCAAGCTCAGGTTCACAAGCGACGTCAACAGCGCCGGTGGCGACCAACATGTAGCTGAAGAAATCACCGTAGGCGCGCGTGCGCCAAACGCGAGCCTGCAAATCAATGAACTCGTCGATCCGCCCAACTTGCTGCCAACCCGTCAGCGACGAATACGATAGCGACGCCTCCGACAGGGCATTGATTGTGGAAACGTGCAGAGTATGAGGGGCATTCGAGCCAAACTGTTCCCATGCTCCGCCACCTTGGGATGCCCACCAGCGTCGTCCCAACGCAGGCGCCGACACAACACCGACAACAACATCGGAACCATCAACCAGTGCAATCAATGTCGCCCACACGGGGACATTGCGCACAAAGTTCTTCGTGCCATCGATCGGGTCAATGATCCAACGTCGCGTCCCCGCCCCAGACGAACCGCGTTCTTCTCCGTAGATCGCATCATCTGGGCGGCGAGTCGCTAACGCAGTGCGGATCATGTCTTCGACACCACGATCCGCGTCTGACACGGGCGTGAGATCAGGCTTTGACTCAACAACAAGATCAGATGCTTGAAAGCGCGCCATTGTGATTTCATCAGCGTGATCAGCAAGATCTAATGCTATTTTCAGATCATCAGCGTAACGAGAGTCAGGCATGTCTTCACTCTAGCGCGCATCGCGTGACGCTTGCTTTGCCACGTTAACGGCATCAAGCAGGCGACGCGCTGACAGTGCCATAGCGTTGCGACGCGCAGAGTCTTCATGACAGACAGCCTCAAACGGGGCCTCGCCACGCACCCAAGCGTCGATTGCGCAACTCGGTTCGCCCTCCGCATGGGAACAGAGGGGGAGGCACCACGAGGTTGCTTCTGCAACTTCCGGGAATACTCCCAGAACGTCTTCTTCGTCTACGTGCCCCAGGCCGAAAGAACGGACGCCGGGCGTGTCCATAATCCATCCGCCCTCGGGCAGTTCGAATGCTTCGGAGGAAGTGGACGTATGGCGTCCCCGTCCCGTCACTTCATTGACGTGCCCGACACTGCGGTGAGCATCAGGAACCAGCGCATTGATCAGCGTTGACTTTCCGACACCCGAATGCCCGACAAGCACGGAGAAATGACCCGCAAGCTCGCCCTTTAATGCCCCGAGTCCCTCAGTGGGAGTGGCCTTACCACCCTCAAGCGCCTGCGTAACAATAATGCGGAAGCCAAATGGAGTATAGGTCGCAAGAAGCTCGCTTGGGACGCCAAGATCGGACTTCGTGAGGCAGAGGATGGGGGTCATTCCGGCTTCATATGCGGCCACCAAACATCGGTCAATCATGCCGGTTCGAGGTGGCGGATCGGCCAGCGCGACGACGATACACATAGTGTCCGCGTTCGCGACAATCGCCTTTTCTCCGCGTTGGTCGGGTGCATCTTCCAATGATCGACGAAGGATGGAAGTACGTTCTTCGACGGCGACAATTCGAGCCAGCGTATCGACGCGTCCCGAAACGTCCCCGGTTACGCGCACGCGGTCACCCATGATCACCGACCCGCGCTTCAGCTCTTTGGCGCGAACAGCATTCAGAGTTGTCGCGTCCTCCATCCTGACGCGGTATCGCCCACGATCAATAGCAATGACGTGCCCGAGCGGTGAAGTAGACCAATCTGGGCGAATTTTTGTTCGTGGACGCTTTGACTTTCCTGCGCGAACTTTGACGCGCGGATCGTCGGTTCCAGTGTCACGCCTCAATGGAAGCCTCCTTGCTTGAAGTGACAAGCGATGCCCACATGAAAGGGAAATCGGGCAATGTCTTTGATGTGCACGCAATATCGTCCAGCGTTGTGCCCGGAATTCCCAATCCTAGGATTGCCGCGAAGGTGGCCATTCGGTGGTCGGCATAGGCGTGGTGGAGCGCGGGCGTTGGAGTGGTGGGGGGAGTGATCGCCAGATAATCTGTCCCCTCATCGACCTGGCAACCACATGCCCGCAGTTCTGTTGCCAAAGCGGCTAGACGGTCAGTTTCGTGACCTCGCAGATGACCGATACCTCGTAGAAACGAAGGTGAATCAGCGAAAACGGTGAGCGCAGCAATCGTCGGCGTGAGTTCCCCGACGTCTGCCAGATCCACGTCGATTCCGCGAATATGGCCGGCCTTCGCGCTCACAGTCAGTGCGCCATCGTGTAGAGTAACGTCGGCTCCCAGCCGTGGAAGAATGTCGCGCCATGCGTCACCGGCCTGCGTCGTTTCGGCGGGCCAATGCGGGATCGTCACCTTTCCGCCACACACCAGTGCGGCTGCGAGGAAAGGGCCAGCATTCGACAGGTCGGGTTCGATCGAATTGACGAGGCCGTGCGGCCGTTCGTTGATGACATGCCAGGAATGGAACGCGGGGGCGCCTTCGTCTATTTCCTCAACATCGCATCCGCGCGCACGCATGGTCTGACACGTCATTTCAATGTGGGGGAGCGAAACGACTTTACCGAGTGCACTGATCGTTACAGGATGGCTGAGCATAGGCGCAACCAACAGCAGGGATGACACGAATTGTGATGATGCGCAAGCATCGACCGTGATTGTTGCTCCCGCCGGAAGGCGGAGTGGTCCTTGAATAGTGAAAGGCAGGAATCCTTCTTCGCCGTGGTAGGTGATCGTGGCACCACACTGCGCAAGAGCGTCCAGGAGTGGCTTGAGGGGGCGTAGACGAGCGCCCTCATCACCATCGAAATGAGTGATCCGACTGTTGAGCGCAGCCAAGGGCGGAATAAAACGCATCACCGTGCCAGAAAGCCCACAATCGATGGAGATCTCATCGGTGTGCTCTGGCGCTTGAGGATCAAGAGGGACAACGTGCGCCGAGGTGCCGGAAAACTCAATGTCAGCGCCCAACAGTCGAAGGGCGTCTATAAACAATCGAGTATCCCGCGAATCAAGAACCCCGGTCAGTGAAGAAGGAGAATCAGCGGTCGCTGCAAGATAAAGCTCACGAGCCGACAGCGACTTCGACCCGGGGATCTCAATAGTTGCATCTAACGTGCCCGATGCTACGGGCGCCTGCCATAGGCGGGAAGTCAAGCGGAAACCTTTGTCGCCAGAGCTTTCTCACGTTCTAGGGCACGGCGTGCCTGCCACTGATTGACTCGCCATGACACTGACGGGGCACCCACGCGATCCGTGCTGGCCAGCGCATATGCTCCAGCAAGTGCGAAACGGGATGCCATTCCAGAGGTCATTTCACGGCGCTCAGCGCGACTACGAGCAGTCCACAGCGGATGATTCACAAGAGCCATCGGAATCGAAATAGTCGCAAGAACCGTAGCGCTTGTCCGAGGAGCCTTACCAAGAGCAAAACATGTGGCTGCACCCAGCATCACGCCACCTAAAACCCGCGTCGCAACAGTCAGCTGCTCATCGGTGGGAGCGGCCTCGCCCGCCACCGTATCCATCAGCGGACGGACAACGTGAGCGCGCTCGACGTGCACTTCAGGCTCACGCAGAGCTGAAATGCTATCGAGGAGGGCGGGAAGCGCCAAAGCTGGCCTTGCACATGCACGAAGAAGATTCATGCTTCTATTGTCCGATGAAAAGCGGTTTTCGTGAGCCACAACGCGCTTGATTATGGAATACAAACCTCGTCCGCACGCGTTTACAGACGTATGAACCACACGATTTGGGTCTCCAACGCTTACCCTTAAGAGCGATGACTACTTTCGACAACGCTTCTCGTCCCTTTGTAGAAGTGGAACTAGATCAGACATTCGTCCGCGATGCCATCCCGTACGAAAAAATGCTCTTCCGCGCAGCACTGCGACTGACAGGTAACAGAACAGACGCTGAAGACCTCGTACAAGAGACCTATCTTCGCGCATATGCGAAGTTCCATCAATACGCCCAAGGCACCAATCTGAAAGCCTGGCTCTACCGGATACTGACGAACACCTTCATCTCCGAATATCGCAAAGCGCAACGTCGACCCAAACACTCGCCTAACGAAGACGTTGAAGACTGGCAGCTCATGCAAGCAGCTTCTCACGACTCAGTTGCTTTGAAATCGGCGGAAACCGAGGCTCTCGCTCGGATTCCGTCAACACAAATTCAAGAAGCATTACACAGCCTGAGCGACGAACAGCGAGCAGTTGTTGTACTCGCCGATGTTGAATCGCTCAGCTACAAAGAGATTGCCGACATACTCGACATTCCGATTGGAACCGTCATGTCGCGTCTCTCTAGAGGCCGAGCAAGCCTGCGCCGAACACTCGCAGACCTTGCCAAAGAATATGGAATTACAGGAGATAACAATGAGTGAAGCCATCGGATGCGACGCGTTCCGAGAAGCGCTCTTCGCCCTGGTGGATTGTGAAGAATGCGAAGAACGTCGCTCGCTCATTGATACCGGAACAGTCGAAGGCCCCTGCGAACGCGAACGCCTTGCCTTGATCGCGCATGCTTCTGGATGCGAGCACTGCGCCCAAGAATTAGACCATGAACGCCATGTGCGAACCGCGTTGCGACACTTCTTCGATGACGAGCCTCTTCCCGAAGGATTCGAAGCCCGTCTGCTTGCTCGCCTCTCATCGGTTCAGGTTGAAACAACATCTGTATATGTCGAAACGTCAGGGCAGTGACGTGTGTCGCTAGGACGGTCAGCCTGTTGGCTTAACCGCTGTTTTTATGGGAAACTGTCAGGGTTGAATTCAAAACTTGAGGAGATCAACATGTCGAAGAGGGGCCGCAAGCGTCGCGATCGTAAGAAGCACGGTGCGAACCACGGCAAGCGTCCAAACGCATGAGCCGTCTTTAACGCAATGCCCGGAGGCTAAAGCCTCCGGGCATTTTGTTTTATCAGTTTCCTTCGCATTACTCGCGAGGCGTCGCACCCGTCCATTCGTACCACCCTGAATGCAGTACGAGCCACGCCATCAAGGCGTATCCGGACTGGCCGGGAAGCGTCAGCCCTGAATCCGTTCGCGCCCTCGAGGCTGCCATGTCTTCAAACCACTGATCGTGCGCAACAAGGGGAGTGTACGTATCAACGTAAGGAAGGCCACGGCGCTGGCATACTTCACTCATCGAACGGGAAAGCTGAGCAACCGACGAAGAATCACTCCCGGCAAGAGGTGGAGGTCCCACCACGAAGCAAGGAATCCCCAGCGAGGCAGCACGATCGGTGATATTCGCCAGATTCAAGCGCGAACGAGCCGAGCTTAAACCCGCTGAAATATCAGCGGTACCAACACCGACAATCAAACCGCGAGGTCCTTCGGCACCCAAGCGGAGCCCGACTTCCGATTCCCAACGCGCTGCCAGGCTATTCGTGGATTCCCCGGGAACGCCCAATGTCATCACCGTTGGAGCCGTTGCAAACTCTGATCGAGCAAGCACGCGACCAATCCAGCCGAGCGCTCGCGGGTCACCAGTTCCAGTGACCAGTTCGTCTCCGATAACGCAAAGTCTCATTGGGCTCCCTCGAGTCAGCGAGCAAATGCTGCTGCCATGAGTTCGGCGTTCTGCCGCTTGTGATCCGATCCTCGACCGGCTGCGGTTGTTGCCGATTCGGGGCGAGAGACAAGGCGAACAGGACGTTCAAACTCCATGAACATATTGAGTGCCAGGAACGGCCAGGGACCTTGGTTCTTCGGCTCATCCTGAACCCACATAATTTCTGCGTGCGGGTAGCGGGCAAGCTCTAAAGCAAGCTCCTGGGCGGGAAGCGGGTAGAACTGTTCAAGACGAATGATTGCCGTTGAACGATCGTCACGCGCTTTGCGTTCCTTAACAAGGTCATAGTAAATGCGTCCGGAACAGATCAAGACCCTGGTGACCTGCGTTGCATCAATCGACGGATCAACTTCACCGATGATTGGTCTAAAGGTCCCAGATGTGAAGTCTTCAATCTTAGAAGTTGCGGCGGCAAGACGGAGCAGTTGCTTGGGCGTGAAGGCAATCAGAGGCTTACGCGGGCGTCGATAGGCTTGCTGACGCAACATATGGAAGTGGTTAGCCGGAGTAGACGGCTGAACGATCCACATATTGTCCTGGGCAGCCAACTGCAGGTAACGCTCGATACGCGCCGACGAGTGGTCGGGACCTTGACCTTCGAAACCGTGGGGAAGCATCATCACCAAGGAAGAACGCTGGCCCCACTTCTGCTCGGCGGAGCACACGAACTCATCGATGACGGGCTGCGCGCCGTTCGCGAAGTCACCGAACTGTGCTTCCCAGACGGTCAGAGCATCGGGACGTTCCACCGAATAACCGTAGTCGTATGCGAGCACCGCATACTCCGACAGGGGAGAGTCGAAGATATCGAACTTCGCCTGCGTTGGGGTCAGGAACTGAAGCGGTGTGAATTCACGGCCGTTCGTGTTGTCGTGAAGAACAGCGTGGCGCTGGACGAAGGTCGCGCGACGTGCGTCTTCACCCGAGAAACGAACGGGCGTTCCCTCCATCAGCAGTGTGCCAAGAGCCAAGAGTTCGCCGAATCCCCAGTCAATGGGACGCTTCCCGTAGGCCATTTCTTGGCGTCGCTCGCAGAGCTGAGCCATCTTCGGATGCGGGGTAAAGCCGGGCGGGAAGGAAACGTGAGCGTCACCGATGCGGCGGATTTCTTCCGTCGTTGTTGCTGACTGCCAGCCAATCATCATGCCGGAACCGGGCAACTGAGAGTCGGGCATCAACCAGCCGGCGCTTTCCTTCTCAGCATCATCTTGCGGTGCCCACCCGTTTTCGCGAGTTTCGGACAGGATGCGCGAGAGCTCGTTCTCGTACGCGGTCGCCGAAGCGAGGGCCTCGTCTTCTGTCAGTTGGTGACGACCAACGAGGTTCCGCGTGTAAACGGTGCGTGTCGACGGGATCTTATTAATCAATCCGTACATGACGGGCTGGGTCATCGACGGGTCATCGCCTTCGTTGTGACCGCGACGGCGATAGCAGACCATGTCGATGATGACGTCCTTATGGAACGTATTGCGGTACTCGAAGGCGAGTGCTGCCATGCGGACAACAGCTTCCGGATCGTCGCCGTTCACATGGAGGATCGGTACCTGGAGGCCCTTGGCAAGGTCGGTGGGGTAGCGGGTCGAACGGCCAGACGTTGGTCCGGTTGTGAAGCCAATCTGGTTGTTCACGATCACGTGGATCGTGCCACCGGTCTTGTAACCGGTCAGCTGGCTCATGTTGAGGGTTTCCTGGACAACACCTTGGCCAATGAACGCGGCGTCGCCGTGAACCAGAACAGGGATAATTGGCAGGCTTTCATCGCCAAGCACTTCCTGCTTGCCGCGGACAATGCCTTCGAGGACGGCGTCGGCGGCCTCGAGGTGCGATGGGTTAGCGCCCATGTACACCTTCGTTGCCACACCGTCTTCCAAGGTGTAGACGCCCCAGGTTCCTAGGTGATACTTCACGTCACCGGAGCCCTGAACCGACGAAGTATCTTGGTTTCCTTCAAACTCGGAGAAGATCTGCGCGTAGGACTTGCCAGCAATATTCGCCAGAACATTCAGTCGGCCACGGTGCGCCATTCCGATCGCAACTTCGTGGATACCTTCTCGTGCCGATCGTGCAAGGAGCTCATCAAGAAGCGGGATCAGTGACTCGCCACCTTCAAGGGAGAAACGCTTCTGTCCCATGAACTTGGTCTGAAGGAACTCTTCGAACGCTTCGGCGCGGATCAGCGTTGACAGAATTCGACGCTGTTCAACTGGAGTGGGAACTTCGTAGGGGAGTTCGATGCGGTGCTGGACCCACTGTCGTTGCTCGGGATCCTGAATATGCATGTATTCGATGCCGACGCTACGCGTGTACGTGTCGGACAGGCGAGTCAGGATATCGCGTAGCAACATTTGCTGTTGGCCACCGAATCCGCCGGTCGGGAAGGGACGATCGAGGTCCCATACGGACAGGCCGTACTGGGTGATATCCAGGTCGGGGTGGCGGCGCACGCGGTATGCCAACGGGTCCGTGTCTGCGGCAAGGTGACCGCGTGAGCGGAATGCGTGGATCAGCTCTACGATGCGCGCGGGCTTCCCCTTCTCACGCTCGACGTCGTACTCGTGGTCCGCTTCCCAGGCGTAGGGGTACTGGGGGATGTGAAGTGAAGAGAAAACGCGTTCGTAGAATCCATCCAGACCCGACAGCTTTTTATCGATGAGCGCGAGGAACTGGCCGGAGGCCGCACCTTGAATAATGCGGTGGTCGTAGGTCGACGACATGAACATGGTTTTGCCGATGCCCATTGCTGCCAGCTTGCGCGGGGAAACTCCGCGGTATTCGGCGGGGTAGTCGGTTGCGCCAACACCGATAATGAGGCCCTGCCCCTTCATCAGGCGAGGAACAGATGTTGTTGTACCGATTGTTCCAGGGTTTGTCAGAGTAACGGTTGCCCCTTGGAAGTCACCGGTACCAAGATCGCCTGTGCGCGCACGCTTGACCAGATCCTGATATGCGTCAACGAATTCCATGAAGGTCATGGTGTCTGCCTTGTGGACGACCGGGACCATCAGAGAACGCCCGCCGGAGGCGTTGGTGACGTCAATTGCTAAGCCGAATCCGACGTGGGCTAGACGGTGGATCGCGGCCTTGGTGCCTTCCATCTGATAGCGGACGTTCATATCCGGCATTTCGCACAGAGCCTCGACCAAGGCGTAGCCAATCAGGTGGGTGAAGGAAACCTTGCCACCAACGGTGCGCGCCAAGTGAGCGTTGATCAGAGCGCGGTTTTCAATCAGGAGCTTCGCAGGTATCTGACGCTGTGACGTTGCAGTGGGAACAGAGAGGGATTCATCCATGTTCTTCGCGGTTGCGCGTGCCACGCCCTTGAGGATGTGGAGCTCGTCTTCCTCGGCAAGATCAGTGTTGAGTGATGCGGCGGTGTGGCCGTGCATCTGACGAGTATAGGGAGACGTTGCTTCCATGATGCGCGCCGGAGGAGCCGGGGGCAGGTCAGAACGCGTCACGGACTCCACGTTCGTTTCCGGTGCGTCCGCTTCGGGTTCCTCGAACACAGATTCAGCTAAGATACGTGCTTTCGGCTGTGCGAAGTGTGTCGTGGGGTGATCGTGGATCGACGAGGCCGCCGGCGGGAAAACCGCGGCCTGAACGGGGGCGGGGTGCGATGCGGCCGGAGCGGCCTCGGCAGTTGGCTGAGGAACACGCAACTGAGGAGGAGCGGACTCGGTCGCAAAAAATGCGCGCCACGAGGGATCAACCGAAGTTGGATCCGCCTGATACGCGCGACGCATGGTGTCGACGTACCAATTATTTGCCTGCGGCTGTGCTCCGTTGTCAGTTGCCACGAGAATCTCCGTTCTGTTCAGCCGTGAACCCTACGGCAAAGCATACGGACAGTCTGGGTCTTTAGGCCCGATTTTATAGAGATTGGATATAGCCTGAACGCGTCTTTGGGGAAAAGAAGAAGAATTTTTGGTGAAACTGGCAACAGAGTGGATTCTTGTGCTACACAGAGCACGAATCGGTAAACTGAACGGGTTATGGATTCTGATTTACCATCCAACAGTAAGGTCACGCAGTGATCGCAACTATTGCGATGCTCGTGCTTGGCATCGTTCTGATAATCGGCACATTTATTTTCGTGTCTGCGGAGTTTTCGCTGGTCGCGCTCGATCAAGCGGTCGTTGAAAAGCGATTCCAAGCCGGCGACAAATCCGCCGGAGAAGTCCTGAAGGCAACGAAAACACTGTCGACCCAGCTCTCTGGAGCCCAAGTTGGTATTACGCTGACCACGATTCTTCTCGGCTACACCACGCAGGTAACAATCGCTGACCTTCTTGAAACGGCACTCGGAAGTGCTGGTTTAGCGGCTGGGCTTGCCACGGGTATCGCCGCGATTGTGGCGGCAGTTTTCATTAACGCCGTATCAATGCTCTTTGGTGAGCTGGTTCCAAAGAACCTTGCGCTCGCTCACCCCTTAAAAACCGCGGGTCTTGTCGTTCCCTTTCATATGTTCTTCACTGCGCTGATGAAGCCGATTATTTTCGTTTTGAACGGGTCGGCGAACGCGGTGCTCAAACTGGTGAACATCGAGCCTCAGGAAGAGATCTCATCTGCTCGGTCAGCGTCTGAACTCGAAGCAATGGTTCGACACTCAGCCGAAGAAGGCACGATCGACACGTCGACCGCCTCGTTGTTGACGAACTCAATCCGCCTGTCCGAGTTCACCGCTGCCGACGTCATGACAGACCGCGGGCTGCTTCACTTCCTGCCGGACACCGCCGTCGCATCTGATGTTGTCGCCCTCTCACGAGAAACCGGGCACTCACGTTTTCCGATCGTCGGTGAGGATTTAGATGACATCATCGGCTTGGTTTCGTTGCGCCGTGCCATCGGAGTTCCTTTCGAGCGTCGCGACGAGGTCCCCGTTGTGTCTGCATCCCTGATGGCAGAGGTTCCATCGGTTCCCGAAACAGTCCCCATTGGTCCTCTGATGGTGCAATTGCGTGACGAAGGCCTGCAAATGGCAATCGTCGTCGATGAATACGGTGGGGTGGCAGGTGTTGTCACTTTGGAGGACGTCATCGAAGAAATCGTTGGTGAAGTGTCCGACGAGCATGATGGGCGTCGCCTCGGAATCCGTACCCGTGCCGACGGCGCTCTGCTGATCCCCGGAACCCTGCGCCCCGATGAGCTCTTCGAACGAACTCGGATCGCCCTTCCTGAAGACAACGCCTACGACACGATAGGCGGCCTCGTGATGGCCCAACTTGGACGCATCCCGATGGTTGGCGACCGCGTTGACGTGCACTCAGTGATCCTCGAAGTTGAACACATGCAGGGTCGACGCATTATGCAGATAGCGCTCTATGTGCCTGATCAGGAAGATGAAGAACCGGAGGTTCAGCTATGAGCGCCGGTTGGGGTCTTGGAATCACCGTTGTGTTGCTGGCAATGAATGCTTTCTTCGTCGCCGGAGAATTTGCGACGACATCGTCGCGCCGTTCGCAGATCGAGCCTCTCTGCGAAGAAAAGCGTCGCGGAAGCGCTCAGGCGATGTTCGCACTTGAACACGTATCATTGATGCTCGCTATCTGTCAGCTGGGTGTCACGGTCGCATCAACAACCCTCGGCGTCGTCGCAGAACCGGCGATCGCGCACCTCGTGGAGCATCCGCTGGTTTCACTGGGCTTACCTGCCTCGTCGGCGCACATCGTTGGTTTTATTGTCGCACTGATTATCGTGTTGTTCCTGCACGTAGTGTTCGGTGAAATGGTGCCGAAGAACGTGTCGATCGCAAACCCGGCACGACTCCTTCTGCTTCTTGCGCCGCCTCTGGTGGCAATTGGACACGTTGTCAGCCCGATTATCCACGCAATGGATTCATTGGCGAACTGGTTCCTGTCACTTCGTGGAATTGAACCTAAATCTGAAATTGCGGCAACGTTTACAGCCGAAGAAGTGGCCTCCATCGTCGAATACTCGACCGCTGAAGGAGCTTTGAGTGACGACTTTGGTCTGCTCTCGGGAACCTTGGAATTCTCGACTGAAACCGCTGGGTCAGCGATGGTTCCTTTGGGTGACCTGGTTACTTTGGAGCCCGATGTCACCCCCGACGAGGTTGAAAAAGAAGTCGCTCGAACAGGTTTCTCGCGCTTCCCGATCGTTGCTCAATCCGGTGAAATCGCTGGGTACATTCACCTGAAGGACGTACTCTATGCCGATGCTACGAATCGCACTCAACCGATTCCCGCCTGGCGTATCCGCAAGATGGAAACCGTTGCATCAACCGATGAAGTCGAAGACGCGCTCCGCGCAATGCAACGTTCGGGAACGCACTGTGCACTGGTGAAAAACCAAGCAGGAGAACGAATTGGCGTGCTCTTCCTTGAAGATGTTCTAGAAGAATTGGTCGGCGAGGTTCGTGACTCATTGCAACGCGATGTGATCACTCGCGACCGCGATGAGTTATGACTCCCACTTTCAACCAAACCTCTTTAACCGCCAGGCAATACGATGTAGGTTAGTAAGCGTTGAACTCGGGCACTCACTTCGAGGGCAACTCCCTGAAATCAGCAGATGAAAAGGAACGTTCAGCGTGTCTGAAGCCAAGATTGAATGTCCGTTGCCGTCACGTCGGCAGATTCATGGACATAGCGATCTGGACGCGTCTACGCCTCGCAAAAGACAATCCCACGTTACTCGTCGTGTAGCTCGTGTCGGTGTTCTTGCTGTGCTAACGGCAACGACTGTCGCGATCCCGCTGTCGGGGTTTGTTGGCGCTCAGTCTTCTGTTGAACTTCCTGCGCGTGCACTTGGTGTCAGTGCCGGTGACGAGTCCTGGACAACGGCAACGGTCGTCGCGCAATCGCAGGCCCTTGAAGGGTCCGTCACCGCAGCATCTCGCACACGAGTTCGCGCACCTTTGACTCTCAATGGGTGCTTGCCCTCTGCCCAGACAGCCGCGGGCAATCGAGATGTCCAGGTTCGATCCTCGGAGATCTACTGGCCAATGCCAGCAGGAACGTTCGAGATCACGTCGCCGTTCTTGATGCGCGTTTCCCCGATTTCTGGTCAGCTACAGATGCACGAAGGCATCGACATGGCTGGCCCACTGGGAACTCCGCTACACGCCGTGTATGGCGGCGAGGTCGTCGAGGTCTCTGAAAACAGCCGTTCCGGTGCGTTGGTGAAGATCAAGCACGTCCGTGAAGACGGAAGCATTTTCTATAGCGCGTACCTGCACCAGTACATGGATCAGATCAAGGTCCGTGTGGGCGACACCGTAGAAGCGGGACAGGTAATCGGTGCCGTTGGAAACAACGGTTGGTCAACTGGCCCGCACCTTCACTTTGAAATCCATAACTCCAACGACGAGCCCATCGATCCCGAAGCATGGCTTAAAGAAGTTGGCGCAGTTTATTTCGGAGAGCAGGCTTGTTCATGATCCCGGTTTCTTCTCGCGTCGGGCCGATCATTCTTGCCCACAGGGGAGGCAACGAGGTCGCGCCTGAAAACTCGCTTGAGGCATTCGCTGATGCACGTCAGCTCGGTATCCGCCACATTGAAACCGATGTTCATCTGACCGCTGATGGCAAGGTTGTTGTCCACCATGATCCGATGATCGATCGCGTGTACAACGGTTCTGGTCTGATTGCTCAGATGACGTGGGATGAGTTGAAGACGTACACGAACGATCACGGTGATCGTATTCCGTTGCTGTCCGAAGCTCTTGAGACCTTCCCGGATCTGTACTTCAACATCGATGCGAAGGTTCCCGGTGTTGAGGGGCCTCTGTTGGATGTTGTCCGTCAGGCTCATGCTGAGGATCGCGTTGTCCTGGCATCGTTTAACGAGCGTCGGCTGAAGTGGCTCAGAGAGCAATCTCAGGGCCAGATTGCAACGTCGTTGGGTAGTCAATCAGTGGTGCGTTTGGTTGCGGCTGCAAAGAGCGCAACGAAGACGCGCACATGGCGGATTCCAGGTTCTCATCAGGGCGTTGTTGCCGCTCAGGTTCCGCTGTCCTTCGGCCCCGTGACCGTTGTGGATCGTCGTTTTGTTGCGGCGGCCCATTCGCATGGTTTAGCTGTCCACGTCTGGACGGTCGATGAGATTGACGATCTTAATCAGCTGATCGCTCTTGGAGTCGACGGCTTTGTGACCAATAAGCCGAAGTGTCTGCGCGACTATCTGATCGATCGCGGACTTTGGGAAGAGCTTCCTCCTCCAGGCGCGATGCGGGGTCAGCACCCGCGCGACTGAGCGTCGTGAGCAGAATGCGCCCCCATGCGTTTATGTGCATGCAGGTGCGTTTTCTTTTGCGTTACGCGCGAGCTGGCAGGTTTGGGCGTGTGAGGCGACGTTGTGGGGTTTGCGCGTGGAGTGGATCCGGTTTTTTGCCTCGAATGACCTCAGAGAGTGCCAGCGAGGTTCTGTATGTTTGATCCGCTGTTGACGTCGATGCTGACCCCATACTTACACACGCATTCGGGGTGTGCGCAGCGCGGCGCACACCCCGAATTGTCTTTCAAGCTGAAAGGTTATCGGTCAGCCACAACGTGGTGGTGAGTGATTACGGGTTCACGCTTTCCAGCTTCCACGTCGTTGGCGAGCTTTACGCGCCACACCATCTGAGCGACGAGGAGCGCTGCCAGTACCCAACCTGCGAGATGAGCGATCATGGATTCGGCAACGAAGATTAAAGCCATGGCAACCAATGTCGGAAGCAAGTCTTGGAACGCTTTCACAACGTATCCGCCGAAGGACGGCATATCGACGCCATCGGCGTCAGCAACTGACTTGACCATGAAGTTCGGACCATTGCCGATGTACGTCAATGCCCCGCAGAAGACTGCACCCAACGAAATCGGGACCAAGTAGTACTCGGGGACACCCGCGATCAGGGTTCCATCGCCACCCAGCGACTTCGCCATTTCGAAGAAAGTCATGTAGGTCGGGGCGTTATCCAAGATCGAGGACAGGCCGCCCGTGAAGATAAAGAAGGTAACGCGGTTCAGGGGGAGGTGCGGTGCAACCTGCTCCAAGAAGCGCAATGCCGGAGCCATCGTCGAGAAGATGCCGATGAACAGGGCTGCAACCTCAAGGATTGGGGCCCACGTAAAGGCATTGTCCTCGTAGCGGATCTTCTTAGAGCCCGCAAAGTAAGAGATTGCTGCGGCGCTGAGCATGACGATCTCGCGCCACGGCACCAGGTCTGCTCCATGCGCGTGGCCTTCAATGATCTCGTGAGCGTTCCACGAGGGGATCTTGGCAACGGCGACGATGACAATGGCGAAAAGAACCAGGTTGAAAGCACCGCGCAGGCGCAGTGGGGTGATCTGGGTATCGTCCCTGACGATTTGCGCTTGAGGCTCCGACGAGTAAAGCAGACGGTCGAGCGAGTAGTACATACCGAGCATCAGCACAAGTACGAACAACCATTCCTTCCACAGCTGGAATGTCCAGGTGAAGGGGACACCGTTCAAGAAGCCTAGGAACAGTGGCGGGTCGCCGAGAGGTGTCAGTATGCCACCGCAGTTAGCAACGATGAAGATTGTAAACAGCACGGTATGTACGCGGTAGGTACGTTCTTTATTCGTCGCAAGAAGAGGGCGAATCAGGAGCATTGCGGCGCCTGTCGTTCCGATGAAAGAGGCAAGCGTGCCACCGATAGCCAAGAAAACTGTGTTGTTCTTCGGGGTTGCGCGAATGTCACCTTCAAGGTGGATACCGCCGGAGATGATGAAGAGCGAAAGAAGCAGAGCAATGAACTGAACGTATTCAACACCGACGTCAATCAGCGCTTCATTTCCGATCATGTACACCATGAATGCCAGCGTGGGTAGGCCTAGAACGAGGGCAACCAGAAGCTGGCTGGAGTTACGTTCCCACCACTTGTGTGTGGCGGGGATGATCGGGAAGAGTGCAATGGATGCAAGCATTGCTACGAACGGCAGAAGAGACCACCATTGGAAGGTCATCGGGATCCTTGTCGTCGATTACTAGGGACAGGCACATATTCGTGCGTACCGTTTCAGCCTAACGTGAAACCGCAATATCTTGCCGAAGATGTCCGTTTTTGATGATTGTTAACACTTTGCCCTGAATGTTCGTCCAGATGTGATTGGGCACAAAAAGTGCCCCGAACAGGATTCGAACCTGCGACCTTTCGCTCCGGAGGCGAACGCTCTATCCACTGAGCTATCGGGGCTTAACGCATTGAGTCTAGCAAAGGTTGATGGTGGGTGAAGAATGGCGCTTGACTGCTTCACTTTCGTGCATAGGCGAACGCCCTGATGACGCTGAGGGGTGAGGAGTGTCATACTAGGGGAGTTGATTCGCTGATACCCAAGGAAGGGACACAATGCGCGTTCATATTGGAACAGACCATGCTGGCTATGAGCTGAAGGAAAAGGTCGTCGAGCACCTCAAGGAAAAAGGTTACGACGTTGTTGACCACGGTGCCCATGAGTACGACTCGCTGGACGACTACCCGCCGTTCTGCATTGAAGCAGCAGAAGCAGTGGTTGCAGATGCCGGTTCTCTGGGTGTCGTTATCGGTGGCTCCGGAAATGGTGAGCAAATGGCCGCGAACCGTGTGAAGGGTGTGCGCGCTGCGCTGGTGTGGAATGATTCGACCGCACGTCTTGCCCGCGAGCACAACAATGCGAACGTCGTCTCTGTTGGTGCGCGTCAGCACACCGTCGAAGAGTGCCTGGCATTCATCGATGCCTTCCTCGAAACCCCGTTCTCTGAAGATGAACGTCACCAGCGTCGTATTTCCGAAATGGATGATTACGACGAAGCGCATCGAAAGTGAGTGGTGTCGTTAGACGCTGAAACTCAATAGAATGGGGTCCCTCGGTTTTCCGAGGGACCCCATTCGCGTTGTCACAGGGCAAGTAGCTCAGTTGGGCCTGCCCCTAGATGTCGAATCCGAAGTAGGGAGCTAAGGTCAGCGCCACAAGGAAAATGTTGAGTGCCACGATTGCGACGGCAATCAGAGTTCCACAAACCTGCGTGATCATCGCATTCGAGTGCTCGCCCATAATCGAAGGCTGGCGCGTGTAGCGGATCAAAGGAAGAATCGCGAAGGGAATGCCGAAGGACAGGATGACTTGGGAGACGACCAATGCCCACGTCGGTTCTGCCCCTATGCCGAGGATGATGAGGGCGGGGATTAGCGTGATCAGTCGTCGCACAATCAGCGGGATCCGAATGTGAAGCAATCCGGCCATGATTTCTGAACCGGCGTATGCGCCAACGGATGTCGATGCTAGGCCTGACGCGAGGAGACCAACGGCGAAGATCATGGCAACGACCGGTCCAAGTGCGCTGGCGATTGCAGTGTGAGCACCTTCAATGGTGTCTGTTCCGCTGACCCCTGATAGTGCGGATGCTGCGAGAAGAAGCAGACCGATGTTGACGATTCCCGCCAATCCGAGTGCCCACACGATATCAATCCGGGTTGCTCGCAAGTAATGTTTCAGGTTCGCGCGAGGAGCTTTTTCGTCGTGGTCGTTCACCAGCGAGGAATGCAGGTAAATCGCGTGTGGCATCACGGTTGCGCCAAGCATGGACGCTGCGACGAGAACCGAGTCCGTGCCAGCAAATCGGGGGACGAGGCCGGCCACAACTGACGGGCCGTCTGGCGGAGCAATGGCCAGTCCTGCAAGGAATCCGATTGTGATGATGACCAAAAGGCCGATGATGACGCGTTCAAAGATCTTTTGTGTCCCGCTACCTTGCAGGGTTAACAACAATGTTGAAACGACACCGACAATGATTCCGCCGGTAAGAAGCGGGAGCCCGAAAAGGAGGTGAAGTGCTAGAGCTCCGCCGATGACTTCCGCTAAGTCAGTTGCGGCTGCAACGACTTCTGCTTGAAGCCAGTAGCCAATGCGTGCGCGTTTTTTCAAACGTGTGCCGAGAAGAGCGGGCAGTGATTGCCGCGTGACTAGGCCCAGCTTTGCGCTCAAGTATTGAATGAGCATTGCTGCAAGGTTGGATGCTAGAAGAACCCATACCAGCAGGTAGCTGTAGCGTGCGCCGGCGGTAATGTTTGCTGCAACATTCCCAGGGTCCACGTAGGCGATTGCCGCAACGAATGCAGGACCCAGCAGTGTCGCAAGCGACGGGTGATGGGTCTTTGATGTGCCTGGAGTATGCGACTGCATCTCCGTAGAATCAAGTTTCGGCATACCGGAACCCTAACGCGTTTTTATTGAGATGTCACTCAAGAATGAAGAGCATGAACACGCCAAAGCAACGCTAGACCAGCGTGACCAGGGATCAAGATTCGCTCGAAGCCTCGTCAACCTGATCGGTGGAGAGCACGGGGTAGGTAGCGAGCACGCAGACGTACTGGGCGAAGGCAATCCCGAAGACGACGAACCAGAAAAGCAAACGGATAGCCCACGGCAGTGAAATTGATGCCAGCACAAGCGGTCCAGCCACAACGAGCAACGCCAACAGAGTCCGATGAAGCTTCGCCGCGGATGCCAAAAGCGCAGCGCTGGCCAAACGCGGAAGATCTTTGACGCTTACGCGTCCCCTGTATGCCAAACGGTGAGCAAACATCGGCCAGACCCACACGTGCGTAAACGCTGCAATCAGCACCACAAACACAATCAGCGCACGAACGATCAATGCCATTGAGTGGGAAGCAAGATGCGTCGTCACAGACCACTCCCACAACAGTAGGGAGAAAAGAAGACCTTCAATAAGTGCAAGGAGAATCGCGGGCAACGCTGCCTTGCGGACAACCTGAGCGACGGCCGGGGCAATCGCCGTGGACTCGGAAGCAATCAAACGCAACGAAACCAGCGTCATCACACCAAGACCCACACCGAAAGTGACGACGGGTAGCGAAATGAGCAAACCGACAACGTTCGCCATCACAAGCGCCGCAATCCACGACAGCACCTGAGCGATTGACGAATCAGGCCCAAAACGTGAGCTCACTTGGCTTCTCCGCTCTGAACCAGGGGAGCAGTCGTGCCACCAGCATGAATCGTGGCGGGAACAAAGACGTGGCGGACCGGTGCGGAATCATTGATCTGCTCGAATAAGACATCGCAGGTCAGGCGAGCGATCTCAAGGGGAGGCTGAACGACAGTCGTCAGTTCAGGTTCGACAAACTGGCCGATCGTAATACCGTCAAAACCAATGATGGACATGTCATCAGGAATCGACAAACCCGCTTCGCGAATTGCGCGCATTGCACCAATCGCGAGAACATCCGCGATGGCAAAAATCGCGGTCACATCGGGACGCTCTTGAAGCAGGCGCTTCGCCAAGTGATATCCGTGTTCGTAGGTGTAGGGGTTCATCTGCTCGCGTGTTTCGAAGCGAATCAGATCGTCATCAAGCGGAATACCGGCATTTGAAAGAGCCTGTCGATAGCCGGTGATGCGCTGGGCGCCAACAGAAGCATCCCCTTCGGGAACGCCAAGGGCGGCAATCGTTGTATGCCCCAAGTCAATCAGGTGTTGGACAGCGCGGGTAGCTTCTTCTTGGTCATCAACGGCTACAGACGAATACGCCGAATCATCAACCTTGGGCAGACGTGACACCGTGGAAAGCACGAAAGGCACGTTGAACTTCTTGAAGACGGATGCTTCGTGGCGGAAAGAGCCGCCAAGGAAAATAGCTCCCGCCATCAGTTCTTCATCAACGATCTTCGTGGCCTCTTCGACTTCGTCAGCCCAGTGGGGGACCTTCACGACGGTCAGAAGATAGTTCTTTTCACGGACGATAGCTTCCAATGGATCGAGAACCTGTTGGAAGAACGGATTATCGATACCCTTGATGATCAGGGCAATCGCAGGATTGTGAGAGAGCTTGAGGAAGCGAGCGTGACGGTTGGGGCGATATCCCATCTGATCGGCGAGCGCCACAATGCGTTCGCGAGTGGAGTCGGAGATATCGGGCTTGTTATTGAGTGCACGAGACACTGTCACCACACCAACACCGGCGACTTTGGCGATGTCTTTAATCGTGGGGCGGGAATTCGAGGCTCGCATGATCGCCTTCGTTTCGCTCTCTAGAAAACGGGGGTTAAACGGTGCTCGCCCCTTATCGTGGGCCGTGTCACACCAAGTGTGGTGCGACGCATCTTCAGATAAGGGGCGAGTCCGTCATGAGTATGTTCAGCCCTTGACTGCGCCGGCGACGACGCCTTCAATGATGTGCTTCTGGCTGGACAGGTAGAAGATGATGATCGGAATGATCGCAAGAACGAGCATTGCCATCAACGCGCCCATGTCGTTTGAACCGCGCGAGCCGACCAGCTGCTGAACAACAACAGGGATCGTCTTGTACGGGGTCGACAGGCCAATAACCAAGTAGGGCAGAAGGTAGTCGTTCCAGACCCACATCGCGTTGAGGATCGCGACGGTGATCATTACGGGCTTCAGCATCGGCATAACGATGCGGAAGTAGTTCTGAACCGGACCGCACCCATCAATCATGGAGGCTTCTTCAATCTCCAGAGGAATTGACTTCACGAAGCCGGAGATGATGAAGACCGACAGGGGAGCACCAAAGCCCAGGTACAGCAGGATCATGCCGATTGGGTTGTCGAGGTGCAATATGTCAGCGATCTTGACGGTCGGGAACATGACCATCTGGAAAGGAACGATCATCGAGAAGACGAAGAAGAGGTAAAGCAGGTTCGTCCACCACGTCTTCACACGCGTAATGTAGTACGCGGTCATCGCGCAGAAGAAGACGATCAGAATCAAAGAACCGATCGTGATGAAGAATGACCAGCCTGCGGCGGCCAAGAACCCGGTCTGCTCGAGGCCCGTCACGTAGTTCTGAATACCGGCGAAGTAATCGCCCAGTGGCAGAGCAAACGGGTTATCAGAGATGAACAGACGGCCCTTGAACGAGTTCATCAAGATGAAGAACAGGGGGCCAAGGAACACCAGAGTCAGTGCGATCAAAACGATGTAGAGAATCGCCTTGCCGACGGGGTTAGAGCGTTCTTCCGTGGCAACGATGGGGGCAGCCTTTGTGCTCACGCTTCGACCTCCTTGCTACGGGTTGCGCGCAACTGAATGAATGCGATCACGGAAACGATGAGGAAGAAGATCACGGCCTTGGCTTGACCAACGCCCTCGAAACCGACGCGCGAGTAGAATGTGTTAACGATGTTCAGAGCAACCATCTCGGTCATGTCGAGCGGTTGGCCGTTCGTCAATGCGAGGTTCTGGTCGTAGAGCTTGAACGAGTTGGAAAGCGTCAGGAACAAGCAGATGGTGATCGACGGCATGACCATCGGGATGGTCACGTTACGAAGAATCGTCCACTTTCCTGCGCCATCGATTTCAGCTGCTTCAATGAGTTCCTTCGGAACACCCTGAAGACCGGCGATGTAGATGATCATCATGTAGCCGACCATCTGCCAGTTGATCAGGATGATCAAACCGACGAAGCCGTAGGTGGCATTGGTGACCAGCGTGGTTTGCCAGTGCAGCAAGAGTGCGTTCAGAATTGTCTGCCAGGTGTAGCCCAAGACGATGCCGCCGATCAGGTTCGGCATGAAGAAGACGGTACGGAAGAAGTTCGTACCCTTGAGCTTGCGGGTCAGTGCGTAGGCGATTGCGAATGCAAACACGTTGACCGTAATGATGGAAACAATTGTGATGGCGGCGGTGAAGATCAGAGCGGTAACGAAGCCCTGCTTGTCGCTGAATGCATCAATGTAGTTCTGAACGCCGACAAACGTCGCGTTGGTGACGGTCGTGAACTTCGCGAAGGACAGGTACAAACCGATTGCGAACGGGGCAAGGAACGCCAGCGTGTACGCAAGGAATGTGGGTCCGACGAAGAGCAACCCAAATTTCTTAAGAGCTTTAATCATGAAAAGTTCTTCCTTGAACTATGCGAAGGCGGGTGTGCGGGACCCGGTTGGTTCCCGCACACCCGTATTCGGCAGATTAGTGCGGAGCGTTAAGCTCAGGCGCCCTTTTCAGCTGCCCATCCGGTGGTGAAGGTTTCGACGACCTTGTCCCAATCCATCTGGCCTGCTGCGTACTGCGACAGGGCGGCACCGAAGTCATCCTTGAAGGTCTGGCTCGGGAAGGTGGTGAAGACCCACGGAATCGTGGTCAGCTCGGTGTTGGACAGGTAGGAAACAACTTCCTTTGCTAACGGATCGGCCGGCTGCTCAGCATCGGTGAAGGTGTTGAACGGCGGGATGAAGCCGAGGTCTTCGACCATGTACTTCTTGCCCTTTTCGGAGTTGATCAACCAGTTGACGAAGTCGATCGAAGCCTTCTGCTTGGCCTCGGAAACCTGAGAGTTGATCGAGAAGAAGTTCTCAGTGCCGATGTTCAAGCCCTGGGTTTCTTCGCCCTTGTGTCCGGTGTAGATCGGGAGCATCTTGACATCTTCAGGCTTGACAGTGTTGCCTTCGATGTCAGAAATCTGGCCGTATGCCCAGTTGCCATTCTGAACCATAGCGGCCTTGCCGAGGGCGAACTCAGCCATGGAGTCGTTGACTGCCTTGGAGGAAGCGAGCTTCGGATCAATGGTGGAATTCTGCAGGTAGAGATCGAAGATGTTCTTGAACTCATTGCCGTGCGAGAAGGTCATTTCTGCCTTGTCGTCCACGCCGTCGTCCTGGTACTCGAAGTAGACGGGAAGGTCGGCGAGGTGCGTCTGCCAGCGCCAGTCTTCACCGGGCTTGAGTGAGGTTGAAGCAAAGACGCCGTCGATGCCGAGCTCGTCCTTGCGGGCCTGCATGTCCTCAACAACAGTCTTCAGCGTGGCGAAGTTGTTGATTTCTTCCATCGAGGAAGCCTTCGCGCCGGAGAGGGCGAAGTACTTGTCCATGATGGACTGGTTGTAGATGATGCCATAGCCTTCGACGACGTAAGGAACGCCGTAGACCTTGCCATCTTCACCCTTGACTGCCATTGATGGGTCAAGGAGAGCCTTGTTGAAGTCGGTGTCGGTCAGGTCGGCGGTATAGTCCTGCCAGTTCTTCAGGCCGATGGGGCCGTTGATCTGGAACAGGGTCGGAGCGTCTGACTTGGCGATTTCAGACTTGAGGGTCTGTTCGTAGGTGCCGGAAGCTGCCGTGACGACCTTGACCTCGACGCCGGTTTCCTCGGTGTACGCCTTGGCGATTTCCTGCCAGGTGGCATCGGATTCAGGCTTGAAGTTCAGGTAGTAGACGGAGCCGGTGGTGTCATCGGCTGAATCTGAACCTGACGAGCAAGCTGCCAGAGTAGAAAGGGCGGCGGCTGCTGCAACGGATGCTGCGGCGACCTTCATGAACTTCGACATCGCAGGTGTCCTCCTTTGGACGCTTCGAGTTCGTGACGCTACCTGAAGTGCGTCAAGTTGATGCGATAGCGGGGGGCTACGTCTGAAGAATTGTTATCTCCGTCGGTAACGTTTCCGGTGATAGTGAGCATAGGACGATGAAGGCGTTTGCGTCCACATTTTTAAAAGATTGTCAGGTCACAATTTGGTGACGAAAAAATGGCTTGGTTGAGTCATTTAATGGCTGTCGGGTTGTTTTTAAATCATTTACGGATACGTTACCGGTAACGATTCCGTTCCTGACCTGCAGATTTGCTTTCAACTCGTCCTATTTCACCTCGGTGCGCGTAGCTAATCGGGGACGAAAACAACTACCCTAGAAGGCGTGACTCCAGAAGAACTTGCACTTGTTATTCGTCAGGCCATCATCGCTGCTATCGATAATGGTTCGCTTACCCTGAATGCTGAAGACGTTCCCGACCCTGTGAAGGTTGAGCGTCCGCGCAACCGCGACCATGGCGATTGGGCAACCAATATCGCGATGCAACTGGGCAAGAAGGCCGGCATGGCGCCTCGTGACTTCGCGCAGCTTCTCACTTCCGCACTTGTCTCAGTTGAGGGAATCGACGAGGCCGAGATCGCAGGACCGGGCTTTATTAACATTCGGCTCGGTGCCGCATCTGCTGGTGAACTTGCTCGAACGATCCTCGAAGCTGGCGATGCCTATGGCACCGGAGACAAGCTTGCTGGCAAGCACGTGAACCTCGAATACGTGTCCGCAAACCCGACCGGTCCGGTTCACCTTGGCGGTGCTCGCTGGGCAGCTGTCGGTGACTCGCTTGCTCGTCTGATGGTTGCAGCGGGTGCACAGGTAACCCGCGAGTACTACTTCAACGATCACGGTTCGCAGATTGATCGCTTCGCGCGTTCCCTCTATGCCCGTGCAATGGGTCAAGAAGCGCCTGAAGACGGCTACGGTGGCCAGTACATCGCCGATATTGCTGCCCAGGTGCGTGCCGATGCGGCTACGGCCGCTCAGCCTGATCCTGTCACCCTCGAAACTGAAGAGGCTGTTGAAGTCTTCCGCGCTCGTGGCGTAGAGCTGATGTTCGGCGAGATCAAACAGCGCTTATCTGACTTCCGTTCTGAGTTCGATGTCTTCTTCCACGAAGACTCTCTCCACGAATCAGGGGCAGTCGCTCGTGCGATTGAAACCCTGCGCGAACGCGGAGAGGTCTTCGACCAAGATGGCGCCGTGTGGTTGCGCACTACCAAGTACGGTGACGACAAGGATCGTGTCCTCATTAAATCGGATGGTCAGGCCGCCTACTTCGCTGGAGACGTTGCCTACTACTTGGATAAGCGTCAGCGTGGCGCAGACGTCGCAATCTACCTGCTCGGTGCTGACCACCACGGTTACATCGGTCGCATGATGGCAATGTGTGAAGCCTTCGGTGATAAGCCGGGTGAGAACATGCAGATCCTCATCGGTCAGATGGTGAACTTGGTGAAGGATGGCAAGCCGGTTCGTATGTCGAAGCGTGCGGGCACGATCGTGACTCTTGATGACCTTGTTGATGCTGTGGGTGTCGATGCGGCCCGCTACTCGCTGGTCCGCGTTTCGATGGACTCCAACCTCGACATCGACCTTGACCTGCTGTCATCGCACACGAATGAAAACCCCGTCTACTACGTCCAATACGCACATGCGCGTACTCGTAACGTTGCGCGCAATGCCGCCGAACACGGCGTGACGCGCGAAGCTGGATTCGAGCCCTCAGCTCTCGATACGCAGGCGGATTCGGATCTTCTGGGTGTGCTTGCCCAGTTCCCTGCCCAGGTCGCCCAGGCTGCTGAGCTACGTGAACCGCACCGTGTCGCCCGCTACCTCGAGGCTCTCGCTGCTACATACCACACGTGGTACGGCCAGTGCCGCGTCACTCCTCGTGGAGATGATCCAGTCGATGCGGGTCACGTTGCCCGCCTCTGGCTGAATGATGCCGTGGCGCAGGTTCTGCGTACCGGCCTTGGCCTGTTGGGCGTCGCTGCTCCGGAACGGATGTGACGTGGGGGAAGCGCCAGCATCGTTTGACGCCCGCCCCATCGGGGACCTGATTTGCCCAGAGCCCGATCAACGGCCCGACATGTGGCCTTGGTCGGCCAAGCGCCTTGACAATGGTGTTCTAGAAATCGGTGGAGTTTCTTTGACGGACCTTGCCGATGGCTTTGCCACGCCCGCGTTTGTCCTCGATCGCGCTGATCTTGCTGGACGCGCGAATGTCTGGGCGACCGCGATGGCCGAAGAATTCTGGGACGGCTACGGAATGAATGGCGGTGACGCCTTCTACGCCGGCAAGGCATTCCTTTCATCCGACGTAGTCCGTGTCGTCACGGACGCAGGGATGGGAGTCGATACGGCTTCCCTCGGCGAGCTGACAATGGTGTTGCGCTCCGGCGTAAACCCCGCCAAAGTGGGGTTGCACGGGAACAACAAGCTTGATAGCGAAATCGAACGTGCGCTGTTGGCAGGCAACAAAGAAGGTATCGAGCGAATCTTCATCGATTCCCTCTACGAAGTCGGCCAGCTCGAACGCATCGCTCAGAAGCTGGGCGTCGTCGCACGTGTCATGGTGCGCGTGAAGACGGGTGTGCGTGCGGGCGGAAACGAATACATTTCCACCGGGCACGAGGATCAGAAGTTCGGCGTTGGTGCCTTCGATGGTCAGCTTGACGAGGTCGTTGACTCGATTGCCTCCTCGGATCATCTTGAGTTGCGAGGCCTGCACTCGCATATCGGCTCGCAGATCATCGGCATTGACGCATTCGTTGAAGCGGCTACGATTATCTGCCGGCTGGCGAAGCAGATCCAGGAGCGTACCGGCCTGACAATTCCCGATATTGATCTTGGCGGTGGGGCTGGCGTTGCCTACACGGGTGATGACGAAACACCGACTTCGCCTATTGAGATAGCGCGCGCAATTGCGGGTGCAGTGCGTGACGCGTGCGCTGAGCTGGACTTCCCCGTTCCGCACGTTTCAGTTGAGCCTGGGCGTTCGGTTGTTGGACCCGCGATGGTGAGCCTCTATCGCGTTGGGGCCGTAAAAGACGCGACCCTAGGAGATGGCCTGAAGCGTCGCTACATCGCGGTCGATGGGGGGATGGCTGACAATATTCGACCGGCTTTATACGGGGCACGCTACACGGCGACGCTCGCGAATCGTGTTTCCGATGTCGAACCAGTGCGCTCGCGAATCGTGGGCAAGCACTGCGAGAGCGGCGACGTTATCGTCTGGGATGTTGATCTTCCGAGTGATGTGCACGCCGGGGACCTTCTCGTTATCCCGGTGACCGGTGCCTACGGTTATTCGATGGCATCGAACTACAATATGTTGACCAAACCGGGTGTCATTGCTGTTGAAAGCGGTCAGGCGCGTTGGATCATGCGTCCTCAAACCATTGATGACCTGCTGGAACTCGATACTGGACTTGCCAGCCTTGCCACCGCCAACGACACGTAGGGGCGAATTCTTCAGCGTATGTCGTTCATGTTTTTCCTTAAAGAAGATCAGCTTACTGTTGAGTCACGCACGTGAAAAGGAAAGGATGCGCAGTGCGTTCATGATCGGCCTATTCAACGACTGCTACGACGGTTTTCAATCCTGATTTCACCATGTGGTGGTGCGAGTCATGCCTGCGCCTCGTTGAGCACCTTGAGTGGGAATTATCGACGAGGTTTCGCGCGCGATGTCGGCTTCGCGCTCATCGGGTCTTCAGGCCATAGATGCTTGGGATAACGACCCCGTAGCTGGGATCGCACCTGCTGGTAAGGCCCTGCCCAAAAACTTGCGAGGTCTGATGTGACGGCAGTGGGTCTGCCCGCGGGGTCCGTCAAGTGAATAAGAAGGGGAAGACGCCCGTTGGCGAAGGTGGGCGTTACAGTCCAACCGAAGGCTTCCTGTACCCGCAGTGTCACCGTTGGAGTGCCAGTTGACCAGTCGATTTTCCTTCGCTCTCCGGTGGGAATCTTAATGTCGGCGGGAGCCCACTCGTCGAAAGAACCCGCATGCCGCCAAGGGATCAAGCTCCTGATGAGCGACGCAGTGTCAATCCTGGCGATCGATTCGCCCTCTGCCAACGCGGAAATGAAGGGAGCACACCACGAGTCAGCGTCGGCAATCAGCGCATCATCGCTCACGTCGGGCCACATATCGGGCGCTACCGCGTGCAACGCTGAGAGACGAGCGCGCATATGTGTCGCAGACTCAGTCCACTTCAGCATTGAAAGACCGTGGGTGGTGAACTCATTGGTGAGTAGGCGCATGACATCCTCAGGGCTGGGCTTCACATTGCGTGGTTGCCCAAGTGCAATGACGCCAAGCATTGTGGTTGCGGTTGCGCGGATTCTTCCACCGCTGAGCGTGCAGTCCGTGCGCTCCGTGATGAGTGAGTGTCCTAGGGATAGTGCGTCTTCGGCGCTAATCGGAACAGCCGCTCGAATGAGACCATCGGCTCGGCCGACACTGCGCGTCACATCCGTGATTGCCAGCCAATCGCTTCCCGCCAGTGGAGACGAAGGTGGGAGGGAAGCTCCCTGCCCGTCAGCAAAAAGATAGGTTCCGCTTTGTCCACCTCGCGCGCGAGCAATCCACGTTGGGTGAGCAAGCCCAGCAACGAGGCCAATCGCCTCTTCGTCAGAGAGCCTACCGGGGTCGGAATGGGGATCCGCCCAGTGTTCGAGGCGCTTTGAAGACTGACGTACCCGACGGGCAATATCGGCGTGCCCCGCCTTCAATCGTCGAGCAAAATGTGCCAGGTCACCGTTGCCAACTCGAGGATTCTCACCGAGAAGAGCGACAAAGTATGCGGCGCGTTTACTCCCGATCAGTGGTGAAGCGGCAATCAAAGCCTTCCCGAGGAAAGGGGAAACAGGCATTCGAGCAACGCGACGACCAAGTGTCGTCGGAGAATAATTGTCGTCCACAAGGTCTGCGGCGTGGAGGCGCTCGTGGGCACGCTTTAATGCTCCAGGCGGGGCTGGGTCAATAAGCGCCAACGCATCCAAACCACCACTGGTCCAGCAACGCGCTTGAAGCTCAGCGTCTGCAAGATCCGTCGACAGGATTTCCGGGGTGATCTGGTCGGGTCTGCGCGCGAAACTCACCTGATCAAAGCAGCGATACACCGTGCCCGGCCCGAGTCTGGCAGAGCGCCCAGCACGCTGATCACAACTCGCGCGAGGCGCTGGAACTGTTATCAATGAACCTGCATCGCGTTGAACGTCATACGACGGAACGCGTGCAAGACCAGAATCCACAACACATCCAATGCTCGGCACGGTCAAAGACGACTCTGCGATCGACGTTGTAATAATGATCCGTCGGACTTTCTGACTATCGTCGACGCTCAGAATCGCGTCTTGCTGTCCGGGAGCGAGGTGCCCGTGCAGGCCCCGCACATCCATCATGACCCCGCCAACTTCGTGGAGGCCGAACCCTCCTAAAGCCTGGGCGGCCTCGTCGATTTCTTTGGTGCCGGGCACGAAAACGAGGATGTCGGAATTGGTCTGGCTGACCGCTTGGCGCGTGACTGACGCGATGTGCGAGATGAACTCACGCGCGACCACCACATTCCCGCTACTTGTCGTTGCAAGAGGTTGGGTAGACGGCGCCATCCAATGCGTCGTGATCGGATGCAGTGCTCCGGGAACATCAACAACGTTGACCTCATTGAGGACGCCGCCAAGGAACGAAGCCAAACGATCAGCATTCAAAGTTGCTGATGTGAGAGTCAGGTGAAGATCTGGGCGTAGGACGCTCATCGTGTCCACGATGAACGCAAGCGACAGATCCGTTTCAAGATGGCGCTCGTGGAACTCATCGATGACCACGGCGCCAACGCCTTCAAGCTCCGGATCGCCCTGTAGGCGACGAAGCATAATACCGGGCGTGACAAATTCGACCCGAGTACGGTCGGAGACCTTGACGTCGCCTCGTACTCGATATCCGGACGTGTCACCCACCTTTTCGCCGAGGAGCCAAGCAAGACGGCGAGCAGCACTACGCACCGCGATCTGGCGTGGCGCACACACGATCACACGAGTATCGAGGATCGCTTCAAGAAGAGGAGGAAGCAAAGTCGTCTTACCGGAGCCAGGCGGAGAAGGAAGAACTAGGGCATGACCTGGCTTGATTGAAGGTGCAATGCGATCCAAAGCGTTGGCGATAGGCAGGCGTGGCAGGTTAGCCAGGAGGGGATCGCACGCACTCATGGGATAAGTATGACGTGAAGTCGCTAGACTGTGGAATACGAAGAAAGAAAGGGAGCATCAGTGACAGACCCTGACGTTGCGCGAATTGTCGCATCAACCCGTCACATTTCAATCCCTGCTGACCTTGATCCTCTGATGCTACTTGGTACATCAGATCAGGTGTTGCGCGCTCTGGAACACGGTTTCCCGCGCGTGAACTTCCACGTCATCGGCCGCGATATTTCGCTCACCGGCTTTTCTGCGGATCTTGGTGTTGCCGGCGACTTGATCGAAGAACTGATTTCTTTGGCGAAGAAGGGGCAGCCACTGGATGCGCAGGCAGTCGAGCACGCCATCTCACTGCTGACCCGAACATTCGCAACGCCCGCTGTTTCCGACGAAATTCTTTCCGTCCGTGGTCGGTCTATCCGCCCGAAGTCTGCTGGTCAGAAGGCCTATGTTGATGCGATTGATCGGTCGACGATAGTCTTCGGACTCGGCCCGGCGGGTACGGGTAAAACCTATCTTGCGATGGCAGCCGGCGTGCAACGTCTGCTTTCCGGGCAGGTCAAGCGCATTGTGCTGACCCGTCCTGCGGTGGAAGCGGGGGAGAACCTCGGTTTCCTGCCCGGTTCCCTGACCGACAAGATCGACCCGTATCTGCGTCCGCTCTACGATGCGCTGAAAGACATGCTCGATCCCGAGGTCCTGCCGAAACTCATGGCTGCGGGCACAATCGAAGTCGCCCCTCTGGCGTACATGCGCGGTCGCACGCTGAACGACTCCTTCATCATCTTGGATGAGGCGCAGAATACGACGCCGAACCAGATGAAAATGTTTTTGACGAGGCTCGGATTCAACTCTCAGATTGTTGTCACTGGCGACGCGTCTCAGGTGGATTTACCGGGTGCTGGTCAATCCGGTCTTGCGGTCATCTCGAAGATCCTGAGTGACATCGACGGAATTGAATTCTGCTACCTGACCAGCGCAGACGTAGTGCGTCATCAGCTGGTCGGAGTAATCATAGACGCCTACGAGCGTTGGGAAGACCGCCTGAGCGCTCAACGCTCCATATCTGGGCGAACACGTACGAATGTTTCGCGCTCACGCGCAGTTCGGACGGGCAGGCTGTCATCTGATCGATCACGCACTGGTCACTACCGAGGAGGAACCGATGACTGAAGTCATCAACGAAACTGATTTCGTCATTGACGGGAGCGAATTCGCAGCTCTTGCTGACCACGTGCTGACGCAGATGCACGTTGCCACCGACGTTGAACTGAACATTCTGTTCATCAATCCAGAGCCGATGGAAGACCTGCATTTGCGCTGGCTTGATCTTCCTGGACCGACCGACGTGATGAGCTTCCCGATGGACGAGCTCCGCCCGGGAAGTGCCGACAACCCGACTCCGTCGGGAACGCTTGGTGATATCTGCATTTGCCCGCAGGTCGCCCAGAAACAGGCACTTGAAGCCGGTCACGCGATGGTTGAAGAAATGCTGATGCTGGCCACCCACGGCATGTTGCATCTGCTCGGCTACGATCATGCAGAAGAAGATGAAAAGAAAGTCATGTTTGACCTGCAACGCAAGCTACTGCTGACTTTCCTGGCAACTCGATGACCTCTTCCACCACCTCACTTCCTCTTCCTGCTCTGATCATCATCGCGGTTGTCGGGCTTTTCTTAGCTGCGATGCTTCAGTCGATCGAGGTTGCGTTTTCTCGTATGTCGATTGCGCGTGCAACGGATCTGGTTGAAGAAGAACGCCAGAATGCTTCCGCACTGTTGGCTCTGCTGAACCATCGCAGGCGGGCGACGCTTGTTTTGCGTGGTTTTCGCACGTTTTTCCAAGTGATTGTTGCCGTCTCATTGACGCTTGCGTTTTCTGCGATGTCGTTGGCGTGGTGGGCGACAGCTCTCGTTGCTTTACTAGCGATCACCTTCGTCCATTTCGTCTTCATTTCGCTTGCTCCCTCCCGTTGGGGACAGCGCAGTCCAGAGAAGATTGCTCTGTCGGGAGCACCGTTGGTCTCCTCCCTTGTTACTTTGACAAGATTCCTCGACCCTCTTGTTGAAGCCATCCGTGGGCGTCTTCCCGCATCTGGCCTGACGGAAGCCGAAGCGCGCGCCGAAATGGCAAATGACCTGCGTGAAATGGTCGACCAGGTGGGTGAAACCGAAGGACTTGAAGACGAAGATCGCGCAATGTTGCGGTCCGTTCTGGACCTGGGGCATACGCTTGTCCGCGAAGTGATGGTTCCCAGAACTGAAATGGTGACCGCCCCGGCGGATCTTCCCGCTCATAAGGCCTTGCGCCTGTTTGTCCGCTCGGGCTTTTCACGTATTCCTGTTGAAGGTGACGATGTCGATGACATTCGTGGCATCCTCTACTTCAAGGATGTTGTTGCCCGCTTGCAGACCTACGGGGCGGACATGGACCAGGTGGCAGAGCAGATGATGCGCCCGGTCGAGTTCACCGTCGAAATGAAGCCCGCAGACGATCTGCTTCGTCTGATGCAAGCAGACCACTTCCATATGGCGATCGTCATCGATGAATACGGTGGAGTAGCGGGGCTGGTGACCCTTGAGGACCTCATTGAAGAAGTCGTCGGTGACCTCACCGACGAACATGACAAGGGAATTATTGAGCCCGAACAACGTGACGACGGATCGTGGCGTGTACCTGCACGCTATCCAATTACCGAGCTTGGCGAGCTTTTCGACCTTGAACTTGAAGATGACGACGTGGACTCTGTCGGTGGTTTGCTTGCAAAGGCATTGGGGCGCGTCCCTCTTCCCGGGGCGCAGGGTGACGCATTAGGCATCCACATGCTCGCCGAAGAAGCACGAGGACGCCGTCGCCAAGTTGGTACGATTGTGTGTTCGCTACTCGTGGCGAGCGATGAATCGACCGAAGAAACCAGTGAGGACGCATAATGCATTTCCCCAGCGACGACGAGCTGATGGCAGGCCCGAACGCGTTCGAAAGCGACGAAGTGTGTGTCGATGACAGTGATATTGATGCTGGCGAACTACGCGCATCGGGGGACGAGGTCGCGCACACCACTGAGTTCGATGACGTTGATGACGCGGATAGCCAGGCCTTCGATGACGTCGATCTCGACGACGCAAGTGACATTGACCCCGAAGACGTGTTTGCTGTCGTTGAGGGAATGAAAGCTCTGCGCGACGAAACGAACGTGGGCACCGGCCTGATGATCCCAGACTTTCCGGAGGACTTCCGCGCGGGATTTGTCTCTATCGTGGGTCGTCCGAACGTAGGTAAATCAACGCTGACAAACGCGCTTGTCGGCCAGAAGATTGCGATCACATCGGGTCGTCCTGAAACGACGCGTCACAATATTCGTGGCATCGTCCACGGTGAAAAGAGCCAGCTGGTTTTAGTTGATACCCCCGGATATCACCGTCCGCGAACGCTTTTGGGTAAGCGCCTGAATGACATGGTTCGCGAGGCGCTCGCGGAAGTTGATGTCGTCGTCTTCTGTTTGCCTGCTGACCAGCGTATTGGTCCTGGCGACAAGTTCATTGCCCGCGAATTGAAGGACGTTCGTCGTCCGATTATTGCTGTTGCGACGAAGTGCGATCTGGTGAGTCGAGAGCGCCTGATGAAACACCTGCTGTCGATTGACAAGATGGGTGATTTCGCGGCGATCGTTCCCGTCAGTGCTTTTGACGGAAATGGCGTTGACCAGTTGCTTGATGTGCTGACGAAGACGGTTCCGCTCTCCCCACCGCTCTACCCAGATGGGGATGTGACCGATGAATCGCGTGACACTCTGATTGCGGAGTTCATTCGCGAAGCTGCACTTGAAGGGGTCCGTGATGAGCTTCCGCACTCGCTTGCAGTTCAGGTTGAAGAGATCGTTGCCAGGCCTCGACGGCAGGGTGATACTCGTCCACCGCTCATGAACGTGCACGTCAACGTTTATGTTGAACGCGATTCTCAGAAGGCCATCATCATTGGTAAGAAGGGATCACGCCTGAAAGAGATTGGCTCAAAGTCGCGTCCTTTGATCGAGGACTTGCTGAAAGCGCGTGTGTATTTGGATCTGCATGTGCGAACGGCGAAAGACTGGCAGTCAGATCCGAAAATGTTGGGACGTCTCGGGTTCTAGATGAAGAGCGATTACTCTTCTAGCTCCGCGACGGTTGTTGCTCTAGGAGGTAATGCTCTAGGGCAGACACCCGACGATCAGTTGCACCTGTTGCGTCAGGCTGCGCCAGTCTTGGTGAGTTTGGCTGATGCGGGCCCTCTTGTGATCGCTCACGGGAATGGACCCCAGGTTGGTCAGATCACGCGTGCGTTTTCACTGGGCGTTGCAGCTGACCCCGGTGTGCCCGACGTTGATCTTCCAGAGATGGTTGCGATGAGCCAAGGCTACATCGGCGAGCACCTGGTGCGTTCAATCGACGAGGCTGGGGCGAGGCGCGGATATTCCGGCAAAGTAGTCGCTCTTCTGACTCGTGTGGAAGTCGATCCCAATGATCCAGCATTTGCTGACCCGACTAAACCGATCGGTCAGTTTCTGACTCGGGAAATGGCAGAACAGCGGATGAAGGAAGAGCCCGGATCCGTGTACCGCGAGGATGCTGGGCGTGGATTTAGGAAGTATGTTGCCTCTCCATTGCCACATCGGATCGTTGAAATTGAGGCGGTTCAAGCTCTGACAAACGCCGGCTTCATCGTCATCGCTTCAGGCGGTGGCGGTATCCCAATTATTCGCACCGACTATGGAATGAAAGCCGTGGACGCGGTTATCGACAAGGATCGAAGCGCAGCTCTCATGGCTGATGAGTTGGGAGCCTCTGCTCTGGTTATTCTGACTGCAGTTCCGGCGGTTGCTGCGGGGTGGGGAACACCAATGCAACACTGGCTTCACCACATTTCTTTGGATGAAGGGCGTGCTCTGATTGAGTCGGGGGAACTTGCTGAAGGTTCCATGCGCCCCAAAGTTGAAGCAATCGTTGACTTCGTATCGAAGGCCCCGGCTGGTACGGTTCGCCGTGGTGTCATTTGCGCGTTGGCGGATGCTGATAGAGCTCTGAGCGGTGAAGTGGGAACAACCATCACCTCGGTGTGACCAATGGTTAAACGCGCGTTGCTACGATGCTCGGGACAATAGAGCCATAACATCTTTGACGATTATTGGTCTTGCTGCGACGATCTTTACACTCTTCTGCACTGTTTCATCTTCTATGTGGAAGCCTTTGCCTGGGAAGGGTCGCCCCCGCGCGTTCATTCTTCGGCGATAGCGCTGAAGAAACGCGAAAGTACGCGTTCTACGCCTACAACCAGGGCACGTTCCCCTTGATTGCGTGGCCGGCCTCGTGATTGGGTTGGCGATCTGAAAGGCGAAAATGTCCACATAACGAAGCGGACGCGTACGCTTACCCCCGTCTGTCATACGCTACGAGGCATGAGCCGAGAATGGATGCTCCTGCTTCTTTGCCGTGACGAGGCCTGAAAGGGTCGAAACCTCGCCACGGCTCAACGTGTTTCGACCCGACGCCCACCGATAACCGGGCGAATCAGGATAGCGAAGAAAGAAACACAATGAAGACGACTGGAAACGTCCCCACTCCTGCTGGCTCGCACATGCCGATTGCGAAGTACAAGCCGTTCCTCGACACGAACCCCGTTGTTCTGGACGACCGCAGGTGGCCCTCGAATCGGATTACTCACGCACCTCGCTGGATGTCGACGGACCTGCGCGACGGTAACCAGGCACTGATTGAGCCGATGGACCCGGTTCGTAAGCGCAAGATGTTCGACCTGTTGGTCAGTCGCGGATACAAGGAGATCGAAATCGGTTTCCCCGCAGCATCGCAGACTGACTTTGATTTCGTGCGATCCCTGATTGACGAAGATGCCGTGCCGGACGATGTGACGATTTCGGTTCTGACCCAGTCTCGCCCTGAAATCATCGAGCGCACCCTTGATGCCCTCGTCGGTTTCCCGCGCGCGACCGTCCACCTGTACAACGCGACGTCGCCACTGTTCCGCGAGCTCGTCTTCGGCAATGACAAGGCACAAACGATCGACTTGGCTGTCTTTGGTGCACGCGAAGTGGTGGCGCAGGCAGAAAAGCGTCTGGGCGATGAAACGATCTTCGGCTTCGAATACTCGCCCGAAATCTTCGTGGATACCGAACTCGACTTTGCTCTCGAAATCTGCGAATCCGTTATGGATATTTGGCAGCCCGAAGACGACCGCGAAATCATCTTGAACCTGCCAGCAACCGTTGAACGTGCAACGCCGAACGTTTATGCCGACCAGATCGAATACATGGCACGCAACCTCAGCCGTCGCGACAACATTGCGATCAGCGTGCACCCGCACAATGACCGTGGAACCGGCGTTGCTGCGGCTGAATTGGCATTGCTCGCCGGTGCAGACCGCGTGGAAGGGTGCTTGCTCGGCCAGGGTGAACGCACCGGTAACGTTGACCTGTTGACCCTGGGGCTCAACCTGTTCAGCCAAGGCATTGACCCGGGTGTTGACCTGACGAATATCGATGAGATCCGTCAGACCGTCGAATACTGCACGTCGATGGAAACGTCACCGCGTGCACCTTACGTGGGTGACCTCGTCTACACTTCTTTCTCCGGATCGCACCAGGATGCGATTAAGAAGGGCTTCGTCGCCCGCAAGAAGAAAGTTGGAGAAGCTGGCGGTGACGAAAATGCAGTGGTGTGGGAGTTGCCCTACTTGCCGATCGACCCGCACGATGTGGGTCGTTCCTACGAGGCCGTTGTCCGCGTGAACTCGCAGTCCGGCAAGGGGGGCGTCGCCTACCTCATGTCGACCACTCACAATCTGGAACTGCCACGTCGTCTGCAGATCGAGTTCTCTCGCATCGTTCAGCGACATACGGACTCCTACGGTGGCGAGATCGACGGCGATACCCTCTGGCAGATCTTCGCCGATGAATACCTGCCGAACTCGGCAGCGAAGAACCTCACCGCCTGGGGTCGCTTCGAACTCGGAACTTCTCACGTGACGACTAACGCCGACGAGCAGGTTGATCTGAAGGTGATACTGACGGATCAGGGTGAGCCCGTCGAGGTCAAGGCACACGCCGGCGGTCCGATCGAAGCATTCGTCAAGGCACTCGGCCAGTTTGACGTGGATGTCCGCGTCCTCGACTACTCCGAACATGCGATGAGCCAGGGCGGTGACGCGAAGGCAGCGTCCTATGTTGAAGCCGCCGTCAACGGCCAAATCCTCTGGGGTGTCGGTATCGATTCGTCGATTACGCGCGCAACCTATAAAGCAGTTATTTCTGCGGTGAACAGGGCTTTGCGCTGACATACAGGGGAGAAACGGGGCGGGTACGACCACTTCGTTCCCGCCCCGGCCATTTTCCAGTCGCCGTTTTCTCTCTGCAATTTCAGCCAGGGACTCGACAGTCGCCTCGTCCCCGCATTGCATAACGCGCCATTAATGCACCGAAGTGGGACAATTTCACCGTGATGAGAACGTATCGAGACGAAGCGATCGTGCTTCGCACACACAAACTGGGGGAGGCCGACAGGATCATCACACTGCTCACCGCGAATAACGGTCTGGTTCGCGCAGTCGGTAAGGGCATACGCAGAACAACGTCGAAGATGGGCGCACGTCTTGAACCATTCGGCGTGATTGACGTGCAACTCCATCGCGGGAGGAACCTCGACATCATTACCCAAGCTGAAGTCATTACCCAGTACGGTGACGCGTTATCGAAAGATTTTGAGCTGTATGCCCGCGCATGTGTCATGATCGAGATCGCAGAGAAACTGACTGCTGATTCTGATGATGGAGTGCGCTCCCAACATCTTCTGCTGATCGGTGCTCTCTACGCTCTTGCACACGTGCGTCACGACCCCAATCTGGTGCTCGCATCGTATATTCTCCGCGCGCTTGCGATAGCCGGCTGGGCACCTTCGTTCTTCGATTGTGCCGTGTGTGGAGCCCAGGGGCCACACGCTGCTTTCTCCATTCAGGAAGGCGGTGCCGTCTGCGAAAACTGCCGACCCGTCGGAGCGTCAGCTCCCTCTTTCGAAGCAATGGAATTGATGGGGGACCTGCTGTCCGGAGAGTGGGGCCGAGCCGATAACTCGCCGGATTTCGCTCGCATTGAGGCATACGGGCTTGTCAACGCCTATGCTCAATGGCACGTTGAACATCGCATTCGTTCATTGCGGGTCCTTGAAAGGAACAGTTGATGGCACCTGAAGCGAATCTGACACCGATGGATCGAGCCGGCGGTGATCCCAGCGCGCCTCTGACCGGGCCGGGTCAGTGGCATCAGCCTGTTCCCGAATTTACTACTGGGGAAGTGCCCGCGCACGTTGCGCTGATCATGGATGGTAACGGCCGTTGGGCGAATTCACGAGGCCTCGCGCGCACCGAAGGACACCGCGCCGGTGAATATGCGCTGATGGATACGATCGCGGGTGCCATTGATGCGGGAGTCCGCTACCTGTCGGTGTACACGTTCTCCACGGAAAACTGGAAGCGGAGCCCAGCAGAGGTCCGTTTCATCATGAATTACGCGACCGACGTTCTTGCTCGCCGTACCGATCAACTGAATGACTGGGGAGTCCACGTGCGCTGGAGTGGGCGTGAACCCCGCCTATGGAAGTCCGTCGTGAAGGCCCTGTCGAAGGCAGACGAAGCCACGAAAGATAACTCCACACTGGACCTCATCATGTGCGTGAACTATGGCGGGCGTGCAGAGATCGCTGATGCTGCGCGAGATATCGCTAGGCAGGTCGCAGCGGGAAAGCTCCGCCCAGATGGCGTGACAGAAAAGTCATTTGCCCATCACCTGTATCTGCCCGATGTTCCTGACGTTGACCTGATGATTCGCACGTCGGGGGAGAAGCGCATCTCCAACTACCTGCTCTGGCAGATGGCGTACTCGGAAATGATGTTCATTGATACGCCGTGGCCTGCGTTCGATCGTGAAGTGCTGTGGGACTGTCTGCTCGAATACGCAGGGCGTGACCGCCGATTCGGGGGAGCGATTGATCAGGTGGGGTCGGCCTCGTAAAAACGAGTCAGTCGACGCGGACGGTAGCAGGCTCGCTGGAGGTGCGCTTGCGCCATGCAATGACTCCAATGGCAACAGCGGCGACGGCAAGGCCTCCCGTGCGACCCCACCAGGAGCCAGCAACTGTGCCAAGCAATGCCATCCAAATAGCCAGCAGCCCCATGCCGTACAGGATTGCCCATGCGATGCAACCAGGAATCATCGCTAGCGTGTATGTGCGCCACTTCATGGAGACTAAGCCGGCACCGGCGTTTACCGCAGTTTGGATACCAACGGTCAGGAAACACAGGGGAATGATGATCAACCCCCATGTGTCCAACAGCTTCGCACCGCGCTTCGGCGTAGGGCCGTTAAACCAGCGGGCAATCGAACCCCGCACACCATCTTTCCCGGCGCCAGCCAACGCGCCACGCGCGGCACCTCGACCCAACCAATAGGTTCCCTGGGCTCGGCAAAAAACGATCACGAAGAGGGCAATAAAAAGCGTCGAGCCGTGATCGGCCCACGAGGGAATCACTGAGCATCCTTAGACGACTGAGCGCCCGCAGGGCCCTCATCATCTGCCACGCCAGCCGAACACGTCTGGCATAGGCCAAACAACTCAACGGAATGCTCGACAGCCGTAAAACCGTGCGCGGACGCATTATCGCGAATCCACTTCTCGGTCATATCCAGTTCGATCTCTTCAGTATGCCCGCAGGTGCGACAGACCAAATGATGGTGGTGCGTTGATGAATGGCATACGCGGAACAAGGATTCTCCATCGGCGCTACGCAACACGTCCACATCGCGGCCGTCGGCAAGAGCCTGCAGGTTCCTGTAGACGGTCGCAAGACCGACCTTGAGTCCCTGCTTGTGCAGGTCTTCGAAAATCTGCTGGGCGCTACGGAAATCAGGTACCCGAGTCAGCTCGGCAAAAACCGCCTGACGTTGCTTGGTCATGCGTTGCATTTTCGGACCTCCAGTTTTGCGTCGAGTCAATCGGGTGGATGGGTGGCTCAGGGGCACAGCCTGAGCATATCGGTTCGGTTCGTTTCTGTCCGACCGTGATAGTGGCACTGTGTCTGATCACAGCCGGGTACGGGAGCGATTCTGTTGTGTTGAGTGGGTGTCTTGGTGTTCGGGGTGAGCGACGTGGGCGCGCACATTCGCCATTTTTGACGCACGCTGGCGCCTGTCGACCAGTCCCTTGATGATGAATCCGATCGCGTACAGGGCAATCGCGAATACGACGATGGATGCGCCCGGGGACAGATCGATGAAGTATGTGAAAGACAGTCCCGTGATGCAGATGATTGCGCCGAAAACCATGGCCCATGCCATCGTTGATCGAAATGACTGTGCCATCAGTTGTGAGATGGCAACGGGAATGATCATGAGTGCGGACACCAGTAGCGATCCCACAACGCGCATCGCAACAGCTACGGTCAAGGCAGACAGGATGGCAATAATCATCGACAGTGTCTTCGTGGGTAGTCCGGTTGAACGCGCGAAATCTTCATCGTTCGTCACTGAGAAAAGAGCTGGTGCAATACCGACTCCCACTGCCAAGATGAGGATTCCGAGGACTGAAATCAGCGTGATATCAGTCCATGTCACGGTTGCAATCGAGCCGAAGAGGTAAGAATTCAGCTGGGCTGAAGTGCCACCGGCAAGACCGATAAGAAGGACACCGCCGGCAATGCCACCATAGAACAGCATCGCGAGCGCCACGTCAGCAGACGTGCGCCCAGACTGGCGGACTAATTCGATCGTGATAGCTCCCACAAGCGAAATAATCATCGCCCCTGGGATCGCCCACGAATCTTGTGGGTTCGCGTTCGCCATTGTGCCGGCAAGCCAGCCGAGCGCTACGCCGGTCAGCGAAATATGCCCGATTCCGTCACCGAGCATTGCCAGTCGGCGATGCACTAAGTAGGTGCCGACAACGGGTGCTGACAAGCCGACGATGAGAGCGGCAAGAAGTGAGCGTTGCATGAGGGACGAGGTCAGCAGTGAGGTGAGTCCGTCGATAATTGTCGCGATCATCATGCCTGCCAAATATCGTCGACGAGGCCTGGCCCGGCCTGCGGATGTGGATGCCCGTGATGATGGCCGCCACCATCGGAATGCTGTTCATGGTCGTCACTGATGTGAGGTGGCCCGTCGTAGGTGACGTGTCCCCCACCGATGTGGAGTTCCCTATCGAGAAGCGGACCGAGTTCGCCGAGCTCGTGGAGTACGACAAGAATCGTTGTTCCCTCAGCTTTTGCTTCGCTAACGATTCGCGCGAGGCGCTCTCGAGATGTCCGGTCGATGCCGGCCATGGGTTCGTCCATGATCAGCAAATCGGGATTGCGGACGAGTGCTCGAGCGATGAGGACTCGCTGTTGCTGTCCACCCGAAAGAATCGACATCGATTCTTTGGCGCGGTGTGCCAACCCGACTCTCTTCAGCGCAGCCATTGCCTTCTTTGTATTTCCGGGAAGGCTCCACCACTTCTTTGAGCCAAGAAGACCTGACTTCACAACTTCCAGAGCACTGGACGTGACTGCACCACCAACGCTGATGCGCTGAGGGACATAGCCGATTCGATCCCAGTTGACCGCGCGACGCTGAGTGTTATCAACACCGAAGATGTGAATCGATCCGCGGGTAATCGGAGCGGTACCAAGAATGGCGTGGAGAGTCGTGGACTTTCCTGATCCATTCGCACCCGTCAGGGCAACAGTTTGCCCAGGGCGAACATCGAACTCGATCCCGTGGAGAACGAGGTGAGAATCCCACGCAACGTGGACATTATCCAGTGAAATGACGGGAGCGGATATCCCCACCTCAGGGACATCCGCTTCCGAGTTTTTGGTGTTGCTCACTTGCAGGACAGAGCCGTCTGAAGAGCTGTGATGTTGTCACGCATGACCGCTGCGTAGTCCTTGGATGAATCAACCTGGCTTTCGATCGGATCGAGAACCGCGGTCTGGATTCCAAGATCGTCAGCAAGAGTCTGCTCAACCTTTGGGTCGATGAGAGCTTCAGTGAAGATCGTCGTGATACCTTCCGACTTCACGAGCTTGGAGATTTCTTCCAGGCGCGCCGGCGAGGGCGAGGATTCGGGATCCAGACCCGAGATGCCCACCTGGGTCAGGCCAGTGCGGTCTGCAAGGTAGCCGAATGCGGTGTGAGCAGTGACGAAGGTCTGGTGCTTGCAGGTTGCTGTTGCGTCAACGAGTTCGGTCGACAGATCTTTCATGTTCTTGGTGAGTGTCGCAGCATTGGATGTGTAGGTCTGAGCATTCTGAGGATCAGCCTTGGCCAGAGCCTGACCGATAGCCGTTGCTGCCTGGCCCATGCGTTCCGGATCCAGCCAGAAGTGAGGGTCAGTCGTCATGTCGTGGTGGTGATGGTGCTCAGCTTCTTCACCGGACTCAGCGGTTTCGCTCGAGGCCATGTGATGGCCGTCGTCATGATCTGCTTCATGATCGTGCGAATCAGACTCGGTAGCGTCGCCTTCTTCTTCCGCTTCAGCCGGGTGATTGCCGTCTTCTGCAACATCAACAAGCTGAACAGCCTTAGCGACGTCGATAACCGTTTCCGGGCCGTTGTGCTCAACAGCTTCGTCCACTGCGGACTGGAAGCCCCCTAGATAAACGACAGCATCGGCCTTGCCAAGCTGGTCGACGGTGGCGGGAGAAAGCTCAAGATCGTGCGGTTCGGCACCGTCGGGGGTTAACGAGGTGACCTTAATAAGGTCGCCACCGATTTCTTCGGTCAGATACTTCAGTGGGTAGAAGGACGCCATCACATTCAGAGGTGATGATGAACCAGATGCGGAGGTATCTGACGCCGACTGGGTGGTCGTCGTGCCCGAGCATGCGGCCAAAGCGAAAGAGCCAGCGAGCGCGCTAGCGATAACAACAGAACGAGACAGCTTCATGTTTCAAGTTTCACCCTTAATGGTAATCATTGCCAATAGTGGGAAGGGGGGTGTGCGTCACACTGAGCCTGTCAACGAAGCCGTCGCTAAGTTCGATAGACTCCCACTATCGCAGGCTGCGCCAGCCAGGTGTGGCCGCCAAAACAAGGAGCACAAAGTGGCAGCGCCTTCTCGTCTTGATTCCGTTATCTCCCTAGCCAAGCGTCGCGGATTCGTCTTCCCATGTGGCGATATTTACGGTGGTACTCGCTCAGCGTGGGATTATGGTCCGCTCGGCGTTGAACTGAAGGAAAACATCAAGAAGCAGTGGTGGCAGTACATGGTTCGCTCCCGCGAAGACGTCGTGGGTCTGGACTCCTCCGTCATCCTTCCTCGTCAGACTTGGGTTGCTTCCGGTCACGTCAAGGCATTCACCGATCCGCTCGTTGAGTGCACCTCCTGCCACAAGCGCCTCCGTGCAGATAATCTGCAGGAAGCTCACGCTGCTAAGCACGGCATCGACAACCCGGATGACGTCCCTCTCGGAGACGTCGCATGCCCCAACTGTGGCACCCGCGGTCAGTTCACCGAGCCTCGCGCATTCTCTGGCCTGCTCAAGACCTATCTCGGCCCGGTCGACGACGAGTCCGGTCTGCACTACCTGCGCCCCGAAACCGCTCAGGGTATCTTCATCAACTACGGAAACGTTGCGGCAGCCTCGCGCAAGAAGCCGCCGTTCGGCATCGGCCAGATCGGCAAGTCCTTCCGTAACGAAATCACCCCCGGTAACTTCATCTTCCGTACCCGCGAATTTGAGCAGATGGAACTCGAGTTCTTCTGCGCACCGGGCACCGACGAAGAATGGCACCAGTACTGGATCGACTACCGTCGCGACTGGTATACCGACCTTGGCATCAACCCCGACAACCTGCGCTTCTACGAGCACCCAAAGGAAAAGCTCTCGCACTACTCCAAGCGCACCGTCGACATCGAATACCGCTTCGGATTCCAGGGCTCCGAATGGGGTGAACTCGAAGGCATCGCAAACCGTACCGACTACGACCTGGGTGTCCACTCCGAAGCCTCCGGCTCGAAGCTCGACTACTTCGACCAGACCACCGGCGAACGTTGGACTCCCTACGTCATCGAGCCGTCCGCTGGCCTGACCCGCTCGCTCATGGCATTCCTCATCGAGGCCTACCACGAGGACGAAGCCCCCAACACCAAGGGCGGCGTCGACAAGCGCACCGTTCTGCGCCTCGACTCGCGTCTTGCCCCCGTGAAGGCAGCTGTCCTGCCACTATCGCGTAAGCCCGAGCTCACCGGCCCGGCACGCGAACTTGCAGCAGACCTCCGCTCCATCTGGAATGTCGAATACGACGATGCGGGTGCCGTTGGCCGTCGCTACCGTCGCCAGGACGAAATCGGCACCCCGTACTGCATCACCTACGACTTCGACTCGGTTGAAGACAAGGCAGTGACCGTCCGCGACCGCGACTCGATGGTTCAGGAACGTATTCCGCTTGAGAACGTCAAGAAGCTCCTCATCGAAAAGCTCGGAGCTTGCTGATTTGATTCCATCCGAATCAACGCTTGGCCCGACCTTAGCTCTTGAGGTCGGGCCACTGCGCGTATGGTCGCCCATCGTTCTTGCCCCGATGGCGGGAGTAACCGATGTGCCATTTCGGCGTTTATGTCGACAGATGGGCGAAGAAGGACTGCCGGATTGGTTGAATCCTTCCAGCTCGAACGCTCAGGTCACTCCAGAAAAAGGCGTGGACGCACTCGCCGGCCTATACGTCTGCGAAATGGTAACGTCGCGCGCCCTCGTTGAAGGTAATGTGCGCACATTGGAAATGGTGCGCCCAGACCCCGCCGAACGCGTGCGCTCCATCCAGCTCTACGGCGTCGATCCAGCAACGATGGCTCAGGCTACATCGATCCTTATTGACCGTGACCTGGTGGATCACATTGACCTGAACTTTGGGTGCCCGGTTCCGAAAGTGACGAAGAAGGGTGGGGGAGCTGCCCTTCCGTGGAAGCGCGACCTGTTCGACGATCTTGTACACGCGGTTGTTGGTGCTGCGGACAGGGCCGGAGCAGCAGCTGGTCGCGACATTCCCGTCACAGTGAAAATGCGCGTTGGTATCGACGACGATCACATTACGTTCCTCGACGCTGCGAAAGTGGCTGAAAATCGCGGTGTCGCAGCGGTTGCCCTCCACGCGCGCACGCAAACCCAGCACTACGCGGGTCACGCTGACTGGACGCAGATCAAGCGTTTGAAAGACGCGATGCGTATTCCTGTCTTCGGCAACGGCGATATTTTCTCCGGCGCAGATGCGCAGCGAATGATGGATGAAACCGGTTGCGATGCAGTTGTCGTTGGTCGAGGATGCCAGGGGCGCCCCTGGCTGTTTACCGACCTGACTTCGACACTGATGGGTGGTCCTGCCTTTAGCGACCCGAGTCTTTCCGATATCGCGGACATCATCGAAAAGCACGCCGCATGGGTCATTGAAGACCAGGGCGATGAACTGCGGGCCCTCCGCGAAATGCGCAAGCACGTCGGCTGGTATCTGCGAGGCTTCGCGATCGGCGGGCCGACTCGTCACGCGCTCTCAATGGTGTCGACCCTCGAAGAACTCCACGATCTTCTCCACATGCTGGACCTCGATCAGGAGTATCCGCAGGCGGCGCTGGGAGCTCGCGGTCGCGCCGGCGGTGAAAAGACGCCACGCCTACCCGATGGGTGGTTGGACTCTCCCTATCTGAGCGATGCTGAACGCCAGACCCTTCATCTTGCTGAATCCGATGTCAGTGGAGGCTGATATGTCGAATCCCTGCGATGATTTCATCCCAACTGAAGTGACGATCGGTCATGCGTCGACTCTGCGAGGAATGCTCAACATCGGAGGGGGCGCTCCAACGGCCGTCATCTCTTCGCTGATGAGCGCCTCACTGGAATCGCTAACAAGCGAGATCACGGATGTCGCCGGCGCTCAGCCCGACCTGATTGAATGGCGCGTTGACCCACTCCTTGCCTCGGTGCAAGCGAGCGAGCGTGAAGGCCTATTACGCACTGGACTCAAGCTCGTGACGGATCAGAGCCCGCTTCCTCTGTTGGCAACAATTCGCACAGTCGCCGAAGGGGGCCTCGTTGATCTTTCTGACGGTCAATACACGGACTTTCTTGCCATTCTGGCCACCTTCGCCGACGCGATCGACCTTGAAATTTGTCACCCGGGTGCAATCGACATAGTTGAAGAGATTCACGAGGCCGGTAGCATCGCCGTGGCGTCGCACCATGATTTCACCCGAACGCCCCCCGCCGTTGACATTGATCGAGTATTCGCATCGATGGCAAAAGCTGGCGCCGACGTGCTCAAAATTGCCTATATGACTCATCGGCCCGAGGACGCACTGAGGATCATGGACGCGCAACTAAGAGCGTCACGAACCTATGCCCTTCCTGTTATCGGCATTGGAATGGGTGAATTCGGTGCGATCACCAGGATCTGCGGTCACACATTCGCCAGCGCGGCAACATTCGCTTCAGCGTCGTCCTCTAGCGCCCCAGGTCAGCTCAGCGTTGAAGAAACCCGGCGTGGCCTCGTCACCCTTCAACGCTGAAAGGCGCGCACGAAAGCGGAAATCGAAACGGTGGTCGTGGATCCGTCAGCCAGAGAACTCGGCGGTCGGTGCCGGCTGGATGCGGGCGACACTTACCCACGCGCACGACCTGGGAGCGACCACACCATGGCTACTCTGGGAACTCGCCACAAGGATCTGGGAACCGGGCGGAAGAGCGAGAGGCTGATCGGCGGTGTTCACAACGATCATCACGTCGGAGTTCAGATAGACAAGAGTGTCGGGGCGCGCCCACTCCAACCCGTGCAGTACGCCCAGCGCGTGCGTTCCCAGCTTGCGTTCGGATCGCAGGGCAAGCGCCGTTCGAATGTACGAGGTCGCACTGACCTGCTCGACCACGTTTTCTTCACGAAGGCGACCGTGGAACACACCCGGCAGACCAAGCGCAAGTAGCGTTAACGCACGATCCGCATCCGACTGGCGATCGGCGGGCAGACAATCAACGTTCCATGGAGCAACCGCACCAATACGATCGCGGATAGACAGCGAATCTGAAACAACCAACTCAAGGCTTGGAGCGTCAAAAGAAGCAGTTCGTAGCGCATCATCGTACAGATGATGGAACCACTCGTCTTCAAGGTGAGACATAATGGCGGGAGTGTCAAAGCCAGACAGGCGTGCCGTCACAATCGGCTGAGAATCAAATGTTGCACACTCTGCTTCAACCTGGCGGACAAGAGCAGTGAAACGCTCTCGCGCAAGCGCCCTGCGGATCGGGGAGTCTTCATACTCTTCGGCGCACACGCCCAAATCAACACCATCCGCGCCAGCGTTGAGGGCACCGCGCGTCCTCAGAAGGAGCGTCGTGACGCGGTTTTCCATATCCGCTCCGCGCGCCCCCAAAGACACGAATGTTTCATTCGGGATACGCACAATCACACGCTGGCGGCGCGCTTTCAACTGATGAATAAACTCTGGCAACGGCGACTTCGGATGAACCAGCAGAATCGGGTCATCAAGAGTGACAAGAACGGTATCAAAACCGGCATTGTGTAAGGTCAGTGCATCAGTGGAAATCTGAGCAGCGTTATCCGCAGACAGAGAAGTAGGGATCGTCGCGAGCGCACAGGAATGCCACCAGGGACTAGGACCGCGCCTGGATCGGTGAACGAGCAGGGTGCGGACGGCGTGTGGGCGAGGCTCGTGGTGTTTCACCCTTTCATCGTGTCACAGATGTGGATAACTCGTCTGCCCATTCCCAAGGGATAGGCTTATATGGTGAATGAAAGCCCTGAAATGACTCGGAGTGCCATGGTGCTCGTGCCCGTGTATTCGTCCCAGGATCAGTCACGTATGTGGCCTGAACCTTCGAAGTCAGCGATGCGGACAGCGTTCGAACGCGACAGGGCTCGAATTGTGCACTCGTCGGGTTTGCGTCGTCTGGGTGAGAAGACTCAGGTGTTAGGCCCGGCCACTGACGACTTTGTTCGTACGCGTCTGACGCACTCTCTTGAGGTTGCGCAGGTTGGTCGTGAACTGGGTAAAGAATTGGGCGCGAATCCTGACGTGGTGGATGCAGCGTGCCTGAGCCACGATCTTGGACACCCGCCGTTTGGGCACAATGGCGAGAGGGTTTTGGATGAGCTTGCCGGCGATTGCGGTGGTTTTGAAGGAAACGCGCAGACTCTGCGTCTAGTGAGCCGACTTGAGCCGAAAGTGCTGACCGATGATGGGCATCCGGCGGGGTTGAATCTGACGAAGGCGACACTGGATGCGATCTGTAAATACCCGTGGGCGAAAGGCCAGGGGCCGGATCCGATGAAGTCAGCAAAGAAGTTCTCCGTCTATTCAGATGATGCTCACGTTTTCGAGTGGATGCGTCAGGGAGCACCCGTTGGTCGACGTTGCTTGGAAGCACAGATCATGGATCTCTCAGACGACATTGCCTACTCCGTGCATGACGTTGAAGATGCCATCGCAACGGGTAAATGCGACGTTGCATCCCTCAGCGATGAATCGACACTGAATGAGATTATTGACTCGACGATCAACTGGTACGGGACAGGTGTTGCCCGCACCGATTTGGAACTGGCGATTGAACGTCTGCTTCGTATGCCCGAATGGCCACGATCCTTTGATGGTTCCTATCGTGCGCTCGCGGAATTGAAAGATTTCACATCCGAACTGATCGGACGTTTCTGTGCCTCTACGGTCAGCGCGACTCGTGTTGAGTTTGGTGCCGGTCCGTTGGGACGATACCGTGCGGATCTGGTTGTTCCTCCCGAGGCTCGTGCAGAGATCCAGATCCTGAAGGGGCTGGCTGTTCACTTCGTGATGAGCCCGCGTGAGAACGAGCCGGTGTATTACCAGCAGCGCACGCTTTTGGCGGACTTGGTGGATGCTCTTTTCGAAGCTGGACCGTCGGCTTTGGAGCCTCTTTTTGCTGAAAACTGGCGTCAAACGAACGATGATAATGAGCGTTTGCGCGTGGTGATTGACCAGGTTGCGTCGCTGACGGATGCGTCCGCATCACGCTGGCACGCCCAGTGGTGTGGCATGCTTTCAACCCAATTGTGAGCGTGCGCTAAACGGTGAACGGATCGGTAGACTAGCGTCTATGGCCGGACGCATTCTTGAAGAAGACAAGGAACGCTTACGACAGGCAATTGATGTTGCTCGTGTCGTAGGTGAACACGTCACTTTGCGTAGCGGCGGAATGAACTCTTTGAAGGGGTTGTGCCCTTTTCACGATGAGCGCACTCCGAGTTTCACCGTTAATCCGACGACGGGTCTCTGGCATTGCTTCGGGTGTGGAGAAGGCGGGGACATCTTCGCTTTTGTTCAGAAGATCAATAATTTTTCCTTCCCAGAGACTCTTGAATACCTGTCTCAAATGACGGGTGTCCCTCTTCGGTACGAAGAGGGAAGCTCTCAGACGGTGCGTGAACAGCCCGGCAGGCGCCAGCGTCTGATCGACATGCATCGAATTGCTGAAGAGTTCTATCAACAACAGCTTGAAACTCCAGAGGCCTTGCCTGCCCGTAAGTTCTTAGGCAACCGCGGGTTCGGACCTGCAGAGTGCCGGCATTTTGGCGTCGGTTACTCAGCCGATTCCTGGGACACTCTGACGCGCATGCTTCGCTCACGTGGTTTTACCGATGAAGAGATTGAAAAGTCCGGTTTGGCGTCGCGTGGGCAGCGAGGTCTGATTGATCGTTTCCGCGGTCGCGTCATGTGGCCGATCCGGGATATCACGGGAACAACCGTTGGTTTTGGCGCCAGGCGTTTGAACGACGAAGACAAGCAGAGCCCGAAGTACTTGAATACCCCCGAAACTCCGCTGTATAAGAAGTCCACGTTGCTGTATGGGCTGGATTTGGCGAAGAAAGAGATTTCCAAGAACCGTAAGGTCGTCATTGTCGAGGGATACACGGACGTGATGGCTGCTCATATGGCCGGTGTGACCTGCGCGGTTGCTACCTGCGGTACGGCTTTCGGATCCGAGCACGTTCGCGTTGTCCGCCGACTGCTGGGCGACTCAGCGGATTCTGCTGCCGGGGTTGTCCTATCCAGTGGGCAGGCACGAGGTTCCGAAGTGATCTTTACCTTTGACGGTGACGAGGCGGGCCAAAAGGCTGCTCTTCGCGCGTTTAAAGAAGACCAGAACTTTGCGTCTCAAACATTTGTTGCAGTTGATCCTCAGGGGATGGATCCGTGCGACATCATGATTAATCGTGGGAAGAACGCGGTTGTTGAATTGATTCGTTCGCGTATTCCACTGTTTGAATTCGTCTTGCGTTCGATCCTTCGCCAATCGAACCTCAATTTCCCCGAAGGACGCGTTCGGGCTTTGGAAGCTTCTGCTCCCATCGTTGCTGACATTAAAGATCGGGCATTACGGATGGAGTACGAACGCCTGCTAGCCGGCTGGCTTGGCATGGATCCTCGTTTCGTGCAAAACCAGATTCGTTCACTATCACGCGGGAGATACCAGCGTTTCGACAGTGCGCAGAATAACCACATGGCTGGAGCTGGTCGCCCGCAACCTCAAGCGCGCCCCGAACCCGAAGATCTCGTCTCGCGCGTGGAACGCCAGGCGTTGGAAGCAGTTTTGCAACAGCCGATTTATTTCATTGGCACGCAGTTCGATTCCATCGATGGTGCGACGTTTACTCATCCAACGCGCAGAGCCGTATTCGATGCGGTTAAAGCGGTTGGTGGCGTCGATGCGTTTGCTCGTCAGCTGAAGAAAGCACAGGACGAAACAGGCGATAGTGTCTATGCGCAAGAGGTGGCGACACGTCGTTTCGTGGATGATATTCGCCAAGAAGCAGGCGAATTGATTGAACCGATTATCACCAAACTTGCAGTCGTCGAACTTCCTCAGGATCGCGAAGACGAAATGCGTTCCTACTGCAAGGGAGTTGTGAACGCACTGGTTCGACTGGACCTGAATCGCAAAACAGCCGACATTCGCTCTCAGCTTCAGCGTATGAATGAAGACGACCCGAAGTATCAAGAAACATTCGAATACCTGGTCACTCTTGAACAGCGACGACGTTCTTTGCGTGAACGCGACTAGATTGTTGATCGTTTCTCGCACTGGCTTCCCCGGTGCCGTGCTACCGACATATTCGACCCCAAGGAGGAGGCCACCATGGCTGAAGTTGAGAGCTTCGCGCTGGATCACACTGCAGTGAAAGCACCCTATGTTCGCCTGATTGCCGTTGAACACGGCCCGAGGGGGGATGCGATTTCTAACTTTGATCTGCGTTTCGTCCAGCCGAATGAAAACGCGATCCCAACCGGTGGTCTGCACACGATCGAACACCTGATGGCATCCCTTCTGCGCGACCGCATGGATGGAGTGATTGACTGCTCGCCGTTCGGTTGCCGAACCGGTTTCCACCTGATTATGTGGGGCACCCCAAGCATTGAAGAAGTCACGCGAGCCGTTGTCTCCAGCCTTGAAGCAATCGCTGACCAGATCACTTGGGATGACGTTCCCGGCACCGACATCGTGTCCTGCGGTAACTACCGTGATCACTCACTGTTCTCCGCCAAAGAATGGGCGCGAGCCATCCTGGATAAGAAGTTCTCCATTGATCCTTTTGTGCGCACTCTGCTGGACGACTAGGGGCGCGTTGTAGCGACTGAAAAACGTGTCGGCGAGGTCACAGACTTCGCCGACACGTGTATTACTGGGGAATAGACTTAATCGAGGCCCACGCTCTCACGCAAATCGCGTTCGAAGGCATCTGCTTCCTTCTGGGAAGCCTCATCAAGCGGGCCAAGCGCAATCAGAACAGAAAACAGCTTTCCGTCTTCTGTGCGCCGAATCCATGCCGCTACTTGCGTTCCATTCGACACCTTCAAGGCCTTGTGAATCACGATCGAATGATTGACGCGGTCACTGATGGTCCGCATCAGAACGTGCGGATCTTCAGACACTGTCGTCAGCGTCCAATCCGGGCGTTGAGGATCAACCCAGGTGACCGACAACTGACGAGTTTCAGCCTCCCATTTGGCGGTCGCGGCCTCGTACCACATTGCGGAGTCGATGATCGCGGTGGCAGAAGTCAGGATCAGCGCATGAGTGCCGGCGACAACCCAGAGGTCATCGCCTACTTGCTCAGCGACGGGGTTGCGATCACTATCGGGGAGTAGGCCAAGAGTGGACGCGGGCAGAACGGTAGTCATGGGCTCATTGTAAGCAAACGCCATCTGCCCGGCTGGGCGAGGTGGCGTCCTGCGAAAAGCGGGCTTCCAAGACGGACAGTTAGTTGCTCTGTCCGGATTCGGTGCGTGCAACGGATTGAGATGACGGGGAGTCGTCAGTGCCCTCGGCGGGAACAGGGGTTGGCAATGGAAGAGAGCTCATCGTGGCAACACCCATCCATGAGCGAATATCATCGAGGGCTGCCTGAATGCCGATTGTCCGCAGGCTTTCGTCAGACGTATTCACCAAGTGAAGGTCGGCTTCAATCAGAGTCAAGAAAATAGCGTCAGCGCTGGACGTATCGATTGAACACCTCATGGCGCGCGTGTCCGTTGCACCATTCTTTAATGTTTCATCGACGCGGCTGAATAGTTCATCGGCTTTGATGCTGGCATCAGAAATGACTTGGTTCTTTAACTGAGCAGTCGGCAGTGACTGAGCAACACAATCCCAGCGTGCGACAGAATCGGAGAGCTCCGTGGAAGCTGCAAGCTTTTCACCTGTTTCGTCGCTTATTTCGAGCGTGGGCAACATCGTGCCATTCTCAAGGTGTTCCTGGTCAATCCCCCATGTTGACAGCGCCGCGAGCTCCCTATTGTCTGTTTTCATGCTGAAGCGAGAGTTGAGAGTCTGGAGGCTCTGACTCTGCATGCGTGTACCAATCCCGTACGTTAGAGCAAGCCCCTGAGTATCGGCGTAGCGGCTCAAAGCCACTTGAGTGAGGGCAACGGCTTGTCCGCCGTCAAGAGCATCGGGATTTGATGCGGTTGCAAGATCTCGAAGAGCAGTTGTTTCGTTCCACGCGATGAATTCGTCAATCGAAAGTGGCGCGTCGGCAATATCCGGAACGTTCTTGGCATTGTCTGGCACCTGAGTTCCCCACGGCTGCCAGACCCCACCCAAGGACTTTGCGCGTCCCTGAGCCTGCGTAGAAAAAGTTGAAAGCGCAGTGGCACATGACTCACACGATGAAGCAAGGGAAGCGAAACTCTGAGCGCGAATCGCTGCTGCCTGATCAGCGCGCGCAGCGCGATCACGAATGATGTCGGTGTCAGACATTGACGGGATCTGAAGTGTTCGCGTCAAAAATGGGATATTCGTTGACGTGCAGGCGCTGAGGATCAGGGCAGAAGCGATACTGATGCTCACCGAGGTGGCGATTCGGCGACGCCGAAGTGGTCGCGACGAAGTGGCTCGGTCAGTCTGAGTGTGATGATCAACAAGATGCACCTTCAAATCATGTCATGTTTCAAGGCGGGTACGATGGGGAGCTAATGCCGTGTTGGACACGTAGGAGGAATGGTGGCGAAGCCACAACATCACTTTGAGGCGCTTGAAGAACGCTTAGCGCCTATCGCTTCAGGGTTCGGACTCGAACTCGATTCCGTTATTGGAGTCAAAGAATCCGGAATGCAGATTGTTAGAGTGATCGTCGAAGCAATCGAGCCCGGCGCCAGCGTCGATTCGGAAGCTCTTGCCGATATGTCACGTGCAGTCAGCCCGATTATGGACGAAGTCGATCCCGTCGATGGCGAATACTTCCTTGAGGTGTCAACACCAGGAGCTGAGCGTGAACTGGCCACCCCTCGTCATTGGGGGCGCCAAATTGGGCGCCTTGTTGCCGTCAAACTCAAAGACGCTACGAAGCTGGTCGGACGTGTCGAATCCGCCACTGATTTCCATGCTGTGCTGAACGTCGATGGAACGCCTACTACCATTGAATACACCCAGGTTAAGAAGGCGCGTCCGCGCGTCGAATTCGGTTCGGAGGAATGAGACGCATGGAAATCGATATGACAGCACTGCGCATGGTCGAGCAGGAAAAGGGCGTGTCCCTAGACCGGCTCGTCGATGCCATTGAAGAAGCCCTTCTCAAGGCCTACCACAATCTTCCCGGCGCCATCTCTCAGGCTCGAATCGAAATCGATAAGAAGACCGGTAGCGTCGCAGTGATCGCCACCGAAGAAGACGAAGAGGGCAACCCGATCGGCGAATTCGACGACACCCCGAAGAACTTCGGTCGTATCGCCCAGACGACCGCTCGTTCGATCATCATTGCGCGCCTGCGTGATGCAGACGATCAGAAGGTTCTCGGCGACTTTGCTTCCCAGAAGGGACAGGTCGTCACCGGCGTCGTTGACCAGTCGCGCGACGGGCGCATCACCATCGTCAAGGTCGGCGATGACTTCGAAGCAGTTCTTCCCGACTCGGAAAAGGCTCCCGGCGAAACCTACCGTCACGGAGACCGCATTCGCGCGTTCGTCGTCAACGTTGAACGCACCGAAAAAGGCGCACGCATCACGCTTTCGCGCACTCACCCGGGCCTCGTTTCCGGTCTCTTCGAGCGCGAGGTCCCCGAAATTCAGCAGGGCTTGGTCAAGATCAAGTCGATCGCACGCGAAGCCGGACACCGTACGAAGATCGCCGTTGCACCGACTCGTGACGGCATTAACGCCAAGGGCGCATGCATCGGTCCGATGGGTGCACGTGTGCGCGCGGTCATGAACGAACTCGGTGGCGAAAAGATCGATATTGTCGACTGGTCGGCAGATCCGGCACGCTACGTCGCAAACGCTCTGTCGCCTGCACGCGTTGCCCGCGTTGTCGTTCACTCGATCGACAATCGCACCGCAACCGCGATCGTCCCGGACTTCCAGCTATCGCTGGCGATCGGTAAGGAAGGTCAGAATGCTCGCCTAGCCGCGCGTCTGACCGAATTCCATATCGACATTCATTCTGATACGGAAAACGGTGAAGAAGCAGACGTTTCGCGCACCTCAATGCCTGATGACGTGACCAGTCGCTCATGCGTGGACGACGAGGAATAAGCCCAGCTCGATTAAACTGATCATGTGTCGCATCCTGCGCTGAACCAGATTACCGTGCCACAAGGCGCGGTAATGGTGCGTACGTGTGTGGGATGTTCACGTCGAGCGTTACGCGCGGATCTAATTCGCGTTGTTGTTTCGAAAAATGGGGTGTGCACCGTAGACCCCACAAGCGCGCAACCCGGTCGAGGTGCGTGGATTCACCCGGATCCAACGTGTATCGAAACCGCCCGCAAGCGTCGGGCATTTCAACGCGCACTCTCATGCGAGGGCGACATTGACGCCCACATGTGGGACCAGCTTGGCCAGGTTGCCTCATCACGAGCACACAGTGCTCTCGTCGAGTAATGAAAGCGGGTTGGAAGCCGATGGGCACCCGATGAGTACCCAGCGATGAGCTGCCAGCAATACAAGTAACGCGTCTCCGTCCGGAGGCGCTTCCGGACAGGAGAAAAGTGGCAAAGTTGCGTGTCCACGAGCTCGCCAAAGAGCTCGGAATCACCAGCAAGGAACTTTTGACGTACCTCAACGACCACGGTGAGTTCGTCAAAGCCTCAAGCTCAGCATTGGAATCGCCAGTTGTGCGTTCCGTGCGCGAGCACTACGGATCGAAGGGCCCGGCTGAAGCCCCTTCAACGAAGAAGACCGCTACCAAGAGCGAAAAGAAGCCCGCCGAAAAGAAGACTGCCGAAAAGAAGACTGCGGCATCGAAGGCTTCTTCTTCGCAATCTTCCGCTCCGAAGCCTGCCTCACCGAAGGTAACAAAGAGCGCTGAGAAGACCTCGGCCCCCAAGCCGGGTGTTCCCAAGCCTGCAGCCCCCAAGCCGGCAGGCCCCAAGCCGGCAGGCAAGCAAAAAGCTGAAAGCAAGGACGACGCTAGCGCGCCACGTCCTTCTGCACCTCGTCCCGGCCCTCGTTCGGGTGGCCCGCGTCCGGGTAACAACCCGTATGCGTCCAGCCAGGGCATGCCTCGGCCGGGTGGTACCGGTGGCCCGCGCCCCGGTCCGCGTCCGGGCCCGCGCCCCGGTGGCAGCCGTCCACAGGGTGGTAATGAACGCCCGACACGTGGCAATTCCAACCGTTCCGGTAGCCCTCGTCCGAGTGGTAACCGTTCCGGTGGTGCCAATCGCCCGAACCCCGGCATGATGCCAGGACAAGCAAACTTTGCTCGCAACGCTTCCGGCGCCGCCCCCGCAAATGATCGCCCCGCACGTAACGGTGGTGGCCGTGGTCGTGGTGGCGCACGTCCCGCTGGTGGTCGCTCTGCGGGCGGTCCCGGCGCAAACGCCGGTGGCGGTTTCGGAGGTGCTCCCCGCGGTGGTGGACGTGGTGGACGCGGCTCAACTCCGGGCGCATTCGGTCGCGGAGGCGGTCGCAATCAGCGCGGACGCAAGTCGAAGCGCGCAAAACGTCAAGAGCTCGAACAGCAGAATGCACCCGTCATTGGTGGCGTTCAGATTCCTCGCGGAAACGGCAAGGTTATCCGTATCCGCCAGGGTGCATCCCTCGCAGACTTCGCCGAGAAGATCGAGGTCAATCCCGCAGCACTGGTCACCGTTCTGTTCCACCTTGGTGAAATGGCAACCGCAACCCAGTCGCTCGACCAGGACACCTTTGAAACACTCGGTGCAGAACTCGGTTACGACGTTAAGGTCGTTTCTCCCGAAGAAGAAGACCGCGAACTACTGGAGTCCTTCGATATCGACCTCGAGGCCGAAGAACTCGACGACGTCGAAAACCTCATGCCTCGTCCGCCGGTCGTCACCGTCATGGGTCACGTCGACCACGGCAAGACCAAGCTGCTTGACGCGATCCGTCACACCGATGTGGTCGATACCGAGCACGGTGGCATCACGCAGCACATCGGCGCCTACCAGGTCAACGTTGAACATGAAGGTCGCAAGCGTCCGATCACGTTCATTGATACCCCCGGTCACGAAGCATTCACCGCTATGCGTGCCCGCGGTGCTCAGGTCACTGACATCGCGATCCTGGTTGTCGCAGCCGACGACGGAGTCATGCCACAGACGGTTGAAGCAATCAACCACGCTCAGGCGGCAAACGTTCCGATCGTTGTCGCGGTCAACAAGGTCGATAAGGAAGGCGCAAGCCCGGACAAGATCCGTGGCCAGCTGACCGAATACGGTCTGGTTGCCGAGGAATACGGTGGCGACATCATGTTCGTCGACATCTCGGCAAAGCAGCGTACCGGTATCCGCGAACTGCTCGAAGCGGTTCTGTTGACCGCAGACGCTGCTCTGACCCTGGAAGCTAACCCCAATACCGCAGCACGTGGCGTTGCCATTGAAGCGAACCTCGATAAGGGTCGTGGCGCCGTTGCAACCATGCTGGTTCAGCGTGGCACCCTGCGCATCGGTGACGCACTGGTCGTCGGTTCCTCCTACGGTCGCGTCCGCGCCATGTTTGATGACACGGGGGATGACGTTTCTGAAGCCGGTCCGTCGCGTCCGGTTGCTGTCCTTGGTCTGACCTCCGTTCCGCGTGCAGGCGACTCCTTCTTGGTTGCCTCCGATGACCGTACTGCTCGCCAGATTGCTGGCAAGCGTGAGGCAGCAGAACGTCAGGCAATGCTTGCCAAGCGCCGTAAGCGTGTCTCCCTTGAAGACTTCGATAAGGTCCTCAAGGAAGGCGAGGTTGATACTCTCAACCTCATCATCAAGGGCGACGTTTCCGGTGCCGTCGAGGCCCTGGAAGATTCACTCCTCAGCATCGATGTGGGCGAAGAGGTCGCACTGCGCATCATCCACCGCGGTGTTGGTGCAATCACGCAGAACGACGTCAACCTGGCAACGGTCGACAACGCCGTCATCATCGGCTTCAACGTTCGCCCCGCAGAACGCGTGGCAGAACTGGCCGACTCCGAAGGCGTCGAGATCAAGTACTACAACGTCATCTACTCGGCGATCGACGACATTGAGGCCGCTCTTAAGGGCATGCTCAAGCCGATCTACGAAGAGGTCGCACTCGGTAGCGCAGAGATCCGTCAGGTCTTCCGCTCCGGCAAGTTCGGCAACATCGCAGGTTCTATCATCCGCTCTGGCACGATCAAGCGTGGAACCAAGGCTCGCTTGGTTCGCGACGGCGTGGTTGTCGCAGACAACCTCGAAATCGCATCGCTACGTCGCGAGAAGGACGATGTCACCGAGGTCCGCGAAGGCTACGAATGTGGTATCACGCTGGGCTACAAGGACATCGCCGAAGGCGACATCATCGAAACCTGGGAAATGCGCGAAAAGCCGCGTGACTGAGGCCGTGATGGTCCGCTTGTAGGACATACGTAGTGTCGGGTGGAAGCGAGTTTCGTTTCCACCCGACCTTTGTATTCCAAGCAGCTAACGCGTTTGGATAGGTGCGTTGAACGTGAGGTATCCACCAGCATTCAGCCGATGAGGGTGAGACCCTCTACGATGGGATACCAGCAAGTACGCCAGTTCGACTGAAATCATGAGCCACCGAACGGGTGACAGAAGAAAAAGGGGAGTGCCATGGCAGACGAAGCACGCCAGCGCAAAGTTCAAGACCGTATTCATCAGACCGTCGCGCGTATGCTCGGCCGTCGAATCAAGGATCCACGTCTCAGCTTCGTCACGATCACCGACGTGCGAGTGACCGGCGACCTTCAGCATGCTTCGATCTTCTACACAGTCCTCGGCGATGATGCTGACCGCGCAGGCGCCGGTCGCGCATTCGAATCTGCAAAGGGCATTATTCGTTCCGAAGTGGGTAAGGCTCTAGGCATTCGCCTGACCCCGACCCTTGAATTCATCCTGGATGGCCTGCCCGAGTCTGCGGCAGCTCTCGAAGACGCGCTGGCAGCAGCGAAGAAGCGCGATGAAGAGATCGCGGCCTCGTCGATCGGGGCTACCTACGCTGGAGATGCAGATCCCTACCGTCGCGACGATGAAGATGAAGGTAGCGAGGAAGCCGACGGCTTCGACGAAAATGAGCAGGACCTCGCCTGAGATGGCGAAAAAGCCTGACACTTCCATCCCAGGCATCGTTCTTATCGATAAGCCAGCTGGGATGACCAGCCACGATGTCGTGTCGAAGATGCGACGCGTGGCGCATACTCGCAAGGTCGGCCACGGAGGAACCCTGGATCCGATGGCGACCGGCGTTTTGGTCATCGGCATCGGTCAAGCAACGCGACTGCTGACCTACATTACCGCCGGCTCGAAGGCTTATGATGCGACGATTCGTTTCGGCGTCGCAATGACCACGGATGATGCGCAAGGCCAGCCGATTTCGATTGCCGGATGCGAACAGCTGGACCGAGAAGCGCTCGAATCTGCAATGGCAAGCCTGCGCGGTGAGATCATGCAGGTTCCTGCAACGGTCTCGGCGATCAAGGTCGATGGCAAGCGAGCCTACGCGTTAGCACGTGAAGGCCGCTCTGTTGAGCTGAAAGCGCGTCCGATTACAATCCACGCCTTCGAACGACTGGGCGATCCGCGCATTCAAATGGCGGAGTATGCGATTGCTACAGATGATGATTCGGCTGAAATGACGGCTATTCCAGTCAGTGTCGTTGATGTTGACGTTCACGTCGATTGCTCGTCTGGCACGTATATTCGTTCCCTCGCCCGCGACCTCGGGCAGATGCTGGGGTGCGGCGCGCACCTGACGGCATTGCGTCGTACGCGTGTTGCCTCGTTCACCCTTTCGGGCGCCCACCAGCTGGCTGATCTGCAAGCGGAAGCTGAAGCGCGAGGGGAGTTTTCGCCAGGCGCGCCCTCGTTGCCGTCTCCCGGCCTGATTCCGATTGCCGAGGCCGCGACCTCGTTGTTCCCCTCCATTGTTCTGAGCGCGGAAGAAGAACAGCGTTTCTCCCATGGTCAGGCACCGACGCGTGACGCGCAGGAAGTCATGGCATTAGGGAACCCCGGCGATGTCATCGCAGCATGCAATACATCTGGAGTGCTCTGTGGGGTGCTGGCCATTAAGAATCATTCTTTGAAGACTCTCAACGTATTTTCTGGAGAAACACAATGAAGGTCTGGACCGACCTGTCTGAGATTCCCGGCGACGAAAAGTCGGTGGTCACCATCGGTAACTTTGACGGTATGCACAATGGGCACCGCCGAGTCGTTGCCTCGTGCGTTGAGCGCGCACGCAAACGCGGTGTGGATGCCGTGGCGATTACTTTCGACCCGCATCCGACCCAGGTGCATCGCCCGGAAGTAAACCTCCAGCTGATTTCGCCGTTGCGGGATCGACTTGATGCCATGGCCTCGTGCGGACTGGATGCGACACTTGTGGAGCACTACGACCAAAGCGTGTACACGCTGGAACCCGAAGATTTCGTCACCGAGTTCCTCGTTGATCGCTTGGGTGCGGTTGAAGTTGTTGTCGGTGAAGACTTCCGTTTTGGCGCCCACAACGTAGGCACAATCGATACGCTTCGGGCGCTGGGACGCACCTACGGTTTTGATGTTGTGATGGTCACCGATATTCAGGCTCCCGAAGGGCGTCGCTGGTCCTCATCGTGGGTGCGTGAACTGCTCGCTGAAGGCGATGTCGCTGGCGCTGCCCGGGTTTTGGGGCATTTGCACCGAATCCGTGGCACGGTCGAACACGGTTTTAAACGAGGCCGTTCTCTGGGATTTCCGACCGCCAATTTGCGGGGCGGAATTGAAGGCGTTGTGCCTGCTGATGGCGTGTATGCCGGCTGGGTTGTGCGTACCGTTCCGGGAACGCAGTCCGCAGAATTCTTGCCCGCAGCGATCTCGGTGGGAACGAACCCACAGTTCGATGGGGTAGAGCGCACTGTTGAAGCTCACGTGCTGGGGCGATCCGACCTGAACCTCTACGGCGAGAAAATCGCGGTCACCTTCGTGTCACGCATTCGCGAAATGATGACCTTCGATTCTCTCGATGAACTACTTTTCCAGATGGATAATGACCTGCTGAAGACCGCGTCCGTGCTCGGAATCGCCGTGGCGAATCGCGTGGATCCCGATTCGGTGACCGCCGTCTGAAAGCAACGGGTTTCCCTCGGGTGTGATTGTCCTTTCACAAGGTGAGTCTGCCCACGTAGATACGGGGAAAAGCCCGCATCATGCTAACCTTGAAAAGCCGTCAAACGGCCGCGGATCCGATGCTGTAAAGGAAAGCTTTACAGCTCCGCGCAACGAATGAAGCAAAGGAGACGCCTGTGCCGCTGAGCAAGGACGTTAAAGACCAGATCATCGCCGAGTACGCGACCCACGAGGGCGACACCGGTTCCCCCGAGGTTCAGATTGCACTGCTGACCCAGCGCATCAAGGATCTGACCGAGCACTTCAAGTACCACACGCACGATCACCACTCACGTCGTGGCCTTTTGCTGCTCGTTGGTCGTCGTCGTCGCCTCCTTGGCTACTTGGCTTCGGTCGACATCGAACGCTACCGTTCGCTCATCGAGCGTCTCGGCCTGCGTCGCTGAACTTGTGCCGGCCCGATCCCGTATGGGACCGGGCCGGTTCACTACGTGTGGCGTTTTCACCCACACACCCACACACCCAATAGGAAAGAACCACGAACGCGTCGCCGGTTTTCGACAGTGGTTCACGGACCCCCGCTTGTTTGTCGGGTGCGACGCCGTGGACTTCGATCGAAGGCCGAAGCGTGACGTGAGTTCTTCAGTTGAGAATCACAAAGGAGAATCCCCATCATGATGGAAGGTTCAGACATCACCGCCGCAGAGGCGATTATTGATAACGGCCGTTTCGGCAAGCGCACCGTGCGCTTCGAAACGGGTCGCCTTGCCAAGCAGGCCGCCGGCTCCGCTCTGGCATACCTGGACGACGAGACCACCGTCCTGTCGGCCACCACTGTCGGCAAGTCGCCTCGCGATCAGTTCGACTTCTTCCCGCTGACTGTCGACGTTGAAGAACGTTCGTACGCTGCGGGTCGTATCCCCGGATCGTTCTTCCGTCGCGAAGGTCGCGCGGGCACCGAGGCAATCCTCGCAGCCCGCCTGATTGACCGCCCGCTGCGCCCCGGCTTCGTCAAGGGCCTGCGCAACGAGGTCCAGGTTGTCGAGACTGTCCTGACCGTTCACCCGGATGACGCTTACGACGTTCTGGCAATCAACGCAGCATCCATGTCTACCCAGATCGCGGGTCTGCCCTTCACCGGCCCGATCGGTGGCACCCGTCTTGCTCTGATCGACGGCCAGTGGGTGGCATTCCCGCGTTGGTCTGAGCTCGAGCGCTCCGTCTTCAACATCGTTGTTGCCGGTCGTATCGTGACCGCTGAAGACGGCACCGAAGACGTCGCAATCATGATGGTTGAGGCCGGTGGCGGAAAGAACCAGTGGGAACTCATCCAGGCCGGTGCCATTGCTCCGACCGAAGATGTTGTTGCCGATGGTCTTGAAGCAGCAAAGCCCTTCATCAAGGTCCTCTGCGAGGCCCAGATTGAGGTCGCCAAGACCGCTTCGAAGGAAACTGCAGAGTTCCCGCTCTTCATCGACTACACCGATGAAGAATACGCAGTAGTCGAGGAATGGGTTGGCGACAAGCTTGCCAAGGCGCTCCTGACCGAAGGCAAGCTGGCACGCGACGAAGCCGTTGATGCTGTTAAGGCCGAGATGCTCGAGGCACTGCTTGCGCGCTTCGAACATGAAGACGCTGAGAAGGAACTGAAGGCAGCCTTCCGTTCGCTCGAAAAGTACACGATCCGTCAGCGCACGCTGCGTGAAGAAATCCGCATGGATGGTCGTACCCCGCGCCAGATCCGCTCCCTCTCCGCAGAGGTCGAGGTTCTGCCTCGCGTCCACGGTTCCGCCATCTTCCAGCGTGGCGAAACCCAGATCCTGGGCGTCACCACACTGGCAATGCTTCGCATGGAACAGCAGCTCGACAACCTGAGCCCCGTCACCGCGAAGCGCTACATGCACCAGTACAACTTCGCTCCCTTCTCGACCGGTGAAACCGGCCGAGTGGGTGCCCCGAAGCGCCGCGAAATCGGCCACGGTGACCTTGCAGAGCGCGCTCTGATCCCGGTTCTGCCGTCGCGCGAAGAGTTCCCCTACGCAATCCGCCAGGTCTCCGAGACCATGGGCTCCAACGGCTCGTCCTCGATGGGCTCCGTCTGCGCATCGACTCTGTCGCTACTCCAGGCTGGCGTCCCGTTGCGCGCACCCGTCGCCGGTATCGCCATGGGCCTCATGACCGGTGAAGTTGATGGCGTTCAGAAGGCTGTCACCCTGACCGACATTCTCGGTGCCGAAGACGGCTTCGGCGACATGGACTTCAAGGTAGCCGGCACCAAGGACTTCATCACCGCCCTCCAGCTCGACACCAAACTCGACGGTATTGATTCCCAGGTCCTGCGTGGCGCCCTTGCTCAGGCCCGCGACGCTCGCCTGACCATCCTTGATCTGATCAACCAGGCTATTGACGGCCCTGATGAAATGAGCCCGAACGCTCCTCGCATCATCACCGTCCAGGTTCCCGTGGATAAGATCGGTGAGGTCATTGGCCCGAAGGGCAAGATGATCAACCAGATCCAGGAAGATACCGGCGCAGATCTGACGATCGAAGATGACGGCACCGTCTACATTGCTGCCGCTGCCGGCGAAGCCGCTGAAGCTGCACGCCAGATGGTCAACCAGATTGCTAACCCGCAGATGCCTGAGGTCGGCGAACGCTTCATCGGCACGGTCGTCAAGACCACGTCGTTCGGTGCATTCATTTCCCTGACCCCGGGTAAGGATGGCCTGCTCCACATTTCCCAGGTTCGTCGCCTGGTCGGTGGCAAGCGCATCGAGTCTGTCGATGACGTTCTGCAGGTTGGCCAGCAGCTTGAGGTCGAGATCGCTGAAATCGGCGATCGTGGCAAGCTCTCCCTGCACGCTGTCCTTGATGACGAAGCTACAGCCGCTGAAGCTGCCAATGCTTCCAACTCCGAGTCCGAAGGTCGCCCCGAGCGTCGCGAACGCCGTGACCGCTCCGAGCGTCGTGAGCGTCGTCCGCGCACCCGCACGCGTCGCAAGCGTGAGGACGAGGGTGAAGCAACCCAGGCTCCGTCTGAAGACTGATAGTTCTTCATCACCTCGTTGGGCCGGTGGCAGAGCCACCGGCCCAACAGTATTTTTCAGTCAATACTGCTCTGCCTGAACGTCTCCAACCGGTTGAGCATTGAGCAAGTAGACTCACACACGTGGACGTTTTGAACCTCCGCCTGAACAATCGGGGGAACATCGCGTTAACGGCCAGAAGAAAAGGAAATGGAAGACTCGTGAGCGAACCGATCGAACTGACACTCGATGCGATCGACAATCAGTTACTGGATGACACTGATGGCGATCTGCGACGGACAGTGACTTCGTTTGGTACGCGTATCATCACCCAGCACATTCCTGCCACGCATTCTGCTGGAGTCAGCATGTGGGTTCCTGTGGGATCTCGCGATGAAACCCCCGAAGTCGCAGGTTCGACCCACTTCCTTGAACATCTGTTGTTTAAAGGGACGGATACTCGCTCCGCTTTTGACATCGCCGAAAGTTTCGACCGTGTGGGCGGAGAAACGAATGCGGAAACCGCGAAGGAACACACTGCATACTGGGCTCGCGTCGTTTCGACCGATCTCACAATGGCGGTGGGGACGATCGCTGACATGTTGACCAACTCGCTCTTGGATCCGGCAGAGTTTGAAATGGAACGAGGGGTCATCCTCGATGAGCTCGCGATGTCAAAAGACTCTCCGACCGAGAACGTCCACGAAGCATTCCAGCAGGCAATTCACGGTGATACTCCGCTTGGTCGCCCGGTGGGTGGCACCCCTGACATTATTAGCGCTGTCAGTCGTGACAAGGTGTTTGAGCACTATCACCGCCACTATGCGCCGAACAACTTGATCGTTGCGGTTGCCGGCGATATTGAGCATGAAGCAGTCGTGAACATGGTGACCGATGCTCTGTCGGCGTCCAATTGGGCGTCACAGCTGAAATCATCCAGCCGGCCTCGTCAGCGCCGCTCGAAGCTCGCAACCAACGAAGGCGTTCAGTCGGCGGAAATAGTGAGGCGTCGCGATGTTGAACAAGCTCACGTTGTGATCGGCACCAGGGGGTTTCGCGCACTCGCTGATGAACTCCCGACCTTTAACGTTTTGCTCAATGTGCTGGGCGGGTCGATGTCGTCGCGCTTGTTCCAGGAAGTTCGCGAGAAACGAGGCTTGGCCTACACGACCTACGCTTTCGGTTCGTCCTACGCGGAAACCGGTAGCTTCGGCATGTACGCGGGCACATCGCCGGCGAAGGTAGACGAGGTCGAAAAACTCATGCGGAGCCAATTGGAGTTGCTCGCAAGCGAAGGCCCGACCGCCTCAGAGATGGAGCGCGTACGAGGCCAAGTGCGAGGCTCCGTCGTGCTGAGCCAAGAAGATAACTGGTCGCGCATGATGCTTATTGGTCGCGCTGAAGTGTCTGGCCGATACAAGTCCATCGAACAAGCAATTGACGCGATCAACCAGGTGAGCGCTGAAGACGTGAAGGCCATGGCCACCGACCTTGCACGCCGTAATTTCTCTCGTGCTCTCGTCCTTCCGAACAACGCCTAAAGACAAGAAGAGGAACTCATCATGATTCACGTAGCAGTCATTGGCGCTCAAGGCCGTATGGGCGCGACCGTCGTTGAAGCAGTGAACGGTGCAGACGACATGGAGTTCGTCGCTGGTCTTGATGCTTCGGATCAGATCACAGCCAGTAACCTTGGTGGCGCCGAGGTTGCCGTCGATTTCTCAACGCCGTCTGTTACCGAAGCAAATGTCCACGCACTGCTGGACGCTGGGGTGAACGTCGTTGTGGGCACAACGGGGTGGAGTGATGAATCCTATGAGCGTGTGCGCGTCCACGCTGAAGAATCTGGCCGTTGCGTCCTGATCGCACCGAACTTCGCGATGTCTGCCGTGCTGGCGATGAAGTTCGCTGCGCTGGCCGCCCCGTATTTCGAGTCCGCTGAGGTTATTGAAATGCACCATCCGAACAAGGTGGATGCGCCTTCCGGTACTGCGGTTGCCACTGCGAAGGGGATCGCAGCGTCGCGCGGAAAGGCCGGATGTGGTCCCATGCCTGATGCCACCCAGTCGGATCCACTGGGTGCCCGCGGGGGAGCCGTAGACGGCGTGCCTGTCCATGCTGTCCGCCTGCGTGGCCTGACAGCCTCGGAAGAGATCCTGCTGGGCAACCCTGGTGAACAGCTGGTGATCCGCACGGATTCCTTCGACCGTTTCTCTTTCATGCCCGGCGTTTTGTTAGGCGTGCGTGAAGTGAGCAAGCATCCGGGTCTGTCGATCGGCTTGGATACTGTCCTTGACCTGCCGGGGCTTCTATGAGCATCGACCTTGGTATGCCGGGAGCAGGTGCACCTCAGTCTGTTTCGAAGGTGCCCGACCGATCGGTTCGCCCCGCATTGGCTCAGGATGCGCCACAGATTGCGCGTATTCAGGCAGCCTCGCTCAAGAGGCTCTTCGGCGCGAGCGCACAGGTGGGCGAACAGGTTCTTGTGCAACAGTGGGCAACAACATTGACTGCTCCTGCTCCCGCTGGGTGCTTCACTCTTGTTGCCCTCCACGCCAACGTGGTCGCCGGTTATGCTCTGGTTGTTCCCGCCGATGATTTCACCGCCGGTGATGGTAGCGCCATCACGGGCGCCTCGTTAATTGCCGAAATGGACGTGGACGAAAGTTTCCGTCGAAGCGGACATGCCTCTCGCTTGGTGCAGGCGTGCGTCGATGTTTCGCGTGCGACCGCCCTCAGTACGTGGATTGATTCAAGGGACGAGGCCCGGATCCGTTTCTTCACCTCATGCGGGTTTGGGCCGGCAGGGGTGAGGCGCACATTCCCCGACATGCCTGATGTTGTCCAACACCTGTGGTGGACTTCGACGCAGACACCTGACGAGTGATAGGCGTTCACCTAGTGAACTTTGGGCTGTTTCGATGCCTCCGCGTCATATGCTCAACCCATGAGCTACACCCCGCGCCGTCTTTTCGGCTCCCTCGCAACCGCAATGGTGACCCCGTTTCACGCTGACGGGTCAATCGATCTCGACTCCGCGGTCCGTTTGGCAAAGAAGCTCGTTGACGACGGGTCTGACACAGTTTTGCTGTCTGGAACGACTGGCGAATCTCCGACGACCCATCAGCCGGAGAAGGATGAACTGACGGTTGCTGTGAAGGAAGCTGTGGGTGACCGCGCGTTTATTCTCTGCGGTGCGTGCTCGAACGACACCGCGCACGCTGTGCGTATTGGTGAAGGGGCACAGGCGTCGGGGGCTGATGGTCTGCTGGTTGTCTCCCCGTATTACAACCGTCCCTCTCAGGTGGGTCTGCGTGCCCACGTTCGCGCTATTGTGGACGCAACTGATCTTCCCGTCATGCTCTACGACATTCCGGGACGTACCGGCTTGGCGTTCAGTGATGAGACACTGGATGACCTTGCCACCCACCCGCGTATCAAAGCTGTTAAAGATGCCACAGGCAACGTTGAACAGGGCGTCGAACGAATGCACCGAACTCAGCTCGAGTACTACTCGGGTGATGACGGCTTGAACTTCGCTTGGATGACCGGTGGAGCCTCCGGTTTCGTGTCGGTCGTGTCACATGTTGCCTCGTCGCACTACCGGAAGATGATCGACCTGCTGGATGCCGATAAGGTCTGGGAAGCCCGCGAACTTGCCTACTCGCTTCGCCCGCTGGTGGCTGCCATCATGGGCGGGGGACAGGGGGCTGTCATGGCAAAAGCAGCCCTGTACCTGCAGGGCGTCATTGAAACGCCGGTTCTGCGTCTGCCGTTGGTGGGAGCCTCGAATGACGAAATGGAATCCTTGAAGTCTGCGCTGAAAGTGGCCGAACTGCTCTGACTTGGGTCTGAGTGTTCACGGATTTCCCCTGAGGTCGTGGCACACTTAGACCTATGAAGTCCCTGTATGAGAACCTTTCCGAACCCGCACCCCTAGAAGAGGGCGCCATTCGCATCATCCCACTTGGTGGCTTGGGTGAAGTGGGCCGCAACATGAACGTGCTGGAGTTCGACTCCAAACTCCTCGTTGTCGACTGTGGCGTTCTTTTCCCTGAAGAAACCCAGCCGGGTGTTGACCTGATTCTCCCGGACTTCTCTTGGATTGAAGACCGCATGGACGACGTTGTCGGCATGGTCCTCACCCACGGTCACGAAGACCATATCGGCGGTGTTCCGTACCTGTTGAAACTCCGCGAAGACATCCCAATCTACGGTTCGGAACTGACGCTGGCATTTGTCGAACCGAAGCTTCGTGAGCACAAGCTGACCACCGACAACCTGCATGTCGTAGCAGAAGGTGACCGAATCACTATTGATGACTTCGATCTTGAATTCGTCTCCGTGACCCACTCGATCCCCGACGCTCTGGCTGTCTTTGTCCGCACCCCGGCAGGAAAACTGCTGATCACCGGTGATTTCAAGATGGATCAGCTTCCCCTTGACTCTCGCCTGACCGACCTTCGTGCCTTTGCTCGCTTCGGTGAAGAGGGCGTGGACCTGTTCATGGTTGACTCCACGAACGCTGAGGTTCCCGGCTTCATCACTCCCGAACGTGAAATCGGCCCTGTCCTCGATCGAGTATTCGGTGAAGCTCCGGGACAGATCGTCGTTGCATCCTTCGCCTCGCACGTCCACCGCGTCCAGCAGGTTATTCAGGCTGCGGCGCACCACGGGCGGCACGTTTGCCTGGTGGGGCGCTCAATGGAACGCAATATGCGCATCGCTCAGGAAAAGGGCTACCTGACTATTCCCGAGGGCGTTATTGTCGACGCGCGCACCATTGAAATGCTTGAACCCTCCAAGCGTGTCTACATGGCAACTGGCTCGCAGGGTGAACCAATGGCCGCGCTGTCCCGTATGAGCCTTGGAACTCACCGTAGCGTCTCCATTGAGCCCGGCGACATGGTGGTCCTAGCGTCCTCTCTGATTCCTGGAAACGAAAACTCCGTCTACCGCGTCATCAACGACCTCATGCGCCTGGGCGCACGCGTCGTGCACAAGGCGAACGCGAAGGTTCACGTATCCGGCCACGCCGCTGCAGGCGAGCTGATTTACTGCTACAACATCGTGCAACCCACCAACGTCATGCCGATTCACGGCGAGGTCCGCCACCTGGTCGCTAACGGGCAACTTGCCGTGAAGACCGGTATCTCACCCGACAACGTGGTGCTGGCAGAAGACGGCGTCTGCGTCGACTTAAAGGACGGCACGGCACGCGTCAGTGGAGCCGTTCCCTGCGAATACGTGTACGTCGACGGTCGCTCCATCGGCGAAATCTCTGAACACGAGCTTGAAACTAGGCGCACGCTCGGCTCCGAAGGCTTTATCTCCGTCTATGCCGTCGTTGAACACGATTCAGGTATGGTGCTTTCTGCGCCGATCATCCGCGCAATCGGTATGGCAGAAGATGATTCGGTCTTTGAAGAGATTCAGCCGGACGTCGAAGTAGCGCTCGCGGAAGCGGCGGCTCCCGGTGGAGTCGACCCCTACGTTCTCCAGCAGGCAATGCGTCGTGTGATCGGTCGTTGGGTGGCGCGCAAGCTCCGCCGTCGTCCGATGATCGTCCCAGTCGTTGTAGAACAGTAGAAGAGGCACACGTGGGGATCTCTTCACCGCACGAGCGTTTGAGGGTGTCCCTATCGCGTACTCTGGTGTCAGCAACCTCAACGAAGAGCCTCAAACTCAAAGAAGCGTGGAAGAAATGACAGGTCGTTTTATCTCAACCCACTCGGTGGTGCTTGTTCTTCCGATGCACATTTCACATTCACCGGTTCGTGGCGCTTCCATCCATGCCGATGCTTCTAGCTCGCGTCCCGGGGGTGGTTTTACAACCCTATCTGCGGTGGCAGCTCTCGGTATCCCGGCTGCGCTGGCTTCCCCGTTAGGCACTGGACCGAACTCGTTCACTGTTCGTCGTCAGCTTGTTGAAGCTGGAGTTGAGGTTCTTATTCCAGAACTGGTGGGTGACATCGGCGTCGCAATGCAGTTGATCGAACCCGATGGGTCGATGACCTCGATTGTGACGTCCGGTGTTGAGTCAGAGCCGTCGCGTACAGCGTTGGACTCTCTTGTTCTTACCCCTGGCGACTTGATCCATATTGCTGCCTCTGACTTGACGAATCCTCATTCTGCGAAGGTCCTTGCGGGATGGGCTGCAGCCCTGCCGTCATCTGTCACTCTTGTTGTGGCCGTTTCCCCGGCAGTTGAGCAAGTTCCCGTAGAACTATGGCGCCAGCTGTTGCATCGTGCTGACGTCGTGACAATGAATGTCCGTGAATCGAACACCTTGGCGTCGATCCTCGACTCTTTTGAGCCCGGCACGGGAGTGCGTCACCTCATGCGACCCGAAGCTGCGCTGGTCCGTCGCACGGGCGCGTCGGGGTGCGAATTGCAACGCACACAGACTGATGAACCCGTTATGATCCCCGCCTACAAGACGCACGTCGTCGACACCGCTGGTGTCGGTGATACACACATCGCGACAATGTGCGCCACTCTGATCACCGGCAAAGACGTTGCGGAAGCATGTCGTATCGCGAACGCGGCTGCCGCAATTGCGCTCTCTCATGAATCTGCTCTTCCTGTTCCCTCACGCGAACAGATTGATATCGTCATGGAAACGGGAACAGTCGAGAGCCTCGCGGCACTGTAGAGACTGCACGTGCGCCTCTTTCTTCTATTCGCAGACGCGTCACGAGTGTGAGATCCGCGTGAGACTGCGCTTTAACGGCGCGCCGATCACGATTCGCCAGGTCTACGGGTAGCGTTTTGATCATCATGGCTAAAAGCAACCCATCTGCCCGAAATGGCTCGAACGCCAAGTCGCGCCAGCGCACGTCGAATCAGAAGCAGGCTCAACCCGAGATAACGGAGAAGCCGGGGCTCCTTGCCTCGTTCTTCTCAGCAATCGGGCGTGGTATTGCCTCGATGGTTCGCGCGTTCAATGCAGCTGATGTGCAAGTAAAGCGCGACGGCCTTGCGTTTGTGCTTCTTGCGCTAGCGATCGTTGTCGCCCTGCGCGAGTGGTTCCACATTTCCGGCCAGGCTGGGGATGTATTGCACCACGGGGCAGCCGGCCTCGTTGGTCTATTCTCTGTCGTTGTTCCACTGGCACTTGTCGCACAAGCCGTAGAACTCTTCCGCGCGCGCTCCGGAAACCACGCCTTGCCACACCACACTGCGGGTGGCATTGGGTTGACGGTTGCCCTGACCGGTTTGGTGCATATCAGTCAAGGAAATCCGGCATTCGATGACCTAGCAGCTATTGAATCGGCCGGTGGCATTATCGGCTGGTTTATCGCGCGCCCACTGACGCTTCTGCTGTCAGGGTGGGGGGCTGGCGGAATCCTCATTCTTTTGGGCATTTACTCGATCTTGCTGGCAACTCGTACGCGTGTTGCCGATGCTCCGGCTGCTCTCGCCTCCTTCTTCCGTTCGCTGACCCACCGCGGTGGAGATGAAGAAATGAGCGATGAAGAACGTGCACGCGAACGCAGGCGTCGTGCGCGCGAGGATCTTGCTGCGGGCGATGATCCTTTCCTTGAACAATATGATGGTGATGAGTCGTTCCGTTCCCCACAGATCAGCGATGACCCGACGGTTGTCCTTGAGCAAGATGCGAATGCGGAAAAGTTTGTTGATAAGCCGGCGCGCAAGTCTCGGTTTGCGAAGAAGGCTGAGCCTTCCCCCGATCCGCAGGACATGCCAACTCAGGTGATTTCCCTGCCTGATGCGACTGCTGGCATCGATGGGCTGACCGCTAATATAGCGACCTCCGAAGTCGATGTGCGTGGGGGAGCGACAAGTATTCCTGCTCCGCCGATCACCGATCCTCCTGCTCAGCCCGGTTTTCAGCCGAACCTGGACGATGCAATCACGTACACGCTTCCCCAGGCCAGTCTTCTTGTTGCCGGCCCGCCGCACAAGACTCGCTCCGAGGTCAATGATCAGGTTGTCAATGCGCTGATGCAGGTGTTCGCTGACTTCAACGTTGATGCGAGGGTCACCGGTTTTTCACGAGGTCCGACAGTGACGCGCTACGAAGTTGTTCTTGGTGCCGGCGTCAAGGTCGACAAACTGATGAACCTGACGAAGAACATCGCGTATGCGGTGGCTTCAGCTGACGTGCGTATCCTTGCTCCGATTCCTGGAAAGTCAGCGATCGGCATTGAAATTCCGAACGCTGACCGCGAAAACGTGGCGCTGGGTGACGTATTGCGTTCCGGCGCTGCTATGCGTAACCAGCATCCGCTGGTCGTCGGCGTGGGTAAGGACGTCGAAGGCGGGTACGTTGTCACGAACCTCGCAAAGACTCCTCACATGCTGGTCGCTGGCCAGACGGGTTCCGGTAAGTCGAGCTTCGTGAATTCGATGATTACGTCGATCATGATGCGTGCGACGCCCCAGCAGGTGCGCATGATCCTGGTTGATCCCAAGCGCGTGGAACTGACGATTTACGAAGGAATTCCGCACCTGATTTCGCCGATTATCACCGATCCGAAGAAGGCTGCTGAGGCTCTCGAATGGGTCGTGCGCGAAATGGATGCGCGTTACGATGATCTGGCTGAGTATGGCTTCAAGCACATTGACGATTTCAATAAGGCTGTGGCGTCCGGTCAGGTTCAGGCAAAGCCCGGTCTGCAACGCACGCTTCACCCGTACCCGTATTTGCTGGTGGTGGTTGATGAGCTCGCCGACATGATGATGGTTGCTCCGCGCGATGTTGAAGCCTCGATTCAGCGCATCACTCAGCTGGCGCGTGCCGCTGGCATCCACTTGGTGCTGGCGACGCAGCGTCCGTCTGTTGACGTTGTGACCGGCTTGATTAAGGCGAATATCCCCTCGCGTTTGGCGTTTGCTACCTCGTCCCTGACTGACTCTCGCACGATTCTCGACCAGCCGGGTGCTGAGAAGCTGATCGGTCAGGGCGATGCTCTCTACCTTCCTGCCGGCGCTTCGAAGCCGTTGCGCGTCCAGGGCGCGTGGGTCAGCGAGTCGGAGATTCACAAGGTTGTCGCGCACGTGAAGTCGCAGATGCAACCCACGTACCGCGAGGATGTGGTTGCGCCGGCGAAGAAGGTCAAGGTCGCCGAGGATATTGGCGATGACCTCGATGATCTGTTGCAGGCAGCTGAGCTGGTTGTTTCCTCGCAGCTGGGTTCGACGTCGATGCTTCAGCGCAAGTTGCGTGTCGGTTTTGCCAGAGCAGGTCGCCTGATGGACCTGCTCGAGTCGCGTGAAATCGTCGGCCCATCCGAAGGGTCGAAGGCGCGCCAGGTGTTGGTTGCGCCCGAGCAGTTGCCTCAGGTGCTTGCCATGCTACGAGGCGAAGTAGAGACGCTAGACGAAGCAACAGAGGTCGTGCCTTCCATGGGTGACGAGACCGCGTCAACTGGTGATGGCGTTCCCGGCACCGATGTGCGCACTGGTGCGGTCGATGGTGCTATGTCGGCACCGGACCCATATTCAGGACATGATTATGGTGGGAATGCACCACAATGGGTAGATGAAGAGCCCGACGATGATGAGGACGCTTGGCAGCTGACCGGTCGCTAAGCCAAAAAAAGGGGTGCTATGGGAAGTAATGTTTCTCGTGTTGATCATGAACACCATGTTTCTTTATGGAACGTGCCCAATGTTTTGACCGTTTTCCGTCTGGTTCTGGTCCCGGTATTCATTTGGCTGATGTTCCTTGAGGCTTCTGCTGCGCGCTGGTGGGCTGTTGTAGTCTTCATGGTTGCTGCCGCAACAGATCAGCTTGATGGGCATATTGCGCGTTCGCGAAATCTCATCACAGACTTCGGTCGTTTGATGGATCCGATTGCGGATAAGGCGCTTACGCTGGGTGCATTCATCGTGCTCTCGATTGCTGGATTGTTGCCGTGGTGGGTGACGATTCTGATTGCTGTTCGCGAGCTTGGTATTACGGCTTTGCGTGCAGTTTTGTTGCGACGTGACATTGTTGTGTCGGCAAATAAGGGTGGCAAGCTGAAGACGGTTCTGCAGATTTTCGCGATCTGGTTGCTTCTGATTCCGTGGCAGTCTCTGGGTGCTTCGTGGCCCGCATATGCTTCGCTGACCCACGGAATGCTGATCTTCGGTTGGGTTGTCGCAGGCCTGGCATTGGTGATGACTGTCTGGTCTGGTCTGGTTTATGTTGTCGAGGGCGCGAAGCTCTGGAAGGCAAGCTCACCTCAAGTTGAGTCAAAGTGACTCAACTTATTTAATGGTGAGACACACTTCCCCTTTCGCGTCTTATCGTTGAAATTTCGCGGATAATGTCCGCATTTCTTGTGCTATCCAGTCGGCGGGTTGGTCTTATCACGTGGTCTGCGCGCGCATTTTTATATGGTGGGGGATACTCTTTTCTTATGAATGCTTCACTGACTACCGCACCTTTATTGAGGACTGAGCTTGGCGACGTCCTGCGTGGTATCCGTCAGCGTCAAAAGCGCACGCTCAGAGAGGTCTCTGCCGGCGCTCAAGTTTCGCTGGGATATCTGTCAGAGGTAGAGCGCGGTCAGAAGGAAGCGTCGTCAGAGTTGCTTGAAGCTATTTGCGAGGCTCTCGATGTCCCGCTGTGGTTTGTTCTGCGTGAAGTCTCTGACCGCCTTGCCGTTGTAGATGGCGTTGTCGTTCCGGATACTGTTCCGGACGATCTTGTCCCTGTTACCTTGATTAGCTGACGCGTGAAGGTCTCTGAATTCTGGGAGGGCGTTGACGCTGTCTTTGGGGCGACGCTCGGTCGTTCATACGCGTCTGACCTCTATCTCACTTCGCTATGTGGAACGTGCGAAGAGGCTCTTGATCGCGGGGTTGCTCCTCAGGAAGTGTGGGATGCGTTGGTCGACGAAACGGGTGTTGACCCGTCCATGAAGTGGATTCATCGACTGGATCAAAAAGAGCGACGTAGGTCTCGTTCGTAGCTTTCGGCGCGTCGCCCGAAGGTGTAGAACACCTGTTCCATATATCATTTTGTGTAGATGACGCATTTTGCCCTCACTTATCCACAGGTAAGCAGGTGTGCAATGTGGTTTGCCCATGGTCAGGCATATCGTCATTGTGTGTCCTCGGAGAGGGGATCACACTTCAAAGGCCAGAATAATCGTCAGCCGGTGAGGCTCGGATCTGAAGAAGGACATCATGGCAGGTCGCAAGAATGCACCCGTGTCTGCTCCCAAGGGAAATGACCGCAACAAGGCGCTCGAAGTAGCGCTTTCTCAGATTGATAAGCAATTCGGTAAGGGCTCTGTCATGCGCTTGGGCGACGACTCGCGTCCGCCGGTACAGGTGATTCCCACCGGTTCGCTTGCTCTGGATGTTGCTCTCGGCATCGGTGGCTTGCCACGTGGTCGTGTCATCGAAATCTACGGACCCGAATCCTCCGGTAAGACCACCGTTGCTCTCCATGCTGTCGCCAGCGCTCAAAAGGCTGGCGGTAACGCAGCGTTCATTGACGCTGAACATGCTCTTGACCCGGTATATGCAAAGGCGCTGGGTGTTGATACGGACGCTCTGCTGGTTTCTCAGCCCGATACCGGTGAACAGGCCCTTGAAATTGCAGATATGTTGATCCGCTCCGGTGGTATCGACATTATTGTTATTGACTCGGTTGCAGCCCTCGTTCCTAAGGCTGAAATCGAAGGCGAAATGGGCGATTCCCATGTTGGTCTTCAGGCTCGCCTGATGAGCCAAGCACTTCGTAAGATCACGGGTGCGCTTTCTGCCACTGGGACCACGGCCATTTTCATTAACCAGCTACGTGAAAAGATCGGCGTATTCTTTGGTTCTCCCGAAACGACAACGGGTGGCAAGGCTCTGAAGTTCTACGCATCGGTTCGCATTGATGTTCGTCGCATTGAAACCTTGAAGGAAGCGGGAGCCCCGGTCGGTAACCGCACGCGTGCCAAGGTCGTGAAGAACAAGATGGCGCCACCCTTCAAGCAGGCCGAATTCGACATCGTCTACGGCAAGGGCATCTCGCGTGAAGGTTCGATTATCGACATGGGTGTTGAGGCTGGCGTCGTGCGTAAGTCGGGATCCTGGTTTACTTACGGGGACGATCAGCTTGGACAGGGCAAAGAAAACGTCCGTCAGTTCCTGATCGATAACCCTGAACTTGCCACAGAGATCGAAAACAAGATTCTGGCAGCCCTCGGAATCGGTGAACCACTTGAGCCCGAAGATGAAAACCAAGATCTTCCTGACATCGATCCGATGGAAGATGCAGGTTTCTAACACCAATGGTTCGTTATCTGGATCCTGAAGATCATCCGGAGCTCGAACGAACGTGCAAGGCGCGCTCCTCAGTCGGAGAGCGTCTTGCACGCTTAAAAGAGAAGAATGCTGCTCTGACGGGCACTGAAGCGATCGAAGCGGCGCGTGAAGTTGCTCTTCGACAGCTTGATTCTCGGAGTCGTTCGACTGGCGAATTGCGTAGCGCTATCGTCGCAAAAGGTTTCTCAACCGAGACTGCCGACGAAGTGATCGATCGCCTCCAACAGGTTGGGTTGGTTGATGATGCTGCTTTTGCTCGCATGCTTGTTCATGATCGTTTTGAACTTGGTGGGAAGACCGGGCGAGCACTCGTTGAAGAACTACGACGTAAAGGACTGTCGCGCGCTGACATTGAGCAAGCACTTGCTTTGATAAAACCTGATGATGAAGCGAACAAGGCATTCGATCTTGCCATGCGAAAGCGCAGGTCAATGGGCAGTGTCAGTCGCCAAGTTGCCTATCGTCGGCTGGTTGGTATGTTGAGCAGAAAAGGGTATTCGCCTTCGGTTGTCTCAAGTGCCGTCTTGCAGGTGCTTGCTGATGACATCGAAGCTGAAGACAACGAATAGCACACCATGCTTTGTGGCTGTGCGTTGAGTGGAAGAACCTCATGCCTGTAGAAGAAGCAGTTGAACTGATTCAACAATGCTCACTGAATCATGTCACCGTCAGCGTTGCTGAATCACTGACCGGTGGAAAACTGTGCTCCACATTGGTTGATGTGCCGGGAGTATCAGCTGTCCTTCTTGGCGGAGTGTGCACCTATGACACCAAATTAAAAGCTCAGATCCTGGGTGTTGATCCCAGCCTGTTACAGTCATTCGGTCCCGTTGACCGGCGCGTTGCAATTCAAATGGCGCGCGGAGTCTGCGAGCTCACTGGTTCAGACCTTGGCATTGCAACGACGGGGGTTGCTGGTCCCGGACCGCAGGGACTTCATCCTGCCGGAACCGTGCATGTCGCCTGCGTGATGGGCGCTGTTGAGCGCCATCGCCTCTTCCACTTCATGGGGGACAGGGAAGCGGTACGCAACCAGAGTGTTAGTGCAGCTCTCAGCCTTGCCCACGATGTTCTTCACTTCACCCGAACCGATGGGAATGATTAAACTGTCCGCGATGGAAACGAATATAGACGAAGCATCTCAGGTAGCTCTTCCGCGCACCTATGCGATTAAAACGCTGGGATGCCAGATGAACGTTCACGACTCTGAGCGTATGGCTGGCTTGCTGGAAGAAGCTGGACTCATCCCGGTTGACCGTGTTCCTGCAGCTCAGGCACGAGCAACTGATGCCGGTGACATGGGTGCCGACGTTGTTGTTATCAACACCTGCTCGGTTCGCGAGAACGCTGCGACGAAGCTGTATGGCAACCTCGGTCAGCTCGCGTCGGTAAAACGTGAACGTCCGGGCATGCAGATCGCCGTCGGTGGATGTCTTGCGCAACAGATGCGTGACGGCATTATCGATAAGGCTCCATGGGTTGATGCAGTGTTTGGAACACACAATATTGATGTGCTCCCCGCCCTGTTGAAGCGTGCTGAACACAACCGCAAAGCTGCTGTCGAAATCGAAGAATCGTTGAAGGTCTTCCCGTCGACTCTGCCCACTCACCGCGAATCCGCGTACGCTGCGTGGGTTTCAATCTCCGTGGGTTGCAACAACACGTGCACCTTCTGCATCGTTCCTCATCTGCGCGGTAAAGAACGAGATCGTCGTCCAGGAGAGATTCTGTCCGAAGTTCAGGCGGTCGTCTTAGAAGGTGCGATCGAAGTGACGTTGCTGGGACAGAACGTCAATTCATATGGTGTCGGTTTCGGTGAACGAGGCGCATTCGCCTCTCTCCTTCGCTCAGTGGGGCAGATCGAGGGTCTCGAACGCGTACGTTTCACATCACCTCACCCGGCTGCCTTCACGGACGATGTGATTGCGGCGATGGCTGAAACTCCTACCGTGATGCCCAGCCTTCATATGCCACTTCAATCTGGCTCCGATGCGGTGCTTCGTCAGATGCGACGCTCCTATAGGCGCGAAAAGTTCATGGGTATTCTCGAAAGAGTCCGCGCCGCGATTCCCGATGCTGCGATTACGACAGACATCATTGTTGGCTTCCCCGGTGAAACCGAAGAAGACTTCCAACAGACGCTGGACGTTGTCGAACGGGCTCGATTCTCGTCAGCGTTCACGTTCCTCTATTCCCCACGTCCGGGTACGCCAGCTGCCGATCGTGAAGACCAGGTTCCCGATGATGTCGCACTGGAACGCTACAAGCGCCTCGTTGCTCTTCAAGAGCGAATTTGCGCGGAAGATAATGCTGCATTGGAAGGCACCACGGTCGAGGTCCTGATCTCTGAGGGTGATGGTCGTAAAGATGGTGAAACACTGCGCGTTACCGGGCGAGCCCGCGATAATCGCTTGGTGCACGTTGCTTTGCCGGAGGGCATCAGCGAAGCAGATAAGCCACGTCCTGGCGACATGGTGACCGCTACCGTCACTCACGGCGCCCCGCACCACTTGATCGCAGATTCGGCTCTGACAGGTGGTGGTCTATGGACTATGCGCCGTACGCGCGCAGGCGATGCATGGGAGCGTCGCCAAGCTCATGAGGAAGACGAACGCGTGTCGTTGGGTATTCCGACGATCCGCGTGGGACGACCTCACTGAAACTGCTCGGTTCCCTATAGACGCATAGCAGGTGTGCTCCGCTCGATGAGCGATGCACACCTGCTATTTCGTTTCGCGAATCGCGCACCAATCGTGTGCGCACTGATCAAGACTTACGCGTGTGCCAGCAAAGCCGGCATTTCGTTCAATGCTTGCAGTGTCACTCCCAGTCCGCGACGCACCATCGCATGGATCTGACGGTCTGACATTCCCTTGCCAGCGAAGAAACGGGTCGCCAAGATAACGACCTTGCTATCTTCAGTTTCAAGAGCGAACGTGGTCGGCTGAAGATGGTCGACGTTCCACTTATTGGTGAGTTCGTTCAGGCGAGGCATGTCGAGCTTAGCTGCTCTCTCAGCGTCGAGTTCCATGCGTGCTTCGATCTGAATCCACGGCGAATCTGCTGGTTCGCGGTGAATCTGGATGCGAGCACCCTCAACTTCAGTGATAACAACGAATTCGTTTGAGCCGTGGGACAGTCCATCTCCAGCAACAACGTTTTCAATTCGTTCAATGCTGACCTCAGAAACCTCGGTACCCCACTTTTCAGCGGCTTCATCAGCTTCCATGCCCGGTGCCGGCGTAGCGGTCTGGGACAGGTGCTGGATCGGTGACTCGGTCAGTGGAGAGGCGCCGTCACCCATCGAAAATGACTTCCATTCAGGCATTGGAGGCCTCCTTTGTCCACGGGTCAACGTACATCTGGTCAAGACGGTTTTGGACCGCGATGGATGCGAGCACAAACTGCTGGACCTCTTCTGCCAGCTGCTCATGAGTCGCCCCAGCTACCCAGTTGAAGCAGTGGAAGAGGCGGATACCGATCATCCCTTGCTCGCTGGTGTAGGTTGTCGCCTTCGGCACGTATGTTGAAGCGTTCAACGTGCGCATTGTTTCAAGCAGAGCTTGCTGGTGCGACGGGTGGAAGAAGCGGGGGTAGTCGACAACGCCCTGTGCTGGAGACGTGGGCGGGACGATGAATCGGATTGTACGGTTTGGAAGCAGAGCAGCAACTTGATCCTTGGACGAAATGAAGGGGAAAACGCCCATGTCTTCAAGTGCGCGTGCAATGCGGTCGATGGTGACCGGATCTGTTGTTGTCACACTCATACTGCTACCTTACGGGGTTTGGTAGACGGCGGGAAATAGGAAGTGCCATTTAGACTGAACCCATGGCTGACACTCATTCTTTAATCCCAAGCGCTGATGCGCGCTGCACCACGTCTGATGCTCAGGTGGGGGATCGTGAGAGCCAGGCGATGACTCTAGCGAATCCGTCGCAACTGATTGTTGCTGTTGTTGGACCGACAGCGTCGGGCAAGTCTGATTTGGCTCTGGATCTTGCCGAAGAATTGGGCAGACGCTGGGGAGCAAATGGCGGTCAGATCGTGAGTGCTGATGCACTTCAGCTGTATCGGGGCATGGATGTTGGCACGGCGAAGACGCCGCTGGAGGAACGTCGCGGGATTCCTCACTATCAACTCGATGTTCTCGACATCAGTCAGGAAGCGTCGGTTGCCCACTATCAGACGCATGCGCGAGCGGACCTAGAGGCGATCCACGGCGAGGGAAGCGTTGCGATCGTTGCCGGCGGCTCGGGTCTTTATCAACGTGCGTTGCTCGATCATATTGAGTTCCCTGGAACAGATCCGAAAGTACGCTCTGCACTGGAAGAAGAAGCGGAAGGCCCGCTGGGCAGTCGGGGGCTTCATGGCAAACTCGAGGCCCTCGATCCGGTGTCTGCTTCTCGCATTGATCCGCACAATGCTCGTCGTATTATTCGTGCCCTCGAAGTCATTGAACTGACTGGCAAACCCTATTCGTCGCATATGCCGGTCAAAGAGTTCGTGAAGCCGTCTGTGATGATCGCGATCCGCCGTGATCTCGATGAATTGGATCGACGCATTGTTCTTCGCACCCAGATGATGTTTGATGACGGTCTGATTGAAGAGACTCGCGCCCTGATCGATCAGGGCTTGCGCGATGCGAAGACGGCGTCGAAGGCGACGGGGTATGCCCAGGCAATTGCGGTGATCGATGGGCAGATGAGCATCGATGAAGCGAAGGAATCGATCGCTATCGCGACCAGGCAGTTGGCCAGGCGTCAGATCAAGTGGTTGCGCCCTGACCATCGCGTGATCTGGATCGATGCCGAAGACGGAAGCTCGAAGAACGACCTGCTGGACCGGGCACTGAAGATTGTCCAAAAAACGGCGGATGACTACGCCGGCGCGCAGACCCACTAGCGTTAACGATATGACTGCTCTACGTCCCTCAACTCGTATTGCGAAAGCCCACGGCACTGGGAATTCTTTCGTTGTCTACACAGATGCCGATGACACAAACGATATCGATGCTGTAGAGGTGCGTCGTCTCTGCTCGCCTGCGTTCGGTATCGGCGCTGATGGGCTGATGCGTGCCGTCATGAAGGATGGTCGCTGGTTCATGGACTACCGCAATTCCGACGGGTCGATCGCGGAAATGTGCGGCAACGGTATCCGCGTCTTTGTTGATCATCTGCGCCGCGAAGGCCTGATAACCGATGAGGAAATTGAGGTGGGCACCAGAGGGGGAGTTCGCACTGTCCGCGTTATCGATCAGGGGGGCGAGGCCGAGGTCCTGTACCGCGTTGACATGGGTCCGGCTCGATCCAGTGGAACGGCCGACATTGACGTGACGATCCCGGGCATTGAGCAGACCCTGCGCGGAGTATATGTGGATATGCCGAACCCGCATACGGTTGTCGCGCTTGCGAGCGAAGAGGAACTCCACAACATTATCTTCCCGGCCACTGATGCGTCCGAAGCCCCCGAGGTTATGCGCCCCACCTATGCGCCCTCGAATGAGCGCGGTACAAACCTTGAAGCCGTCGTTGACCTGACCGGCCCGGAGGATCAGAGTGGCCACATTCGTCTGCGCGTCCTTGAACGCGGAGTGGGTGAGACCCTTGCGTGTGGCACGGGATGTTGTGCGGCGGCCCTTGCAACGGCTATTCGTCGAGGTGAGGGAGCGCCGGCCTCGTGGATCGTTGACGTGCCGGGAGGTCGCGTGTGGGTTGATCTGGACGATGTCCTGAGCTGGGAGAACGGTCAGCTACATGTCACCGACGCTTCAGTGATTCTGACCGGTCCTGCGACTCGCGTTGCTACATTCGAACTCGTCTGAGCCTGTTTCTCTCGCTCAAAGGTCTGCGTCACCCGTAAAAAGTGGGGGCAGAAGTTCAGGCGCCCGAACGAACCTTGATAATGCGGTAGCCCTTCTTTGACGCGTACTTTTCAGCGTCGTATCCGCGGCCGTTCAGCCATGAAATGAGGGAATCGGCGCCAAGGTTTCGCTGCACAACAAGATAAGCGACACCCGTGGGGCTCAGGCGGTCGAGCCACCGCACCAGCAGAGCATGCAGAGCCTCTTTGCCGATACGGATCGGCGGGTTTGACCATATGACGTCAAAACGAACGTCATCGGTGGCCACGGCTGCAAGGGCCTCGTCTTCGCTCATCGCGCGCACATTGGTGCAACCGTGAGACGTGGCGTTCCGGCGCGTGAGATCAATCGCCCGATTGTTCACATCAACAGCCCAGACGGTAGCTTCAGGCGCTTCCTTTGCCATTGCCAGAGCAATCGGACCCCAACCGCATCCCACATCAAGGAAAGTGCCGGTGGCGGGAAGGCAAGGAGCTTCGGCAAGAAGCTGGCGAGTTCCTAAATCCAGACGGCTGGTCGAAAACACCTTCGATGAGACGGACATGTCGAAGTTATGGCCTCGTACGCTGTAGGTCAGCTTCGATATCTCGTCGGCGCGAGCAGGGCTGGAATGAGAAAAATACTGTTGATTCACGCTCTTTAGCCTAGCGGGTTGACTGCCTGGCAACGAACGCACTAAGAGGGGCGTAGGTCGCACGCCGACCGAATAGGTGCCACACTTAGAGGGCAGACATACGCGGAAGGAACTGAATGGACAATCCCGGATTCTCGGCTGACGACGAATTGGCACAACAGCGCGCGAATGACGTTGTTGCACGCATTCTGGCGCGTCGAGGCACGGCGCTGGAATCCACCGCCGGTCAAGATCACTCCGCAGATGCTGGCGACCTTGAACGAGAGGCGCGTGCCGGTACCCGTCGTATCCAGGGTTATGCCAACGATCGTGAGGAAATCTCCGAAGTCGAATACCGCCAGGTTCGCCTCGAAAAGGTTGTCCTTGTCGGTCTGCGGACGACGCAGACCGAAGAAGAAGTCGAGACTTCGCTACGTGAGCTTGCTGCGCTCGCGCAAACCGCCGGATCTCAGGTCCTCGATGCGGTCGTGCAAAAACGGGTGAAGCCGGATCCTGCCACCTATCTGGGGTCAGGTAAAGCGAAAGAGCTCGCGGGGATCGTGCGCGCCGTTGAAGCCGATACCGTCATTGTTGATGAGGAATTGGCCCCTTCCCAGCGACGCGGACTGGAAGATGTTGTCGACGCAAAGGTCGTTGATCGCACCGCTCTCATCCTCGACATTTTCGCTCAGCACGCGAAGTCGCGTGAAGGTAAGGCGCAGGTCGAGTTGGCTCAGCTCGAATACTTGCTTCCCCGTCTTCGTGGCTGGGGCGATTCGATGTCCCGTCAGGCGGGTGGTCGAGTCGCGGGCGGTGCGGGTATCGGTTCACGAGGTCCGGGCGAAACGAAGATCGAATTGGATCGTCGTCGCATTCGCACGCGCATGGCGAAGCTCCGCGAAGAAATACGAAAGATGGAGCCTGCCCGGCGCACTCAGCGTTTATCGCGTCGTCGCGGAGCTGTCCCTTCCGTCGCTATTGTTGGCTACACGAATGCTGGTAAGTCCACTTTGCTCAACCAACTGACGGGCGCAGGGGTCCTCGTTGAAGACGCTCTGTTCGCCACCCTTGATCCGACGGTGCGTCGGACCCAGACAGCGGATGGTCGCGAATACACGCTGTCAGACACGGTTGGTTTTGTTCGGAATCTTCCCACCCAGCTGGTTGAAGCATTCCGCTCTACCTTGGAAGAAGCGGGCGAAGCCGACCTGCTCGTTCACGTTGTGGATGCCGCGCACCCCGATCCGGTGGGACAAGTTGAGGCTGTCCACCAGGTGTTGGGTGAAATTGAGGGGGCTCTCGGTATCCCCGAAATTATCGTGCTGAACAAAGCCGATCTTGCATCTGCAGAGCAGTTAGCACTGCTTCGCACCTACTTCCCGTCGTCGGTAGCAGTATCCGGATACACGGGCTTTGGAGTCGATGAACTTCGCCATCGCATTGAAGAAGCTCTACCCAGGCCTCGTATTCAGATTGACTGCGTGATCCCATATTCGCGTGGCGACCTGGTCCATCAGATCCACGAGGATGGCGAAGTCGATCACGAAGAATATGTTGCCGAAGGAACGCGCATTCGAGCTCGAGTTGATGAGCACCTTGCAGCGCTCATCCGTGACGTGGCGCTACCGGTCGCTACCGAAGGTGCCCCCTATACTCGCCAGGACAGTGGCGAATGAGTGAGGAAGTAGGACCGGGAAACTCCGAAGCCAGCAAGACCATCGAGGTTCTTGATGCGGTGATCGAATCAATGGGTGGCACGCAACGTGATGGCCAGCGACGAATGGTCACCGATATCAGCGAGGCCCTGAATTCTGACGGTCATATTTTGATCCAGGCGGGCACCGGTACGGGTAAGTCGATTGGCTACCTCGCGCCACTTCTCAGTCACTGCGTTGCAACTGGCGAGCGCGGCCTCGTCACCACCGCGACTTTGGCACTCCAGAGGCAGATTCTGACGAAAGACGCGCCTGCGGTCCAAGACGCAGTTGCGAAAGTGACGGGTATTCGTCCCACTGTCGCTGTGCAAAAGGGCTGGTCAAACTATCTGTGTTTGAACCGTGTCAACGGTGGGTATCCGGACGAGGGCACACTGTTCGACCCGGCACATGCCCCGTCGGCACACTCGTCGACTTCCGCGCTTGGCAAAGAGGTTCTGCGTCTTCGTCAATGGGCGAAGGAAACCGATACTGGTGATCGTGATGATCTGGTCCCCGGTGTTGATGACCGAGCGTGGAGGCATGTCAGCGTCGCCAAACGTGAGTGTTTAGGCAAGACCTGCCCCTACGTTGATGACTGTTTCGCCCAGCAGGCGCGGGAGACAGCCGGAGAGGCTGACCTGGTGGTCACGAACCATTCTCTATTTGGCATCCATTGCACGTCGCCGAACGATCTGTTTGAAGACATTGGTCCAGTCGTTGTCGACGAAGCCCACGAACTTGCTGAGAGAGTACGAAGCCAGGCGACGATGACGCTATCGCAGGCCATGATTCATCGCGTATCACGCAGGCTTCGAACCAACGCGAAGCTTGAAACTGATGCTCTTGATATGGCTACAGTCGATTTTGTTGCCGCTCTGACCCCGTGCGGGGAAGGGCTGATGGGCTCTCGTCCACAGGCGCTTGTCGGCGCATTAGCGCTGCTCGATAATGTCTCACGCGAACTCGGAACTCAGCTACAGGCGTCATCTGCTGATCAAGCAGACAAGATACTTGCGCGCGGGTCCCTGGACGAATTGCGGGACTTTATCGCCGGATGGAGTGAGGACCCGGCATCGATGGCGACTTTTGTGACGAAAGATGACGCGGGGAATATGTCGCTGAATCTAGCGCCCCTTGACGTTGCGCTTCCCGTTGGGTCCAAAGGGTTCTCAGGTAGGCCGGCAATCTTGACCTCAGCGACTCTGACGTTGGGTGGTTCTTTCGACCAGATGGCACGCGATTGTGGATTCATGGTGTCGAAGCAGCCGTGGACGTCGCGCGATGTGGGCACCCCTTTCGATCCGGCGCGCCAGGGGATTCTCTATATTGCTTCCGGCTTGCCAGATCCTGGGCCGGGTGGGTTGTCTGACGCTGCTACGGATGAATTGGTGGCCCTTGCCCAGGCCTCCGATGGGGGAATGTTGGCGCTGTTCAGTTCGTGGAAGGCAGCGAATCAGGGGTACGAGGCTCTGAAGGATCGGACAGAACTCACCGTGTATCGCCAGGGAGATGAAACCTTGAGCGTGCTGGTTGACCGATTCCGTAGGGAGCGCGATGCGTGTTTGGTTGGCACCTTGTCGTTGTGGCAGGGTGTTGATGTTGTGGGCGACTCGTGTCGACTGGTCGTCATCGACCGCATTCCATTCCCGCACCCCGATAATCCGGTGACGAAGGCTCTGTCCCAGGATGCCGATGCGCGTGGTATTGGAGGGTTTTGGGGTGTTTCTCTTCCTCATGCCGCGCTTCTGATGGCGCAGGGGGCTGGGCGTCTGATTCGATCGGCGTCGGACAGGGGAGTGGTGGCGATCCTTGATCGTCGTGTGGACACGAAGTCCTATGGTGGATACCTGCTGAATTCGTTGCCGAGAATGTGGGTCACACGCGATCAGGAGGTCGTGAAAGGGGCCCTAAGTCGCTTGTCCAAGGTTAATTGTTAACAATATCCTGAAATTGGGTGACGTAGTTACCTTGAAGCAATGCGAAATCGAGATAATGTGATTCAAATTTGAGACTATGAGACCACTCAACGAGGAAGGAAGGCATCGTGCCTGGACGTGTGAATAGCTTGTATCCCCCGAAGTCATCGGGTCGTCCGTCAAAGATCGCTGTCGTGGGGGCTGGGGCCGTTGGCACGGCAGTCGCCTACGCGTGCGCAATGCGCGGTGATGCTCGAACAATCGTTCTTCAGGACATTAACAAGGCCAAGGTTGAAGCCGAAGCTCTCGACATGGCACACGGTATTCAATTCACTCCGTGTGGCAGTGTTGAAGGCTCAGATGATGTTGAAATCGTCCGTGGGTCTGACCTTGTGATTGTGACCGCTGGTGCCAAGCAGAAGCCGGGGCAGTCGCGCCTTGAACTTGCTGGTTCAACTGTTGAACTGATGAAGAAGATTGTTCCGAACCTTCAAAACGTTGCGCCAGACGCAATCTTCATGTTCATCACGAATCCCGTGGATGTTGTTACCTATGTGGCGCTGAAGCTGACCGGTCTACCACGCAATCAGGTATTTGGATCTGGCACTGTGCTTGATACGTCGCGTTTGCGCTACCTGGTGTCGCGTGAAACCGGCGTGGCTACCCAGAATATTCACGCCTACATTGCTGGTGAACATGGTGACTCAGAAGTTGCACTGTGGTCCTCCGCTGAGATTGGTAATGTTCCCCTTGAGCACTGGGGGCCAACCTTGGAGGGTAAACCGTTCGATATTGGATTGCGTAAACGCATTGCTCAGGATGTTGTTGAGTCTGCCTACAAGATCATTGAAGGCAAGGGTGCGACAAACTACGCAATTGGTCTTGCCGCATCGAATATTGCGAGTGCCGTCCTTAGAGACGAAAATCGTGTTCTTACCGTCTCTAGCCTGCTGGAGGACTGGGAAGGCATCTCGGATGTCTGCATGGCTGCGCCGACAATCGTTGGTCGTTCGGGTGCGGGCAGGGTCCTGAATCCGCCGTTGACGCTGAATGAGCGCGATGGTCTGACTGCCTCTGCGACGCGCCTGCGTCAGGTGGCAAGGGACTTGGGCTTCTAAGTTCTGTATCTGTCCAGTGTGGGGAGTGCCCGTTGGGTGCTCCCCACACGTGTGTGCTGTGCGAGCAGGGGTACGAGGCCGGGGCTACGCCCCGGAAGCGACTATGCCAAGGAACGCAGGACGGTGACCACCTTGCCCAAAATGGTGGCTTCATCGCCTGGGATGGGGGCGTAGGATTCGTTGCATGGCAGGAGCCAAATATGGCCGTCTGTCTTTGAGAACACCTTGACCGTAGCTTCGCCGTCGATCATGGCGGCAACGATTTCTCCCTGGGATGCGTTCGATTGGGAACGAACAACGACGAAGTCGCCGTCCAGAATGCCAGCGTCCACCATGGACTCTCCGCTGACCTCCAGCATGAACATTTGCCCGTGGCCGGTAAGTCGAGTGGGTAGCTCGAAAACATCTTCCACGTACTGCTCTGCTGTGATCGGAGCGCCCGCGGCAATACGGCCAACCAGGGGGATTGACGAACTGTCTTCGTCAACGTGTCCGGCTGGCAGGTCAATGGTGACCACGTTCGTGACTGTTTGAGGTGCCGGAGGAGTTGGCGCGTCCACGCCGAGCTCCTGTTTCGCTGTTACGGAGAGTTCAAGGGCGCGCGGTAAGCCGGGGACTCGTTGGAGGTAGCCGGCGCGTTCCAGTGCGTCCAAGTGGTACTTCACGGTTGATGGGGAAGCAAGGTGTGCGCGTTGGGCAATCTCTCTGACAGAGGGAGGAAAACCGTGCGCGCTGACCTCTTCGTGAATGACAAGAAGGATCTCTCGCTGGCGACTAGTCAGCGTTGCTTTGTCTGTCATGAGGTTCTCCGTGAGGTTGCGTGCAATTCGGTTTCTACATGGTTGCTGATGCACTTGTTAGGTCAGATTATCTGATTCTGACGCGAAAATGAAACATTTGTTCGAATAAGTCTCGACTTTTGTTTGAAGACCTGTTATCGTACAAGTGTTCGACGAACATATGTTCGATATGTTGTGAAGGAGATCCTCATGAATGCATGTGCCGGTGCTACTCTTGCCCACGACGCTCATCCACACCTGCACCTTGTTCAGGGGATGGCTGATGGCGCCGATGTGGTCTCGATTGAGTCTGCTCCTTCCGCTCGTCGGCGCAAGGGCGTTCTTCGTCAAGATGATCCTGCAACGCGTCGTCGTCCGGCTTGTCGCCACCAATCGGTCGTGGTTCAATCGACCATGTCGATCGGACATGTCGTTCGTGGCGTGTGTGCGACGCTCGCTCTCAGCGTTGTTGCGGGCCTGGCTGGATTCGCCCTGGCTCCCGATGTCTATTCAGGTCCGACCATTGAACATGCTGTGACCGGTGGGGAATCGGTCTGGTCGCTGGCTCAAGGCGTTGATACCGATCGCAACCTGGAAGATGTTGTGACAGATATTCAGCGTTTGAATGGCATCGAAGGTGGCTTGCAGGTGGGGCAGAAGGTTATCCTTCCGCTGAACTAACACTCAGGTCCCCCCACCTCATGCGCGTTTCTTTTTCGTCTTTCTTATTTGCCGTGTAGCGTTAAAGGCGTGCATTGCCCTTTCTGTCATAACCCAGATTCACGAGTCGTCGATACCCGCATCGCAGATGATGGTGCCTCGATTCGTCGTCGTCGCGCGTGCACATCATGTAAGAGGCGTTTCACCACGCTTGAAACATCCTCGTTCCAAGTCGTGAAGCGCGCCGGTGTCGTCGAGCCTTTCTCGCGCAACAAGGTTGTTTCCGGTGTGAAGAAAGCATGCCAAGGGCGCCCCGTTTCTGACGACGATCTCGCAATCCTGGCGCAACAGGTTGAAGAACAACTCCGCTTAACCGGAGTTTCAAACGTCTCTTCCGATGAAGTTGGAAAAGCGATTCTTCCCTTCCTCCGTGACCTCGACGAAATCGCCTACCTTCGTTTTGCTTCCGTCTATCGAGCCTTTAATACCCTCGAAGACTTCGAAGAAGCCATCCGCATCCTGCGTGAGCGTAATAAAGACAATGCCTCCGCATCCACTTCGGGCTCACACTCTTCATCCAAGACGAAGAAGGCGCTATCGAACCGAGAGATTCTGGATTCTCTACTCGACTCGTGATTAAACGTTTCGGCGTCACCGTGACAGCTAGTCGTTCTTTCGATTCGTAAACTGGCGAATTTTAGTTGTCGCAGAGTCGGCGACCTCCATTACCTGTTCGCGAACACGCTTACGCATGACCTTTCCAAGCTGGGAGCGAGGAAGCTCCGTCATCACCACGAGCTGGCGTGGTAGGGCATAGTGAGCAATAGACTTTTCGGCCCACTGGCGAACATCAGCAAGAGTGATCGAAGCGCCGGCTTCAAGGACAATTGCTGCGACGACATCTTCGCCGGTCGAGCCGGCAGGAATACCGATAACCGCTACGTCGCGAACTCCTGGCATAGAGCGAACAGCGTTCTCAACCTGGCTGGGGTACACGTTAAAACCAGAGGCGTTAATCATTTCCTTACGACGATCGGCCATGTAGATGAAGCCGTCGCGCACCTGGACAAGGTCGCCCGTACGAAGCCAGCCCTCTTCGGTGAAGATCTCAGCTGTTTCCTCCGGCTGCTCCCAGTATCCGGAGAACACCTGGGGGCCTCGTGCAATGAGTTCGCCAATTTCACCGTCTTCGACATCCTTCGTCGGATTATCTTGGTCGACAATGCGGATTTGCGTGGACGGATAGGGAACGCCAAGAGCGCCCGGGCGACGGTTCTTTGCTAGAGGGGAACCTAGGAGGATCGGTGAGGCTTCGGTCATGCCATAGCCTTCAATCATCAACCCGCCAGTCTTTTCTTCCCAGCGTGATGCCAAATCAGCAGACAGTGGCATAGCGCCCGAAAGTGAGAACGTCATCGACGTCAGATCGACATCCATGGTGGCTGCCGTAGCCAGCAAACGTTCGTACATTGGTGGAACACCAAGGAAGAACGTACAGGGAAGACGCTTCTGGCTGGTCAGAATCATGGTTGTGTCGAATTTCGGAAATAGCGCAATTGTGGCACCCAAACGCAAGCCCGACAACAAGCCAATGGTGAAGCCAAACGCATGGAACAGGGGAAGAACGCAGTAGAACACTTCAGCGTTCTCGTGCAGGATCGGCACCCATGCGATCGACTGGGCAATGTTCGCCATCAAATTACGGTGTGTAATGCAGGCAGCCTTCGGAACACCTGTCGTACCGCCCGTATGAATCAGTAGCGCCGGATCGTCAGGACTCGCAGGGCAAGAAGTGGTCCAGCGTGGAGCTTGATCTACAGCCTGGTCCCACGAACGAGCCCATGATGGGGGACGCGTCGACAAAGCGTCACGCTTCGTGCGAGCAGACTTGATCGGAAGCTTCAAAAGCAACTGGCTCGGACCGGGAAGAGCCTTCGTCAGGTTGACAGCAAAAACCGTGGTCGCACGATCAAGGAACGTCAGCTTCGACAGGGTCTTTTCCCATGCAATGACAACGCGTGCGCCGTGGCGGTTAAACTCCTCGTGAATTTCGTGGTCAGGAGCCAAAGGATTGTGCTCAACCACGATTGCGCCAAGGTGCATCGTCGCAAGAATTGCAACAACGTGCTGAGGACAGTTTGGCATCGCTAGGGCAACTCGATCCCCCTGGCGAACTCCTGCATTGGCCAGCACAGTTGCTGCCCTGCGTACGCGCGTCATCAGTTGCGCGTACGTGGTTGGGCGCGAGAAGAAGTCCAGAGCAATCTGATGCGGATAACGTTTCGCTACCTCTTCAACCATCGCAGGAATGGTCTGATCCGGCACCTCAATAGTTTCAGGGACGCCGGGGGCGTATTGGGCTCGAAGCTGGTCAGTAAGAGTCACGTTGTCCTCCGATTCTTTACTACCTACGATACCGTAGGTTAGTTGGGACCAGGCCGAGAAAAGACCACATAAGCGTTTTTCCTACAGGGTCGTCGTAATCAGACGAATAGTGTCCTTCATCGAGCGAATCTTCTCGATCGCATCGATCGGAAGTTCGGAAGAAATGTCGGTCAGCACATAGCCGGTTGATCCTGCAGTTCCCAGAATCTGACCACCAACATTCGCGCCCATCTCGGCAAAGGTGTGGTTGATATTCGCCAGAACACCGGGAGTGTTCTTGTGGATCAGACGAATCCTGTAGCGAGACTCTTGCGAAGCATTCAAGCTGAGGTTCGGCAGGTTGATCGACATGTCGGTTGAGCCGGTGTCCTGGTAGTCACTGATTTTCCCCGCGACGAAACGACCAATATCGTACTGAGCCTCTTCCGTTGAACCACCGATGTGTGGAGTAAGAATAACGTTATCCAGCTTGATCAAAGGTGAATCAAAAGGATCGCCATTCTTCTTCGGTTCTTGGGGAAACACGTCAACGGCAGCGCCGGCCAAGTGACCCGACACCAGCGCATCATGCAGGGCATCAATGTCGACGATAAAACCTCGCGACAAATTGATGAACAGCGCACCGGGCTTCATCATCGCGAACTCACGAGCGCCAAACAGATTGGAATTTGTTTCCTGACCATCAACGTGGATCGACACGATATCCGCTTCGCGCAATACGGATTCCATCGTCGGCATCTGGGTGGCGTTGCCCAGAGACAGGCGCTCGGCCATATCGTAGAAGATAACGTTCAAGCCCATTGCTTCAGCAAGCACGGACAGCTGAGTGCCGATATTGCCGTAGCCAATAATGCCAAGCGTGTGACCGCGAACCTCGTGTGCACCATCAGCGCTCTTGTCCCAAATGCCACGGTGGAGGCGAGAATTCTTCACGGTGACGCGACGCGACAGGTCAATGATTTCGCCGATTGCCAGTTCCACAACGGAACGCGTATTCGAATACGGAGCATTAAAGACCGAGATGCCCAGCTCGGTGGCTGCTTCCAGGTCGATCTGGTTCGTCCCAATGCAGAAAGCGCCAATCGCTTTGATCTGCGGGTTGGCTTCGAGAACGCGTCGCGTCACTTGGGTCTTCGAGCGAAGACCCAAGTACTCCACGCCCTCGAGGGCTTTAATCAGCTCATCTTCGTCCAAGGCACCCGCGTGGCGAGACACATCAATCTCGTTCTTTGCGAAAACCTCGTCAGCAACCTTATGGGGATTCTCAAGCAACAGTGCGCGTGTCATGCCACCATAGTGCCAGAAAAACACCAAGCGATTGCAAAAGTGTTCGTGCTACGGATAGAACCGTCTTACCACTGATCCATTCCCCTGGGAAGATCGCTCGAAGTGATAGCAACCAAATCATGCGTCGCACGAGTCAAGGCGACGAACAGGTCACCAACACCTTCAGCAAAGATCTCGCCGGGCTCAACCACGATAACGGTGTCGAACTCAAGCCCCTTGGAACTCGAGGCACTGAGCAAAGCAATCCGCGAATCAAGTGCGCTCTCACCTGTGGAATCGGCATTCCATGCGTGGCCTCGTGAATCTGAAACCAGAATCGCGACCCTGCCGCTTCCTTCACCCGAAGTGGCATCAAGTCGCTCACACGCCTGCGATGCCGCCTGAATTGCTGCCGCCCACGCCGGCGAATCCTCGCGTGCGACCATATCCGTATCTGCTTCAACAGTCACGACGCGGTAGCAGTCCTCAACGTCGCGGACCGCGCTCATCGGGTGAATAACAGGCTTACCTGCGCGTGCCATCACGGCCTCAGCGATGGCGGTCAATGTCGCCGGAGTACGGTAGGACACCGTCAGAACAAACTCATCGCTGTAGGCTCTGCTTGCCGGCCCCAAGGCTTCAACCCACGTCTTCGGACGCTTCGATCCGCGTCGCTGATCCAAATCACCAACAATCGTGAACGACCGCGACGGACAACGACGCAACAAACTACGCCACGCCATCGGGGAGAGATCCTGAGCTTCGTCAACGACAATATGGCCGTATGCCCACTTGCGATCGTTGGCTGCCTGCTCAGCAAGGGGAGTCCACATTCGCTGAGACAATGTGGACTCGGCAAGCTGCTCAGCATTCACGATGCCTCCGCCAAGCCCCTGGCCTTCGATCGCAGCTCGTGCGCGTTCAATTGCAGCACTTTCTGATTCTGAGGATTCGATGCGCGATGTGGGCATCGGTCCAAGCAATTCTTCGAGCTCGTCTAACAGGGGAATATCGGCATCGGTCCACTCAGCACTATGACGCTCAACGAGTGGCAACAGGCGGGGTAAAACGGGGCGGCCTGCTCGATCGTTAATATGCGCCAACAGTTGGGGACGCGCATAGAGGCGACGAAGAAGAGTCTTGGCGGACGTTGGCATCCACGCAAGATTGATCGCGCGACGCGCATCAATGGAGTCGCGGATTTCGCTGATCCACTCTGTTTTATCCTCGTTGGAATCAAGCACTCCACCGGCCGACGAGGCGTCGGAGGCTAGGCGCTCTGCCAGAACCTCCATCAGCTCCAGAGCAAAACCTTCGCGCGCCTGATTGTGAGTGCGACGCGTATGCCGTGCATGGCGGATCGCTTTCGACACGTCATCCGGCGTCAGTGTCACCGTGCGACTCCACACCTGCAACGTGGTCGGTGCCGATAATTCGCGTGGCAACATTTTGACCGCTTGCTTCAGTAGCTGCGTCCAGCCAATATGACCTTTCGCTTGGGCAACGCCCAGTGGCTCCGTTCCACGTGCGTCTACGCCGGGCAACAGGTCGCCCATGGTCGTCGAAACGACGCCAGTTTCACCCAGTGAGGGAAGTACCTGTTCGATGTATCGCAAGAAAATGCGCGACGGCCCGACCAAAAGAACACCAGAACGCTCTAAGCGCTCACGTTCGGCATACAGCAGGTAGGCAATGCGGTGCAGGGCGACAGCTGTTTTACCGGTTCCCGGACCGCCTTGGACGACGATCGCGCCGTCGCGAGGAGCGCGAATGATTGCATCCTGTTCGGACTGAATTGTCGCGACAATATCACCCATGCGACCATCGCGAGCCTTATCAAGGGCGCTCATCAACGCGCCTTCGCCTTGAAGATCCATACCTTCAGCTCGCGACGAATCCAGCAGTTCATCCTCAAGCGCGACGACGGTGCGCCCGTGAGTTGTAATGTGGCGCCTTCGCACGACACCCTTTGGGTCGACGGCAGTCGCTTGATAGAAGGGCATCGCCACGGGAGCTCGCCAGTCGATCAGGAGGTGCTCGCCGTCGGCGGTCGATAGGGCAACGCGACCAATGTGGTGGTGGTCGCCGTCAGCCATGTCGAGGCGACCGAATACAAGGCGGTCTTCAACGGCCTCGAGGCGTGCTGCCATATCACCAAGGTGAGCCGAGAGTGCCTCGCGTTCTGTCCAGGCCTGAGGATTTCCTGCGCCGTGGATTGCGTGCGTTCGCGCCTGCTGGTCACGGTACTTTTTTCGAAGCTCATCCACCCTTGCATACGCGGCGTCGACATGGCGTTGCTCCGGTATGGACGCCGGCGAAGCAGAAGTCGATGAGTCAGTCATGCGCGTACTTTCGAGGAATGGACAAGATAGCGACCATCTATTGTGCCTGAAAAACTGCGACCAGGTGCAACTGTCCGCGATCTGCGACGCAGGGGAGATAGATTCACGAGGCCGACTATTCGCCCAAGGCGAATATCAGTGGGCCCGTCGGGCGCTCCGGCCTGTTTCCGAGTAGCGTTGATAGTACGAATTGTTCGTCGAGTTGAATTGACGAGCATGGCATTGGACAGAACAGAAATGAAAGGGCATGTGAACGTAATGAAACCGAATGATGCCCTTCTTTTCGAGCGAGGGCCGGCCAGTGAAACTCATTCGCGCATCCTAGTGATGCACTTCTACGGAAGCATGGATGCTGGCGGAGCCGGTCGTATGGCAGTTGCTGAAATGCTTCGCGCCCTGCCGAACGAACGTGTTGCGACTTTTGATTCCGATCAGTTCTTGGACTACCGCTCTCATCGTCCGATCATGACGGTCCGTGATTGGGTCAGCGAAGAAATGGTGACTCATGAAATCGCAATCGACAGAGTTCGCGATGACTTGGGGAACCCGATTTTGCTTCTGCACGGTCCTGAACCGGATGCAAAGTGGGAGGCATTTGCGCGCATTGTTGCTGACTTTGTGAAGGAAGCTGGTGTTGAGATCAGCGTGTCCTTCCATGGCATTCCTTCGAGTGTTCCACATACTCGTGCAACCCCGGTTCACGTGCAGGCCACGGATGCTTCTTTGATTCCGCCTCAGCCGAAGATGGCGGGGTCACTGCAGTTCCCTGCACCGGCAAGTTCCTTCGTTCAGCGTCGTCTTGCTGAACGCGGTGTGAATGGTATTGCTCTTCTTGCTGCGGTTCCGTTCTACATGGCAGAGTCTGGGTACCCGGCGGGCTCCTCTGCGCTGTTATCCAGCCTGTCTGATTTTGCTGATCTGTCGTTGCCGGTTGGTAACTTGGAGTTAGGAGCAGCTCAGGATCAGGGCACGATTGAGCAATTGATCGAAGCAAATCCAGAGATCATGGCGACTATTACGTCCCTTGAAGAGCATTATGACGCGTGGAGTCCTGGCGAATCTTCCTTTTCCTTGAACTCTTTTGGTACTCAGACTCCGCTGGGTCATACTCCTCAACAGGACAAGGACATTGGTGATGTCATTGAGCGCTACTTGGCGAACTTGTCGCAGAGTGAAACAGTATCTGACGATCAGTCGAGCGTCGACGACCAGAGCGTAGAAATGGCGGAAGAAGATCCCCTGACCGCGGCGCTCAAGCGTGTTCACCTGCGTGCAACAGATCCAGAGGCCGTTCGTGCCATGACTCCTCGTCACCGTGCCGATAGCGGGGATGACGCATCGCTGCATGTCGAAGAGCACACCACGGATGAAACCGATCCAAACGAAGAGGCGGATAGCGGAGAAACAGGCGCCATCTGAATTAGGCCTTTGCTCCACGTTTGAGTGTCTTTTCGGCTTCAGCTCGCGCCAGTTTCCTTATATCCGATGTCGGCGTCGCGCAGTGCGGGTGTGCCTGCACGCCACTTCGTCAGATTCGCACCGTGCGTCACCCGAGCGGGTAGAGGAAGGCGCCTCAGTGCGCGGTCAAGGTCTTCAACCGGATAGTCAGCTCCGACATACCCGATGACGATAATGTTGCCACGCCTACCGCTTCGCCCCACCTTCGGATCCTGGATGCTCATCACCTGGCCGAAAACCTCGGAAATAGCGGCAATCTCAGCGCGAGCATCACTGTCGCCACCGTGAGCGCTGTTGAGGATATAGAGTCCGCCGTCCTTCAACTTTTCCCGCGCAATCTTCGCGCACTCGAGAGTCGCAAGATGCGCTGGAACCTGGCCGTTAGCGAAGGTGTCGCGCACGATGACGTTGAATGTGGAATCGCGGAACGAGCTCATCACTTCCCGCCCGTCTCCAATACGTATCGATAGTGCCGGAGATTTCGGCAGATCAAACACACGTCGCGCCAAATCGGGAAGATCCGGATCGATCTCGACAGCGGTCTGCTTCGACTTCGGACGAAGGTAAGACCAGGCGAGTGGCAGAGTACATCCCGCGCCACCAAGGTGGAGCGCGCGGACTGGGGCGGCCTCGTCAATCACGCAATCGAGAGCGCACGTCGCATGCTGCATGTACTCAAACTCGAGGCTGGTCGGATCGTCCACATTCGTGCACGATGACTCGATACCGTTCAAATACAGCGTCGCAAGCGCACCATCCCAACGGATCTCAACCCTCCCAGAGGGGATCTCAAAGAATTCGCTTCCGCGCGCAGTTTTTCGGCTCACGCGTCACACTGTAGTCAGTGAACGAAAGCAGAGTCGACCGCGCTCGCACTGAAGGAGGAGCAATGTCGAACGCTCCCCGCGACGGGCGTGCCCGAAAGTTCTGGGGTGACGACGATTCCCAGACTCCCATCCTGCACGTCGACATGGACTCGTTTTTCGCCCAAGTAGAGATCGCGGAAAATCCAGATTTACGAGGCCGGCCAATCATCGTCGGGCATCTCGGCGGACGAGGGGTCGTCACCAGCGCCACGTACGAGGTCCGCGCTCGCGGTGTGCGAGCCGGAATGCCGAGTGCTCGCGCACATGCGCTGTGCCCGGAAGCGACTTTTGTGTTCTCTGGTAGGGGCGTGTATTCCGAATACTCACACAAAGTGATGGCGATCCTGTCGGAAATCACTCCCGTCTTACAGCAAGTGAGTATTGATGAGGCATTCCTTGATGTGTCAGGGTCGCGTCGGCGCCTCGGGTCACCAACCGAGATTGGAAATCTGATTCGATCCCGCATCCATGCCGAAGTCGGTTTACCCGCATCGGTTGGAATCGCAGCCACAAAGTCGGTGGCAAAAATTGCCTCGTCAAACGCAAAACCTGACGGGCTACTGCTGATTCCTCGCGATCAAACGGTCCCATTCCTGCACGGGCTCCCCGTTGGAGCACTCTGGGGAGTGGGCGGAAAAACGGGGGAGAGGCTTGCTCTCGCTGGCGTTGACACAATCGGTGATCTCGCGAACCTGGACATGACGTTCCTGACGCGACTTGTGGGCCTTGCAAGCGCGCGCCACCTGCACAATCTTGCCTGGGGCATCGACCCGCGTCCCGTTCGCGGTGGTCGCGAAGTAAAGTCCATGAGTACCGAACGAACGTTTGAGTCTGATATTCACGATAGGAGTGAGCTGGAGGCCTTCCTGCTACAGGCGTCTCACGAATGTGCGGCGCGTTTGCGCAGAGCCGACATGGTCGCATGGGGGATCGGGCTGAAACTGAGGGACGCCTCGTTCCACACGATCGCTCGATCTGTGAAGCTACACGCTCCGACAGATGTGGGACGACAAATCTACGCGGCTGCAAGCGAGCTCTTCGCAAAAGAGGTGATGCCGGCATCTGGGATTCGTTTGGCGGGCGTGAAGGTTGAAGTCCTTCAACCGCGATCGGCTGGCGTTGCGATAGCTCTTGACGATGATGGAAAACCGTTGGCTTCGGAGCGAGCAATGGACCAGATTCAGGGGAAATTTGGCAGGGATGCTCTACGGCCAGCAACTTTGTTACCGCAGGTCAGCGGGCACGAATCGCAATCTGCGCCCCCAACCCGTTAGACTCGTCACTAACGGATAGCGGAAAAGGATGCGTCGTGGCTCTATCTGACTATGAAAAACAAGTACTAGAAGAGATGGAACAGGAGTTCCGTCGTGACGAGCCACGTCTTGCCCGTCAAATGGAGCAGGAAGAAGAAGCTCCAGCTTTGCGGCTTTCAATCCGACGCATCGCTCTTGGAATTTTCGTTTTTATCGCAGGTCTGAGTGTCCTGGTTGGCGCAGTTTCCCTTGGATACTCAGGTATTTCCATCGTGATGGGCGTGATCGGTTTTGCCATCATGGTTGGTGGCGTCTGGTATGCGATCTCTTCGCCCGAAAAGAAAGCCGCTCCGCTTACACCTGAAGAACAGCGACGAAACCTCGGTTCGTGGTCGCGTTTTATCGAGGACCAAGAACAGCGGTGGGAAGAACGAAAGCGTCGTCGCGATTTTTAAAGAGATCGTCTTCCACCTCGCCTCGAAAAACGTAAAGAAAAGCCCATGTCCTACGGTCATGGGCTTTTCTGTTGTGTCATCTCTTCGTGTCTTCTAGATGTCGGTGCCTGGCTGAGTCTTTTCTGTTCCCGGGTGCACTTGGTGCGACGAATGTGGGTCTAAAAGCTCGGTTTTGTCGCGTTGGGTGCGGTGGGTGATGTGGTGGTGCGATTGGGGATGAGGATCCTGCCTTTTCTAGCCGAGGAGCTTGTGATGTGGCAGGTCTCGTCCTCTCACTCTCAGATGCAGGAGTAGCGGGCGGAGAGGGGCTCGTGCAGGAATAATCGGCTAGAACTAAAAATGTGCCCCACTTTTCACCACTAGATATTTTCTCGCAGAAAATCAGACTTTTTAAGAAGAGAAAGTGTTCGAAGCTGCCTCTAAATGGTACTAAAAGTAATAGGTGTGGGGTAAAGTGGTGGAAGTGGGAACCAAGGAAAGGTGGTGAGACATGTTCACTGGTACGTTCGAGCCGAAACTCGACGACAAGGGACGTGTTTTTCTGCCTGCAAAAATCCGTGAAGACATGGGTGAGCAACTTGTTCTCACAAAGGGACAGGACCGTTGCATTTACGTCTACCCGGTTGAAACCTTCAATGAGCGCGCGCAGTCGATCATTTCTGCGCCGACCTCGTCGAAGCAGGTTCGAAACTGGCGACGCGTTTTTATGGCGAGTGCGTTCCAAGAAGCTCCAGATCGACAGGGTCGTATATCCCTCCCTGCAGAACTGCGTAGCTACGCCGGACTCGGCCGTCAGCTCACCGTCATCGGTGTAGGTGATCACGCTGAAATCTGGAATTCCGAAGCGTGGGAGGAAGTCCTCACCGTCGAAGACGACGCGTTCTCGGATACGAACGAAGAGATCTTCCCAGGAATGTTCTAGTTCGTCCCTTTTGGTCTCCACCCGAGGCCCCGACTTCACTTCCCCGATGTCGGAGATCGGTGGGGGACCAAGAGGGATGAAAAGCACTCACATCATCTGCAGGAAAGGGGGGCGACATGGAGCTCACCAAGCAAACGTCCGAGCGTCATATTCCCGTCCTCCTGGACGAATGCATGGGCATGATGTCTCCTGCCCTCACTGACGATGGTGCTGTTCTCGTTGATTGCACCCTGGGAATGGGAGGTCACTCCGAAGCTGCCCTCAAGCGATTCCCGAACATTCACCTGATCGGTATCGATCGTGATCCTCAAGCAATTTCGCTTGCTTCCGAGCGTCTTGCGCCGTTCGCAGATCGTTTCACCGCGGTTCACACGACCTACGACCACGTCGACGAGGTCGTTGCGACATATGCTCCGGCAGGAAAAGCTGATGCGATCCTGATGGACCTAGGGGTTTCCAGCTTTCAGCTCGACGAAGCGGAACGTGGTTTCTCCTACTCTGCTGACGCTCCGCTCGATATGCGAATGGATCCGACTAGGGGGCAGAGCGCTGCCGAACTTCTGGTCAGTGCAACTGCTCAAGAGATCGCACAGATCTTGCGCGTATACGGTGAAGAACGCTTTGCCTCTCGAATTGCGCGTCGCATCGTGGAAACGCGTGAAACGCAACCTCTGACCCGCACGGGGCAGCTTGCTGACATCGTTCGCGCATCCATTCCTGCTGCTGCGCGTCGTAGAGGCGGAAACCCTTCGAAGCGCACTTTCCAGGCCCTTCGCATCGCAGTGAACGACGAACTCAATATTCTCGAACGTGCTTTGCCTGCGTGCTTTGCCAGCCTGCGCATCGGTGGCCGTTTGGTTGTTGAGTCCTACCAGTCGCTTGAAGACCGCATCGTCAAGGACCTGTTCCGACGTGCGTCTACGGTGGATGTTCCCCAAGGTCTTCCAGTTATTCCAGATTCGATGGCACCGAGCGTCGAACTCCTCACTCGCAAAGTGCACCAAGCTGATGAAGCCGAACGCGCACATAACCCTCGATCCGCATCTGTGCGTCTGCGTGGCGCCCAGCTTGTTCGTGAATGGAAGGAACTCTCATGAGCAGTGCTGCAGCTTCCCGGCGCCCGGTTTCCCGTCCGGAACGTCACGAGTTTGAACTAAGAAGGGAGTTCCGAGTTGTCGAGGGGAGCAAGCCCACCCGCTCGCTTCTGATGTTGGGAATCGTCTCTATCGTCGTGATCATTGCGACGGTTCTTGCTTCGATGGTTCTTCACACTCGCATGGCTCAAACGGCGTTCGAAATCCGTACTCAGCAGATTGAGCTGAATGAGCTTGAAGCTCAGGCGTGGTCGATGCAAGCCCAAATTGAAAAGGCAGCATCGGCTTCCGAACTTGAGAAAGCTGCCACCGCTCAGGGAATGGTGAAAGGTGGTCGGACTGGCTTCATTAATCTTGGAGCTGGCACCATTGAAGGCGGAACGGCCGGACACTGACAGGAGATCGTATGACTCAGCGTTTTGGGCGATCTCTTGCCATCCTCATCATTTTCTTCTTCGGCCTGATGGCCTGTGCGATCCGCTTAGTCGATTTACAGATCATCAAGGCGCCCATGCTTGCAACCGAAGGCGAGGCCGTTCGTACGTCGCAGACGGGCATTGCCGCTAAACGAGGCTCAATTACCGACGCGACGGGCACGATCCTCGCGGACTCGATTCTGACCTACGACATTGCCGTTAATCAGATCAACTTGCGTTCTTATGTTCACTCAGAAACGACGAAGGAAAACGGGGTTGAAAAGACGAAGGTTGTGGGACGAGGCCCGGTCGAGGCCGCCCGCCAGCTGGCTCCGCTTCTGCACATGAGTGAAGCTGAGCTTGGCGGCTTGTTTTTGGGTGACTCGACCTACACGTATGTGAAGCGCAATGTTGATGCGGTGACGTATCGAGAGATTCGTGCTCTGGATATTTACGGCATTGAGTGGGAAGCCACCTACGAACGGACGTTCCCCAATGGGAATGTTGCTGCTCCGGTGATTGGTACGGTCAATGCTGAAGGCGTTGGCTCGTCGGGCATGGAATCGCAGTTCAATACGTTGCTGACGGGCACGCCTGGCTCGCAGCAGTATGAGATTGCTCCGAATGGTGCGATTATTCCTGGCGCGAAGAAGACAACGGTTGAGCCTGTTGACGGTGGTTCCCTGCAACTGACGTTGCATGCTGACTTGCAGCATCTTGTTCAGGACATGCTGGATGCTCGCGTGGAGCATCACAAGGCCGAATGGGGCACCGTTGTCGTTGAAGATGTGACGACCGGTGAAATTTTGGTGATGGCGGACTCTGAGTCGACTATCCCAGATAACGCGAATCCTCAGCCTGTGGCTTCGGTGCAGTATACGGTCGAACCTGGTTCGGTGGGCAAGGTGGTGACGTTCGCGGCCGCGTTGGATGCGGGGACGATCACTCCCACGTCGGTCTTTAATGTGCCCTATTCTTTGGATCTTCCCGATGCGGGTGGTCCGATTACAGACTTCCACGAGCACGATGGTGAAACTCTCACTGCGACGGGTATTTTGGCTGAATCGTCGAATACTGGCACCGTTCTGGTTGGTCAGACTCTGTCGAATGAACAGCGCTACGACATGATGAAAGCCGTTGGCTTTGGTGACCTGACGGGCGTGGAGCTTGCTGGCGAAACGACAGGTATTCTTCGTCCTCCAAGCGAGTGGGCGGGCCGTGATCAGTATGTGTCGATGTTCGGCCAGTCCTATTCGGTTTCACCGCTCCAAGAGACCTCGTTCATGGCCACAATCGCGAACGGTGGAGTCCACATTCCTCCCCGATTGGTCAAGTCGTGGACGAACGCTGACGGGACCGTTGAAACCCCCGAAGAGCCCAAGCCAACGCAGGCCATGAAAGCTGATACGGCGCAGAATCTGATGCTGATGATGGAGTCCGTCGTTGAAGATCATCTGGGTACTGCAGGGGCTGCGAAGGTTGATGGGTATCGCGTCGGTGTGAAAACCGGTACGGCAGATATCGTCGTCAACGGTCAGCATGGCATTGTGTCGACGACCGCCGGCCTGCTTCCCGTTGAAGCGCCTCGGCTTGCTATCTCTGTTGTTCTTTACAATCCTAAAGTTGCCTACATTTCCTCTGATTCCTCGGCGCCACTGTTCGGTGAGGTCGCGCAAGCGTCAGTGCGTAATCTAGGTATTCCAGCTTCGACGACGCCGGCAACGCTGTTCCCGACGACGCCGACTAACTGAGACGATGAAGTGAAGTCGTATGAATCGTAGAGGAAATAGCATGTACAGGTTAGCTGGGTGGATTGCTGAAGCAGTTGCAGGAACCCTGAACGGTGCTGACCGTCAGGTTGTGATGAACCGTGTTGTTACAGATTCGCGCTTGGCGTCAGCTGGTTCAGCGTATGTCGCACGAATCGGCGAGGCCACCGACGGGCATGACTACGTCAAACAGGCCGTTGACAATGGTGCGGTTGCACTGATCGTTGAACACCTCGTTGATGTTCCCTCGTCCATTGCGCAGATTATTGTCGAGGATTCGACCTACGCTTTGGGTCGCCTTGCCCATGCTCACCTTGAAGACTTGCGTGAGCGTTTTGGGCTGGATGTTATCGCGATGACCGGCTCGGCTGGGAAGACGACAACGAAGGATCTGCTTTTCCAGATTATGAGTACTGATGCTCCCAGCGTTGCCCCTCAGCTCTCGTTCAACAACGAGGTTGGACTTCCTCTGACGGTTCTTCAAGCTGATGAAACAACCCGCCATCTGGTTCTTGAAATGGGTGCGTCTGGCATCGGACACATCAAGTATTTGACAGATATTGCGTCGCCGGATGTTGCCATTGAACTGATGGTTGGTCACGCTCACCTGGGTGGCTTCGGGGGAGTCGACGGGATTGAAAAGGCGAAGGGGGAGCTGATTACAGGTTCGCGCCCCGGTGCTCCGGTGGTCTTGAACTACGACGATCCGCGCGTCATGAATATGACGAAACTGTCGACAGGTCCGATTACGACGTTCTCGCCATCAGGCAAAGAGGGAGCCGATTTCCGTGCTCTCGACGTGGACGTTGACCACCTTGGCCACGCACACTTCACGCTTGAAGCCCCCGGTGGTCGTGGCCTCGTGAATCTGAATATCGTTGGCGTGCACCACGTGGCGAACGCACTGGCCGCCATCGCTGGCGCGGTACAGCTTGGTCTTGAACTCGATCAAGCGATTCGTGCGATCAACGAGGCTCGGGCGCTGTCTCCGCACCGAATGGATGTCGTTGAATTAAGCATTGACAGTATGAAAGTCACGATGATTGACGATGCCTACAATGCGAACCTCGATTCCATGAGAGCCGCTTTCGCTACGCTCACTTCGATCGGTGAGGGGCATACGAAGATCGCTGTTCTTTCCGAAATGCTTGAACTCGGCGACGAGTCTGCTGACATTCACCGCCAGGTTGGTCTGATGGCGAAAGATGCCGGAGTCGAGTCGCTGATTCTGTTGGGTCAAGACGGTCCCTATTACGCCGAGGGTGCTGGTGACACCATCGATGCGGAACACGTCGGTAGTGTTGATGAGGCTGTCACGGCTGTTTGTGCGAAACTGAAAGACGATTGTGTGATTCTTGTGAAGGGATCCTTGTTCTCATATTCGTGGAAGGTAGCGGACCAACTCCGCGAGAAGGGAGTCCAGCGATGATTGGCCTTATTGTCGCCTTCGTCATTGCACTGGTGATTTCCCTGTTGGGAACCCCTTTGCTGATCCGATTCCTGATCGCTCACCAGTACGGGCAGTTCATCCGTCAGGACGGACCGACCCAGCACTTGACGAAGCGCGGTACACCCACAATGGGTGGTCTGGTTTTCATTCTGGCAACCATTATCGCGTGGGTGATTGGGGCGTCGATCGCAGGATCCGGACCCTCGTGGTCCGGATGGACTCTGGTTGTTCTCTTCGCAGGTCTTGGCTTTATTGGCCTTTTGGATGACGGCATCAAGATCATGCGTCAGCGCTCCCTTGGTCTGCATCCGACCGGGAAAATTATCGGTCAGATCACGGTTGCCGCAGTTTTCGCGTGGATGTCACTGACCCGCCCCAATGCCTATGGGACAACGCCGGGTACGCTTCACCTGTCCTTCATTCACCTGTCACCCATCACGCTCGGGTTTGCTGGCCTCGGATTGGGGGTTGTCCTGTATTTGATCTGGACGAACCTGATTGTGACCGCCTGGTCAAACGCGGTGAATCTAACCGACGGCCTCGATGGCCTTGCCACGGGCTGTTCCATTTTCGTTTTCGGCGCATACACGTTTATCGCCTACTTCCAGAAGATTCAATCCTGCTTCCCGCAGGGGCAGGCGACAACTCTCTGCTATCCGACGCGTGATCCTCTGGACCTTGCAGTTTTCTGCGCCGCGATCATCGGTTCGCTTGCTGGCTTCCTCTGGTGGAACGCTTCGCCCGCTCAGATCTTCATGGGGGATACGGGCGCGCTGGCACTCGGTGGTGCGGTCGCTGGCCTGTCGATTCTGACGAACACCGAGTTCATCGCAATCGTGATTGGTGGACTCTTCGTTGTCATCGTGATGTCCGACGTCATCCAGATTTCGGTCTTTAAGGCAACGCATAAGCGTGTCTTCCGCATGGCACCGTTGCACCACCACTTCGAGTTAAAAGGCTGGCAGGAAATCACGATCGTGATTCGCTTCTGGCTGATTGCCGCGTTGTTTGCAGTGGCCGGTGCGGGCATTTTCTACGCTGACTGGGTGACAACGCTGTGAGTGATCGTTACGCCGTCATCGGCCTGGGCAAATCGGGCAAAGCAGCAGCAAAAGCTCTGTTGAAGCGCGGGTACGAGGTTCTTGCTTTCGACCAGCGTTCCGGTACTCCCACAGACGAATTAGGTATTGACGTTCATGTTGTTCCCGATGCTGGGGATCTCGCCTGCGCCGTTATTGACGCTGGTGTTGACACGATCATCGTGTCTCCAGGAATTCCTGCGCACGCCCCTATCTTTGAACGCGCTCAAGCTGCCGGGATCCCGATCTGGGGTGAAGTTGAATTGGCGTGGCGTCTTCAAGAGCAAGGCCCTCATGCTGGTCGCCCCTGGCTGACTGTGACGGGCACGAACGGCAAGACAACGACTGTGGGCATGCTTGCGTCAATTCTTCGGGCCAACGGTGACGACGTTCTTGAGGTTGGCAATATTGGCACCCCCATCACCGAAGCAATCGACTCAGATGCCAGCGTCTTCGCTGTTGAACTCTCCAGCTTCCAACTCCATACCTCCTACACGATTTCGCCTTTGGCGTCCTTGTGCTTGAATGTGGATGCTGACCACCTGGATTGGCATGGAAGCGAAGAAGCATATGTTGCCGATAAGGCGCGCGTATACGAGAACACTCAGGTTGCCTGCATCTACCCGGCCAATGACCGAGTGGTTGAAGCGATGGTTGAAAACGCAGACGTTGTGGAAGGGGCGCGTGCCATTGGGATCACGCTGGGCTCGCCTTCGGTGTCGCAACTGGGCATCGTTGAAGGTGCGCTTGTTGACCGCGCCTACGTTGAAAACCGGCACCGTGAAGCTGCCCACCTGGGTGATTTGAGCGATTTGAGCACGGTCTATGGGGAGAGTCTTTCCCCGGCTGTTGTGATGGATGCTCTTGGCGCGGCAGCACTTGGACGCGCATACGGTGTGCGTCCGCATGCGGTTCGTGATGGCCTGCGCGTTTTTTCTCCAGCAGGACATCGCAGAGCTGTTGTCGGGCAAGTCGCTGATGTCACGTGGATCGATGATTCGAAAGCGACGAACGCCCACGCTGCCAAAGCATCCCTCTATGGGCTTCCTCCTCACTCGGTTGTCTGGATCGTTGGCGGGGACGCAAAGGGACAGGACTTTACCGACCTTATTCGCGACGTTGAGCCGGTTCTGCGCGGTGCGGTGATCATCGGCGAAGACCGTTCGGACCTACTCAAGGCTTTCCGTGCGAGCGCACCCAATGTTCCGGTCGTTGACGTCGGTGGCCATGAGGATTGGATGTTCTCCGTCGTCAATGAGGCTGTCGCTCTTTCACGCCCCGGTGATTTTGTTGTTCTTGCTCCGGCCTGTGCGTCATGGGATCAGTTTGATAACTACGGTCAGCGTGGCGACGTGTTTGTGAACGCTGTTGAACGTTTGCGTGACCAGTGGAGTGCCAAGTAGATGGCGAAGATCAAGAGCGCCATTGATAGTGTGATCCGTCGTCTTCCGCGTTTTGTTTTTGGTGCGGATGATGAACACTATGAGATTCAACCACTGACGACGTACTACATGATTATCGTCCCCACGGTGGTTCTGACTATTTTTGGTTTGATGATGGGCTTTTCAGCTCAATCGGTGACATCAATCGCCAAGGGCGCCAACCCGTACATGGCGTATTTGCGTCCCAGTGTCATCATTGTCATCGCCCTGATCATTGCCTTCGTTGTTCATAAGATCCCTCGCCATATTTTTGTCCGTTTTGCTCCCCATGCTTTCGGGCTGGGATTGATTGTTCAGGCGATGGTCATTACCCCTCTTGGCCGTTCTGAAGGCGGCAACGCGAACTGGGTGTATTTTCCCGGTATTCCCGTCCTTGTTCAGCCGTCAGAGTTCTTGAAACTCGCTTTGATCGTCTTTCTTGCTTTCATTTTGACCGGACCGAATAGGGATTTTTCAAACTGGCGTCAGATGAGTGTTCTTGCGGGGCTCCCCGTGGTTGTCACGCTGATCGACGTCATGCTGGGTCATGACTTGGGTACGTCAATGATTGTGACGGCCGCCGCCATGGGAGCATTGTGGATTGCTGGTTTGCCGAAGCGCTGGTTCGGATACGCGTTCGTCCTAGCTGTTCCGCTTTTGGTGTTCTTGGTCATTCAGAACCCGACGCGTCTTCGTCGAATCTTGGTTGTTCTTCCGGGTTTTGCTCCCAAGCGTGATTTGTCTGCCCCCGAACAGATTGATCATTCGCTGTGGGCTTTTGGCTCCGGTGGTGTTTCTGGACTGGGTCCGGGGGCCTCGCGTGAGAAATGGAATTATCTGCAGGCGGCACACACGGACTTTATTTTCGCCATCGTTGGTGAGGAGTTCGGGTTGATGGGTACGTTGGCAGTGCTTACGGCTCTTGCTTTGTTGGTGTGGGGAATGTTCCGACTGGTTCGTTCAACGTCCGACCCGTTTGTCGCTATCGTTGCTGCCGGTGTGGCAACGTGGATCGGCTTCCAGGCTCTCGTGAATATTGCCTCGGTTACTCAGCTCGGCCCGGTTATTGGTGTCCCACTGCCTCTTGTGTCCTATGGTGGATCATCGTTCCTGTTCACCGCGCTGGCCATCGGCGTTGTCGCGTCCTTTGCGCGTAGTGATGCTGGTATGACTATGTGGAGATATTCTGATCCTGCTACTCGTCGTCGTGATCCTCGGGTTACTCCGAAGCTTCGACGAGCAGGTGGATCCAAAGCTCGAAAGTAGGCAACATGTTGGGCAAAGTCGTTTTGGCTGGTGGCGGTACCGCTGGGCACGTGAATCCGCTGTTGGCCACGGCGACGGTTCTTGCCAAACGTGGATATGACGTCGAGGTCCTTGGAACAGCTCAGGGCTTGGAATCAGATTTGGTTCCCGTTGCAGGGTTTCCTTTTCATGTGATTGAAAAGGTTCCTTTCCCACGCCGACCTTCCCCTTCGATTCTCACTTTCCCATTCCGCTGGCGTAAAGCGGTGAATCAGTGTCGTCTGGCGATTCGTGATGCTGATGTGGTTGTCGGCTTTGGCGGATATGTTTCAACTCCCGCGTACTGGGGCGCACGAGGCGCCGGCGTCCCGATTGTCATTCATGAACAGAATGCCAGGCCCGGATTGGCAAATAAGGTGGGGGCGCGCTACGCCAATGTTCTTGCGTTGACGTTTGCGAATACTCCGTTGAAGGCGCGCAGGGGCATCACGCAAGTAACGGGTCTTCCTTTGCGTCCTGCTATCGAAGAGCTTGCGTTGGCGCGCCAAGATGCCGACGGTGTCCGTGTTGCGCGCGAGCGTGGGGCGAAGAACTTGGGCGTAGACCCCAAGAAGACGACCCTTCTTGTTACCGGCGGATCTCTTGGAGCTCTCCACCTGAACGATGCCATGATTGATGCGCTTGACGACTTGCCTGACAATGTGCAGGTGATTCACTTGACCGGCAAAGGAAAAGACGCCCCTGTGCGGAGCAAGGTTGACGAGTGTTCGGTGGGCGATCGCTACCTGGTTCTGGATTATCTGACGACCATGGAAGATGCTCTTGCCTGCGCAGACTTGGTTGTCTGTCGTTCGGGTGCAGGAACGGTTGCCGAGATGACGGCTCTGTCGTTGCCGTGCGTGTATGTTCCGCTGGCTATCGGTAATGGCGAACAGAAGCTGAATGCGCATGACCATGTTGCCTCTGGCGGAGCGCTCTTGGTTGATGATGCGTCATTCAACGCAGATACGGTGCGACAGAAGGTTTTCCCGCTACTGACTTCACCTGAACTGTCCGCTATGGCGACAGCATCGGCAGGATTAGCAAAGATCGATGCTGCCTCGCGTTTAGCTGACCTGGTTGTTTCACAGATCGCGCGCTAGGGGGAGAACGTGGAACCTATCGAAGGACACTTCCATTTCATCGGTATCGGTGGAGCGGGAATGAGTGTTGTTGCTGAACTGCTTGCTTCGCGTGGCGCGCGGGTGACTGGTTCAGATTGTGCCGATTCGGATGTTCTTGCGCGTTTGAATGAAAAAGGAATTCGCGCATTCGTCGGCCACGATGCCACTCATGTTGATGATGATGCGACGGTTGTTGTGTCAACTGCGATTCGTGAGTCGAACCCAGAGCTGACCAGGGCGCGTGAATTGGGGTTGGATGTCATTCATCGTTCGCAGGCGTTGGCGCTTGCTGCCAGTGGAATGCGTTTTGTTGGCGTTGCCGGCGCCCACGGGAAGACGACTACGTCTGGGATGATTGCGGTTGGTCTGCGTGGGGCTGGTCTGGATCCGTCGGTCGCGGTGGGTGGAATTGTTCCGCAGTTTGGTTCCGGTGCGCATTTGGGCACGTCGGACGTGTTTGTTGCCGAAGCTGACGAGTCTGATGGCTCGTTCTTGAACTACACTCCGTCGATCGAAGTTGTCACGAACGTTGAGCCCGATCACTTGGATCGCTATGGGACGCGCGAAGCGTTCGAATCTATTTTCGTTGACTACGCAAAGTGTCTGGTTCCGGGTGGTCTTTTGGTGTGTTGCGCTGAAGACGCGGGGACTGCCCGCCTGAGCGAGTCGGCGCGTGAGCTGGGTATTCGCGTGGTGACCTACGGGCGCTCCGATAAGTCCGTGGTGGATGCTGACGTGACGATTTGTGATGTAGAGACGACGCCTTCTTCATGTCGTGCACGAGTCAGCTACGGCGATATCAGCGCGGAGCTTTCCTTGGGTGTTCCGGGCGTGCATAACATTCTTAATGCTGTTGGCGCGTGGATTGCCGGCGTGGAGCTTGGCGTTGAACCTGCCCTGATGGCTTCGTCGCTTGCTGGTTTTACGGGGACAGCTCGCCGTTTTGAGCTCCGTGGAACTGTGGGGGACAGGCGCGTTTTTGATGATTATGCGCATCATCCGACAGAGGTTTCTGCCGCGATCGAACAGGCGCGATTGGTTGCCGATGGCGCTGATGTGACCGTGGTTTTCCAACCTCACCTGTATTCGCGTACGCGCTTATTCGCGGATCGTTTCGCCAAGGCGTTGTCGGGCGCGGATCATGTGGTTCTTGCGGATATTTATGCTGCTCGCGAGGATGATGATCCCGCCGTGACTTCCGCTCTGATTGCGGATCAGATTAAGGGCGCTGAGTGTGTCCACGATATGCACGAGGCCGCCCGAATCGGAGCGCGTCAGGCTGGTTCGCGGGGCGTTCTGATCACGATGGGTGCTGGTTCAATCACCCAGTGTGCAGATGATGTTATCGATGAGTGGCAACGCATGGATGCCTCGTGAAGCCACCTCAGCCGCGTCGAACGCCACCCGGATCGACTTCTACGCAACACCAGACGACGTCCACTTCTCGCTTGTCGTCAAAGGGATCTGCTACCCAAAAGTCTTCTTCTGAAAAACCTCCATCACGTCCGGTTGTTGCCCGACCAAAGCGACCGCATAGGGATACTCCAGAGTCTGGGCAACCCCCAGAGCATCAACAGGCAGCACACAAGCGAGGGGCAAGGAAATCTTCGTTGCGTTCTGCTCGTGTCACACTTGCCCGGCCGGTGGGGCAGCAGGATGCCGTTGCTCTCTTAGGTGGTGAAAAGCGCAACGAGCGTTCTGAGTTTGATCTGCGTCGCCAAGAGCGAGCTCGGGCGCGTCGGATTCTCTGCATCAAGACGATGGCAATGATTGCTGCGGGACTAGCGTTTATCGGTGGTTTGGTGTGGGTATTGCTGTTTTCGCCTCTGCTTGCTTTGAGCGCGTCATCGGTGCACGTTGAAGGCGCAGATGAAACCTTGATCACCGCGGAATCAGTTCTTTCGTCAACTGCGCCGTACGTGGGCACCCCGTTACCTAGGGTTCCGACTGCGGCGATCGCTGAATCCATCGAATCGAATGTTGTTGTCGCTTCAGCTGAAGTGGAGCGACAGTGGCCGACTGGTTTGGCAATTACAATTACTTTGCGAACTCCTGCGATGATCGAGGGAAGTGCGGGCGCGTTCCGCCAGGTTGACGATGAGGGAGTGAGTTTCGCTGATGCTCCTACGTTGATCGAGGGGCTTCCATTGGTGAGCCTCCCGGAGACTGATGAAGAACGAGCCGAAGCGGCCTCGGATGTTCTTTCCTTGTGGTCAAACCTGTCTGAGGCAACAAAAGCGCAGGTTTCGGGTGTGAGTGCCGATGGTAAAACTCTGTCGTTTACGCTGACCAACGGTGCCCAAGTGAAGTGGGGAACTCCTGATGATGGGGCGCTGAAAGCGCAGGTTTTGGACGTGCTGTTGGCTCAAAGGAGCGTCCGTGTGTATGACGTTTCATCGCCGACTCATCCTGTCACGTCATAGTCGATTGTTCGTTCAGCGTGTCGCCTTGAAGAAGGTCTACTCAATCCCTAGCTTTCTTCCGAACGAGAGCAGGGTGAAGTTGAACCTTCAACCTGAAGTTGAGGGTTTGATATAGAAAGAGTGACCAATGGACGAACCTCAGAAGAACAAGGCCATAATCAAGGTCGTTGGCGTCGGCGGTGGCGGCGGAAATGCTGTCGATCGCATGATCGAAGCTGGCATGGGTGGTGTCGAGTTCATCGTTGTGAACACGGACGCTCAGGATCTTCTTCTGTCGAACGCTGATATCAAGATCGACATCGGTCGCGAAATTACCCATGGCTTAGGTGCAGGTGCTGACCCTGAGGTCGGACGTAAAGCAGCCGATGACAATGTTGACCTGATCGCTCAGGCTCTCGAAGGCGCTGACATGGTGTTCGTTACCGCAGGTGAAGGCGGTGGTACAGGCACCGGTGCAGCCCCAGTTGTTGCGCGTATTGCTCGCGAACAGGATGCGCTGACCGTGGCTGTCGTCACCCGCCCGTTCTCTTTCGAGGGCAACCGTCGTGCATCCATGGCAAATAAGGGCGTCGAAGCGCTTCGTGAAGCCGTCGACGCTCTGATCGTCATCCCGAACGATCGTCTACTTGAGATTCAGGATGAAGATTTCCCGATCACCAAGGCGTTCGAAGCGGCAGATCAGGTTCTGCACTCCGGTGTTCAGGGCATTACCGATCTGATTACCATCAACGGCATGGTCAACGTCGACTTCAACGATGTGAAGTCGGTGATGAAGGATGCCGGCTCGGCCCTCATGGGTATTGGCCAGGCAACCGGCACAGATCGCGCAGTCGACGCAGTCGAGCGCGCAATCTCCTCGTCGCTCCTCGAATCGACAATCGATGGTGCGCGTGGCGTCCTCCTGTTCTTCCAGGGCGGCTCGAACCTGTCTCTGCAGGAAACTGCACGCGCATCGAAGCTCGTTCAGGAATACGTCCACCCCGAAGCCAACATCATCTTCGGTGCGGTCATCGACGAGACACTGGGCGACCAGATCATCGTCACCGTCATCGCCGCTGGCTTTGATGAGCAGGATCCGCAGACCGACATCGCGTCGCGTCCCAGCGTTATCGGAACCCAAACTCCCGCGCAGTCCACGACACCTGTTGCTACCCCGGCTCCCGTAGCTGCTCCGCAGGAAACTCGCGCGCTCGGTGAGGTTCCGTCCGCTCGCCCAGCCCATCGTGCACCTGTCCAGGTGCCGACCCGTACGGCAACGATTCCAGTTGCTACCCAGCAGCCGGTGCAAGAAGCTCCCTCCGTCGCAGAGGAACCCTCTTTGGAAGTTCCTCGTATCTTTGATGAGGAATCTGAAAGCGCAGCGGATCTGGATATCCCGGACTTCCTGCGCTGAGCGATGCTCACCCAGCTCAACGGTGCCTCGATCCACCTCGTCCAGGCGGATCGAGGCACCGACTCGTTAAGGAACAATGTTGCGCACCACGTGGGTGACGACTTTCAGCTGGTGAAGGAGCGAAGGCAGCTTCTTGCCAGCGAGTTTGAGCGCCCGATCCTCTGGATGAATCAAACCCACTCTCATGTGATCGGCCTCGTCGTCATGACAGCAGACGGGCACCCAACGTTGAATCTCGATACCCACGCGTCGACGCTGAACCTCAGCGACCCGATGGACACTATTGAAGCCGATGGCGTCATCATCGATGCGCGAGGCTGGCAGGACGCTCCCGGGATTGCAGTCATGACAGCGGACTGCCTACCGATTGTCCTGTCAACGGCGGACGGAACGATCGTGGCAGCCGTGCACGCCGGAAGAAAAGGCTTGTTCGACGGCATCATTACTCGAGCAGTGACTCTCATGCGTCGTCTTGCTCCAAGCCATGACATTGAGGCGTATATTGCTCCCGCAATCTGCGGTGACTGCTATGAAGTGCCCGCCCAAATGCGTGACGAGTGCGCCGTAGAGCGCCCTGAAAGTGCCTCGCGTACATCGTGGGGAACGCCCGCTCTTGATCTTCCGCGCGCAGCTCAAGCAGAACTGCGAGCGCTTGGGTGTACCCGCATTGAAATTGACCCGCGATGCACTCTCGAAGACCCCACGTTGCACTCCTATCGGCGTGACCGTGAGTGCGGTAGGAATGCCACAATCATTTTCCCGGCGTAGCGCATGTGTTGACCGACGCAGGCAGTGGCATGTCGCGCGGTGATAAAGGCTCTTGAGTCCCTTGCGGCAGGGGCGTAATCGGAATTATCCACTCTGTTTTTTCGACATACCGGCAAGGTTGCGCCGTAACGGACAGCGCGGGCATTAACGTTGCAGAGCCGACACAATCAGGAGGACACAATGGCGGATGGTTTCGGAGCTCGAGCTCGTAAGTTCATGGGCTGGTACCCGGCTGACGAAGTCGAGGATGAAGCCCAGGATTTTGATCTCTACGAAGATGAAACTACGTACGAGACTGAAATTCCGCAGAAAGAGATTTCCTCCGTCGTCACCCCTCTGCACCGTGAGGACCTTGAAGTGAAGACAACGTCTGACCTTTCGCGCATCGTCACCGTCCACCCGACCGCATACTCGGATGCCAAGACGATCGGCGAAGCCTTCCGCAACGGAACGCCCGTCATTATGAACGTCACTGATATGCGCGAAGAAGAAGCACGCCGTCTGATCGACTTCGCAGCCGGCCTGACCTTCGCTCTTCGCGGTGGTTTTGAGCGCGTGACCAACCGCGTCTTCCTGCTGTCGCCCGCAACCGTAGAGGTCACCGGCGATGTGATTGGAAGCCGTCGCGGAACCCTCTTCAACCAGGGCTGATTAGCTTTCGATGACAGCACTTGTATACGCCGGCTGGGCGATTTACTGGCTTGCGAGCATCTACCTGCTGTTCGCGTTCATTCGACTGGTCTTTGATTGGCTTGAGTTTCTTCTGCCGAACTTTAGACCGCGCGGAATCCTGCTTGTTATCGCGAATTTCGTGTACGTGCTGACTGATCCGCCGATTCGGTTCCTGCGTCGAAGAATTCCGCCGCTACGCATCGGTGCCGGTTTGTCGCTGGATCTTGGATTCTTGATTGTTTTTGTCGCGCTGATCGTGTTGCAACGAGTAGGAATTTCTCTGGCAACAATTGGCTGACTTCGTGGGTTAAAGGTCGCTGATGTTGCTGGTCAAACGCTGTTATTTGACCGTAATGGTTGTTTTGAACCGTTGGAGAGGTGCCTGACTGGCCAAATCTCACACGCATAGATTGTGAGTAATGTGTCATGTCATGTGTTCATTGTTGCGTGTGTGACTATTGAGTCAGATATGATAATCCATGATGTGTCGATGGACAGTTGTCCGGCGACTGTCCTGATGCGCAACCGACGTCAATCGCTTGGGATCGCATCGACCCGACGATATTGAGAGGCGAACACATGGCTCTGCTGACTACAGAGGACGTTCTTAACAAGAAGTTCCAGTACGTAAAGTTCCGCGAAGGTTACGACCAGGTTGAGGTTGACGAATTCCTTGACGAAGTCGTTTCGACGATCTACACCCTGAACGTCGAGAATCAGGATCTGAAGGAAAAGCTTGAAGCGGCCGAGCGTCGTATCGCCGAGCTCTCCTCCGGTGCTGAAATTGTCGAGGCTCCGGTTGCCCCGGCAGTCGAGGTCGTAGAAGAGGCTCCTGCTCCGGTTGAACAGGCCGTTGAGGAGGCTCCGGTTGCAGCCGTCGTCGAGACCCCTGCTGAAACCGTAGCGCCCGTCGACACCGAGTCGGCTGCTTTTGCTACCAACATGCTTACACTTGCTCAGCGCGTCCACGACGAATACGTGCGCGACGGCAAGGAAGAATCCGAGCGTATCATCGCCGAAGCTCACGCCAAGGCCGACGAGATCGTTGCAGACGCTCAGAACCAGCACGAAACCATCCTTGCGAAGCTTGACGAAGAACGCACTCGCCTTGAGGGCACCATTAACGAGTTGCGTTCCTTCGAGTCGGATTACCGCTCGTCGATCCGTGGTCACCTCGAGACCCTGCTCTCCCAGGTCAACCCGGACGCCCATCAGGACTGATCTTTTCATCAGATCTGATCTTCACATCGGTTAAATGGCGGTGGTACCTCTCAGGGCCACCGCCATTACCATGTGAAAAGCTAAGAACCATCATCCTTGGCTAGCAGATAGGGCCTCGGGGCGCGTTCACTACGATAAGGCAAACACAAAGAACCCAGAAAGGAGAACCTGACATGAATACCTCCCAGTCACAGTCTCGCTATGTTATCGCGGGAGCGATTGCGATTGTCGCAGTGGTCCTCGATCAGGTGACGAAGTTCTGGGCGTTGTCAGCATTAGCTGATGACACTCACCCGATTCCGATTATCGGCTCGTTGCTTTCATTCCAGCTGCTTCATAATTCGGGTGCCGCGTTTTCTTTAGGAGAAACGTCCACGTGGGTTTTCACCGTCCTCTCGGTTGTCATCATCGGCATCCTGATTGTTGGACTGAGCCGCTCTGTGCGTGTGAGCGCGGCGGCCTGCCTTGGTCTTCTGGGTGGCGGAGCGATCGGTAACTTGATCGATCGTCTGATCCAGCCCCCGGGCATCGGCGTTGGACACGTCGTTGACTTCATCAACTACAACGGCTTTTTCGTTGGCAATGTGGCTGATATTTGGATTGTGATTGGCGCGATTTGGCTGGCGTGGGAGTTTTCCCGTGATGGAGCGTTCTCCGGTGAAGACAACGCAGATGATGCACTTGTCGTGAATTCATTGAGTGACGAGGCCGCGCATGAGTGATACGCGTTTGCTTCCTGTTCCTGACGCGCTGGTAGAAGAACGCGTTGACGCGGCTCTTGCTCGCATGCTCGGGATGTCGCGTGCGCAGTGTGCGGGGCTTGTTGAAGATGGAAACGTCCTGATTAACGGCGTGGTTCCTTCAAAGTCGACCAAGCTCGGTGCGATGGATCTGATTGAAGTCACTATCCCAGCGCCCGATACAACCCCACCACCGGTCACCGGCATGGACATTCTTTACGACGATGATGACGTGGTTGTCGTTGATAAGCCCGTGGGCGTTGCTGCGCATACGGGGCCAGGCTGGAGTGGCCCGACGGTTCTTGGAAACTTGGAAGCGGCCGGTTATCGCATTACCTCGTACGGTCCCCCCGAGCGCCAGGGGATTGTGCACCGTCTCGATGTGGGAACATCGGGGGCGATGATGGTGGCGAAGTCAGAGCTCGCCTATTCGGTGATGAAGCGCGCGTTCAAAGAACGAACCGTGACGAAGATTTATCACGCGGTCGTTGCCGGTCATATGGATCCGCCGTCGGGCACGATTGATGCTCCTATTGGTCGCCACCCGTCGCGGGAGTGGCGCATGGCCGTCATCGATGGTGGGAAGCATGCGGTGACGCACTATGACACGTTGGAACTGATGGCGGGGGCGTCTCTGCTGGAAATCCATTTGGAGACCGGGCGAACCCACCAGATTCGTGTTCACACCGCGGCAGTGGGGCATCCGTGTGTCGGAGACGTTTTCTATGGGGCTGATCCAAAGAAGGCCAAAGAATTGGGCCTCGTGCGCCAGTGGTTGCATGCCGTTGAACTGATGTTTAACCACCCGCGTACCGGTCTGCCCACAACTGTTCGCTCACCCTATCCCGCTGATCTGCAAGCGGCTTTGGAAGCGTTGAGGATCGCCGACTGATACCGCAATCGTCGTAGCGGGCACCGGCAAACCACGCCGGCATGTTGTGTACTGAAAGCATATCCATGCACCCCTCACGGGTGTGCAATCTTTGGTCGCCTGATGAAGAAGGCAGGTGCGTCAATACGCCGAAAACCGCTGGTCGAGCTTGTGAATCTGCGTGATTTCAAGGAAAGCTCTCACGCTCCTTCCGGGGTGCTTAATCACCCGATGACGGCTACCATCAAGACCATGGCTGATTCCTTCGTTCACTTGCACAACCACTCCGAGTACTCGATGCTTGACGGCGCAGCAAAGACGAAGGCGATGGCTGAAGAAGCGGCTCGTTTGGGTCAGCCCGCTATTGGCTTGACCGATCACGGCTACTTGTTTGGCGCATACGACTTCTACTCGAACTGTAAGAAGGCCGGGGTCAAGCCGATTATTGGTTTGGAAGCCTATGTGACTCCCGGTACGTCGCGTTTTGACCGTCAAAAAGTGCGATGGGGAGAACCCTGGCAAAAGAGCGATGACGTGTCGGGTTCGGGTTCATACAACCACCTGACGCTGATCGCCTATTCAACCGAGGGCATGCATAACCTGTTTCGCCTCGGTTCCTACGCCTCAACTGAAGGACAGTTTGGCAAGTATCCTCGCGCGGATAAGGAACTACTCTCTCAGTTCCACGAGGGCTTGATTGTGTTTACCGGGTGTCCTTCGGGTGCTGTTCAGACGCGTATGCGCCTTGGCCAATGGGACGAGGCAGTTCGTGAAGCAGCCGAGCTCCGCGATATTTTTGGCGCAGAAAACTTCTACGTTGAGCTCATGGACCACGGCATCGAAATGGAACGTCGCACCCAGCTCCAGCTACTGGAATTGGCGAAGTTGATGGATGCTCCGCTTGTCGTGACGAATGACGCCCACTATGTGAAGAAGGAAGACCGTCAGATCCAAGACGCTCTTCTCTGCATCAACTCCGGTTCGCGTATTTCTGACCCCGATCGATTCAAGTTTGATGGCGACGGCTACTACATTCGTCCCAGTGAAGAAATGCGCGAGCTGTGGAAGGAACTCCCACAGGCGTGCAACTCGACTCTGGAAATCGCTGAACGTTGCGAGGTGCACTTCACAACCACCGATGACGGCGCAAACTACATGCCCGACTTCCCGGTGCCCGAAGGCGAAGACAAGACCTCGTGGTTCATCAAAGAGGTTGAAAAGGGCCTCAACTATCGTTTCCCGAACGGTATTCCCGACGATGTCCGTAAGCAGGCGAAATACGAAGAAGATGTCATTATTTCGATGGGCTTCCCCGGTTACTTCCTGACGGTGGCAGACTACATTAACTGGGCGAAGAGCCAAGGTATTCGCGTTGGACCTGGTCGTGGTTCGGGCGCAGGATCAATGGTTGCCTACGCCATGAAGATTACAGAGCTGAATCCTCTTGAACACGGTCTGATCTTCGAACGCTTCTTGAACCCAGAACGTATCTCGATGCCCGACTTCGACGTCGACTTCGACGAACGTAGGCGAGATGAGGTCATTCAGTACGTCAAGGCCAAGTATGGCGAGGATCGCATTTCGCAGGTTGTCACCTACGGCACGATTAAGACAAAGCAGGCCCTGAAAGACTCTGCCCGTATCTTGGGTAAGGACTTCAAGGTGGGCGAGCAACTGACGAAGGCTCTACCGCCGTCCATCATGGGCAAGGACATTAGCGTTCACGGCATCTTTGACAAGGACGACAAGCGTTACGCCGAAGCTGTCGAGTTCCGTAAGTACTACGAAGAAAACCCGGAGACTCACGAGGTCGTTCAGTACGCGCTCGGTCTTGAAGGTTTGACCCGCCAGTGGGGCGTTCACGCGTGTGCGGTCATCATGAGTTCGCATACGCTGACCGACATTATTCCGATTATGAAGCGCCCCCAGGATGGCGCGATCATCACTCAGTTCGACTATCCGACGTGTGAAACACTCGGCCTGCTGAAGATGGACTTCCTGGGTCTTCGTAACCTGACGGTCGTCTCGGACGCGCTGGAAAACATTGCGCTGAACGGCAAGGAAGAACCGGATCTGGAACACCTGGAGTTCAACGATCCAAAGACATACGAACTCCTGTCTGCCGGTGAAACACTGGGCGTTTTCCAGCTTGATGGTGGCGGTATGCGCGACCTTCTGAAGCTGATGAAGCCCGACAACTTCGAAGATATTTCCGCTGTCGGCGCCCTGTATCGTCCAGGTCCGATGGGCGCGAATTCGCACACGAACTACGCGCTACGTAAGAACGGGAAGCAGGAAATTACGCCGATTCACCCCGAATTGGCTGAGGCACTGGAATCGATTCTGGGTACGACCTACGGCTTGATCGTGTATCAGGAACAGGTCATGCAGATCGCGCAGAAGCTGGCGGGCTACTCACTTGGCCAAGCAGATATTCTGCGTAAGGCAATGGGTAAGAAGAAGCCCGAGGTTCTGGCAAAGCAGTTCGAGGCATTCCAGCAGGGAATGCTGGACAACGGCTATTCGAAGGAATCAATCCAGGCTCTCTGGGATGTCGTTGTTCCCTTCTCCGCCTACGCATTCAACAAGGCACACTCGGCCGCATACGGTTTGGTGTCCTACTGGACCGCGTTTTTGAAGGCGAACTACAAGACGGAGTACATGGCGGCTCTGCTGACGTCCACGAAGGACAACAAGGACAAACGTGCGCTCTACTTGGCTGAAGCCCGACACATGGATATCACGGTTCTTCCCCCCGACGTCAATGCGTCGCAGGGTAACTTTGCGCCAGACGGTGAAGCGATTCGTTTCGGTCTGAACGCGATCCAGAACGTGGGAGCGAACGTGGTTGAAGCCATCGTTGAGACCCGAAAGGAAAAGGGCCCGTTTACTTCCTTCCAGGACTTCTTAGACAAGGTGCCTCAGGTTGTGTGCAACAAGCGCACGATTCAGTCGCTGATCCGTGCAGGTGCGTTTGACTCGATGGGCTACACGCGTCGTGCAATGCTGTCGTGTTGTGACGAGGCCGTTGAAGCAATCACCGATGTGAAGCGTAACGAAGCGATTGGTCAGTTCGACCTGTTTGGTGCGTTGGGTATGGATGCCGGCGCTGATAGCGGTTCACATGCCCTGGGAGTCACTATTCCGGATATCCCTGAATTCGACCGCAAGTTCAAGCTGTCTCAAGAACGCGAGATGCTTGGCTTGTACGTGTCGGATCATCCGCTTCGTGGCATTGAAGGAGCGCTGGCTCGCTATCAGGATCACGAGATCGCGCAGGTCGTCGGATCTGAGGATTCAATGTCGAATCAGACAGTGCGTATCGCGGGTCTGATTTCGAATGTTCAGACGAAGGTGACGAAACAGGGTAGTGTGTGGGCCGTTGCGACCCTCGAGGACTTGTCGGGGTCGGTTGAAGTTCTTTTCTTCCCGCGTTCTTACGAGACGATTTCAACGCATCTTGCCCAGGACATTGTGGTTCAGATTGAGGGTCGCGTGAATGTCCGCGATGAGGGCATGTCGATTTATGGCCAGTCGATGACGATTTTGGACTTGCGTGAGGACGGCGATACTCCGCTGGAGCTTCAGCTTCCTGCAACGCGGTGTACGGCGGAATTGCTGGGCGAGTTGAAAGATGTCCTTCAAGCGTTCCCAGGTGATTCTCCTGTTCGTTTACATATCCGCGAGCGCACGGGCACGACGATCGTTGAGTTGGATCAGCGTTTGCGCGTGTCGCCGACGGGACCGTTCTTCTCACATGTGAAGGCTATCGTGGGCATCGACGGAGTCCTGAGCACGCACTGAGCTACTTCGGGGGGCTCGTGCTAAAAGGACGAGGCCGCCCAGCGTTGTTGGTCGTTTCTCGTGTGTCGGGGTCGAATGATGGGATGGCGTGGCCTTGGTTGTTGCGCCTCAGGCTTAGTCGATCTGTGCGACGATGGCGCCATCTGATCCCATGGGGGAGTTAACCTCTACGACGTCACCGTCTGTGAGCTGACGACCTCGCCTGGTTTCAACTGTGTGGTTGACGTATACGTCGCCACCCTGGATGAGCTCGCGTGCGAGTCCCCCGTCTTCGGCAAGGTTGGCGAGTTTGAGGAACTGTCCGAGTCTGATGACTCCGCTGACTTCGATGGTGGGGAAGTCTGACATGGACGTTTCCTTTCTGGCGTTTACGGGCTGCGGGTGAGTTGTCCGCATTGTGTGCTTCTATGTTCGCGCGTTGGGCGCCGAAGAACCAAATGTGTGTGCCCGCCTATGCTTGGGGTATGGATACTCTGATGCAACGACTGGATCTTCGTGGAACTGTTCTTGAAACGACAGATCTTGCTCATGCGTTGCCTCGTGCTGCGCTGGATACGTCGAAGGCCGCAGATCAGGTTGCTCCGATCTTGAAGCGTGTTCGTGAAGAGGGCGCGCCCGCGCTGTACGACTTGGCTGAAAAGTTTGACCGTGTTCGCCCGGCTTCGCTTCGTGTTCCGGCTCAGGCAATTGCTGATGCTTTGGTGAATCTTGACCCGAAGATTCGCGAGGCGCTTGAGATGTCGATTGCGCACAACCGTATGGGGCATACTCAACAGTTGCCCGCGCCTGCTCAGGTGCAGATTATTCCGGGCGGAACCGTGTCCCAGCGTTGGATTCCAGTTGAACGTGTGGGCCTGTATGTTCCCGGTGGCTTGGCCGTCTACCCGTCGTCCGTCGCGATGAACGTGGCGTGTGCGCAGGTTGCGGGCGTGGAGTCTATTGCGTTGGCGTCTCCTCCTCAGTCAGAGTTCGGCGGTCTTCCTCACCCGACAATTTTGGCGGCGTGCGCGTTACTGGGCGTTGATGAGGTCTGGGCGATTGGTGGAGCTCAGGCGATTGGATCCTTTGCCTACGGTGTGACCGATGGTGATGACGTCTTGAAGCCCGTCGACGTGGTGACCGGACCGGGCAACATTTTCGTTGCCGCAGCCAAGCGCCTTGTTCAGGGAACCGTCGGCATTGACGCCGAAGCGGGAACAACCGAGATCGCAATCCTCGCCGATTCCAGTGCTCACCCGGCATTCGTTGCCGCCGACCTGATCAGTCAGGCGGAACATGACCCGGCTGCAGCATCGGTCCTCGTGACCTCCAGCGAGGAACTGGCTGACGAAGTGGAAGCTGAAATCAAGGTGCAGGCGCAGGCGACAACGCACACTGAGCGTATTCTTACCGCCCTGTCAGGCCCACAGTCCGGTATTGTCCTCGTCGATGATGTGGAAGACGGACTGACTGTCGTGAACGCGTACGGCGCAGAGCACCTGGAAGTCCAGACCCTGAACTCCCGCGATGATGCTCTGAAGGTGAAGAACGCGGGTGCCATCTTTGTTGGGTCGTACACGCCGGTTCCGCTCGGCGACTACATTGCCGGCTCGAATCATGTGCTGCCCACCGGTGGCACAGCGCGCTTCGCATCGGGATTGAATGTCATGCAATACCTGCGTTCCCAGCAGGTCGTGGAATACACGGCCGAAGCACTGGATCAGTTGAGCGACAAGCTGAACACGCTTGCGATCGCGGAAAACCTGCCGGCACACGGTCAAGCCGCCCTGATCCGCCGCACAGCTGCTAAAGACGGAGAGTGACACCATGACGATTCTTCCGATTCGATCCGATCTTAAAGGACTCTCGCCCTACGGTGCTCCGCAGCTCAACGTTCCGGTGTGCCTGAACGTCAACGAGAACCCGTATTCGCCCTCCGAAAACGTGATTGCCGATATCGCTGAGTCCGTTGCCAAGGCGGCTGCGGGTCTCAACCGTTACCCGGATCGCGACTTCATGGAACTACGTTGCGCGCTCGCGGACTACCTAGAAAAAGAATCCGGTGTTCGTCGTCGTCCGGAACTGATGTGGGCAGCGAACGGCTCAAATGAAGTGATGGTGCAGATTCTGGCAGCATTCGGTGGCCCTGGCCGGACGGCCGTCAGCTTTGCTCCGACGTACTCGATGTACCACGAGTACGCGCGCGACACGAATACCGCGTGGGTGCAGGGGCGTCGCGATGATGACTTTACATTGAACCGCGCGATCGTTGAAGAAACACTGAAAGCGCAGCGTCCTTCTGCTGTTCTGCTGGCCAGCCCGAATAATCCGACGGGCACAGCGTTGCCGTTCGAGGACATTGAGTGGATCCTGGACATCGCGCGCGAAAGTGGCCCAGAGATTGATGGCCAGACGTCTGCGTCGATCGTCGTTATTGACGAGGCCTACGGTGAATTCCGCAGAACCGGCACACCGTCATCTCTTGAACTCTTGGACGCGAATGAGCACCTCATCGTCAGTCGCACAATGTCGAAGGCCTTCGGCATGGCGGGCCTGCGCCTCGGCTATATGAGCGCCTGCCAAGAAATCATCGACGCGATCATGTTGGTTCGCCTGCCGTACCACCTCTCAACTCTTACGCAGGCAACGGCGCTTGCTGCTCTGCGCCACACGGATGAACTGATGGCACAGGTGGCCTCGTTGCGCGCCGAACGCGACCAGCTGGTCACGTGGCTGAAAGACAAAGGCTTCGACGCTGTCGATTCGGATGCCAACTTTGTCCTCTTCGGACGCTTCGATGACCGCGAAGCCATCTTTCAGGCTCTGCTTGATCGCGGAATTCTGATCCGAGTTGTCGGGCCTGAGGGCTGGCTTCGTGTCAGTATTGGAACACCTGAAGAAACCGCCAGCTTCAAAGCAGCACTTGAGGAGATCACGAAATGACGAACACCTTTGCTACTCCGCGTACCGCCGTCATTGACCGCGTGACGTCTGAGTCCTCGATCCACCTCGAGCTGAACTTGGATGGAACAGGCAAGAATGACATTTCCACGTCCGTGCCTTTCTACGACCACATGTTGACTGCACTGTCGAAGCACTCGCTGATTGACCTGACGGTGAAGGCGACGGGTGATACTGATATCGACGTGCACCACACGGTTGAAGATACGGCGATCTGCCTGGGTCTTGCGCTGAAGGAAGCGCTAGGGGACAAGCGCGGTATTCGTCGTTTCGGCGATGCGACTGTTCCGCTCGACGAGGCGCTGGCTCACGCGGTTGTTGACGTCGCGGGACGTCCCTACATTGTGCATGCGGGTGAACCTGCCGGTCAGGAATACCACCTGATTGGTGGTCACTACACCGGTTCAATGACGCGTCACGTCTTCGAATCCCTGACCTTCAATTCCGGAATTTGCCTGCACATGAACGTGCTTGCTGGTCGCGACCCGCACCACATCGTCGAGGCCCAGTTCAAGGCGTTGGCACGAGCGCTTCGTGCTGGCGTTGAGCCGGATCCTCGCGTCGACGGAATTCCATCGACCAAGGGTGCGCTCTAAGCCGAGTCGAGCGTAGGTAGCAGAGGAGAGTTATGTCGCGTCGTGATGACGACTTCGATGCCGAGTTCGCGGATCTTGTCGCGTCCCTTGACGGCGAAGATTTAGGCAAGGAAACGCTTGATGGCGAAGCGTATACCGACGATGTACTGGCGGCACACAATCTGGGAGAAAAGCCCGCTGGCGCAGATACGACGAGCGAGACAGACAACAGGGACGCATCGACCAAGGCGTTGAAAGATCCTGACGATGTCCCGGTTGATGAATCCCTCCATCTTGACGGTGGCAAGCTGTCGGTTGGTTTGGTTCTGGCCCCGATTCCATCGCCTGGCGCGCTTCACTCTCTTTTGGCTCTGTCTGGTTTGAAGCTCAGCGTCGTCCGTTTGAAGCCGTGGACGGCGATCTGGCAGCGCGTGGAAACTCAGCCGACTGACGAAGAAGAGTTGGATGCGTTGCTTTCCGGCCAGCGTCCCATGCCCGCTCCCATCGACGAGGCCGCCCGCGTTGTTTCACGCCTGTCCAAATATGGGGCGGTTGCTGTCATGTCGTGGCTGGTTGAAGGCGATGGGGTTGAACCCGGTGTTTCTGGTCGGATTACAGCCCAGCGTTATGTGAACGGACAGCCGGAGGAAACGATTCCTGCGGGTGTTTTACTTGGTGCAATGCCACAGGCAACCGAGGATCTACTGCTTGGACGTTCGACCCCCGAAGACTACGAGGACTCCGTGTCTGCGGATGGGACGAGCCGTAAGCGTCCGGGCGGTTTCTTTGGCGGATTGTGGAAGAAGTAGACGATGACGCACGTAGTTGTTTTTGACTATGGTTCGGGCAATGTACGCTCTGCGTGCCGAGCTTTGGAACATGTGGGCGCCGATGTTGAACTGACTGCAGACCGTGAAGCAGCATTGAATGCTGATGGCTTGCTGGTGCCTGGCGTAGGCGCGTTCCATGCGGTGATGCGCCAGCTGCGCGTAGCTGACGGCGAAAACATTATTGACATGCGTCTTGCTGGTGGGCGCCCGGTGATGGGTATCTGCGTTGGCCTGCAGATCATGTTCTCTTCGTCCGAAGAGAAGGGCGAAGGCGAGGGCCTTGGCCAGTGGCCGGGCGTGGTGAAGCGTTTGGACGCTGAAGTGGTTCCGCACATGGGCTGGTCACCGATTGAAGCGGCTACCGGTTCGGAGCTTTTCGCGGGAGTCGAAGACCAGCGCTTCTATTTCGTTCACTCCTACGGTGTCCATGACGATCCGACCGCGGCGTTTGCTGGGGGAGTGACCACCCCACCGTTGACGTCCTGGGCACGGCACGGAAATTCCCGCTTCGTTGCAGCCGTAGAAAACGGCCCATTGAGTGCAACCCAGTTCCACCCGGAAAAGTCAGGAGATGCCGGTATGACGCTACTGGCAAACTGGCTCGACACACTGAAGTAACTTCACGCAATAAACGATTAAAGGATTTCCATGAACGACCTGATTCTTCTTCCCGCCGTTGACGTTGTCGACGGACAAGCCGTTCGCCTGACCCAGGGTGAAGCTGGTACGGAAACACACTACGGCCATCCGATGGACGCTGCGCGCTCTTTCGCGGATGCTGGGGCAACGTGGCTGCACCTCGTCGATCTGGATGCCGCATTTGGACGTGGGTCGAACGCTGCGCTACTTGCTGAGATCACCGCGAACGTGGATATGAATGTCGAACTGTCCGGTGGCATTCGCGATGATGAGTCGCTCAAGCGCGCTTTGGGAGCCGGTGCCCGTCGCGTGAACCTTGGTACTGCAGCTTTGGAAAATCCAGAGTGGACTGAACGAGTCATTAAAGAATATGGCGATCAGATTGGCATCGGCTTGGACGTGCGTGGAGATACCTTGTCTGCCCGCGGATGGACCCGCGATGGAGGCAATCTTTGGGAGACAATCGAACGCCTGAACAAGGCTGGTTGCGTGCGCTACGTGGTCACTGACGTGACGCGCGACGGCATGCTGTCGGGACCGAACGTTGATCTGCTTGCCCGCGTCTGCGACGCAACCGACGCCGCCGTTGTGGCATCCGGTGGCGTGTCAACGCTGGACGATATTGCCACCCTGCGAGGTCTCGTTGGCGTTGGCGTCGAAGGTGCAATTGTCGGCAAAGCCCTCTACGCCGGCGCGTTCACGATTGAAGAAGCCCTGAAAGTTGCGCGGGGGCTTTAAACGATGAGTGAAACCACGGATTCTCACCCAATCCCAGCTCTCGATGATGCGCAGAAGAGCCGGCTTGCTGCTCGGTTGAAGATGTCGAATCGCGATCGTGGTGACTCGGGTCAGATTCTCGAAGCGACGAGGCGTGCGCTGGCTCTTGAAGCGGATAGTGATAATGGCGCAGCCAGATTGGAAGCCCTCGCCGATGCTTTGGCTCACGATCGCGTGATTGTCCCGATTGCTGTTGAAGAGGATCCTCGTGTCACCGGACACCACGCAGGAATTGACGGCGACGGACAGGCGCCGACGGACTTTGTTCGTGTTGACTGCCTGGCAGGCAAGGCGATTGCCGTATTCTCTTCGGCCGATCAACTTCGGGCTTTCGATGCTTTCGCCAGACCTACCGCTCTCGCATTCCGGAGCGTTGCCCTTGCTGCGCTGGTGGAAACCGGAGGCCGAGTTGTCATGGATCCTGCCGGGTCCAACGTTGTGATACCACGTCCCCTTGTCGCGGCACTTGCGCAGGGAGACACGTGGTTGCCAGCCTGGAAAGACCAAGAACTCGCCGAAGAGTTGAAGATGCTCGCGCAGGTAAGCCATAACGGAACCTCGCCGATCGTTGACGTGCAGCTGACCTGCGGGGCAGTCGGAAACGTGACTGTCACCCTGTTCGTCAACGCCAATGCTGATCAGCGTGGGCTTAAAAAGTCGCTGATGGAAGCGGTGTCTGCTATCGGAGATTCAAAACGTCTTCAGGTATCAGCCGACAGGATTGAGATCGTTCCACGTTGGGTGAGCGTCGCATAGCCTGCACGTCGCATAGTCCACGTGTGTGAGCGATCCCATCTGCGCCGAAGTCACTGAAATTGGTGCGCTATCAGCGCAGATGTTAAAGTTGAAGCAACCGTCTGGGCGAATGCCTGGAATGCAAGCGGAGTTTCCTCCCACCTGGATGCCCGCCTTGGCTTGCCAAGGTCCACGCAATTGGCGTGACGTGAAAGGGGATCGGGTTCTTCGGTAGACGTTTCGGCGTCTGCCAAATGGGCTGGCCTCCGTGCGCATGAAGTGTAACGGAGGCCATTTTCGTTGCTCTTCACGAAGTACCGTGGAAGGAGCCACTCATCAGCGAGACTCGCATTAACGAGCGCATCCGAGTTCCTGAGGTTCGCCTCGTGGGACCCGGAGGGGAACAGGTCGGCGTCGTTTGTGTTGAAGACGCCCTGCGCCTGGCCGAAGAGGCCGGCCTTGACCTGGTAGAGGTTGCCCCCGACGCTAAGCCGCCGGTTGCCAAGCTCATGGATTACGGCAAGTTTAAGTACGAAGCCGCCCAGAAGGCTCGCGATGCTCGCCGTAATCAGGCGAACACCCAGCTGAAAGAGATCCGCTTCCGCTTGAAGATTGACGACCATGATTTTGGCGTTAAGAAGGGACACGTTGAGCGTTTCCTTTCCCAAGGCGACAAGGTCAAGGTCATGATCATGTTCCGCGGACGTGAGCAGTCCCGTCCTGAAGCTGGCGTTCGCCTGCTTCAGCGTTTGGCTGAAGAGGTTGGTGAGCTCGCAACAGTCGAGTCCATGCCTCGCCAGGATGGTCGCAATATGACCATGGTTCTCGCGCCTACAAAACGTAAGTCTGATGCTTTGAACGAACAGCGCAAGCGTCGTGAAGCAGAGCGTAAGGAACGACGCGGTAAGCGTCAGGAACGCGCAATCAAGGACCAGGCACGTTCCGCAAAAGCGGACACCACGGACAAGAACTGACATTGACGCGTAAGCGTTGATGGAACAAAGAAGGAATAGCAAATGCCGAAGAACAAGACGCACTCCGGTGCGAAGAAGCGCTTCCGCGTGACCGGCTCGGGCAAGATCATGCGCGAGCAGGCCGGTGCACGCCACCTGCTGGAGCACAAGTCCAGCCGTAAGACCCGCCGCCTCGCCACTGACCAGGTCCTTGAGAACGCAGACGTTAAGCGCGTCCGTCGTCTCCTTGGCAAGTGAGCTTCGCAAAAGGAGATTTGAAACATGGCACGTGTCAAGCGTTCTGTTAACGCCAAGAAGAAGCGTCGTACAGTCCTCGAGCAGGCGTCCGGCTATCGTGGTCAGCGTTCCCGCATGTACCGCAAGGCCAAGGAGCAGGTCACTCACTCCTTCGTCTACTCCTACCGCGACCGCAAGGCCCGCAAGGGTGACTTCCGTCGCCTCTGGATCCAGCGCATCAACGCTGCCTCGCGCGCGCAGGGCATGACCTACAACCGTTTCATCCAGGGCCTCGGCCTTGCTGGTGTTGAGGTCGACCGTCGCATGCTCGCCGAGCTCGCCGTCAACGACATCAACGCGTTCAACGCGCTGGTGCAGGTTGCCAAGGATGCTCTGCCGGCAGACGTCAACGCCCCCAAGGCCTGACATACGGTGACTTTTCAGTCCGAGCGCCCGTCCATGCTCGCCAATCCTCACGCTGAACGCGTGAAGAAAGTGGCAGCGTTGGCCGGGCGCTCGGCACGTCGTAAGACGAATCTTCTGCTTGTTGAAGGGCCACAAGCAGTCCGCGAACTTCTGGCTTTTAGTGGCCAGCATGTTCGCGATGTGTACTTCACTGACGGTGCAGCGAGTCTGCATCCTGACGTGCACGCCCTGGCTTCTTCCGTGACCCGCTGGTGCCATATGATGACCGATGAGGTCGCTTCTGCGATGAGCTCTGATGCTCAGGGCATTATTGCCGTTGCAACACGTGACGCAGTGGTGTCCACGTTGCGCGATACTGCGCCTCGGCAGACATATGTTGTGCTCGCCCAGGGGCGCGATCCGGGCAACGTTGGTACCATCATCCGCACCGCTGATGCGATGGGATGCGCCGGTGTCATCGTCGTTGCGGGCACCGTCAATGTTGCCAGCCCGAAGGTCATCCGTTCCTCCGCAGGCAGTGTCTTCCACCTTCCGCTCATTGGTGTTCCGTCGTTCGACGAGGCCGCCCGGTTGCTCAAAACGCGCGGTGCGCGCCTGCTGGGAACCAGCGGCGGAGTGGGCACCGAAGACCTTGGGCAGCTGATGACTCAGGCAATCGCTGGGGGAGCGGGTCCTCTTGCCTCATCTCATGCGTGGGTCTTCGGCAATGAAGCGAAGGGCATGAGCCAGGCTGAACTCGATGCGTGTGACACTCTTGTCCGCATCGACATGACCGGTCAGGCCGAGTCCCTGAACGTGGCCTCTGCAGCCTCAATGTGTCTTTTTGCTTCTCAATGCGCGCGCTTGTCCAATGAAGCGCTGAAATAGTGTGCGCGGCCTCGTGAGTCAATGAGTGAATCAGGCGCCAGCTGTCCTTTTGTCGCCACGAACCAACTAGGCTTGAACCATGACGTTGGTAAGTGAATGCTCGGAATCTGAACTCATTCGTCGCTATCAGGAAGTTCTTCCCGTTGGTGAACGCACCATGATCGGAATCGGCGACGACTGTGCACAGATTGCAACCCCTGAAGGATCGTTCGTCGTATCGACGGATGTCATCGTCGAAGACCAGCACTTCCACAGGTATTGGTCCGACGCTTACCAGATTGGTGCTCGCATTACCGCGCAGAATCTTGCAGATATTGCCGGTATGGGTGGGTACACGTCATCGATCGTTATCTCTGTTGTGCTCACTCCTGACACCGAAGTCGAATGGCTGATCGACGTGGTTCGAGGTATCGGCGATCGTGCTCGCGAAGTCGGTGCCGGCGTCGTCGGCGGTGATATGTCGGCGGGAGAAAAGATGGTGCTGTCGATGACCGTCATGGGCTGGTGCGAAGGCGATCCCGTGGTGCGTTCGGGAGCGAAACCTGGTGATGTGATCGCGGTGAGTGGTCGAGTTGGCTTCTCGCACGCCGGCTTGGATCTGTTGCTGGGCGAGCACATTGACCCTGCAATTCGTGACGACGAGTCAATGGGGATTATGGCTGAAGCCCTCAACATGTATCGCGCTCCCGAGCCACCGTTGGAGACCGGGCCAGCTGCTGCGCGCGCCGGTGCCCACGCAATGATGGACCTATCTGATGGCATTGCTATGGATGGCACACGTATGGCGAAAGCGTCTGGTGTGATCATTGACCTCGACCCGACTGCGTTGGAACGCGAAGCAGATCCGTTGCGTCAGCTCGCCGAGATCTGCGGTGTGAACCCGGTGGAATGGGTCGTCTTCGGCGGTGAAGACCACGGCATGATCGCTGCCTTTGGGCCAGATGCGACCATTCCCGAAGGATTCCGCATTGTGGGACACGTCCGCGAGGTCGGTGAAGGGGAAAACGCGAATATGTTCCTGAACGGCCGCCCCTTGCGTGGGAAGTGGGATCACTTCAAGAATGAGTAAGAGGCGCTCGAGGTGAAAAAGTCTGGCTCGCAAGGGCATCCTTGCGAGCCAGACTCATAAAGTGTGGTGACCTTTTAAAGGTCATCCAACAGGTGTGCGGCTATCAGATAGCGCGCTGAACCTTGTCGGATTTCAGGCACTTGGTGCACACGTTCAGGCGCTTCGGGGTGCCCTCAACAAGGGCGCGAACGCGCTGAATGTTCGGATTCCAGCGGCGGTTGGTGCGAACGTGAGAGTGTGACACGCTCTTGCCGAAGCCGGGTCCCTTACCGCACACGTCACAAACGGCAGCCACGATGATCTCCTCGGTTGTCAAAATAGGTTATTCCCGTTTTCACAGGACAGTATTGAGCGGTGTAGTCCACCGCAGGCAACTATGAAAGATTAACGGATTAACGCCTTCAACTCCAAGTTTTGCGCCCTTTGTGGGCTGTCAGGTAGCCCACATTCGTTGATAGAGCGCGGATTGTGTGCGGCTCGCGCAGGGCCGCGTAGCGGCTTGAAGGCTAGAGCGGGGTGTACAGCATCCTAGTGTTGCAGTGTGGTTTCTACGACGGTGATGACGAAGGTGATGCAAGCGACGGCTCAGTAGGTGGCGAGCTGTGCGGTCTGGGTATCCGTCCGTGCATTCCTTGTCCATGACACGGTCCTGCCTGCAGTTCCGGTCGTCTGAGGCGACATTGTGGGCTCTGTGGGAAGGGGAGTGTCGCCTCGTATAACTGGGGGAGCTAGGCGTTCAAAAACTAGTGTGAGCCGTGGAGTACGAAGCGATAAAAATGCAACGATTGTCGGGCTTAGATGTGTCTGGCACGCCGAACGCTGATCCCTGAACGATAATGAACGCAAAGCTAAACGGATGGAGCAAGAGTGGAACTGAATGCTGGGACTGTCGCCTCCCTGTTGCGGGTGGCAGCACATGAATCTGCCACGCTTGCTCAGTTCCTGAATGACCTCGACGGGTGGGACGGCTCAGACTGCGATACCGGCACGAACGCTGCACATACGCTGGCCTCCATGGCAAGCGCCGTCGAACGTCTAGATCCGGTCTCGTCGTTTGCTTCCGGGCTTGAAGCCGCTGTTGACGCTGGCATCATCCTTGCCCAAGGGCATATTGGTGTCATCATTACTGCTGTTCTTTCCGCATGGTCACAAGCCCTCAATGGTCCAGGTCAGATCACGCCGATTCAGCTTCGTCGCATGCTGTGTACACCACATGCGATCCAATCCGATTCCCATGTCACTGACGTTTTGTGTCGAACCCACCTGTCGAATGCGATCGTGACGGTCTTGGATACAGCCAGAACCGCCGCCACTGATTTGGGCGACACGATTGAAACAAACGAATACCTGGTCTCGTGGTACTCACTCGCAGCTCAAGAAGGCCTGATTGGCGCCACAAATGAGAGAACAGGGCGTATCGACGCAGGCGCATCCGTCCTGACCATTCTCTTCGCCTGCTTTGACTCGGTTGTTTCAGGACAAACATCAGTACTCGAGTCGCTAGCTCATATGCTCAGCGAATTAGCGGAAAACAACGGTGATATCCCCAGTCAGAACATTCCCGCCCCGAACCGCGCATTCAGTGTCGATATCGTCTGGCAAGCGACTGCAACAGACGCAGACCACTTTTTCACTTCCATTGAACTCATGGGAGCACGCCTTTCCTGCGTTGGAACGCTTGATCCATTCGGCGTAGGAATGTGGCGCCTACACATCGATACGTCCGCCCCTCTTTCAGTACGCCCCAAGACTGGACGCCTTATCAGATTCCAAGTCGCTGACGCGCGTCCAGATGAGATGCTCGGCGTCGACGAGCTCGCCGAAGAAGGCATTACCCACCGCGGTGTTCGCCTTCTCGAACGGCACCCCATGCGACGAGTCGAACGCGCCCGAGTCCTTGTATGCACCCGAGCTCCCGGATTGATTGAAGATGCCGCCAGAACAGGTGCAATCGTTCTCTACAATCCCAGCGCCGAAGACGCGGCGGGAATCATGGAAATTGCCACGTCCTCATCGACGGGCGTCAGTCTGTTCGTGCCGTGTGACGATGAGTCTTCAACACTTGGCACTATGCTTGCCTCTCGTCTGAACGCGCCCCAATCTCCGTTTGACCCCGAGCCTGCAGGCGCCACCTCGTCAACCGACGCCATCATTGTGGCGGCGCAGTCGAACGACGAACTGTCAGCGTTCTACGTCGCGCAAACATGCGCCGGCTACTTCGTTCCGCAACCCGGCGGGCACAAAGTGGGGCCAACAATGGAACGTCTGCTCACCCAAGGGGCGACGCAAGCGCTTGAAAACCAGGTGACCTATTCGCTCGACTCAGACGATGACCTTGCTATTTCGCAGGTGGTCGCCGACATCGCACGCAGGAACCCCACGCAGTTCCGCCTGCTCCTGTCCGCACACGACGGTCCGGATTTGGTTGGACTTCTCCGGCAACTGGTGATGCACGCTGACTGTCTCCTCGATGACATTGATGTGATCGATGGGGGACAAGCGGGTCGAAGCCTCATAGCGGGCATGTGGGCATGAGCGAACTCGATACCCCACTTTCTCTTCGCCTCCCTGCGTCAACCGCGCGCAAACTCGCAAAAGCAGGGTTTGAAACCGTTGAAGACCTGCTTCTTTGTGCGCCTCGTCGCTACTACCACTGGGGCGCACTGACCCCGATGTCGATGTTGCACGAAGGCGAAGATGTCACGATCCTCGCTCAAGTTGCACGAGCACACCTCGTTGCAAACCGAAGCCGTCAGGGCGTTCGCCTCGAAGTACAACTGACCGACGGCATCACTACGATGAACGCGACCTTCTTCGCGCACAATGAATACAAACTCGCCGTCCATCAGCGCCTCTTGAAACCCGGAGCCTCGTTTCTTTTCGCCGGAAAAGTCGGATCCTACCGCGGTACCCTTTCACTGGTACATCCCAGCTTCGAAGGAATGGATGACGCCAGCGACTCAGCAGAAGAACGCTCCCAACGGCCCATCCCGATCTACCCGACAAGCGGGGGGATCACCAGCTGGATCATGGCACGTAGTATCACCATGATTCTCGATTCTTTGGACGATGAATCGATCGACGACGTGATCCCGGCCGACATCCGAGAACAACGAAAATTGCCCAATCGTGCCACGGCTTTGAGGATGCTCCACCAGCCATCTACCGACGACGACTACAAACAGGCGAAAACCACATTCGCGTTCGAGGAAGCTTTCACCCTTCAGTGCATCCTGGCCGGACGACGCTACGGGGAACGCTCTTTAACTGCGCCTGCGTGTCCGCTCACTTCATCGCACGCAGTCAGTGAATTCATTGCATCGCTTCCCTTCACTCTGACCGACGCCCAATCACGCGCGCTCAAAGAAATCGACGCCGACATGGGCCAGGCCGCCCCCATGCAACGACTCCTTCAAGGAGATGTGGGTTCAGGGAAGACCGTTGTTGCGCTCGCGGCATTGATTGCGGCGGTTGACGCTGGACACCAGGGTGCGCTGGTGGCGCCGACTGAAGTGTTGGCCGGCCAGCATCTTGAGTCGATGCGCGCGTTAGTACAGGGTGTCATGGCCGATGGGAAACCAGTTGATATTCGTCTGCTGACCGGTTCGACACCGCCTGGCGCGCGTCGCGAAATAAGCGCGCTCATTGAATCGGGGGAGCCGCTGATCGTGGTGGGGACTCACGCTTTGTTCTCTGACAGTGTTGTTTTCAAAGACCTCGGCGTTGTCATTGTGGATGAACAGCATCGTTTCGGCGTTGAACAGCGCGACACATTGCGCACCAGCGACGGGGGGCGTAGCGCGCACCAGCTGGTGATGACGGCGACTCCGATTCCTCGTACGGTCGCGATGACGGTGTTCGGTGATCTGGAAGAGACGCGCATGGCGGGGATGCCTGCCGGTCGTACGCCGGTGCAGACGTTCCTTGTTGATAGCGCGAATTCGGTGTGGATGGAGCGCTTGTGGGCTCGAGCGCACGAAGAGATTGAGCGCGGTGGGCGTGTCTACGTTGTCTGTCCGCGTATCGACGAAACGGATGAGGTCACCGACGTTGAAGGAGAGGGAGCGAATCGCCCCCCGCTTGCGTCGGTCGAAAAGGTCAGTCAAACCCTGCGCCGTCTTCCCGCTCTTGGAGCGCACCGGATTGAAACGTTGACGGGCCGCACTCCGACGGCGGAAAAAACCCAGATCATGGAGCGTTTCGCATCCGGAGAATCGCCGATTTTGGTTTCTACGACCGTCATCGAAGTGGGCGTGGACGTCAAGAGTGCGACGATGATGGTGATCGTTGACGCCCAGCAGTTCGGCTTGGCGCAGTTGCATCAGTTACGAGGCCGCGTCGGCCGTTCGTCGACGCCATCTGTGACGATGGCGGTTCATCGTAGCGATTTGAATCCGGACTCGATGGCGCGTCTTGAAGCATTTGCATCAACGACGGACGGTTTTGAGCTCGCAGAAAAAGATGTTCAGCTCCGTCGTGAGGGAGATGTGTTGGGAGCTGGGCAGTCCGGTCGCAGTTCGCACCTGCGTTTCCTTTCTGTTCGACGTGACGAACGGATTATTTCCCACGCTCGCAGCGATGCGTTGCGGATTATCGAAGAGGATCCGAAGCTGATGAATCATCCGGAGTTAGCATGTGCTTTGAGGCGCTTGTCGGCTGATTCTCTTGCTTGGATTTCGATGAGCTAAAGGGGACTACCGTGGTGATCCCTGCAATCTGGGCATTGTGCTTCGCCCGTTAGACTATGGGTCATGACTCGAATCGTTGCAGGCTCAGCCAAAGGTCGCGTGCTGAAAGTTCCCGCGAAGGGGACGCGTCCAACATCGGAACGCGTCCGCGAGGCGCTGTTTTCTCGCCTGGAACATATGAACGTGGTTGAAAACTGTCTGGTTCTTGACCTCTATGCCGGTTCGGGAGCATTGGGGTTAGAAGCCGCGTCACGAGGTGCCTCGCGCGTGGACTTGGTTGAAAAATCGGCACCGACAGCGCGAATCATTGCTCAAAACATCCGCGCAACCGGTCTGAAAGCGCGGGTTCATACCGCCTCGGCGGCCACTTTCTTGAGGGCGCGTGATTTTGAGACGCTCAGTGGAGAGTTTGATCTTGTGTTGCTTGATCCTCCCTATGACGTGAGCGAAGAAGATGTGGCGGAGGTGCTCTCACTTCTTGGACCGTGGATCACCCCGGATGCGCTTGTCGTTGTTGAGCGTTCCAGCAGGTCACCGGAGCCTTTGTGGCCGGATTTCCTTGTGAAGGAAGATCAGCGGACGTGGGGTGAGACTGTCGCATGGTTTGCCGGTCCGCCCGTGAAAGCCGAAGAAGAGAGCGACTGAGATCTCGGATCAATTCATTGAGCATCATCGGTAATCCCACCGAGCAACGCTTGGGGGATACTATCGACTTCAATATCCTCGAGCTACTAGAACAGGACGACAATGCGAGTTCTTTTTGCGGGATCATTTGATCCCATCACCATCGGCCACGCCGATATCATCACCCGCGCTGCCTCCTTCGCCGACGAACTGGTTGTTGCTGTGGGCGTAAACCCTCAGAAGAAATACATGTTCGATCAGGACAAGCGTGTCGACATGGTGAACGCTGTCGTGGCTCAACTGGGGAACGTGCGCACCGTGAAAATGGAAGGGACGCTGATCGACTGCGCGAAGTCGAACGATGTTTCTTTCATTGTTAAGGGCGTTCGTAGCCAAAGCGATGTTGATGCCGAGCTTGCCCAGGCCGCGGTGAATCGTGACCTTGGAGGGGTGGAAACTCTGTTTATTCCCTCCCTCCCAGAGCTTTCGCTGGTGTCCTCATCGATGGTTCGTGAGCTTGTCCACCTGGGATTAAGCGTTTCTCGGTATGTTCCGAACGAAATTGAGCCGTTCGTAGCGCAAAATAGAGCAAAGAAAGGTCACTGAGACCGCTTCAACGATCTGGAGGACACAATGTCGGATCCCGTAACGCCTGAACCCAGCGAAAACGAGACGTGGGATGAGAACACGGTTTACGGACCGTCGACCGTCATTGCTGCTCTCGATCAGATTGAGGCCCTCGTCGAAGATGCCCGCGCTGTTCCGCTTTCGGCAATGATCATGCTGAACCGCGCGGAGATCCTGGATCTTCTTGACCAAGCACGTGAAGCGTTGCCGGAAGATTTGGTTGCTGCCGACGCTGTTGTTGCTGATGCCGATGCCGTTTTAGGACGCGCAGATACCGCTGCCGAAACGACTATTGCTGAAGCTAATTCTCGTGCTCAGTCAACTCTGGACGAAGCCGAAGAAAAGGCGAAGCACATCGTTGATTCTGCGAACGAACAGGCTGAACGCACGGTTGCTCGTGCGAACGAAGAAGCTGAGGCTTCCGTGAATCAGGCTCGCTCTGAAGCTGAAGCGATCCTGGTCGATGCTAACGAGCAAGCGAAGCGTCTGGTTTCCAGCGAGAACATTACTCGTATGGCCGAAGATCGTGGTCGCGAGATTGTTGGTCAGGCTCGTCAGCAGGAAGAAGAACTGCGTCTGGGCGCTGACGACTATGTTGCGAAGTCGCTGGCTGAGCTGTCGGGTATGTTGGCGGATCTGCAGCGTCGCACCGAGGCCGGTCGTCGTGCCATCGCAGAGCGCCAGGGCATCGACGTGACTGACATTGACCTCGACAATGAGTGACTCTCCTCTTGTCATCTCGTTGGTGACACTGTCGCGTCAGATTGGTTCTTTCCGCCACGAGGATCTGCATTGGGTTGCGCCCGATGATTTGGGGACTCCGTCAATGGGGGTTGAGCCGGGCACTCCTTTAGATTTTGGGGTTGATCTGACCAGCGTTGATGATGGCGTATTGGTTCGCTTGACCACCAGTGTTGACCTAGTGGGCGACTGCGTGCGCTGTCTGGATCCGGTCAGTGTTCACCATGACATTGATACGTCGGATGTCTTCTTTGAAACGGCTCCCGTGGCTACAGATGAGGATGACGAAGCCGATGATGTTCGCTTGATTGGTCAGCGTGACACGATCGATCTGGAGCCGATGATTCGCGATTCGATCGTGACGCTGGTGGATGATCGTCCACTGTGTCGGCCTGATTGTGGAGGCTTGTGTGACGTGTGCGGGCAGAAGTGGGATGAGCTCCCTGAAGATCATGAGCACTTCCAGGTGGATCCGCGTTTGGCTTCTCTTGCTTCTCTTTTGGATCAGGCCAAAGACAACTAGGACTACTATCGGTGCCCAAGCACGCTAGGGTGGCTCCTCACCGCACAATTGTATGAACAGAAGTTGAAGACGGACGTATGTCGCATAAGAAGAAACTCCCAGTTCCCGCCAATACGGACTACGACCAGCTCATGGAACGTTGGGGATCGAGTGTCGATCCTGAACTTCTGCTACTTGCCCTGACTCACCGTTCATATGCGAACGAAGCCGGGGGGTTGCCGAATAATGAACGCCTCGAGTTCTTAGGGGACGCGGTTCTGTCAGTAACGACCGCGGATCGTTTGTTCCACGACTACCCGGATGTCACGGAGTCGTCTTTGTCGCAGATGCGCGCTTCAACGGTTTCGCAAACTCCGCTGGCGCAGGCTGCTCGTCGTATTGGGCTTGGGGATTTTATTTTCCTCGGTAGGGGAGAGGCCGCTTCTGGTGGCAGTGACAAGGATTCGATCCTTTCCGACACATTCGAGGCGCTGATCGGGGCGACGTATCTGACGCACGGTATGGAGCACACGCGAGCCGTTGTGCTGGCCAATCTTGAGTTCCTTTTGAGCCAGGCCGAGGTACGAGGCTCTCATCATGACTGGAAAACCTTGCTTGTCGAATATGCGAAGGCGCATAACCTTGGTGAAATTCGCTATGAGGTTGAAGGTTCGGGCCCGGATCATAACCGTTCTTTCACTGCGACCGTCTTCGCGTCGAATGTTGAAGAACCTTTGGCTGTTGCCAGCGCATCGTCGAAGAAGCACTCCGAGAGCGCGGTTGCGCAACAGGCTATGGAGCTTCTTTACTCTCGCCTTGGTGACTAAGAAGCGACCAAAGGACGAAGAATCATCGCAATTTAACCGGTTCTTTGCGGCGTCTTGCCCGACCGTTTGATATAGGACCTAGGGCTTGTCTAGGATATGACTGTGACTGAAAACCCCAAGAATGCCAAGACTACTCGCGTCATGATCATCGATGATCATGAGATCGTTCGACGCGGTATTGCTGAGATTATTGATCGCGATGATGCCCTTGAGGTCGTTGCTGAAGCAGGTAGCGTCGCTGACGCCGTGCGTCGCGCAGATCTGGTTCGCCCAGACGTTGTTCTGGTTGACCTTCAGCTTCCCGATGGTACGGGTATCGATATTCTGAAGCAGCTTGCGGTTTCGCATCCGGAGATCCTGCCGATCGTGCTTACCTCGTTCGACGATGATGAGGCTTTGGCTGAATCTCTTGAAGCTGGTGCGCACGCTTACGTGTTGAAGACCGTGCGCGGTGCAGAAATCACGGACGTGATTAAGGCTGTTGCTGCTGGTCGTATTCTGCTGGACGAGCGCACGATCACGCGTCGTCGCGCTGATCATGATGATCCGACTGCTGACCTGACTCCGTCAGAGCGCAAGGTTTTGGAACTGATTGGTGATGGTCTGTCGAACCGCGAGATCGGTGAGAAGCTGGGCGTTGCAGAAAAGACCGTGAAGAACCACATCACGTCGCTTCTGTCGAAGATGGGCTTGCAACGTCGCACTCAGGTGGCAGCGTGGGTCGCTGGCCAGCGTGCGGCCGCGTGGAGGAACTAAAGCTTCGTTCTTTCTTACTGGTTACGAGGCCGGGGCGCAGTTCGTACGAACTGCGCCCCGGACCTGCATGAAGGTGGAACTTAGGCTAGCGGAGCGCGGAAGGTGATCCTGGCGCCGAGGCCTCCGATTCCGATTCCCTGTTCGAAGTTTCCACCACGGATTCGGGCGCGCTCGGACATGTTGGACAGGCCAGAGTTTCTGGTGTGGTTCGGGTCGATGCCTCGTCCGTCGTCGGCGATTGAAACGGTGACGTGCCCGTTTTCTCCCGTTCCCATGATGTCAACGGTCACCGAGCCCGCGGTGGCATGTGCATGGCGTGCGATATTGGATAGGCCTTCGCGCACGATGGCGACAATGTCATCTCCCAAGTCGGGGTCGATGCGATTGTCGATGGTTTCGATCATCAGCTGTTCGTCGTCTGCGACTTCGTTAATCGCGTGACCATCCAATGTGATCAACAGGGACGGGGCAAAACCAAGGAAGGAACGTGTCAGTGATGCTTCGCGTCGAATACGTTCCACCAGTGCCACTGATTTGTCGGGTTCACGTAGGTTGTGGACGATTGCTCGGATTTGGCGCACAGCCTCGTCGATGGAGGCCAGAGCACGGTCCAGTGTGGCAGTGATGGCCTCAGGATTCGGGTGTCCGCTTTCTACTTCCACCTTGGCGGCATCCAGTTGCATGCCGGTGGCGAACAGCTGTTGGATCGCGAAATCGTGCAGGTCGCGTCCGATACGATCTCGCTCGTCGAGCAGTGTGGCCACGTCTTCAGCGTGCTTGGCGGAGGCGAGCTCCAGTGCCAAGGCAGCTTGAGATGCGAGTGATTCAGCCAAAGACAATTCGGATAGATCAAATTCTGGCTGTCCGATGCGACGAAGCAGGATCAGAATGCCAGCGGAGTTACCTCGCGAACGGAGGGGCGCGTAGAGCGCCGGTCCGAAGGCCGCAAGCTGAGGAAGACGCATGGTTTGTGCCCGCGCCATGGAGTCGACGATCATGCCCGTTCCTTCGTGGAGCACGCTCATCGCGCGACCCTCGGGCGGGAAGACAACGCCGAGAAGAGTATCAGCCAGGTAGCCGTCAATGATTTCGGCAGCCCAGGTGTCACCAACGGAAGGCAGAACGATGATTGCCGTATCTGCACGTGAAACCTCTCGCACGGTCTGTGCGATCAGTTCAAGGGCTTCTTCTTCGTCGGTGCCTTCAAGCATCGTGGTTGTCAGCTGCTGGGAAGCGGAAATCCAGCGTTCCGTTCGACGCGAGTCCGCGTACAGGTGAGCGTTTTCCACTGCGACGCCCGCAGCGGGAGCAAGCATTGACAAAACATCGGCGTCAGAGGCTGTGAATCCGCCGTTCTTATCGGTCAGGAAGAGACGTCCATACACCTGCTCGTTGATCAGCACGGATACGCCCAGGAAACTGGTGATTGATGCCGGAGGAATGTCCTCGCATTCGCTCATGTCGTTGATCAGTAGGTGACCGGTAGCGGGGATCTGGCTGATCAGTTCTTCTGGCATTGAAGGCGAATGTGGCAGTGCTTCGCTGGTGTGTTCGATCAGCTGGGATGCTTCGCCCCATGTGTCAAGGACGATCAGGGCGCCGTATGGTGCGTGGGTGAGCTTGCATGCTTGGTCGACGAAGCTGGTCAGGGCCTTGCGCAGGTCGAGTGTGCTGGTGAGGTCAAGGGCGGCCTTCACCAGGGCATGTTCTGAACCCCATGGCATTAGTTTTCCTCTTCCTGGCCGACGGCCCAACGGTAGGCCTGAGATGTTTCAAGAAGGTCGGCGTGTGTGCCTCGTGCAATCAATTCTGCTTGGGTTCCTTCGCCGCCTGATCGTCCGAAGAACAGGATCTCGTCGGCGTTTTCGAGGGCGCTCAGGCGATGCGAGATGAGCAGGATGCCGCGCGTCGGATCCGAGAGTAGGTCGGAAATGAGCGCGTCAGCTGTCGACGCATCCAAGTGCTCGCCGGCCTCGTCAAGGAGTAGCAGGGGAGCGGGTGAAGCGAGGCCTCGTGCGATGAGCAGACGTCGACGTTCACCGCCGGACACTGTCGTGCCATCTGAACCGATCATGGTGTGGATCCCATCGGGCAGTGCTGCAAGCCAGCTGGCCAATCCAACGCGTTCAAGTAGAGCGATTGCACTGTCTTCGCTGAGCTCACCGTTGGCGACTCGCAGGTTTTCTAAGACGGATGCGGCGAAGATATGCGCGTCTTCGGTCGTGACATTGACGATCTTGGTGAGTTGTACGCGGTCGGCTTCCCACGCGTCCACGCCGTTCACCTGCGCAGATCCAGCCTTCGGCGGAATCATGCCAGACAAAGTCAGCGCGAGCGTCGTCTTACCGATACCCGACTCGCCCACGATCGCGATGGACTTGCCCGGGTGCAATTCCAGATCGATCGAATCGACGAGGCTGGGGCCGCTTGGCCATCCGATCGTCAGGTTCGTGGCGGTAAGTGACGGAACGTCAGTGTGCGGAACGGGGTGGGTAGCGACTTTGATGGATTCGCCGAGCATCTCGTCAATACGGACTGCCGCGGTCGCTGACTTGACCAGTTGAACGCCTGCAGGGGCTAGTTCAGCGGTTCCTTCAAACGAGGACAGGGGAGTGAGAACAAGGACTGCGAGAAGCAGGCCGGTAATCATGCCACCTGTTGTTTGAGGAATGCCGATCAGCAGTGCGGCAACAACGGCTGCTCCCATTGCTGCTCGGTCAATCCCGGAAGCGAGAGCAGCCATCCGCGCACTACGGTGTGAGGCTTCAACGAGCTTTTCTTCGGTCTCATCAATCGATGCTCTAAACGCCTCAAGTTCGCCGGACACCTGGAGTTCAGAGGTTCCCTCCATGACGGTCAGGATCTGCGTCGACAGGGCGGTGCGTGCGCGAAGCGTATCAATTTGAGCGATTCGTGCAGCGTGCATCGACAGTAGGGGGGCTCCGACCCCCGATACTAAAAGACAGAGCGCAACCAATAGCGCAGCGGGAACGGAAATGAGTCCAAGACCAATGACCGTACAGATTCCAACGATTACTGCCACGCAGGTGGGGAGCAGGGTCTTGACAACCAGATCGCCCAAATCATCCACGTCTGCGCCCGTACGAGCAAGCAGATCACCGCGCTTCATCGCGGTCAAGCGGTCGATGGGATTGTGTGCGAGGTGCTGATAGAGGTTCTGGCGCAGGGTGTCCATGCCACGCAAAGCAACGCGGTGGCTGGCCAAACGGCCCGCATATCTCAGGAGTGCGCGCGATACGCCGAATGTGCGTACGCCAACGGCAGCGACGGTCAGGAACAAAACCGGTGGGTGCTCTGATGCCCTAGCGATCAGCCAGGCAGCAGTCGCACCAAGGGCAATGGCAGCACCAAGAGCACCGGAGGCAAGCAGAACAGAGAAGACGAATGCTTTGATATCGACCTCGATGAGGGGGAAGACTCGTTTCAGAGCACGCTTTTCTTCGCGAGTAATGAACAGCATCAGTTCACCGCCTTTCCGGGTCGGTATCGGTCGCACTGACCGTCAAGATTCCTGGCAGATCAACATCGACGCTGGTCTGTGCCCAGTCATTGACCCCAAGTTGCGGATACTCTTCGATGTCTTGGATGGTAGCGGGTGCACTTTCAATCAAGATGACCAGATCGGCAATCGTCTTTAGCGCCTGGCGGTGTGCGATAACCAGAACCGTTTTCCCCTGTGCTTTAAGAGCTCGAATAGCCCGCGTGATCTCTTCTTCGCTGACAGCATCAAGATGCGCTGTCGGCTCGTCGAGGATCACCAGCGGTGAGTCATTCACCAGTGCGCGCGTCAGTGCAAGACGCTGACGCTGTCCAACTGACAAGCCAATGCCACCCACGCCAACCTTTGAATCCCACCCATCGGGCATCGCTTCAACAACGGTGTGGAAACCTGTTGCCTGCGCGGCTTCGACGAGGCTGCTTGTCACGGTTTTCAGCGCCATATTTTCAAGGAGCGTGCCGGGAAGGATCGTCGGAGCCTGAGGAACCCACGTGATTTGCGTCCACCATGAGTGTGCATCGCAGTCGCTGACGTCGCAGGGTGGCGTAGCCCCGTCAAGAGGAGCAAGGACAACGCGCCCCTTTGTCGGAGTCAGCAGGTTCAGAATCGTCAGAACAGTTGTTGACTTACCGGCCCCTGACGCACCTTCAAGAACGGTCAACTGTCCCGGCTGAATCGAAGCTGAAAGATTGTGAGGAGCCCACGTACCGCGAGCCGCCACGCTCAGATTTTCCAGCTCAATCGTGCATGATGAAATTGGGGGAGCTTGGCGCAAAGAAACAGGTGAAGTGCTGTCCCCATCCGCCCCTGAACTGGGGAAAGAAGTTGAAGTGGTGAGCGTGGCCTCGTTACTGGGGGAAGAAACGAGGGGTGAAACGATACGCGAAGCCTGCGGGCGCTCGGTCTCGATGATCTCGAAGGCGCTTTGTGCGGCGGTCACACCGTTCGCGGAAGCGTGGAATTGCGCGCCAACCTGACGAAGCGGTTCGAAGACTTCGGGGGCCAACATGATGACGGCGAGGCCGGTAAAGAGGGTGACGTTGCCGGCGACAAGGCGCATACCGACCTCGACGGCAACAAGAGCAACCGACAGGGTGGAAAGGAATTCAAGGGCTGCACCCGACAGGAACGCGACGCGCAGGGTTGCCATTGTGGTGCGCGTGTTTTCTTTGCCCAGGGCTTCAAGGTGTCCGCGAGGCCCATTCTCGCGACCCAGACTGCGCAGGGTAGGCAAGCCCGCCATGAGGTCAAGAAGCTGCGAGCCCAGACGCTCCATCGCGACTAGCTTCGCCTTCGACGAATCCTGAGTAAAACGACCGATCAACGCCATGAAAATTGGAATCAACGGAATGACGAAGAGCGCGATGACGCCCGACCATGCGTCCAAATAGAGCATGACAGCCAAAGCCAAAGGAGTTGCTGTCATCGTCAGGACAAGCTGAGGAAGGAACTTTACGAAGTACGGGCCCAGATCATCTAAGCCACGCGTCAAAAGCGTTGTCGTGTCGGCGCCGTGAACTGCGCGCCAGCGGGGACCGAGTTCTTCGGTCGCACGCAAAACCTCGCAGCGAAGATCTCGGATGGCACTGTCTGCAGCGCGCTGACCGAGTGAATCGCGCACCCCAACAAGCAACCCGCGAATAATGATCACGATCACCAGCGCAACAATGAAACCTGCAACGTCACCAAGACGAGCGTTGCCGGTGATCACAGGGGAGAGCGCTGCCGAGATCAGTAGGGACTGAGTGATGACGACGATAGCAATCAGCGTGCCGATGAGCCCCGTAATAATGATGGGCATTCGTGCAGAACGCGCGTATTTCAAAAGCCGTGGATCGAAAGGTCGCATTGAACTATTTTGCCGTAATTTCTAGGGGAAGCGGTAACTGAAAAACAGTGCGGACACGGCTGGAACGCGGGGTGAATCGAGGTGCGAAAGACCGGTATCCAGATGGTGGTGAATGTGGCACTGCAATCGTGGTGAAACACAACGGTGGCCCGGCACTGATGCACCGGGCCACCGAAGTGTTTTAAAGATCAGCCAGCAAGGAAGTTCTCACCAAGACGGATCTTGGAGGGAATCAAGCCAGGGTTCTGATCGACGTCGCCAACCGACACGCGCTTGCGGAAAGCCCAGTAGGACCATGCCGTGTAGATCAGGACGATCGGCGTGAAGATCAGAGCAACGATAGACATGACAACCAGGGTTGCCGGTGAGGACGATGCTTGGTCGATCAAAAGCGAGTACGCCGGATCGATCGAGGACTTCATGACGGCCGGAGCCATCGCCGAGAAGACCCAGGTGACGGTCGAAGCGATTGCGACAGCCATCAGGATGAAGGACAGGCCTTCGCGACGCAGTGCCTTCTGGCTGAATGCGGTCGAAGCAATGATCGCGAGTGCTGCGACGAGCAAGGGGATCCATGCCAGGACGTTAGCCGAGTAAGCGAACTGACCCCAGATCAGGAAGATTGCGGCAACGACGGTTGCTGCGATCGACAGGGGAGCTGCTAGGCCGTTTGCGCGCTCACGCACATCGCCTTCGGTCTTGAGCGCCAGGAACTGTGCACCGACTGCCATGCAGACGGCCAGGATTGCGACGCCACCGAGGATGGTGAACGGGGTGAGCAGTGAGAAGAAGCCACCGGTCAGCTGGTGCGTTGCGGTTGCAAGCGACTGAGTGACCATATCGGGTGTGACAACAGCGCCGGTCATCTCATCGACGACCTCGATCTTCATGCCCTGAACGAGGTTTGCGAATGCAACACCGAACAGAACGGGAACCAGGACAGCGGTCACGGTGTGGATGGTGTCCCACGTGCTACGCCACTTTGCCGTTGCGATCTTTGCGCGCCACTCAAGAGCGGAGATGCGCAGGATCAGGCAGAAGAGGATGAGGAACAGAGCAAGGTACATGCCCGAGAACATCGTGGCGTACCACTCTGGGAATGCTGCAAAGGTAGCGCCACCGGCGGTGAGCAGCCAGACCTCGTTGCCGTCCCAGTGGGGGCCAATGGTGCGCAGCATCTGCGTGCGTTCTTCGTCGTTCTTGCCGATAACTTTCAGCAGGATGCCAACGCCGAAGTCAAAGCCTTCGAGGAACAGGTAGCCGGTCCAAAGAACGGCGATGAGGATGAACCAGAGGATTGAAAGTGTCATTGCAGTTTCGCCGCCTCTCAGTATCCGAAGGACAGGTCGCCGGCGGGAGTGTCGGTTTCTGTCTTCTTAGCGGTGTGGATGCCCTCGCGCACGTAGCGACGCATGAGCAGGAACCAGATAACGCCCAGCAGAGCGTAGAGCAGCGTGAAGCCGATCATGGTTGCAAGAACCTGTCCGGCGGGAACTGCCGTTGAAATACCGGTGTCGGTCATCAGCATGACGGAACCGACCGGATCGCCGTTCGAAAGACCTGCGATGTTCGGGACGACAACCCACGGCTGACGACCGATTTCGGTGAAGATCCAACCGAAGGATGCTGCCAGGAACGGCAGAGTCAGGTTGATCAGTGCCATCGTCGACAGTGACTTCGAACCGGGGACGTTGCCCTTGCGGGTAGCCCAGAGGCCCCAGAGTGCGAAGAGCAGGGAGAGTATGCCAAGGCCGATCATGAGGCGGAACGACCAGAAGGTTGCCATCTGCGGGGGAACGAAGTTGTACTGAGCTGCATCGCCGTACTTGGCGGTGAAGTCAGCGTTCGAGTTCAGCAGTTCGACCATGCGCGCCTGCTCGTCAGCGACACCTGCGGAGGTTGCGCTGAAGTCATTGTGCGACATGAAGGAAGCAACGCCGGGGACCTCAATGAACTTGGTGGGTGCTTCGCCGGAGGAATCTAGTGGGCAAGAACCGAACTGGGCGACGGTGAAGGCAGCGCCATCGGTGTCGACGCAGATGCCTTCGGCGACTGCCATCTTCATCGGCTGAAGCTTGACCAGTTCCTGGCCCTGGAAGTGGCCGGTGCCCATGACGCCGAGAGCGCCGACAAGCATGGCGATCAGGCCGAAGCGTGCAACGGGATGCCAGACGTTCTTTGCCTGGCTGGTTGCTTCTTCGCTTCCTTCGCGCTGTGCGCGAACCATCCACCAGATGGAGATGCCGGCAACTAAAGAGCCTGCGGCAAGCCATGCGGTGGTGATGACGTGGGTGTATTCCCAGATGAGCGCCGGGTTTGTGAGGAGCTTGAAGAAGCTCATGGAACCGTCGAGGACTGCGCGTCCAGCTTCGGGGTCGTACTTTGCGCCGACCGGGTGCTGCATCCAGGAGTTTGCGCCGAGGATCCATGCGGCTGAAACGGCGGTGCCGATGGCGACCAGCCAGATTGTAGCCAGGTGCATGCCCTTCTTCAGACGACCGAAACCGAAGATCCAGAGGCCCAGGAAGGTGGATTCCATGAAGAATGCAAGGAGTGCTTCGACTGCGAGCGGTGCACCGAAGATGTCACCGACGTAGCGGGAGTATTCTGACCAGTTCATACCGAACTGGAATTCCTGGACGATACCGGTGGAAACGCCCAGTGCGAAAGAGATGATTAGGAGCTTGCCGAAGAAGCGGGTGGCGTGGAGCCATTCCTGCTTTCCGGTCTTGTGCCAGAACGTCTGCATAAGTGCGACAAGGAGTGCCAGTCCAATGTTCAGTGGAACCAGCACGAAGTGGTAGACGGTAGTGATACCGAACTGCCACCTGCCGAGCATGACAGAGTCGAGCGCTGCCTGCGCGAGGGTCATTGTGCTCGCCTTCCCTCAAATAGTTCGTTGATGGATGGTGCGCGTAGTGACTTTGGGCCCAACAAGCGGGACTATCGTCACGTGCTTACCTGTCAATTTAGCCCATGATTATTCTCTTTTGAGTTGATTTTTGTGAAAAAGGCCGTTATCTGACAGACCCGATACTTTCGTCATTATTTGGGCTGTTTTTTGGCTCGAAAGTCCCGTCTTGCCAGTTTTCAGATGGTGCTTCGGCAATGTTCAAGTGGGTATTTAGCTCACAGTTGGTTTTATAAATTTACGAGGACGAGACGCGTCGTATATATGCGCCGTATATAACTGTGCCCCTTTAAACGGCTCGGGTAAAAATGTGGCAAACTTGAGTGTGTATCGGACATTGCGGACACACCTTCGCAATGAGATAAACGTCGAAGACGCCTCATGCGCCGACGTTTCGACCGCGATTAGCGGTAACCGTCAGGATTTCCGTCCCTAGAGGGCGAGGCCGAGGGCTGGCCCGGTGTGGGACCGTGCCCTCACAAATGGAGAATTGTGACCACTGAGAATGCCTCTTCGGCACCTTCAGCGCCTGCAGCGTCATTGCTGTTCCAGCAGCCTGCGTTCCAGGCTCCCGTTTTTCACGCACCTGTCGAGCAACCCGCCCCGGCTCGTTCGTCGCGCTCGCAGTCTCGTTCAAACGACGAGGCCCCTGCGGAAACCCCCACGCGTGAAAAGCGTTCTCGTAAGACTCGTAAGACCGCAAAGGCTGATGCCGATACCGGTGAAGCCCAGGTTGAAGAGGCAACTGATTCTGCAGAAGCCTCTCAAGCTCCTGATACGAAACGCGCGCGTCGTCGTACCAAGTCGAATGACACGGTTCAGACAGATGCGGACAAAGGTGAAGAGGCCCAGGCAGAAGACGCTGCATCGTCGGATGCTACGCAGTTAGAAGACGATGGGGAAGAGACCTCAACGCGCCGTCGTCGCCGTCGTCGCACACGTTCCACCGCATCCGACGATGGTGACGTTAACGACCAGGTGAAGGCTCTCAAGGGGTCGACTCGTCTGGAAGCGAAGAAGCAGCGTCGCAAGGAAGGCCGTCGTGAAGGTCGCCGTCGCCACGGTATTACTGAGTCGGAGTTCCTGGCTCGTCGCGAGTCCGTGAATCGTCAGATGGTGATCCGAGATCATGATGGTCTGGATCAGATCGCGATCCTCGAAGATGATCTGCTGGTGGAGCACTACGTTGCTCGTCGCACCCAGAAGTCGATGGTCGGCAACATCTACCTCGGTCGCGTGCAGAATGTGTTGCCCTCGATGGAAGCCGCATTCGTTGATATTGGCCGTGGTCGTAACGCCGTCCTCTATGCCGGTGAAGTGAACTGGGATGCCGTTGGCCTTGAGGGCAAGCCGCGTCGCATCGAGTCTGCTCTGAAGTCGGGTGACCCGGTTTTGGTCCAAGTGACCAAGGATCCGATCGGCCATAAGGGCGCGCGTCTGACCAGTCAGATCACGCTGGCGGGACGTTACCTGGTGCTGATCCCGAACGGCTCCATGATGGGTATCTCGCGCAAGTTGCCCGATCGTGAGCGCACCCGTCTGAAGAAGATCTTGAAGCAGGTTGTTCCCACCGGTTCGGGCGTCATCGTACGTACCGCAGCTGAAGGTGCAACCGAAGAACAGATTCGTGACGATGTCGCACGCTTGAGCGCGCAGTGGGCGTCAATCGAAGAACAGCAGAAGAATACGAAGACCGCTCCGACGCTGTTGCGTGGCGAACCCGAGCTTGCTGTCCGCGTTGTCCGCGATATCTTCAACGAAGACTTCTCTAAGCTTGTGATTGAAGGAAATGAAACCTTCGAAACCGTCAAGTCTTACGTGGATGAACTTTCACCGGAACTGTCTGACCGCGTCGAAAAGTGGGTGGGCACCGATAACGTGTTTGCTGCTCACCGCATTGACGAGCAACTGTCGAAGGGTATGGACCGCAAGGTCTGGTTGCCGTCGGGAGGCACGCTCATCATTGATCGTACGGAAGCGATGACGGTCATTGACGTCAACACCGGTAAGTTCATTGGCGCCGGTGGCACGCTGGAAGAAACCGTGACGCACAACAACCTTGAGGCTGCCGAAGAGATCGTTCGTCAGCTGCGTCTACGTGATATCGGTGGCATCATCATCGTCGACTTCGTTGACATGGTGCTCGAATCCAACCGCGATCTGGTTCTCCGCCGTCTGGTCGAGTGCTTGGGTCGTGATCGCACGCGTCACCAGGTCACAGAGATTACTTCTCTCGGTTTGGTGCAGATGACGCGTAAGCGCGTGGGTGAGGGTCTCGTCGAAGCTTTCTCAACCCCGTGTGAAGCGTGTGAAGGCCGTGGCTTCATCGTTCACGAACATCCGGTTGAGCTCTCGGGCTCGCAGTACCACACAGGGTCCGCTCCGAAGTCGAATAAGCGCAAGAAGGCTGAGCGCATCGAAGACTCCGCCGAGCATGAAAAGGCCAAGCAGGCCCTGTCCGCCATCGCCGCTGCATCGCGCAAGTCTGACGAATCCGAAGCGCCTGCCTCCGCTGATTCTCCGGTCAACGAGGCCGCCTCCGCGGGTGAGAAATCTGCTCCCGAATCAAAGGGCGCTAAGGGACGCAAGCGTGTGCACGAAAAGGCCGGTTCGACCGTCGCTGACTCTGTTTCACCTGCTGTTGAAACGGGAAAAAGTGAACAGGAACAGCCTGTGAAGAAGCGTCGTCCGCGTCGCGCAGTCCGCGTGTCGTCAGAAGAAACACTCTCCTCTTCGACTGAGGCTGAAAAGAGCGAATCGAAAGCTGATGCCACCGCTCAGGTCACACCGGTTGAGTCCGGTTCCGCGGGCCAGACAGACAATAAGTCTGAAAAGACTGCGCGGCCTCGTCACCGTCGTAGGGCAGTCTTGATGGATTCTGCCCAGCCGGATGTGAGCGAGCCCGTAGCACATGCTGCGCCGGCGAACGAGCCTGAAGCTCAGAAGGCAAGCGGGTCCAAGACTCGCGCGCGATCGGCGTCGGCTCACTTAGCACCGTCCGCATCTACGCCTCGAAAGACGCGCAGGCGTGTTGTCACCACACCAAGCGTTGAACCGGAAAAGACGGCTCCCGCTCTGGTGTTGGACTTGCCCGCTAGGGTAGAGGCTCGCGCAACAGTGGTTGCACCCACGATGACAACGGATGCGTTGGCTTTACCTGAAGCCTCCACGTCTAGCGCTTCCAAGCCGAAGCGTCGTCGTCGCGTCGCCACCCAAAGCGGCGACGAGACTGCCTGATTTATCTAAACTAGGGTGACTCGGCGTGTCGCCAAAAGTTGCAGGGTGTGGAATCGCACAGCGTAAAACCCCTGTTTTTGGCTCATCCAAGTTGCCCTCAGATAGGCAAATCAGCTAAATTTGATCGTCGGCGCGACCAGCGCCAGCGGGATAAATATTGAAACGCTGTTCAAGCGAATCCCGTTCCGTATATCTAGAAGAGATGAGCTACACGTGGTCTACGCGATCGTCAAGGCCGGCGGCCGTCAGGAGAAGGTCTCCGTCGGTGACGTCGTCGTCGTCGACAAGGTTTCCGAAGAAATCGGTTCCAGCATCGAGCTTCAGCCGCTGATGCTGGTTGATGGCGATGCCATCACCGTCGATGCTGCCAAGCTTGGCAAGGTCACCGTCAAAGCAGAAATTGTGGACGCAACTAAGGGTCCGAAGATTTCCATCATCAAGTACAAGAATAAGTCGGGCTACCGTAAGCGCCAGGGACACCGTCAGAAGCTGTCGGTTGTCAAGATCACTGAGATCGCCTGACCTGAGACCGATTCGAGCAGAAAGTAGTTTCTGATGGCACATAAGAAGGGCCTTGGTTCCTCCCGTAACGGCCGCGACTCGAACGCTCAGCGACTGGGCGTTAAGCGCTACGGCGGTCAGCTTGTGAACGCAGGCGAGATTATCGTTCGCCAGCGTGGCACTCACTTCCATCCGGGCGACGGCGTTGGTCGTGGCAAGGATGACACCCTCTTCGCCCTGCGTGCAGGCGCCGTTGAATTCGGTGTGAAGCGCGACCGTAAGGTTGTCAACGTCGTTGAGCCGGTCTCTGCCTGAGACCGATCGCTTGAAGGGGGCGTCCGGCACATGCCGGGCGCCCTTTTCACATAGCTTTGATGTGCAGAGGTTTGTGCACAGATCCTCGGATCGCTTTAAGGAGACGAAATGGCAGACTTCATTGATCGCGTGACAATCCATGCTGCTGGTGGCAATGGCGGTAACGGTGTTGCCTCGATTAAGCGTGAGAAGTTCAAGCCTCTCGCTGGCCCAGATGGCGGCGACGGCGGCAATGGCGGTTCCGTCATCCTCGAAGTTGATCCGCAGGTGACGACGCTCCTGACATATCACCGTGGTCCACACCAGAAGGCGAGCAACGGTACGCCCGGCATGGGTGACTTCCGTCAGGGTAAGAACGGCGAAGACATTATTCTTCCCGTTCCCGACGGCACGGTTGTGAAGTCCCCGTCCGGTGAGTTGCTTGCTGACCTCACTGGTGCAGGCGAGCGTTTCATTGTTGCTGAAGGTGGCCGAGGTGGCCTAGGTAATGCTGCGCTTGCTTCGAAGGCGCGTAAGGCTCCTGGCTTTGCTCTGCTGGGGGAGCCCGGCGAAGAACGCGATGTTGTGCTTGAACTGAAGTCGGTCGCAGACGTTGCTTTGGTCGGTTTCCCGTCGGCTGGTAAGTCGTCGATTATCGCTGCGATGTCGTCTGCCCGCCCGAAGATTGCGGACTACCCGTTCACTACGCTGATCCCGAACCTTGGTGTTGTGCAGGCTGGCGATGAACGCTACACGATTGCTGACGTTCCCGGTCTGATTCCTGGCGCTTCTTCCGGTAAGGGCCTCGGCCTTGACTTCCTGCGCCACATTGAACGCTGTGGTGTGATTGTGCACGTGCTGGACACCGCCGCCTACGAATCCGAGCGCGAACCCCTGTCTGACCTGAAGACAATTGAAGCTGAACTGGCCGCCTATCAGGGCGATCTTGGCCAGATTGAAGGCTACGTTCCACTGATGGAACGCCCGCGTGTCATCGTCCTCAATAAGGTCGATGTGCCGGACGGTCGCGACTTGGCAGAGATTACGCGCCCCGAACTCGAGCAGTTCGGCTGGCCGATCCACGAGGTTTCTGCCGTCACGCACGAGGGCTTGAAGGAACTGTCCTTCACGCTGGCCGCCCTGGTGAAGAAGCACCGCGAATCCCTGCCTGAACGCGAAGCGCGACCGGTTATTCGTCCGAAGGCTGTCGGGTCGCGTGACACCGTCACTGTTGGACGCGTCCAGATGGATGGTGAAGAGGTCTTCCAAGTTCGTGGTGATAAGCCTGAACGCTGGGTTCGCCAGACTGACTTTGCGAATGACGAGGCGATCGGCTACTTGGCTGACCGTCTTGCTGCCGCAGGCGTTGAAGACCAGTTGATGAAGGCCGGTGCCTTCGCCGGAGATACCGTCGTCATTGGTCCGCTGGATACCGGCATTGTCTTCGATTGGGAACCGACGCTTACCACCGGTCCGGAACTGCTGGGACAGCGTGGCACTGACGTGCGTATTAACCAGTCGGCTCGCCCGACGCGTAAGCAGAAGCGCGAGATCCACCATCAGGTGATGGACGCGAAGACTGCGGCGCGTGAAGAACTATGGACCGAACGCCAGAAGGGCGTGTGGACCGACCCACATAGCGAAAACTGAACCACTTATCCCTAAGGCAAGGACTCGAAGTGACTCCTTCGTGTGACGGCCGTATCAACGATGCGAACCGTATTGTCGTCAAAATTGGATCCTCGTCGCTGAGCCGCGATGATGGTGGCCTGGATCTGAACCGTATTGATTCCGTAGCGCGCTTGGTCTCGAAGTGGAAGACGCCGGGTAAAGAGATCATTATTGTCTCTTCCGGTGCGGTTGCAGCGGGTCTGGATCCGCTGGGCTTCAATTCGCGTCCGCGCGATCTGGCAAGCGTTCAGGCTGCTGCCGCGATGGGGCAGGGGCTCCTGGTTGCTCGCTGGACGGCAGCATTTCAGGCGCACCACCTTGATGTCGCTCAGTTGCTGCTCACCACTGAAGACGTCATGCGTCGCGAACACTACACGAACGTGCGTTCTGCGCTTGATCGCCTGCTCAGCTGTGGCGTTGTTCCGATTATTAACGAGAATGATGCGGTCACTACTCGCGAGCTTCGCTTTGGCGACAATGACCGTCTGGCCTCGTATGTGGCGCAGATGGTTGCAGCCGACGCGCTGATCCTGCTGACCGATGTTGATGGGCTGTATACCGCGCCTCCCAGCCATCCGGGTTCGCAGCTCATTCGCGAGGTTCATTCGACCGACGACCTACATGCTGTCTTGGTGACGGGCTCGGGATCAAAGGTGGGCACCGGAGGCATGGTGACGAAGGTTCAGGCTGCGACGATGGCTGCGACCTCCGGCATTGGGGTGGTCTTGACTAGCGCGGATGAACTGGGGACTGCACTGTCGGGGAGCGCGACGGGTACATGGTTCGCTCCTTCATCGGTTCGTCCGGCATCGCGTCGCCTCTGGATTGCTCATGTTGCTCATTCTCGTGGCGAAATCATCGTCGACGAGGGGGCGGGTCGTGCAATCACCGCAGGCAAGAAGTCTTTGCTGGCTGCCGGCGTTGTTCGCATCATCGGACACTTTGATTTAGGCGATGTTGTAGATATTGCTGGCCCAGCTGGCCTGTTGGCGCGAGGCATCGTCTCCTACGACTCCGATGAGGTCGCACATATGGCGGGCTTGTCTGCTGAAGATCTGCGTCTTTCGGGTTGGGAGCATCCGCGCCCGATCGTGCATCGCGACGACTTGGCACCGCTGGTCTAGTACTGCTCAGCGCTCCAACCTGTGGGAAAATGGGGACATGACTGACCAGATTCCTGATATTTTAGATCTGACTACGGTTGCGCGCACGGCCTCCTTGTCGCTCGCCGTGGCGACAGCTGGTGTGAAGAATCGCGCGCTGGAAGCAATTGCGATTGCCCTTGAAGAACGGTCCCGCGAAATCTTGTCTGCGAACCAGCTGGATTTACTGCGAGGTCGCGAAAACGACATGTCCGCTGGGCTCTTGGATCGTTTGGCGTTGGACCAGTCGCGTATCGCGTCAATTGCTGATTCTGTTCGCGAGGTCGCCAGCTTGCCGGATCCGGTCGGCCAGATCCTCCGTGGAACCGTGAATGAGCTGGGTCTTCGTATCCGTCAGGTGCGCGTGCCTATGGGCGTTGTCGCAGTGATTTACGAAGCTCGTCCGAATGTGACGATTGATGCGACAGTGCTTGGCCTGAAGTCCGGTAACGCGGTTATTCTGCGCGGTGGTAGCGCGGCGTTTAACTCGAATCAGGCGATCATCACCGTGATGCGTGATGCTCTTGAAAGCGTTGATCTGCCCGCTGATTTAGTTCAGACGGTTGACCATCTGGGACGTCCTGGTGTGACGGCTTTGATGCGTGCTCGTGGTGGCATCGATGTGCTGATTCCTCGCGGTGGTGCGGGCTTGATCCAAGCTGTCGTCGAAAACTCGATTGTCCCTGTTATCGAAACAGGCACGGGTAACTGTCACGTTTACGTTGATGAGGGCGCAGACCTGGAAGCTGCTGAACGCATCATTATGAATGCGAAGACTCAGCGTGTGGGTGTCTGCAATGCAGCTGAGACTCTCCTTGTGCACGAAGCCGAAGCCGAGCGTTTCCTGCTGTCAGCGCTGACTCGTTTGGCAACAGCTGGCGTTACTCTGCACTTGGATCCTGCTTCTGCCCAGATTGCTCGTCAGACCCCGTCGATTGACTCCGATATGTGGGTTGAGGCAACCGAAGAAGACTGGGCAACCGAATACCTGTCGATGGATTTGGCTGTGCGGGTTGTCCCCTCGATTGATGAGGCCATCGCCCATATTCGTCGCTACTCAACCGGTCACACTGAAGCGATCTGCACCCGTTCCCTTCAATCCGCGAACCGTTTTCAGACTGAGATTGATTCGGCTGCCATTGCGGTTAACGCGTCGACCCGTTTCACCGACGGTGGCCAGGTTGGATTGGGCGCAGAGATCGGTATCTCGACTCAGAAGCTTCATGCTCGGGGTCCGATGGGCTTGGCTGAACTGACGACAACGCGGTGGATTATTGAAGGCGATGGGACGGTTCGTCCATGAGCGACCAGACTTGCGCGCAGGCCAGTAGCGTCGATGGTGTCGAGGCGCCCGATGATGCTCTGACCACCAGTGCAGCTAAAGAGTTTTCAGCCGGTCGGCCTCGTCGATCCATCGGGATCATGGGTGGAACTTTCGACCCCATTCACCACGGCCACCTTGTCGCGGCGTCGGAAGTGATGGAAGTCTTCCAACTTGACCAGGTTGTGTTCGTCCCCGCGGCGATGCAACCGTTCAAGGCCGGGCGCAAGGTGACCAGCGCCGAACACCGCTATCTGATGACGGTTGTTGCCACGGCATCGAACCCGCGTTTTACCGTGTCTCGTGTCGATATTGACCGTGGTGGGACAACGTACACGATCGATACGCTGACCGATCTTGCGGCGCAATACCCGGAGGATACGGACTTCTACTTCATTACGGGCGCAGATGCTCTGGAACAGATCGCCCAGTGGAAGGACGCGGATAAACTGTTCGAAATGGCGCATTTCGTCGGCGTTACTCGTCCAGGACATCAATTGGATGCGTCGGGTTTGCCTAGTAATTCGGTGTCGTTGGTGGAGGTCCCAGCAATGGCGATCTCGTCAACGGACTGCCGTAAGCGCGTTGAAGGTGGGCATCCGGTCTGGTATTTAGTGCCCGACGGTGTTGTCCAGTACATCAAGAAATACGACCTGTACACGGATCAGTGACGGGCATAGAATCCGCCGATTGTCGGCGTGAAGCATCCGCCGATTGTTGGCGTGAAGAGAGGGAAAACCACGTGAGTGAAGCGCAAAAGGATCTGCGGGACGTCATCGTAGAGGCAGCGATCGACAAGTTGGCGACGGATCCGGTGGCGGTGGACGTGGGGAATCGTCTGGCGTTGGCTGAGTCATTTCTGATTTTTTCTGCTCCTACGGATCGTCAGGTGCGCGCGATCGCTGAAGAAATCATGGATCAGACGGCGAAGCAGCTGGGTGTGAAGCCCGATCGCATCGAGGGGCGTACAGGTGGCACGTGGGTACTGATCGACTACGGTGAGCTGATCTGCCACGTTCTGACCGATGAACAGCGCGAGTTCTACGCTCTGGAAAAGCTCTGGGCAGACGGTAAGGTGACGCACCTTGCTCCCGAGGGAGAGGCCGCACGCGTTGCCGGTTTTGTTGTGGCGCCGGGCACGGTGGGTGCTGGGGTCGGTACTCCGATGTCGGCGGCTGAGGTTGTTGCGTCGATGGGTGATGCACGAGGCATGGACTTAGCGTCAGCGATTGCATCAGGCGCGATGGATTTAGCCGCCGATTCTGACGCTGAGGAAGACTGATCATGACCGAGCCTGCTACTTCTTCACCCGCTACTGTCACCGCACCTGCCAGCGACACTAACTTTGCTGTTGAGACACACGATGACGGCGCGAATCGTATTGTGTTCGTGCGTCACGGACAGACGGACTATAACGTTGAGCGGCGTTTCCAGGGCGTGATTGATCGTCCGTTGAATACTTGTGGTCGTAAGCAGGCTGAGCGCGCTGGCGAGGTTCTAGCGAAGCGTGTCCTGTCACGGAGTGCTCAGGTTGGTGTGAGTGTTGCTTCCCAGACCTCGAATAAGGTTGTGATTGTTTGTTCGCCTCTGTCGCGGGCCTCGGAAACTGCTGAGCTGCTGGCTGGAGTGTTTCGTGCCCAGGGCGGCGATGTTGAAGGACCGATCGTGGATGAGCGCCTGATTGAGCGCAACTACGGCCTGTTTGAGGGACTAACCCTGCCGGAGGCTCGCGAAAAATATCCGGATTTGGTGGATGCGTGGCGTCAGACGGGCGAGAGTGGCGAGGCGTCAATTGAGCCATCGGATGTTGTGGGGGCGCGCGTGCGGGATGCTACTTTTGAGGCGGCTCGCCAGGCTCCTTCGGATGCGACTGTCATTGTGGTTGCTCACGGTGCAGCAATTTTGCGCGGTCTGATTACCTGCATGGGCTTGAACCCGCTTGAATTTGATGCGATGCGTGGCTTGGATAATTGTCACTGGTCAGAGCTTGTTCGCGTGGGTGGGGGAGGTTCCGGTGCGTCGGGTGCTCCGTCTTTCCGTTTGGCTGCGCACAATATTGGATACCGCGAGGATCTGTTGGGCGCGTAAGCATCGCGCATCTGCTTGTCGCGTGGATCCTGTGATCGCGGCTGATGTGATGGCCTGCACGGGGTTTCGATTTTACGAACCGGCTGGCGTTCCGTTATGCTTAACGGGTCGCAAGCGCGATGAACTGAATACGGGGCTATGGCGCAGTTGGTAGCGCGCTTCCATGGCATGGAAGAGGTCAGGGGTTCGAATCCCCTTAGCTCCACCTGAGGGGGAAGTGTCGAACTCTCGCTTTCGAGCGTAGGTTCGCACTTCCCCCGCTCTGTGTCCGCTGGACAGCGCTTCTTCTAGGTCCTCGAACTCGATGGGTGCCGTGCTGTCGTGGAAGTACGAGGCGATGACGATCTGCTCGCGACCGATGAACACCTTGTCCACGAAGTACTCGAAAAGCTGGTCGCGGGTCTCGGGCGTGTCGATCGTGGCCTGGGCGAAGCGCTCGTAGAACGAGCTAATGGAAGCTTCATCCTCAAAGAGAGGGCGGTTTTGACGTTTTCTGTTTGGATGGCTTGATTGAGATCGCGTTTTTGTTCTTCCAGTGCACGCATGGCTTCGGCAGTGGTGTCATTGAAGATGCCTTGGGATATTGCTTTGACGAAGTTGGCGAGTTGGATTTCTACATCTTAGTGGCGGGTTTCTAGGGCTTTGAGGACTTCATTTCCTTGGCCGTGTCCTTTCCTGTAATGGTCTGCCATGTCTACTGCTAGTGAGGCGAGCATTTCAGGGTCGCTGAGGAAAGACTCAATAATCTCTTCGATGCGCGTTTCGATTTCTCCTTTACTTCTTCAACCAGGCCATTACCGCAGCCAAAATCGCTTCGGTGCCGGTGGGTAGCGTGGGCTGCATAACCGGCCCAAACTTGGGGTTGTGGTTGGGATACTGGGGGTCGCCCTCATTGAAGCCACCTAAACCCCAGTAAGTATAGGGAATCCCGAAGGCATCAGGGATGGTACTGAAATCTTCCGAGGCCGATACTTCGCCGCAATCACAGACGCGATCCGACCCGAAATGTGCCATAAACGCGTCAGTCACCTTCTGGGTGGTTTCGGCATCATTATTGGTCAGGGGATAGGAGTCGTAAAGCTCAAACTCGGCAGGCGCGGGGGCTCCGGCTGCTTTGCATTCAGCGTTCACCATCCGTTTTATTGCTTCCAATAGGTGTTCGCGCACCTCTATGTCGTAGGCGCGGATATTCAATAGTAAAGTGGCGCGGTCAGGAATGATATTCGACTTGGAACCGGCCTGCAGCGACCCCACGGTCACTACTGCCATCTTGAAGGGGTTGATTTCGCGGGAAACAATGGTTTGCAGCCGCATCACTATCGCAGAGGCGAGCACCACGGGATCTACTCCCATGTGGGGCATGGAGCCGTGCGAACCTTTGCCATGCACAATAATTTTCAAGGAGGCGCCGGTCGAGAGAATAGCGCCGGAATGGGTGCCGACTGAGCCGGAAGCCATGGGCCCGGCGAGCACGTGCTGTGCTAAGGCCACATCGGGGTGCGGAATTTTGTCAACCAAACCGTCTGCAACCATGGACTTTGCGCCCTCGGCGGTTTCCTCGCCAGGCTGGAAGAGGGCGATATAGGTGCCGCTCCACGCCTGCCGGTTTTCGGAAAGTATCCGGGCAGCACCCAGCCCGGCGGTGACGTGAAAGTCATGTCCGCAGGCGTGCATAACCGGGACTTCATTTCCCTGAGCATCCCGACGCGTCACCGTAGAGGCGTAGGAAAACCCGGTGTCCTCTTTCACCGGCAAAGCATCAATGTCGGCGCGGAACAGCGTGGTTTTGCCCTCGCCGTTCTTAAGTACACCCACAACACCGCCACCGATTCTCTGGGTTACGTACCCAAAGTCTTTTAGCTGTTTGTCAATAAAATCGCAGGTTTCGGTCTCTGCCATAGAAAGCTCGGGGTTTTGATGCAACCACAAATAGGTTTCTTCTTGCCACGAACTGAGCGCTGCTACCGCGCCCTCAATATCTAAATCGGTCATATCTTTATTACCCTTTCTTTATTTCCTAAAATCATTGCGCGACCAGGAGCACCAGCTATCCGCTGTAGATGAGTAAGGTGTACCTTACTTTATGCGATAATCCTCAGTTTTATTTTTATCAATTGGTTATTTGAACGTTGAGGTCAGCATGAGAAAAACATAAAAAACATGAAATAACTTAGTGGGTGGCGCGCTTTGCTTGTCGGTAAAAGTACCGGGTTGCTTGCGGTGGGCGTTTTGGCCCTTGGAGGGCGATTTGGATCGAAGGGGCGCTGTGGTTGCTGGGGGTGATTTGGGTTGGGCGTTTATGAAGTGAGGAGGTGAGGGGTGGCATTTTCACCCTCCCGGTACAAAATTACCCTCCCGCGACGTACCTTATGTATTTTGAGTGCGAAGGCGGTGTGGTGCCTCATTTAGTTTGGAACATATGATGTGTCGTTGTCAGGTTTGGAGGGCCTCAAAGCAAACGACCTGACAGCCTCTAGAAAGAGCAGTCTTCGCGATGATGCAACGCTAGAGGTTACAGATAATACGCCGAACATCTTTGTCGACCTGGTAAAGGCTCAGTTCCTGACGATTCGTGTGAAGGTTGACGGTAGCAACATTCCTTCGGTTAACGATCCTTCTGCGGAGAAGACTCTTCCGGAGTCAATTCGTGACCTTGTTGTCACGCTGACTTCACAAGACGGTGAGCAATACAAGTCCAGCGCAGATGCAGCACATTGGGTAAGCGGAGGTGCATACTCAGTTGCGCAGAACTTTGATCTAGAGATGCTTCCACTGGGCACTTACACAGTGTCGATTTCTGGCCTTGACGACCTCGCTAATGATGATCTGAAAGTCAAGGATGATAGCGTGATTCGTGAGGGCGCAACGGTAGAAATCACGGGTAACACTCCAGACCTCTTCATCGAGTTTGAGACTACTGATAACAAGAACTTCGAGCCTGAGTATCAGGATGGTTCTGGTAAGCCTGGTGTGGATTCGACGGTTCCTGGTCCTACGTTTAAGGACAAGGACGGTAAGGAAACCAAGGCTCCTGAGGGTACTAAGTTCACTCCTGGTGAGGGTGCTCCTGAGGGCTCTAAGGTTGATGAGAACACCGGTGAGGTAACCGTTTCGGTTCCTGAAGGTGAGAAGCCGGGCGACAAGATCACGGTTCCAGTAGTTGTAACATACCCGGATGGTTCGACCGACACGGTTGAAGTAACCGTTACCGTCGGAGAACCTGACCCTGCTGATAATGGCAAGGATTCGGATAAGTGCCAGCCTGAATACCCGAATACTACTGGCAAGGTAAATGACAAGACTGAGATTCCTTTGAAGCCCGGCGACCTGCCAGCAGACACTAAGTGTGAGGTTGATCCAAGTAGCGTGCCGTCAGGCTGGAAGGCTTCTGTGGATAAAAACTGCACTTTGACCGTAGAGCCCGGCAAGGATGCAAAGCCAGGACAGAAGGCTGACATTAAGGTGAACTTCACCTACCCTGATGGCAGCATTGACACGGTGACTGCCCACTTCGAGATTGCAAAATCTGATGCGATCCAAAAGTCTAAGCTTGCACGCACCGGTGCGCAGGTAGCAGGGCTCGCTGGTATCGTAGCCGCAATGGGCGTAGCAGGCCTTGGCCTGGTGCTCGTGCGTCGTCGTCGCGAAGGCGAGGAGAACTAATCGCCTAGCCGACGAAACATCGGCATAACAGTACGGGGGTGAGATCTTAAACGGTCTCACCCCCGTCACTAATTTTCAAACAAAAACTAGAATTTCTGGGCTTATAGGTCATTTCGTGTTGGTTTTTCGTGGACTTTTTGTTGTGTTGGTGGGGGAAAGTCGGGTTTGAAGTCGGTTGAATTCGAGGATGGGAAATCCTCGTTGTTTAGTTTGTGGTGGATCAACACATAAGTGGGGCAAGACTGCTGCTGGTCGAGTCAGGTTTAGGTGTAGTAAGTGTGGAGCGAGTCAGTCGCGTCGCAATGATATTCAAGCGCGGTATTTCGGTGTGTTTTTAGAGTTTGTCACTGGCCGGTTACGCTACCAGGATCTACCTGGTGGGGTCGTAGTGCTCGGCGCCATTTTGAAATGGTTTTGGCGTTTATGGCATAAATGCCCACTGGTGGATGAGGTTCATCATGTGGTGTTTGTAGATGGGATTTATCTAGCCCGTAACGTGGTGGTTTTGATTGCCTGCACTAAAAATCACGTGTTGGGCTGGTATGTGGCCAAAGGCGAGTATTCCGGAGCGTGGCAAGCCTTGTTTGATCGCATTGCCCCACCAGATGTCGTGATCTGCGATGGGGGCAGCGGGATCGCTAGCGCCTTACAAGCTCAGTGGCCTACCACCAGGGTGCAAAGGTGTACTTTTCATGCTTTCAGCGCGGTGAAACGTAAAACTATCACGCGTCCTCGCACCCAGGCCGGAGTGGAACTCTACGGGCTAGCAAAGCGTTTACTACACATAAAAACCCCAGCTCAAGCCACCCAATGGTGAGTAGACCTAGCTGCGTGGAACACTACTTACAAGGCCTTCCTAGCCCAAAAAACAAGACTCGAAAACGGGGCCATAGTTCCCACCCACCGGCGGTTAATAGAAGCGCGTAACTCCCTTAACAACCTCGTACGCAAAGGCGCTCTATTTACCTACCTAGACCCCCACCTACACATCCCCACACAACCCATCCCAGCCACCACCAACCACATTGAAGGCGCCATTAACACCCAACTAAGAGCACTACTGCGCACCCACCGGGGAATGCCTCTCAACCACCGCGTAAAAGCCGTCCTGTGGTGGTGCTACCTACACACTGAAAACCCCGCCACCCCCGCACAAATACTCACCAACACCCACACAGATCAAGAAAATCACCCAACTATTCGCAACCGCCCAACACCGCGCCCAAAAACAAAAACAACTACAAGGCTGGGGCGCAGCCATCAACTGGACCGACCTCCACCACTCCCACCCATGGAAAGAAACCTACTAAACAAAAACCAACACGTTTTGTCCTATAAGCCACCGTTTAGCACCCTGTAAGTAATACAATTACTCGCAGGGTGCTTCTTCGTGTAATGGTTAGTTCACCATGCAACGAAGCGCTAAAAGCGCTGGTCAGAGAGATCTTTATGGGGGCTGATGAGCCTGTTGTCACTTGTGTGTCATCTATATAGATTCAAAGGCTCGGATACCAGTTCATTGGCTGTACCATGCGCTCGAATCAGTTATGCTGAGGGATAACCTAGTAGTTATCATGGCAAGTTTTCCAAGTTACTTAGCCACGCTTTACCTTGACTAATGTGTAATTGGTATTGTGCCGTGTGCTTAGCGGGAGGGGCTGGATGCCAGAGTTATTAGGTCAACACGAATCGATAGCTCAAGACTTACACAGTCGGATTATTGAACTGTCCAATGGTACCTACTCTGGACCACACGTGGTGCTGCTTCGAGGGGCATCCGGTGTTGGCAAGACGGCAATTATTCAGCGTCTATATGAGTTGCTACGATTGGACAACTTTAATAACCCTAGGCATGGGTATGGTCAGTATTGGCCTGAGCTCAATAACGTAGACAATAGTTCCAACCCACTGAGAGATCGAGCACTACTCTCCCCTGAGTTGGATTCCTTTGTTTGGGCGCAGGACACGCTTCCCACGTTTGGATGGTGGTCGTTTAACTGCGAGGAGTTGCGTAATAGTCAAAAAATAGATGTTGTGGCAATGGGGAAAGAGCAGATGGCGACTCATCTGGCACCGTTGTCGCTTGCGTGGTGGGAAGCATCGGGAACTCTCGCTCAAATCGGAAGTGTACTCTCAGAAGTAACGACTCGAGTGCGCAAAGATCTACAATCAGATGTTGCAGATTCATTACTTGAATCCTCCCTCGACGCTCTGAGCATTGGGATACCGCTTCCTGCTACTCTCACATCATGGGTTACTGACATACTACGTTGGGTTGGGAAGAAACGTAAAGACTCCATAAATCTTCACCAAGATGTTTACATGGGAAAACAACATGTTAAGGCTAAGAAGGATGCCGGTAAAGAACTGGCCGAAGCGATCAAATCCTTAACAGCAAAACGCCTGCCTGGAATTGTTGTTGTTGAAGATATGCACCTTATGGGTCCAGAACTTCGATCTCTATTGAATGCGCTAAGTGAACGCGATAATCAACGGCCCGTCATGGTAATTGGTACTGCCTGGCCTGAGGGGATGACTCAGGATGACTTTATGCTATGGCAATCAGAGATGAAAGCAAAGTCGGACGACCAGATGCGACTCATTGATGTTGACGTGCCGTCATTGCAAGAAGAATCTCTTGTTGAGCTTTTGCTTCGCTACGCCCCAGAAACCTCAGAAGATGTCGCAACAAAAGTGGTGGAGAAACTGAATACCCCTTTGTTCCTTCTACTCTGGATTACAGAACCCAATGTTGCACTAGAAATTCGACTGGCAGGAAACAAAATCCTTCTATCAGATAACTTCAAACTACCAGATAGTGTAGAGCAGGTAGTGGAAAACCGCTGGAATGCCTTGCCAGACGATGTAAGAAATGCCCTGACTATAGCAGTGGCTGGAAATCCATCAAATCCAGATATGGACAAACTGAATCGATTCGTGCCAGCTGTAATTTCAGAAGTCTTTAAGGAAATCTATCAAGTCTCGGAAGAAACCACTAAAGAGGCAATCCAAAAAGCCCGAGACCCCATCGGGTGGTGTAGAGGATCAATCCAAGTGACAAATTTCTCTGATCCCCTGCTGGCTAGGCATGTACGAAAATCCGTACAGGGTTTGTCGACTTTGAAGACGCATATGCGAAGGATTACGCAACAAGCTTGTACAAATTGGCTAGACGAACATCGTGAGCACCTTGACTTACCGAACACTACACAGGTCGAGGCAGTGGTGGACTGGTATCTCAAGTTTGCAGATGACGAATCATCACTTACTTTTGCTGCTGCGCAAATACATGTCGCAAGACGCAACATGGAAGCATACGAGTTTTCCAAGGCAATCGAACACTACAATGCGGCTCTCAACGTGATTGCAGAGGTTGCTGGGGACCGAGATCGTACCATGCTACTCCGACAGATTGCGAGTTGCTATTACGCCATGTCTGAGTATAGTGATGCCGAAGCAATCATAATGGAACTGCTTCCTATGCAGATTAGGCTGGATGGGCACTCACATCCAGATACCCTGGCCGTCAAACTTCTTCATGCAAGACTATTGATGAGGAGCGGGGAACCGCTAAGAGCGATGCCAGTCTTGCTTCACATCACAGAGATGTTACAGCAACATTTCTTTGGCAAGTCGATTCCAGAGAATGTAATACAAGAGATTTATATTCCGTTGGTAACACTCAAGGGAGATTTGTCCTTTGAAAGTCATGCTAATGACGATGCCATAGAATTTTACGATCATGGTTCAGAAGTATCAGCGAAGATTTATGGTGAGCGATCCCTGAAAACACTCATTCTTCAGTTGAAACGACTACGCGCAGTACACGCACAGACTCCCGAAAGCGAAGTCGCTTTCGACCAAGGAACCGAGTTATTAACAAAAATTCGAGAAGTCAGCGGTGGACAGTCGGCTGTGGCCCTTGAAGCAGAATCGAACTTGATTTTTTGGGGATACAAGGCACAACAGATTGAAAATGTAGAGGAAGCGTTTCGAGATTTAGATTTAAGGATTCCCAAGTTAAGAGATTATGCCTCACTTCGAGCAGATACTTATTTGTGGGCCGGGGACATCGCACTTGAAGAGCGGAGATTTGCTGATGCTCAGCATTGGTTTTCAGCTTGCTTGTCCGTGGTAAATGAGCACCACGGAGCTTATGATCCATTAAGCCTGCGTGCAGCACACCAGCTAGGCGTCACATTACTGAAACTCGAGCAATATGACTCTGCGCGGGAGGTTGTCGAGACTTTGACTGAAAATGCGCGCATTGTGGTTGGTCCTACTGGAAGTAGCGCGGTGCGTGCGGAAGTCCTCCTCTCGTTGATTTATCAAATCCTGAGGAGAGATGATGAAGCGATCAAGCGGCTTACTAAACTTCGTGCAGAATTTGTTAGTGATTCGAATGCTGACATCGAACTTGTTGAGTTGGTCGATGCCCGCTTGCGTAAGCTTAACTTGGGGGTGAAATTCACTGACTTTTACCCGCTGGTTCAAATGAAGAACGGGCGGTTTGGACGCCTGAGAGGAACTGATGTTGACGATGATCCGCTTTGGTTCATTGAAGGTGATAGGGAGTTCCCCGAAATCACCAATCAGTTGATTGTTATTGGGAATACTGAAAATTTTCTTGAGAGAGCCCCGGAACATTGGGCCTATTACCTAAGCGTTCTTAGTCGTGCTTATCTGAATCTGGGATCATGTTACTGGAGGTCAGGCAAGATAGATGAGGCAGACCAGGCATTTGGAGCTGCCGACAAGTGCGTGAATCTGTATTTCTCTAGAGCAAGCAAGACTGGTGATATCCCTCCTGACCCGGAAATGGCTGAGATGGCTTCAAGGGGGGTGGCGCTTTCCATCAACATGGTGGGTATGCTGGTTGCCCTCAATCTAACTTCTGATATGAGAGAGGTGTTTGATAAGAACAGAGAGCGAGCTTTTGGTCTTTTGAGTCAGCTTAATAATGAAACTCAGGAGAACCTTAGGAACGTGAACCTAGAGTTACTCGAGCAGGTTCTAGTTGAACTAATACCTGAATAGAAAAGTAGACATGAGTCAGGAGCAAAAAGTTCATAAAAGCATGTGTCGAGGCTGTTGACGGAAATGCGTTCTAGAGATATGAAAATACGCCATTCTAACTATTACTTGAATTAGAAATAAATTGAAAGTCAATAGTTAGAAATGGCAGTTCTACCTGTTTCGGCAAATTGTTCATAAAACATGGGCGAGATGTAAATGGATTATTGCAGTGTTTACTCCAAGACCCTAATTAACTTATTCGGGATGTTCCAGTGACTGTTGCTGGTTCGATCTTAGTTGACCGGGCATGTTCAATGCTTAACTTTGAAAATTCGGTTGAATACCCCAAATCACTAGAGTTAATATATAGGTTGGCTTAGCCCCCATTCCAAAATCTCAAACATGGCATCTAAACTCAACATCAATCTGCCCGTCAGTGGCAACCAGAATCTTCTCGGTGATGAGGTAGAGCAGGGCTTTGTCCCAGTCGAGCACGGGACTGCGGACGAAAAGTTGGACCTTTGGGTCTGGTTTGGAGTTCATATGTCTTGTTTGGTTGATGGGTCATGTGCATACGCTGGTGTGGTTCCTCAAGCTGCCGTTATAGAAGTAATTGACGACGAAGATTCGCGCTACGGGGTTGATTGGCGACAAAGAGATCGTTATCAAAAGATCGCCAGTAAGGTTGAGAAAGAATACGGGTGGCGAGAACCGTGATGATGCCATGTAATTGCATACCCTGCGGCTATTACGGTGCCATGATGTTGGGAAACGAACCCTTGTTAAAATATTCTCTTCAGGCAAGGTGACACTGAGATGAGAGAAGTAGTTGAGTATCTCGAAGATAGGGGAGTCGAGCACCTCGTTCATTTTACTCCTATTACAAACTTAGGGGGTATCAAAAAACGCGGTATTCTCCCTCGGAATGAGATTGACGGCTTCCCAGATATTGTATTTGAGGCACTGGATGAAGTACGGCTCGATGAGCGTACAGACATGTCATGTTTCTCGATCTCGTTCCCGAATTTCTTGATGATGTACCGCTACAGAACTAAGCTTTGGAGTCGGGAAGAGGATGTTGCACTTCTATTTATCCCGATTTCCGTGTTATCTGACCTCGAGTATGACCAAGTAGTGTTTTGTCCGTCTAATGCTGCCTCAAGAGAGTGCAGACGTACTGATCCACAAGACTTGCTCGGTCTCGCAGCAGTCGAAAAGTTGTTTGTTGAAGAGATGACCACAAGATCTGGGGTTGTATTCTCTCGACAGAGCGAAGACTTACCAGATTTTCTAACTACGAACCCACAAGCAGAAATCCAGATTGCTGCTACGATTCCATGGGAAAAAGTGTCCTTCGTAGTTGTTAATGATTATGAAACAAAGCAATCTTTGTTGCAATCCGGAATACACAGGAATGTCTACGCCAAGTGGGAAGTCAACAATGATTCATCTTTAAATGTATTTAAGTACCCCAGTTATTGGCGAGCATGGGTGGACGCTGCGGGGGATTTGCATGGCTAAGAGACCAGTCTTTCTTGTTTTGGACCGCCTGCCGTACGTTGATGAGCGGGAGACTGAATTTACGTTCCACCCCGGTTTTTCGATACAACAAAAGCAGCGTTCGATTGCTAGCCTGCATGATTCTTTTCATCTGTTGGAACCAGATCATGCGGTTTTGGAAGTCTCATCTAAAAGTCCTGACAGCCTGGGTGTTGAATTGAGCGCATTTAATCTAAGGATCCATCATCCAGGCTACGGCGAGTATTCAGTTGAATCGGCATTTCAAGCTTCGAAGGTATTTTTACGAGGTGGGCCTTTTGCTGACTTATTTGAGGTCTCAAGCCGTGAGTCAAAAAGCGATCCCCGCTTGAAGGATAGTGGTCAATTGATCGGCTTTCGTTTTTTCTCGCGGGATTTCCCGTTAGAGCCAAAAACTTACTTTTACGACTGGTTATACGCATCTGCTCTGATTCGTAAACCTGATTTGCTTTCAGCAGTCGTCAAGTATGATGCCTTTACTGACATCGAGTTTAATCCGAACAAATCAATTAACTGCCAGGCGCGATCGGTTGCTAAGGCTGTTGGCCTGTGGAGGCAGAATCTGCTGGCTCAAGCCCTATCTTCCCCGGAGATTTTTCTGGAAATAGGCTACGGGCAGAAAGGTTCGGACAGCGGTGTTCCAAGGAAGCCCGAAGGAGTGCAGGTTCAAGATTTTCTTTTCTGACCTGAGCTGAACCCAATAAATGTCGTTCAACTAATCTCATAGAACACGATAGCTCTATAGTCGGTTGGGATGTTTTGCACCCACCTGTTTGGTTTTGCACCCACCTCTGGCGGTCGTGCACCCACCTAGTGCCTAAATGCACCCACCTACACTTCCGTATCCCTTTCAACGTGAAGGCAACAACCAGCCGGACTACTTCGCAGTCCGGGTTTTGTTTTGGCTGGGAGTCAGCGATACTTGCCCTTCGAAATCGCGGGGAGAGTAAGGAGTTTTTGCGCAACTTCCGTGGTAGTAACAAGAGCAGTTGGGATCCCTGAATGACACACGGCGTGGATTGCTTCTGTCTTTTGTGTTCCGCCAGCAACCATCAGGACGTTAGGGACCTTCAAGATTTGCTCGACGGTTATGGAAATACGGCGATCGTTCAGGGAGAGATTGAGGTAGTTGCCGTCGGCATCAAAGAAAACGCCAGTGGAATCGGCCACCGCACCACGCTGATCCAAGACTTCAATGTCGCTCTGAGGAAGCACTTGCTCAAGCTGGGTGACGCGAGAATCCCAAGCGCCGACAGATAAGACTGCGATGTCAATGTCATCGAAGAGCTCAAGGATGCGAGCAACAGCTGGTTCTTTCCTCTGAACCTTCGCCGTTTCAGCTGAAGAACTGAACAGGGGAGCGATAAGCATTCGCCCTTCAACGCCAGATTGCTGACTGATCTGTCCGATCAAAGTGATTGGAGACTTTGAAGGATCGTCACCAATTACTCCTGTAATTTGAACAAACTCTGATGGGGGAAGAGGCCCAAGATAACGGGCGATAGGCATCAAAGTACGACCCCAAGAGAAACCGATGCGGTCGTTCGGTCGAATATTTGTGGAGAGATACTTGGCTGCTTGACGCGCCAGAGTATCTCTTTCGGTTACAACATTTCGGTTAGCTTCAACAAGACAGACATGGTCAAGATGGAGATGGCGAGCAAGAAGCTGAGCTAGCTCATCAATGTTGACGCCAACGTTTGAGATTTCGATTCTGACCATGCCAATGGCGCGGGCTTTTTCGAGCAGGCGGGCAACGCGAAAACGCGAAATGCCAAACTCATTTCCGATCTGCATTTTACTGACATCGTCAAAGTAGAAGCGGCGCGCGATTGCTTCCATGAGTTCAGATTGAGTGAGCTCGGTAGATCCTTGGCGAGGCTGACTGGGGGTGTACATGTTGCAACTCCATAATGCTCAAGCGAGGGAGGACTCCGAATCGCCTTGATATTACTACCAGTATTATCATGTAGCGCTCATTTGAGCGCCGTTTAGGTAGTTGCGTACTCATATGATTGGTGTTAATTTAACCGTATTCGAGCACAACGCGGTGCTCAAGTGAGCAAAGGGAAGTTATGTCGCCTCGAAGAAGACGAATGCCTCAGGAACTTGGCGTTTTCGTTGTTGTTATTTTGGTAGCAGCAGTGATGGGGATTCTTTCACCGGAGTTTCGTACCGCTAGCAACCTTTCAGTGTTGCTTCTTAACGGCTCTGTGGTTACATTCCTTGCTATCGGTCAGGCATGCGTGCTTCTTACCGGTGGCATCGACTTGTCGGTTGGTTCGAACATTGCTTTGACCGGTGTTATTGCAGCAATTGCAATGCACGCCGGTGCGCCATGGTGGGCCGGAGCCCTCGTCGCCATCGTTGTGGGCATCGCAGTCGGTGTCTTCAACGGTGTCATGGTCCACTACGGAAAGCTCCCGCCGTTCATCGTCACCTTCGCAACCTTCGGTATTTCTGCGTCAATCCCGAACATTCTGACTCAGGCCAAGTCGGTGACCATTACCGAGCCGCTCTTCGCGGTCTTCGGTCGTGGCAAGATCTTCTCCGTCCCGGTCCCGATCATCATGGTCATTATCGCGGCACTGGTTATCAGCTACTTCTTGCGTCACACCGCAACAGGTCTTCACATCTACGCAGTTGGTGGCAACCGTGAAACTGCACGTCTTGCCGGCATCAATATCGCGAAGACCACGATTCTGGTCTACGTCATCTCCGGTGTGTGCGCAGCATTTGGTGGCATCATTACGGCTTCTCGTTTGATGGTTGGGTATCCGACAGCAGGCTCGGGCACCGAGCAGTTCTACTCGATTGCATCGGCAGTTGTTGGTGGCGTCAGCCTCTTCGGCGGCGTCGGCACGATTCTCGGTGCATTCATCGGTGCGCTTTTGATCGCTACCGTTTCGAACGGCATGAACGTTATCGGCGTCGACTCTTACTGGCAGCCACTCGTCATCGGCGTGATCATTCTTGGTGGTGTCCTGCTTGATACCAACAAGGCTGGCCTGAACACCCTGACTTCTCGCTTAAAACTAAGAAAAGAAAGCTCAAAGGCTGATACTTCTCAGCCGACCCCATCCCACTGACTTGTTTCAGCAATCGGCTGAAATAACAGAACGTCTCTTCACGCAGAGAACACAACAAGGAGGACAATGATGTCTATTCGCAAGAAGCTTGGTACTACCGCAGTTGTCACTGCAGCAGTACTCACTCTTGGCGCATGTGGTGGTATCGATACGGGCACGGGGAGCAACACCCCAGCCAGTGGCAATGCAGCAGGCTCGGGTGCATCGGCAACTCTGCCGGAATCGTGCTCGTCAGACAATCCGACGATTGCAGTTCTGCTTCCGAACCAGACCAACCCTTACTACGTTGCAATGAAGGAAGGGTTTGAAACCGCTGGAACTGACAACGGCTTCACTGCTGAAGTTCAGATTGCAGACGACGACGATGCGCAGCAGCTCGCTCAGGCAGAAGCTGCACTGCAGAAGAAGCCGTGTGCGCTGGCACTGAACCCCGTGAAGTCCGAGCCGGCAGCAGCAATTGTTCGCGCCGCGAATGACGCTGGTGTCCCCGTATTCACCGTCAACATTATTGTTAACGAAGATGCTCTGAAGGCACAGAACGCAACGGTCATCCAGTACCTGGGTGCAGATAACAAGCAGGGGGGCATTGACACCGCAAAGGTTGTCCTTGAAGACATGGGCACCGACACTGCTCTGAACATTGGTCTGGTCACCGAACCCGATGAGGTTCCGGTTGTTATTCGTGACGAAGGCTTCCAGGAAGCGATCGCCGAGAACCCGAACGCAAAGGTCGTTGCCACTGTTGACGGCAACGTGAAGGTCACCGACTCCCTGGACGTCACCGCAGCAATGCTACAGGGCAACCCGGATATGAATGTCATCTTCGCTTCGACTGGCCCGGCAGCACAGGGCGCGATTGAAGCCGTCAAGGCTTCGGGTCGCGACGTGAAGGTCTACGGCTTCTGCGCACCTGAAATCACGACCACCGATGCATACCCGGCATGTGTGGCACAGGAACCTGCTGACTACGGTAAGCGCGTTGTTGAGCAGATCGCTGCATACGTGAAGGGCGAGACGGTTGAGTCCGAGATTCTCCGTCCGCTGAAGATGTTCCGCAATGGTGAAACCCCTGCAGCTGGAGAGGTTGGCTGAACAACATGGCAATGAAGGACATGCCCAGGGGCGCTGGAAGCTTCGAGGCTAGTGAAATCACAAAGGACTATTCTGGGGTACCTGTGCTCCTGGGTGTGTCCCTCACATTGCACCCCGGTGAGATTGTCGGCCTTGTTGGCCATAACGGTGCAGGCAAGTCGACGCTCTTGAAAGTTTTGTCTGGAGCGCACAAGCAGTCTGGTGGCACGCTTCGTATCAACGGGCAACGCGTTGATTTTGCTTCCCCCTCGGAAGCCATTGATTCAGGCGTCTCGACCGTCTACCAGGAACTGTCACTGCTTCCTAACCTGACGGTTGCCCAGAACGTATGGCTTGGGCGTGAGCCTCGTCGCGCCCCATTTTCTCTCGACCAGGCAAAGATGAAGAAGGGTGCTCAAGAACTCGTAGATGAGTTCGGCATCGACGTTGACGTGGATCGTTTGGTTGGTTCCTACCCGGTCGCAGTTCGTCAGCTATTAGAAATTGCGATTGCCTCAAGTCGTGAAACAAAGTACCTGCTGCTTGACGAGCCGACGACGGCACTTGAAGGTGACCAGGTTACGGAGCTCTTGGCTTATATCCGCAAGATCGCAAGTGAACGTGGCATTGGTGTATTGATAATCAACCACAAGCTTGACGAACTCTACGGAGTTGCAGATCGTATCGTTGCCTTAATGAACGGCAAAGTTCTGCTTGACTCCTCAGTTGAGAGCATTGATCGTCACGCTGTTGTTGCCGCAATTGCTGGCGCAGATCACGCAGAGCGTGTCGAAGTTCAGCGTGAAAAGACCAGCGATCATCCCGTTAAGATGACGGTTGAAAACCTCAAAGGACACCTGTTGAACGGTGTTTCCTTCGAAGCACGTTCTTCGGAGATCCTCGGCATCTACGGCCTTGGCGGTTCTGGACGCTCAGAGTGCCTGCGTGCAATCGCAGGTATTGATCCGGCTACATCCGGTGCGATTGTGATGCCCGATGGTGAGCGTTTTCTGCCGAAGACTCCACGTGAATCGATGAAGCATCGAATCGCATTCTTGACCGAAGAACGCAAGCAAGATGGCATTGTTCCCCAAATGAACAGCTATTTGAACGCTTCGCTTCCGGTTCTTAAGAAGTTCTCCTCTTTCTCATACCTGAACAACAAGAAGCTGGTTGAATCCACGGACGAGCTACTTGAATCAACAGGTATTAAAGGTGACCCGCAGTCGCCGATTACTTCCTTGTCTGGTGGCAACCAGCAGAAGGTGATTATTGCCCGCGCATTGATGCAGGATCCGGAGATCCTGTTGCTCGATGAGCCCAGTAAAGGCGTTGATATCGGCGCAAAGTCCGATATCCATACTCTTTTGCGGAAACTTGCCCACGAAGACGATCGCACGGTCGTCATGGTTTCTTCCGAAGAAGAAGAGATCTTGGACGTTGCAGATCGCGTGCTCGTCTTTGTTGGGGGACAGGTTGTGGCCGGTCCTCTGGATGCTGCGGAACTGGATATCGCAACACTTCGTACGTTGGCATGGCACGAAAGCGATGACGACGCTACGAACCAAACCTCACACGTATATTTAGCTGAAGGTGAATAAACAATGACCCTGACCGTTTCAATGACTGACGAAGAGCTTATCGTCTTTGGACGCAACGAAGCGAGTAGCGAGCTGAGCGCTATCGGCAAGGTTGCCGACCAATTCACAGATTCTTTCGTCGAAACAGTCCACCTGCTCGCAGAGTGCACTGGAAAGGTTATCGTAACCGGTAGCGGAACCTCGTCCACGATTGCACGACGCCTGGCCCACCTCTTGTCCGTCACCTGCAAGCCCGGCTTGTTCGTTCACGCCATGGATGCTTTGCACGGCACAATGGGCGCCATTGAACCCACGGACGTGCTGATCGCGATTTCGAAGGGCGGCGAGTCCGATGAAATCAATAATCTGTGCAAGCTGGTCCACGACAAGGGAACGAAGCTCATTGGACTAGGGGAGCACCCCGAATCGACCTTTGCCTCTTTGTGTGATGTGTTTGTTCACCTTCACACTGATGAAGGCGGAGACCCCGAAAATGTGATTGCAATGGGGTCAACGTTGCTTGCCGCAGTGTGGGGCGACGCGCTTGTTCGTACCATGATGAAGCTGAATGAATGGGATGTTTCCGAGTCCTTGTCGCTCCATCCCGCGGGATTTGTGGGCAAGAGTGCTGAAGAGATTCTACGCCAGCAGGAATCGAAATGACTAACGATCGCCTGGTCATCGGCATTGATCTTTCTACGCAGTCGTGCACGGTTGAAGCCCGACGCGTTGAGGATTTTGAAGTTGTAGCGCGACAACGCCTGCCGTTGGCGTCTACGACTCCGCCTGTTTCAGAACAGAATGCCGATGACTGGTGGGAGGCGCTTGTTCAGGCTTTCCATCTGATGAAAGCTGATATTGATCTGCAGGCTGTTCGTGCGATTGGTGTCAGCGGTCAGTGTCATGGTCTTGTTCCGCTGGATGGGGACAACCATGTGATTCGTCCTGTGAAGTTGTGGAATGACACAACATCAGCGCCTCAGATTGATGCGCTTATTACTCGATTTGGCGCCGACTATTGGGCGCAGAGGGTTGGTTCTGTCCCGACTGCTGCCTTCACGATCGGTAAGCTCGCATGGCTTATTGAGAATGAGCCGGCCACGATTGCACGCCTACACCGTATTCTGTTGCCTCACGATTACTTGGTTTTCAAGCTGACGGGTGAAGCAGTCACAGATCGTTCGGAAGCTTCTGGCACCGGCTACTTTAATTCGCAGTCGAATTCCTATGATTTCGAATTGCTACGCGGATGCTTCGGCGACGTGTTGACGTGGGAATCATTGTTCCCGCGGGTCGGTCAGCCCAATGATGTGGCTGGAACCGTCCTTCCTGACGTTGCCAACTTGCTGGGGCTACCCACTGATGCGGTTGTAACCGTCGGTGGTGGTGACCAACATATGGCTGCTCTGGGACTTGGAATCAATGACGGTGACGTAGTTTTCAGCTTGGGCACCAGTGGCGTTGTGTACACGTCCAGTAGCGTTCCCGTTACATCTGGAATCGTGGATGGTGTTGCGAACGTTGTGGGTGGCTACTTGCCTCTGGCATGCACGTTGAACTGCACGAAGGTAACGGATTGGGCTGCGCGTCTGCTGGGAGTTTCTGTGCAGGAACTTGATCAGCTGGCATTGGATGCGTATCGCTCCCATGATCCGTTCCCTGTTTTTGCTGCGTACCTTGATGGGGAGCGTTCGCCAGCGTATCCGGGTACGACTGGTGTGATTGCTGGTTTAACCAGTGATATGACTCGTGAGCGGTTTGCGGAGGCGATCTTCGTTGGGGTTATTGCTGGACTACTGCGAGGCTTGGATGCGATTCATCAGTCTGGTGTGTCTACCGATGGGCGTGCGATTGCTGTAGGCGGTGGTGCACGATCGGCTGCCTATACGCAGATCATCGCTGATCTGCTGGGGCGGTCTATCGATGTGATTCGTGAGCCTGAAGCGACAGCACGAGGGGCCTGTATTCAAGCGTTGTCTGCGATTACGACGGGTGACGTGGTCATCGTGGCGCGTGATCAACAGCCGTCAGTTTTGGCAACGGTGAATCCCCAGGGGCACTTGTCTTGGGATGAAGTCCGCGATCGCTACATTTCAGTGTGTGACTACGCGGCTTCAACCGCGCATCTGCGTTCTTGATCAGATGTTTTGAAGCCTTACGCTTCGCCAAAGTAGATCTTTATGCGACTGCGCGTCCTTGGAGGAATAAGTGTATAGGCATTACGCGTTCAATGACGGTGTAGTCAGTCGCCTGGGTTATTGCGTGCGTATTTCTGTAGGTTGTTGCCACGCCTCTTCACGTCTTGCCAATCGGTTGCTACATGGTTGTCGTTAGCCTAAGAAGGTAGGTGCTAAGCATCATGAGATTGTGACTCGTGTGAGGAGTGGCGAAGGGAATCAGATATGTGATGTCCGATATTCACGGGCATCTCGATGCATGAGAAGATGCCCTTGCGCGTATTGGCTTGGGTGCTGACGACCAGTTGGTCTTCTTGGGTGACTACATTGATGGTGGTCTGCAGTCGCTTGAGGTTCTCGAACGGGCGATAGGTTTGGTTGACTCAGCTCCATATCAAGCGATCGCTCTTCCGGGTAATCATGAAGTCGACTTTATTGATTGGGCTCTGGTCTGTGACGACCCGTACACGTGGCCAAATGCGGACAAAGATCCGTTCGAACAAGTGGAAACGCTGGGAGTAATGCTTCGTGATGCGGTTGTCTCGACAACACAGACCATTGCTGAGGTTGCTGGATCAGCTGCCGTTGTTCTACAACTGCTACATTGATTGCGACGTCGAAAAAAACGGGGAGGCTCGGAATATTCACCACCTGAGGTGAGCTCTACGAGCTTTTCTCTAGGTGAGCAGTGTACGAATGGAGAGCACCTCAGGAGGACTGATGGGGCTCGAAACCCATCGTGGCTGACGTCGTCACCAGGGATGGTGAACGTACAGACCTTGATACGTCGAATGTCGTCATGACAAGGCATCTCCTTACCGCCGTCATTGTACTGAGCCATCGAGGCCACGGTGTGCCAGAGAGACAATGCGACAGGAGCTTTAGCGCGGCGAATCATATTGAGAAGCAGCGCAAAAGCAAAATTCAGATATTCATTCGCGTAAGCCCTCACATACTAAAGTACGAACAGGCATCTCCTGAGCCCGCTCGTTCACGAAAGCCTTTTCAGCTTCCGACAGCCCAAAGAAATCAGCCAAGTGCGAATCAATCACTGGAACTAAAGACCCCCAATCGATGCTCAAATCAGCCGGAGCCTTGCTCACCAAGTTCGGCACATTCGCCCACACCGCGCGCTTGTTATCCTGCGTCACCTTCAAAGACCCAAGAAGAAGCCTCGCGAACTTCGTATGCAAAAACGTCGCTAGTTCTTCAGCTTCCTTACGCGTCCCAAACGCGCCGATAGAAACGAATGACTGCGTATGAGCGAAACCAGGGGGCAACAGAACAGGAGGAGCAAGAACTTCACCCAACTTGCCTGTGCCATTCGACTTCGCCAGCGCAACTTTCCACGCATCCAAATTTGGATGATCGCGCACGTAACGACGATCAATAAACTTTACAAGCCGGCGATTATTCTGCCGGCCAAGTACTCCGATCATTCCTCTGTGGGCAACATCGTGAAAAATCTCAGGCAACACATCGAAACAATTCGTCGTCATATCAAACGAATGCCCCGCAGAAACACGTTCAATCGCCTGTGGATGCTCGACATGCAACACCGAAGTGAACCGGTAGCTCTCGGGAGCAAACACAATCTGATCAAGAAAACTGTCAGCGACCGCATGAACTCGAGCAACAATCGAACGCAACTCATGGTCAGGAATGAACGAGCCGATCGGGGTCAAAGAAACGTTCGTATCCCGTAGCGTGACAGCGATCCCGCCCTTCACTTCAGCAGCAGGAAAAACGCGTCGACTATCCGCCTCAAACAAAGACACGCTCACATGCGGGTCTGAAAGAACCTGACGATTCCACTTCTTCGAAGTCTTTCCAGCATTAAATAAGAAGCGAGCCGGCGTTACGAAACACGCCAGAGGAGACACCCTAAACGCAAAATCCATGAAGTCCGGGTAAATCTGACGATCGCTAGTGTCAGCCATCGCCTTCTGATACGGCGGATTGGCGACCGTAACGTCAAAGGAGTCAACAGGAGGAACAACATCCGCCCCAGACGGAGACTTCAACGTCAGCCCATCCATCTGCCAGACGTTTCGGGCAATTTCATGAGCTACTTCGGTCAGTTCGTCTGTGACAAGAGAACGCCCAAGCAGAGCCGATGTTGCTTCATCAAACGAAGCCAGAAGATTCAGGCGCGCAAGCAACAAAGAATCACCCTGAAGCTCGAATCCGAAGGTCGCCCTCAATGCGCGCAACGCCCAATTAAGCGTTGCGGCCTCGTCACCCAATGAAACGGGAATAGCTGCCAACTTGCGGTCTAAAAACCCAACGCGCCCACCAAGGCCAATCGGTTCGCCCGTCGTAGCGTCATATCGGCTGGTCAAATACGGAGCCTCCCCACACGCGATTTCAAGTACCCGACGATCCACGTAGTTTTCCCACGCTCTGTCAGACATATCGTTGAACGTGGGAAGCGTTGGTCGGAGCGGACGCAATATGCTGGCAGACGCATCCAGGATCGCATCATCACAAGGCTCGTGGACTCCAGACCACGCATGATCCACGACATCATTTTGAAAGTTCACCAGCCACGCCGGAGTGAAAATCTCAGCGCGTTCTTTCGTCCGAACAGCCTGAGCGTCACGCGCCTTCGTTGTGCGCGGAGTAATCAAGCCAGGATTCGCGTTCAAAACATCAAGGGTGATCTGCTGATCAGCATGGATTCCCAGATCCTCATAGTCTTGGGTCGCCCACACAATATTGCGCGAGAAGACACCAGTATTGCTACCGTCGGCGCCAGCAGGTGTGTCCGCGTCAGTGGAAGTCGCATAATCTCGAAGCAAAAGTGGCAGTAGATCAGCGAAACGCGCGGACAGGTCAAGGGCCTGCGAGCGTTGCATCGGATCACCTCACGAATTGGACGGGACTTCCCTCATAAGGCTACCTTCCGAGATACTGATGCGAACCACCTCTCCGCTTCAGAACGTTGTTGAGAGGAGACATCATGATCCAACGAATGGCCTCGGTCTTCCCCGGAATCTTTCTGCTGATTATCGTTCTTTCTGCTAATTATCGTTGCGACAATATCCAGCGTTGAAAGCGATGTCATTTTTCGGCCACATCCAGCATTGTGAGTGCTCTTGATTGTCTCGCCAGCAGATCTCATCTGGTCTTTAACTTCAATTCGGCAGCTACGACCGAGTACTTCCATGTTGTCACGCGTCGGAACACGCTGGGGCGACCGATTAGTGTTCTTGACGCCAGATTGTGTCTATGTGCGTGACGCGTGTGGCAGTTCTTGCAACTTCGAACGCCAAGGATTTTCAGGGGGCTGGTGTAGAGCTCGTCAATCCTTGGGACTAAGAACAGCTATTTCTGCCAGAGTGTGTGCCCGGCCTCGTCCAGGATGAGGGCGTGAGCGGTTCCGGCCTCGTCGATTGACAAATGGACATCCACGAAGGTGGAATCATCGCCTGGGGCGCATGAGCGGTAGGAGTAGCTCGTGTTAGCGACAGTGACGGTTGTTGTGAGTGCACGGGTCAGCCACGGACGCTTTCTACGTAGCCAGACCAGCGACCTCAATGCCTGGTAGGTTGTGTGCCCAAACCCTAGCAATTCGCCGGGAGATGCGGGCAGGGGAGGACGCACCGCGTCATCGCCGAACTGGCGGTCTTCTTTCACCCCCGTGAAGCCCTGCTCATCGCCGTAGTAGATCGACGGTGTACCACCCAGCGTCATGATGATCGCCTGCGCCACCAGTCCGCCATCGGCGCCAAGCAGAGACGAGATGCGCGTCGTGTCATGATTGCCCACGAACGTCTGCGGAACGAACGTCTCTAAGAATTCGCCGTGGCGTTTCAGCGTCCAATCGAGCTCAAAGAAATTCTTATCCGTGATCGACGACCACATTGCCTTCCACAATTCGTACTGCGTGACCGTATCAACGTGGGCATCCCCAACGAACGCGGGGTAGTCACCGTGAATGACTTCGCCGAGGAAGAAAGTATCGGGGTGCGAGGCCCGGACTCGGTCGCACACGTCTGCCCAGAACTCAGTTGGAACGGAATATGCTGCATCAAGTCGCCACCCATCGATGCCACGGGCACACCAATACTCCATTACCTGCTGAACAAAATCCTTGACGCACGCGTTCGTGTGGTCGAAGCGCACGAGGTCCTGGTTCCCTTCAAAGAACCAGGGGTAGGGGCCACCGTCGGACTCCCAATCAATGTGGAATAGGGGAGCATCAGGGGAATTGGGCGTTCCGAAAACGGGATCCTTGCCGGCTTCAAGAACCGCGCGCAGAGGCTGATACTGGTCGCTGACGTGCGAAAATACGCCATCGAGCATGATGTTCATTCCGTGAGCATGGCATGCCTCAACCAGCGCGTCGAAGTCTTCGACACTGCCCAGACGCGGATCGATACGGAAATAGTCGAGCGTGTCGTATCCGTGCGTCGCCGAATCAAAGATCGGGCCGAGTAGCAGTCCCGTCGCACCAAGCTCGGCGGCATAATCCAACCAGTTGATCAACATTCGCAGGCGCGGGGTTTCTGTCCGATCACCGTCGCGAATCGGCGCGCCACACGCTCCCAGCGGGTACACGTGCCACCATATGGAATCTGCTCCGGGCGTGCGATCAGAGGGTGAAACGCTGTGGGTCATAGGCAAACTGTAGCCCGTGACGCAGGGGAATCGAGGTGGAACACAAGGTGGAGCACAAACGGACAGTGCGGGTGCAGGCGTGACCTGATTGTGCGCACGCTGAACTTTAAGGGTGCGACTGTGACCAAGCAATCGCGGGCAAGTTTGCGCGCCCACAACGCACAATGCGACCCTGGATGTATGAGTTCTTCTGAGCGCGACATGACCGCCAGACCCGAAGGCGTATCTTCGTCGACTGGTGTGAAGCCACGGCGCGTTTCCACACTGTCGACCGTGATGGCGCTGGTTGCTGTCCTCACGATCTCACCCTCGATGCGCGTCGGAGCAACATCGCTCGGGCCTGTCCTGACTGGTGTCCAATCCACTTTTGGAGTGGGAGCGATGGCGGTTGGTCTGCTCTCCGCGTTGCCGTGTATTGTCTTTGCTCTCATTGGCGTACTGGCAGTTCCACTGTCAAAGCGCTTCGGACTGACGTGCGTCGTAACCGTCGCAATGGCCGTGACAACCATCGGCTTGGGTGTGCGTCCCCTCGTGTCGAACTACTGGGCGTTCCTCCTGCTCAGTGTTGCTGGACTTGCTGGTCCCGCCGTCGCTAATGTCATCGTGCCAGCGTGGATCAAACTGCACAAAGCTGGTCGCACGGTTCTGCTTCTGACGGTCTACGGTAGCGTTCTCCCGCTGGGTGGCGCGGCGGGTTCCTTCCTCAGCGCGCCGATTGGGGGGCCTGATTCATCCGGCTGGCGAACCGCGCTGTTCATCTGGGCACCGTGTGCACTGTTGGCAGTGTTCGTCTGGCTTCTCGTCTGGAAGAGTGTCGGTCGAGACACTCCGCCACTCGCTCACTCTTCTGGGCCCGTACCTGAGTCTTCTACGCTGCTGACAGGGGACGAGGCCCCCCAGTCGTCATCGCCCTCAGCTACCAACAGGCGGAGCCTGATGACGTCACCAACCGCCGTGGCGTTGATGGTCGCGTTTGGCCTTCAATCTTTGAATGCCTATGTTCAATTTGGTCAGCTTCCAACGATTCTCACAATGGTGGGAGTCGACCGAACAAGCGCAGCTGCGATGGTCGCAGCCATCAACCTGTGGACACTTGTTGGTGGCTTGATTATGCCGAAGATCGTTGACTCGGTGAAGAACTTGCCTCTTGTCTCTCTGCTCTTCGGGGTGCTGACTGCTTCCGGTTATCTCGGCCTCTTGCTTGCTCCAACCTTCTCTCCCTGGCTGTGGGTGACGCTGCTGTCGATCGGCGGCTTCATGTTCCCGCTCTGCGTCACTCTGATCCCTGCGCGCGCTCGCACTGCATCGATGACCGCGCGCCTGTCGGGTATGACTCAGCCTGGCGCATATATTGTCGCAGCATTCGGTCCGATCATTGTTGGCATGGTGCTTCAAGCAACCGATTCGACTACTCCTGTTCTGATCTTCCTGACGATCATGGCTCTCTTGATGGGCATCATTGGCATGCGAGCATCCGCTCCCGTATTCGTTGACGACGAAGTGTAAGAGCAGGCGGCCTCGTACCTGAACGGTGGCCGAATGACGCAAAAGTGGCTGGCATTTGCATCCGCCCAATCTCATAACGCACCAACATGCCACTCCTGATGGTGGTACAACGGAGAAAAGTGTTCGCGGGGAGGAATGACGATGCAAGGAAGCGTCGAAGAAGCAATCGACATTGCGCGCGGTGGTCGAATTCTGGCGGTGACTGGCGCGGGAATGTCCACCGACTCGTCCCTGCCGGATTATCGAGGCACCGGCTCAACCCCTACAACCCCAGTTGATGTCGACATGTTTACGTCCGACCCCGTGTGGTATCGCTGGCTCTGGTATCGCAATGAAGCGACGTGGAAAATCCTCGAAAACTGCCAGCCCAACGATGGGCATCGGGCGCTTGCCACGATGGAAGCATCCGGACATCTGCTGGGCGTCTCCACGCAGAACGTCGACCGGCTGGACGCGCGCGCTGGAACGCGTAACGTCTGGGAGCTCCACGGACGTTACGACACGGTTGAATGCCTGAGCTGTGGATCCGTCACGCCCCGCGCAGCATTGTCCGTGCGGTTGCGTGCGTTGAATCCGGACCTCGTCGAAGAAACCGATCCCGCGCACGTCGATATCACCCCCGATGCCCGTCGCGACTTAGCCGAAGTCTGCACGTTCACTCCCGTGTACTGTGAACGCTGTGGCGGAATGCTGAAGCCGTCCATCGTCATGTTCGGCGAAGGGCTGCCCGAGTCCGCGTTCGGTCCATCCCTCGATATGGCCGCGTCGTGCAATGTTGTGTTGGTCGCGGGCACGTCACTCGCCGTCTCCACCGGCTTGTGGGTTGTTCACGAGGCCATGCGTGCAGGTGCTGCCCTGATCGTAGTGAATAGGGGAGTGACAGCCGTGGATCGCTTCGCCGACGTTCGGATTGAGGCAGGCACGTCTGAGGTACTACCTCAGATTGCTAGTGCGCTCGCCGGCTGAACATATCGAGGCGTGGCAGGTTGCCCACGTTGTGCGCGGTTGAAGAACATCTCAGGTGTGACAGGGTGAAGGTAGCTGCTCGTTCTCTCGAGCACCACATGCGTGCAGTCGTTCAATCAATCGTTGACTCATATCCGAAAGAAAACACGTGTGCGAAGACAATCGCAGCACTGGTCGAGCTGAGACTCGGTTCTTCTTTGTCGACCGATGAGATCGCGTACCTGACACTTCATTGTGCACGCTTGTCGATGCCGACTCCGGCTCAGTGACGATGCTACGAAGCTGAGGCGACGTATTCTGCGCTAGTCATCACGAGGTGCAGAGTGGAAGGGGCCCCGAACCGTAACGGTTCGGGGCCCCTTCCTTCAGCTTAGAGACCTGAATCAGACGTCAGCCTTCTGAGCTTCAATCTGGCGGCGAGCAACGTCAACGCGCTCGCGGATGATGCGAACCAGAGCAGCGGACACCTCGGTGTGCGACGCGATCCACTCTTGACCGGCAGCGACGATGTCCACGCCTTCGGCGTAGCCAGCAATGTCGGTCGGGAACATGAGGATCGCGATGTCCTCAGCAGTGTGGAATGTATTCTCTGCCCACACGCGTTCGATCAGGTTGAAGTAGTCGGCAACGAACTGAGTGTACAGAGCCGGGTTTGTGCGAGCCTGCGTCCAGAAGCCGGAAACCATAGCCCAGCGAGTGTCATTCGGGATCGACAGATCCGTCATGACCGCGTCGAAGACGTTGCGCTTGACGGTTGCGTCTTCCACGGCTGCGCGAGCACATGCTGCGTTCTGGTGGCCGGTCATCGTGCCATCTTCAGCTTCGAGAGCCACGATCTCTGCTTCGCCGGCAAGACCCAGGCGAACCAGTGCGATCAGCAGTACCCAACGGCAATCAAGGTCAAGATCGAGGCCTTCAAGAACCTTTTCACCTGCGAAGATTGCTCGGAGTTGCTCGCCTTGCTCGGCGGTGGTAGCACCGTGAGCGGCTGCGCGGATCAGTATGTTTTGTTCGTCTGATGCCGGAGCAGCTGCAACAGCAAGGTCCAGAAGTGCGCCACCAACTTTTTCGAGGGCAGCCTGACGCTCGGCCGGAGCAACAAAGGTACGAACTGCTTCTTCGATGTGACGGATCGTCAGCTGGAGCATCGACATATTCGTCTCACCCGGGATCGCCGCAAGAGCAAGATCCAAGTAGGAGCGTGCCGACATCTCACCATCGCGGGTCATATCCCATGCGGACGCCATGATGACGCCACGGGTCAGCGAATCGGTGATCGACGCAATGTTCTTTGTTGCGAACTCGAGGGACTCGGCGTCCATGCGGATCTTCGCGTATGCCAGGTCACCGTCGTTCAGCAGAATCAGCTGGGGACGAGCAAGGCCAGAGGCAGCAGGAACAACGGTGCGTGCGCCGTCAACATCGAGCTCTTGCCGGAAGACCTGCTTCAAAGAACCATCTTCAGTGGCCGAGTAACCGGCGACGGCCATGCGGTGCGGGCGCAACGAGGAACCTTCAGAGAAGGATTCCTGCACAACAGCGAGTTCGGAGATTGTGCCGTTGTCGTCGACGTTGATTTCGGGGCGGAGCAGGGTCACGCCTGCTTCTTCCAGCCAGACCTTCGACCATGCCTTGAGGTCACGGCCTGAAGCCTTCTCGAGTTCACCCAGAAGGTCGGTGAGCGTCGCGTTCGCGTAGGAATGAGCGGTCAGGTATTCGTGCAGACCGGTGAAGAATCCTTCGCGGCCAACGTAGGACACCAGCTGACGCAGAACGGATGCACCTTTTGCGTAGGTAATACCATCGAAGTTCACCTCAACGTCCGCGAGGTCACGGATTTCAGCTTTAATCGGATGAGTCGTGGGCAGCTGATCCTGCTTCAAGCCCCAGTCCTTGCGGAGCATGAAGCCTGTCCATGCATCGGTGAACTCGGTGCCCTCAGTGAGAGCCAGGTGGCTCATGAACTCAGCGAAGGATTCGTTCAGCCAGAGGTCGTTCCACCATTTCATCGTCACCAGGTCGCCGAACCACATGTGGGCGAGCTCGTGAAGAATCGTGTTGGCTCGGGTCTCAAGCTGAGCAGCAGTCGGGCGAGTACGGAACACGTAGGAATCGCGGAAGGTCACGCAGCCCGCGTTCTCCATTGCGCCAGCGTTGTATTCAGGAACGAAGATCTGATCGTACTTCGTGAAGGGGTAGGCGATGCCGTACTGCTTCTCGAAGAAAGCGAAGCCCTTGCGGGTCGTGTCAATGATGCGATCAGTGTCGAGGTGCTCGACCAGCGACGCGCGAGAGTACACGCCCAGATCAATTGTGCGACCGTCAGAGGACACCAGTGAATCGGTAACGCCTTTGTACGGGCCAGCAATAATCGCGGTGATGTACGTCGACATCTTTTCAGTTTCAGCGAAACGGTAGATCCACGTCGTGCCATCAACCTCGGGCTTAGGAGTCGGAGCATTCGAGAACACCAGCCAGCCAGCGGGAGCGCTGACGGTCAGAGCGAAGGTTGCCTTCAGATCAGGCTGCTCGAAGGTCGTGTAGACGCGGCGAGCATCCGGAACCTCAAACTGGGAGTAGCAGTAGTCTTCGCCGTCAGCCGGATCGGTGAAACGGTGCAGGCCTTCGCCGGTGTGCATGTACTGGCAGTCAGCTTCAACTTCAAGAACGTTGTGCTTAGCCAAATCGTCCAGCGCGATGCGGTGGTCAGTGTGAGCCTCGGTGGGGATTTCCTGACCATTCAGACGAATCGAACGGACGTTGTTTGAAACTAAGTCAGCGAAGGTCGAGGCGCCGGCGGTCGCATCGAACTCGATGCGCGTCGTGGAACCAAAATCAGTGGCGCCACGCGTCAGATCCAGCGTGATGTCGTAGTGGTGAACGGACAGGATCTCCGCGCGTGTCGCTGCTTCTTCGCGGGTAAGGTTCAATCCCGGCATGATGCCCTTTCAATTCAGAGGAACGTAAACAAAGAAATACTTGATCCTATCTTTTCACTGAACGACCTTTGACGCACATTTGACAATGAAAAAGCAAGCATGACCCGCCAGAGTGATCAGTCGTGAACGGGGAATAGTCCCAGACCGATGGCTGTTCGCCACGGTAGAAATGAAGCGGAGTTTTACCAGATGTGAACACGCTGTGAGGGATCAAGCCACATGTGATCGCCCTGACAGACATCGAAGGCCTCGTGGAACTGATCCATATTGCGTGCAATCTGATTGCATCTAAACTCTGCGGGCGAGTGAGGATCGATCGCCAGCATCTGCAGAGCAAACTCTGGGCGTGACGCGGTTCGCCACGCTCGTGCCCACGCGTAGAAGAAGCGTTGGGCTCCGCTCAGACCATCAATCACCGGGGCAGAATCAATAGTTAAGCCTTGTTCACTCAACGTGGCAACCCACGCATTCCATGCAATCGTCAGACCAGCAAGGTCGCCAATATTCTCGCCCAGGGTCAGTGCACCATTCACCGTTGGAACAGGTGAAGACTCTTCTTCCACCTGCGTATCTTCGCCGGCATCCAGATCATAGACCGCAAGTTGAGCCAAATCTAGGGGAGTGAGTGTGTCGTACTGTTCGACCAGTTTGCTCGTGATCTGCTCGAAGAGCTCGCGGTCGGTGTCACTCCACCAGTTTTCAAGGTTGCCCTGAGCGTCATACCGTGAGCCCTGGTCATCGAAGCCGTGCCCGATCTCGTGTCCGATAACTGCGCCGATTGCACCAAAGTTCACTGCATCGTCAGCTTCGGGATCGAAGAACGGTGGTTGCAAGATCGCGGCAGGGAAGACGATTTCATTCATCGCAGGGTGGTAATAAGCGTTCACCGTCTGAGGAGTCATCAGCCACTCGTCGCGGTCGACTGGCTCATCGAGCTTACGTAGTTCTCGCGTGGTCTCGAACTGGTAGGCCTTTGTCACGGCGTCAACCAGAGAATCACCCTGTTCAATGACGAGCCCCGACATGTCGCGCCACTTCGGTGGATACCCAATCTTCGGGCGGAAGGTTGCGAGCTTTTCAAGCGCCCGCTTCTTTGTCTCTTCGCCCATCCAGTCACATGTAGTGATTGCTTCGCCGTAGGCATTCAATAGCCCTTCGACCAACTGATCCATGCGTTCCTTGGACTCTGGCGGGAAGTGTCGTGACACCCAGATGCGCCCCAGCGATTCGCCGGCAACAGATTCAACGAGGCCGAGTGCACGCTTCCAACGAGGTCGCAGTTCCTGTGTGCCTGACAAGGTACGGCCATAGAAATCAAAGTTTTCTTCGACAAACTCCGAAGAAAGCAGACCGATCCGCGCATCCAGTACGGAGAGCTTTGACCAGATCTTCAGATCCTCGATCGGAGTCTGGCCCCAAATCTGCGCCGATCCGGCAAAGAAATCGGGTTGAGACACGCTGATCTGGGCCTCGTCCCCGATCTGCCAACCCAGGCCGCGCGCCCACGCATCCCAATTGAACCCAGGCGCACTGGCAACAAATTCGCGCCACGTCATCTGGTTATCAGACAGGAGGGGATTGCGGTTATCCACGGCACTGCGGTGATGCGAAGCAAAACGCGTTTCGAGATCCATAATCAGGCGCGCAACCCGGGCAGAGTTTTCACCAATACCGGCCAACGATGCGAGTTTCTCGAGGTGAGAAACGTAGGCATCGCGGATGGGTGCATATGAATCTTCGCGATAGTAGGCCTCGTCCGGAAGACCTATTCCGCCTTGGACAAAGGTCATAATGCGCGCATCGGAATTATGCGGATGCGTACCGCTGTAGGCCCCAAAGAAAGAATCGGCGCCACCGGCCATCAACGTGCCAGTCAATTCATCAAGTTCTTCGCGCGTAGTTACGTGATCGATGGCCTCGAAGAAGGGAAACAGGGGAGTAATGCCTGCTTCCTCAATCGCGTTTTCATCCATAAATGCACCCCAGAGGGTAGCAATAAGAGTGGCGTCCGTGTCATCAAGAGTGCCGGCAAGAGCATCGTTGCAAATATCCCGACCACGTTCTTCGGAAAGATCACGCAACGCGTGGAAAGCGCCGTCGATCGGCCGGTCAGCGGGGATTTCATGCGTTGCAATCCAGTGTCCATTGACGTGACGATAAAAATCGTCCTGCGCACGGACGTTGGAATCGATGTTTGCGGTTTCTAGGACTCGCGCCAGAATCTTTTCGCTCATGCGCTAACTGTATGGCAGAGCATGTAGATATCGCTTTGCGAAAACAGGGGAGTGGTCGGAGGGGCCATGTGCCCCCCAGCTCTTTCCTGGCAGATCCGAGTGCGAATTCCGAATCATTCGTTATGTGAAAATCTGTCATTTCACACCTGAAAAGCGCAGGTTTCCGGCGTTTCTCTACGAATGGAAAATGAGGTACGCCTAAGTTGTGAACATTTGTGCATAGGGGTTGAACAATGCAATCAAATGAGGGGAGGCAAGGCACTATTGAAGAGGCGAAGGGGCTAGCTGTGTGCAAGCCCGAAGCGAAAATGTGAAGGGAACGAATGGTGAAGACGATCAACACTGACGTTGTCGTCATTGGCGGTGGTTCCACCGGAGCCGGTGTCGTCCGTGACGTTGCAATGCGAGGGTTTAGAACCGTCCTCGTTGAACGATTCGACATCGCACAAGGTACCTCTGGCCGCTTCCATGGACTGCTCCACTCTGGTGGACGCTACATCGCGTCCGACCCCGAGTCAGCAACCGAGTGTGCAGAAGAAAACGAAATCGTTAAGCGCATCAACTCAAACGCAGTTGAAGCAACCGGTGGCCTGTTCGTGGTTACCTCGCAAGACGACGAAGAATACGCAGATAAATTCCTCGAGCGCGCTGCCGCGGCAAAAGTGCCGGCACAGGAAATCAGCGTCGCCGAGGCACTGAAGCGTGAGCCTCGTCTTGACCCCAAGCTCAAGCGTGCATTCGAGGTCCTCGACGGCTCCGTCGACGGCTGGCAGATGGTCTGGGGCGCAATCCGTTCCGCAGAGGCTTACGGCGCACAGGTGATGACCTACAACAAGGTCACAAAGATCGAACGCGAAGGTGACCGCATCAGCGCAGTCATCGTCCACAACGTTCGCACCGGCGAAGACACTCGCATCGAATGTCAGTTCGTTTTGAACTGTGGTGGCCCCTGGGCCGGTCAGATTGCCGCGATGGCTGACTGTCACGGCGTTGACGTCGTCCCCGGCGCCGGCATCATGATTGCAATGAACTTCCGCCTGACCCAGACGGTGCTCAACCGCTGCATCTGGCCAGCCGACGGCGACATCATCGTTCCTGACCACCCGGTGTGCATCATCGGCACGACGGACCTCAAGGCAGACGACCCGGACAAGCTGACGATCCCCGCCGATCAGGTTCAGCAGATGTTCGATGCTGGCGAAGCAATGGTTCCCGGCTTCCGCAAGGCTCGCGCGGTTCACGCGTGGGCAGGTGCCCGACCGCTGGTCAAGGATTCGCGTGTTGCAGCAACCGACACGCGCCACATGGCTCGTGGCATGTCGGTCATCGACCATAATTCGCGTGACGGCGTCTACGGCATGCTTACCATCGCCGGTGGCAAGCTCACGACCTACCGTCTGATGGCAGAGCGCATCGTCGACATCATGTGTGAAGAAATGGGCGAGAAACGCGAGTGCAAGACCGCCGGTGAAGCAGTCCCGACCGCATCGCCGAAGCTCTACACCATCGGCCACCGCCTACACGACATCGAGCACAAGAACGCGGCCCCCAGCCACGATCAGATCATCTGCGAATGCGAACTGGTCACCCGCAAGATGCTCGAAGACACAATGGATGCTTTGCCGGGCGGTCAGCTTGATGACGTTCGTCGTCAGGTTCGCCTCGGCATGGGCCCCTGCCAGGGTGGCTTCTGCTCCCAGCGTGCAACTGGTATCGCTCACGAACGTGGAGATATCGATTCCGAGAAGGCAAACGAACTGTTCAAGACCTTCTTGAAGAACCGTTGGATTGGTCTATGGCCGATCACCTACGGCAAGCAGCTACGTCAGGCAGCGCTTGATAACTGGATTCATGAAGGCATGCTCGATGTCGAGCATCTGCCGATGGCGCAAGGCGAGCCTGGCGAGGAATTTGTCTTTCCTGCATCAGCTTCCGAGAATAAGGAGGACGCCCGATGAGAGACGCCGTTGTTATTGGCGCTGGCCTTGCCGGTCTTACCGCAGCTCTTTATCTTGCTCGCGGTGGCGCTTCGGTCACGGTTGTAACGAAGGGGCTTGGCGGTTTGCAGCTTGGCCAGGGCACCGTCGATATTCTCGGATACTCCGAGTCTCGCGTGGATGCTCCGATCGCTCAGATCTCCGAGCACATTTCCTCGCGTCCGACGCACCCGTACACGCACTTCACTCCCGAGTTCATTGCTCACAGCGCGAACTGGTTGAAGGATGTCCTGGGTCCTGACCTTTTGGTTGGCGATCCCGAAAAGAACGTTGTGCTTCCGACCGCGATCGGTGCGCTCCGTCCGACGAGCCTGTACCAGCCCTCGATGGAAGCGGGTATTCCTGCAGACGGAGCCTCGTACCTGATCGTCGGTCTGCGTCGACTGAAGGATTTCTACCCGACCCTCGCTGCCGAAAACCTCTCGCGCCAGACCACACCGAATGGCGAACCGATCAAGGCGCGTTCGTTGATCGTCGACGTCGAGATGCGTGCAGACGAGGCCGATACGACCGGTACGAACCATGCGCGCACATTGGATCGAGTCGAGAAGCGCACCAAGCTGGTTGAGGCCATCAAGCCTCACGTTCGCGAAGGTGAAATCATCGGCCTTCCCGCCGTGCTTGGTCTCGATGACCTGAACGCCTGGAAAGACATTGCTGACCAGCTCGGACACAAGGTCTTCGAGATCCCGATGCAACCGCCATCAATCCCCGGTATGCGTATGAACCAGGTCCTGACCGCTTTAGTGAAGGCTGAAGCGCGCTTCATTCTCGGGTCTGCCGTGAAGGGCATCGAAACTGACGGCCAGAATGTCACCGCCGTGACGATCGGGACCGCCGGTCACTCGACGCGCATCGAAACGAAGAATGTCATCCTCGCTGGTGGCGGTTTCGAATCCGGCGCACTCGATATGGATTCCTACGGGAAGGTCACCGAAACGATCCTCGGCCTGCCGGTTCTCGGCGCTGAGGGCCAGCTTCTCCACGGTGACTTCTGGGGTAGCGACCAGCCGATCTTCCTCGCCGGCCTTGACGTTGACGATGAGATGCACCCGCTGGACGCAGCCAAGAAGCCCGTCTACACCAACGTTTACGCAGCCGGCGGAAACCTGGCTGGCGCAACCCGTTGGCGCGAAAAGTCAGGTGAAGGCATTGCCCTTGCCTCCGCACTCCGCGCCGCCGATTCGATCCTTGGGAGCCTGAAGTGACCATCGAAGAAATGAACGTACTGTCCCTGACCGACGAAGACTTCGGTCTGCGCTCCACCCTCGACTCCTGCGTCAAGTGCACGATCTGTGAAACCCAGTGTCCGGTCATGCGCGTGACCGATCTGTTCCCGGGCCCGAAGTACTCCGGCCCGCAGGCAGAGCGCTACCGCAAGGCAGGGCAGATCGTCGATTCGTCGATCGATTACTGCTCGTCGTGCGGCACTTGCACGCTGGTCTGTCCGCAGGGCGTGAAGGTCACCGAGATGATCCACCACGCTCGCACCGACATGAAGAAGGAAAAGGGCATTCCGCTTCGCGATCACCTGATTGGTCGTACCGGTTTCATCGGTACCGTCATGACCCCGGTTGCTCCGATCGCGAACTGGGCGCTCGATGTGAAGCCGATCCGTATTGCCATGGAAAAAGTCATCGGCGTTCACCGCAGCGCACCGATGCCGAAGGCCGCCGGTCGCACCTTCGAAGGCTGGTTCAAGAAGCACACGCCGCTGGAAGGTTCTGGCCGCAAGGGCCAGGTCATCTTCTTCCACGGTTGCGCAGGCCAGTACTTCGAGGTCGAAACGTCGATCCACTCGGTCCAGGTTCTCGAGTACCTCGGGTACGAGGTTCTGGTTCCGCCACACGGCTGCTGTGGTTTGGCATTGCAGTCGAACGGCCTGTACGACGAGTCCCGCAAGTACGTCTCGAAGCTGACAAACGATCTGCGCAAGGCCAATCGCAACGCGCCGATTATCTCCGCTTCCGGTTCGTGTGCGGGCATGCTCCGCCATGAGGCAAACGAGATCCTCGAGATGGATACTCCGGAGCTGAAGGACGTGGGCTCGCGTATGTGGGACATTTGCGAATTCCTCATGCACCTGCACGAAAAGGGCGAGTTGGATCTGAACTTCCAGCCGATGGACATCACCATCCCTTACCATGCACCGTGCCAGCTGAAGTCTCAGGGTCTCGGCCTTCCGGCCGTCGAACTGATGGAACTGATCCCCGGTGTGAAGGTCAAGGAATCGAACCAGCCTTGTTGCGGTATTGCTGGTACCTACGGCATGAAAAAGGAAAAGTACGACATTGCCCAGGCAGTCGGAAAGCCTGTCTTCGACTTCATCAAGCAGGTCAACGTTGAACTGGCCGCGTGCGACACGGAAACGTGCCGTTGGCAGTTGCGCACCGCAACGGGTGCGAACGTTGTTCACCCGATCTGGCTGATCCACAAGGCGTACGGCTTGCATAGCTGAACGTTGAATACAGGCGAGTGAGGCGGTGCGAACCCACGTGGTTCGCACCGCCTCACTGCAATCAGGGCTTAATTTCCTTCAGATACGGCACCGTTTCTTCGTAGCGACGATACGATGAAAGACCACACGACGCTAAGGAGGAGTCATGCCCCCCCGTTTTGTCCGATCCTCGCAGACAACGCGAAAGCCATTAGTCGCCACCGCCCTTGTAGCGATAACAAGTCTGCTTTTAGCCGGTTGCGCAAGCTCAACGATGAGTTCTGACTCCAGTGGGGCGCCCGTGGGTCAGAATTACGAGTATGGCACCTCTTCGAGCGAGGCGAGTAACTCAGACTCTGACTCTTCGTATGACTCGAACAGAGAATCGCAAGGAACAACGGTTGAAGCTCAAGTGATCGTCACCGGTAATATGAGCCTCGATGTTGCTGATCCCGCTGAAGCGTTAGCTCATGCCTCCACTATCGTCACTGAAGCGGGTGGCTCAGTTGCTCATTCTTCCCTGAAGGGAGAATCGGATTCACCGTGGGGCAACGCAACATTCAAGATCCCAGCAAATAGCTTCGAAGAAACTCGTCAGAAGCTTGCAGAATTGGGGAAGGTCACTGATCAATCGACTGATACTGCCGATGCGGGGGCTGAAGTCGCTGACCTTGACGCTCGCATCACAGCGTTGAAAGCATCCATCGCCCGCCTTACCACTTTGATCGATCAGGCAGAGACTACATCGGATCTCTTGGAAGCAGAACGCGAACTCACAAGTCGTCAGGAAGAACTCGACAGTCTGAAAGCGCAGCGCGCCTGGTATTCCGACCAAGTGTCGTATTCAACTCTTGAGGTTTCTTTCCATTCGACAGCGATCACTCCGGTTCCCTCAAGCTCGGCATGGGAAGAATCCTGGCAGGCGTTCTCTCAGGGAATCGCAGGACTTGTGTATGGACTGATCATGTTCGTCCCGTGGCTTATCGTGATTATTCCGATCACGCTATTTTTCGTGTGGCTATATCGCCGTAGAAGGGCTCGCCGGCGCGCGCGAGGGGAGGCAACGCCTACCATGTCTACGGAAACTGAGCCCGAGGCTCAGGGGGATCCCGTTGCTCAGGCAACGAATACGCTGGTCGCACGCAACATGTGACCGGGCAGACTAACCGCTGATGTTGAACTCTCGCCGGAGGGATGTGAGGGACAAGCCACGTGGGCTGGCTCGGCTCTCAGTCGTAATTTCAGCTACGATAAACACCAACGTTGATCCGGCCTGCGCTACACGGCGCGGGGTATCACCGGGGAGTTTTCGGAAGAACCGGGCGCGCTCGCAGTGCGCCCACAGTAGAACCGAACGGGTGAGCCCGTTACAGCGAATAAAAGAAGCGGCTTTGCTCCTGCGGCGCGCACGCATCGGGGTGGTAGAGCAAGCGGGGTGGTACCGCGGGTCCCAGTGAAGCTGGTCCTCGTCCCTGTGAATCGAACAGACGAGGACAACAATGACGAAGCACGGCTTTTACCCGCGTCACCGCGACAACGAGGTGGACGCAAGCCCGTCCTTCCCGCAGATGGAAGGCGAAACCCTGGCCTTTTGGGCCGATAACGATACCTTCCGTAAGTCCATTGAGGCGCGCCCTGCTGGCGAAGGCGGTCAGAACGAGTTCGTGTTCTACGACGGCCCACCCTTTGCCAACGGACTTCCGCACTACGGTCACCTTCTGACCGGCTACGTCAAGGACGTTGTTGGTCGCTACCAGACAATGCTCGGCCACCGCGTTGAACGCCGTTTCGGCTGGGACACGCACGGTCTGCCCGCTGAACTCGAGGCGCAGCGTATCCTCGGCATCGAAGATGTCACTGAGATCACCCGCGAAGGTGGCCTCGGCATCGAGAAGTTCAACGAGGCCTGCCGTTCGTCTGTTCTTCGTTACACGAACGAGTGGGAAGACTATGTCACCCGCCAGGCTCGCTGGGTTGACTTCTCCGACGACTACAAGACGCTCGACCCGAACTACATGGAGTCGGTCATCTGGGCATTCAAGACTCTCTATGACAAGGATCTTGCCTACCAGGGCCACCGCGTTCTGCCGTACTGCTGGCACGACCGTACCCCGCTGTCCAACCATGAGCTCAAGATGGATGACGATGTCTACCAGGATCGTCAAGACAACACGGTCACCGTTGGTATGCGCCTCGAAGAGCCTCTTGTTGAGGGCTCTGACAAGGGTGAACTGGTCCTGATCTGGACTACGACCCCGTGGACCTTGCCGTCGAACGAAGCTGTCGCCGTTGGCCCGACCATCGACTACGTGGTCGTGCGCGTTCCGGCTGACCTCGAGTCCCCGGTTGCCGGCCAGGATGTCGTTGTCGCTCAGGGGCGTCTTGGCGCATACGCGAAGGAACTGGGCGAAGAACCGCAGATCGTGAAGACCTTCAAGGGGAGCGAGCTTGCGGGCAAGCATTACTTCCCGATCTTCGACTATTTCGACAACGCCGATCACCGCGCCAAGGGTGCGGCTCCCGGCCCGGACGGCTGGACGATCATCCCCGGCGATTACGTGTCGACGGAAGACGGCACCGGCCTGGTCCACATCGCACCCGCATTCGGTGAAGACGACATGTTCGTCTGCCAGGAACGCGGAATCCTACCGGTCATCCCGGTGGATGAAGGCGGTTGCTTCACGTCTGAAGTTCCCGACTACCAGGGCATGCAGGTGTTCGATGCGAATAAGCCGATCACCGTTGACCTGCGCGATGGTACTGGTCCGCTGGCCCGCGTTCCCGAAGAAAAGCGTGCCGTTCTGGTTCAGCAGAAGTCGTATGTTCACTCCTACCCGCACTGCTGGCGTTGCCGTAAGCCGCTGATCTACAAGGCTGTGTCCTCGTGGTTCGTGCGCGTCAGCGCTATCCGTGATCGCATGGTCGAACTCAACCAAGAGATCACCTGGGTTCCTGAGCACACCAAAGACGGCATCTTCGGAAACTGGCTTGCCGGCGCTCGCGACTGGTCGATCTCGCGTAACCGCTTCTGGGGTGCGCCGATCCCGGTCTGGCGTTCAGATGACCCGAACTACCCGCGTGAAGACGTCTACGGTTCTTTTAAGGAACTTGAGCGCGACTTCGGCGTGAAGGTGGATAACCTGCACCGCCCGTTCATCGATCAGCTGGTTCGCCCGAACCCGGATGATCCGACGGGCAAGTCGATGATGCGCCGTATCCCGGACGTTCTCGACTGCTGGTTCGAGTCTGGTTCTATGCCGTACGCGCAGGTTCACTACCCGTTCGAGAACCAGGAATGGTTCGAGTCGCACTACCCGGGCGACTTCATCGTCGAGTACATCGGCCAGACGCGTGGCTGGTTTTACACCCTGCACGTCCTGGCGACCGCTCTGTTCGACCGCCCGGCGTTCACGAACGTTGTCTCGCATGGCATCGTTCTGGGTGATGACGGCCGCAAGATGAGCAAGTCCCTGCGCAACTATCCGGACGTCAACGGCGTGTTCGACACCTACGGTTCGGATGCGATGCGTTGGTTCCTCATGAGCTCGCCTGTCGTCCGCGGTGGCAACCTCATAGTGACCGACACGGGTATCCGTGACACGGTTCGCCAGGTGCTACTGCCGATCTGGAATACCTACTACTTCTTCACTCTGTACGCGGGGGCAGCGAATGGGGGCAAGGGGTACGAGGCCACGGCCTGGGACCTCAACGACAAAGCGGTGGTTTCCAGCTTGTCGAAGATGGACCGCTACCTGCTGGCACGCACGCGCTCGCTCGCAGCCGATGTCAAGGCTGACTTGGATTGGTATGACATCGCGAAGGCATGCGAGCACGTCCGCGATTACCTGGATGTTCTGACGAACTGGTACGTGCGTACTCAGCGCCAGCGTTTCTGGGAGGAGGATTCGGCTGCGTTCAACACGCTGTACACCGCTCTTGTCCGTCTGTCTGAGATTGCAGCTCCGTTACTCCCGTTGCTCAGCGAGGAAATCTGGCGCGGTCTGACCGGTGGTGAGTCTGTCCACCTGGTTGACTTCCCGGTGATCTCGGATCTGGTTGCTGACGACGCACTGGTGTCCGCAATGGACGAGGTCCGCGACGTTGTGTCGACGGCACACGCCCTGCGTAAGAACCATCACCTGCGCGTTCGTCAGCCACTTGCCGGCATGACGATCGTCTCTGAGCAGGCGGGTGCGCTCGGCCAGTTCGCTGACCTTGTTGCATCCGAGGTCAACGTCAAGGACGTTCGCTTCCGAACGCCGGAAGAATCCGGTTTGCGTGCGAACATCGAACTGTCGCTGAACCCGCGCGCCTTTGCTCCCGAGCTCCGTAAGCTGACGTCTTTGCTGTTCAAGGCGCAGAAGTCGGGCGAGTGGACCGTGAACGAAGACGGTAGCTGTGTTTTTGCGACCGTCCAGCTTAATGGCCAGCCGGTTGTTCTGACCGGCGAGCAGTTCTTAGTGGCCACCACCGTGGACGCTGAAGAAGGCCAGGCGGCGGACGTCATGAGCAATGGCACGGTGGTCCTGCTTGATACAGAGCTGACCGCGGAGCTGGAAGCTGAAGGCTACGCACGTGACGTGATCCGCGCCGTGCAGGATGAGCGTAAGAACGCCGGCCTGCATATTGCTGACCGCATCACGCTGAACCTCGTTGTTCCTACTGATCGCGTGGACGCCGTGAACGCGCACACTGAAATGATCGCCCACGAAACGCTCGCCCTTCAGGTGAACGTGGAAGCCGGCGAGAAGCTCACGGTGAGCGTCGCAAAGCACTGATCATTTGATCGCGTGACTCGGGGCTGGGATCACATCACTACGAAGTGCTCCCAGCCCCGAACCGTATAAAATAGGCGGGTCGCTTTTTAACTGCGCGCACTTTCGATGCGCCGGGCAACATGTGCTCTGGAGGCCCTCATGTCGAACGATCACTCCGCATTCTTTGGCGATAGCGAGGAAGAAGCGGTTGCAGGCTCAATCCCTGCGGATCTGATTCCCTACCTTGAAGCGGCTGACGAGCCCGATGAGGTGGCATTGACTGACGTAACGGATCACGGGCAAGATGCCGAAGAGGCTGAACTGCAAACTGCTCTGCGGAACCTCGTCGAATCCTCCTTGCTACTTGGCCCCGATCCTTCGATTCTCGCAGAACTGGAAGGCGATATCGACGAAGACTTTGCCGACGACGCCGAGGCAGCGCGCGCAGAACACGAAGAAGCTCTCGCGAAGGCTGCAGATTCGGTTGAGCTGGATGCTACGGTGGCTCAGATCTACGAATCAATCGTCGAGCGCGCACCCGAACACGACATTGAGCCGAGCTTGGATCGCATCCGGATGCTGCTCGATATCCTGGGCGATCCGCAGAATACATTCCCGACCGTGCACATTACGGGTACGAACGGCAAGACATCGACCGCACGCATGATCGATGCGGTGCTGACTGCGTTCGGCGTGCGCGTCGGACGATTTACGTCTCCGCATTTGATTGATGTGCGTGAGCGAATAAGTATCGAAGGCATACCAATTTCCCGCGAAGCCTTTATCGCAGCCTGGAACGATATCGCGCCCTACGTCGAGATGGTCGACACGAAGTCGGTTGCTGCCGGAGGAGTACGCCTGTCGTTTTTTGAGGTCTTTACTGCTCTAGCGTTGGCAGCGTTTGCGGACCACCCGGTCGATGCTGGCGTCATCGAGGTCGGCATGGGTGGAACGTGGGATGCCACGAACCTCATTGAGGCCGGCGTTTCTGTGATCATGCCGATCGATCTGGATCATACGAAGTGGCTGGGCTCCACGATCCGTGAAATCGCAGAAGAAAAGGCCGGGATTATCAAGCCCGGTCAGATTGTCGTGATCGCCGAGCAACCCGAAGAAGCACTAGAGGTCCTATTGGACCGCGCCCGCGAAGTTGATGCGATCGTCCGCCTTGAAGGCCGAGACTTCGAGCTCCTTGATCGCCAGATGGGCGTTGGTGGTCAGCTGGTTACTGTCCGCACTCCTTCCGCCACCTATACTGACGTTTTCGTTCCGCTCTTTGGCGAGCATCAGGCCCACAACGCGGCGGCAGCTCTGGTTGGAGTCGAAGCGTTCATGGGCGGTCGCGCCTTGGATGCGAAGATCGTCGAAAATGGCATGATGACGGCGACTTCACCGGGACGCCTGCAGGTTGTGCGCACATCCCCGACAATTCTTGTCGACGCTGCACATAATCCCGCAGGTGCTCGCGTCCTTGCCGATGCTCTTGACGATTCCTTCGCATTCGCTCACGTTGTCGGCGTCTATTCGGCGATGGGAGACAAGGACATCGAGTCCGTTCTGGCCGAAATGGAACCGCATCTGGATTCGATTGTCATCACCGAAATGCCCGGCGAACGTGCTGCGAATATCCAACAATTGCGCGAAATTGCAATCGATGTCTTTGGTGAAGACAGGGTGGAAGTACGCGACAATCTTGGCGAAGCGGTCGACCGTGCGGCGACCCTTGCTGAAGTCACCACTGACCCCGCAGACAAATGCGGCGTGGTCGTCTTTGGCTCGGTCGTTCTTGCAGGCCACATGCTTGATCTTGCTGGCATTCGTCCATAGAGGTCAGTGAGCCGTCTTTTTGCTAGTCGAGTAGCAAAAGTCGTGGCACCATAGTCCCAGAGCATGACCGCTCTGTTTTGATGCAAGGAGGCACGATGAAGAAGCTGGTCAATGACGTCCACAACGTCGTCAAGGAAACCCTCGAAGGGTTTGCTCTGGCGCATGCGGATATGGTGGAGGTTCACCTCGATCCCGATTTCGTTACCCGCGCAACCCCGAAGGATAACGGCAAGGTCGGTCTGGTTTCCGGTGGTGGCTCTGGTCACGAACCGTTGCACGCAGGCTTTGTCGGCCTGGGCATGCTGGATGCTGCCGTTCCTGGCGCCGTTTTCACGTCCCCGACCCCGGATCCGATCCTCGAAGCCACAAAGGCTGCCGATCGCGGTGCAGGCGTCCTGCACATCGTGAAGAACTATACCGGCGACGTCCTCAACTTCGAGACCGCCGCCGAAATGGCTGAAATGGAAGACATCGAGGTCCGTTCCGTTGTCGTCAATGATGACGTCGCGGTCGAAGACTCGCTGTACACCGCAGGCCGTCGTGGTGTTGCCGGCACCGTCTTTGTTGAGAAGCTTGCCGGTGCAGCCGCAGAACGTGGCGACGACCTTGACAAGGTCACCGAAATCGCTCAGCGTGTGAACGACGAGATGCGTTCCATGGGCCTCGCACTTGGCCCGTGCACGGTTCCTCACGCAGGCACCCCCTCCTTCGATCTTGGCGAAGACGAGATCGAGCTCGGCATCGGTATCCACGGTGAACCCGGTTACCGTCGTGGCAAGATGGAAACCGCTGACGCACTGGTGGAAGAGCTCTATATCAAGGTTCGTGATGACCTGAAGCTTGAAAAGGGCCAGCGTGTGATCACCCTGGTCAACGGAATGGGTGGCACACCTTCGTCCGAGCTCTACATTTGCCATCGTCGACTGGCTCAGCTGCTGGAAGCAGACGGCATTAAGATTGCTCGCACAATGGTGGGCAACTACGTGACCAGCCTTGAAATGCCTGGCGTTTCTGTCTCCCTGCTCCGCGTGGATGACGAAATGCTTGAACTGTTCGATGCGCCGGTGGCAACACCGGCATGGAAGTGAGGGACTAGATGGCGCTAGATACTGCATGGGCAATGCGCTGGATTGCGCTTACTCGCGTAGAGATTGGTGCTCAGCGTGAATACTTGATCGATCTGGACCGCCAGATCGGCGATGGTGATCATGGTGAGAACCTCGATCGTGGGTTCGGCAAGGTCATGGAAGCCTTCGAAGCAACGCCTCCGACTAGCGTTCAGGACTGCCTGAAGATCGTTGCGAAGACTCTGATGTCGACGGTCGGTGGGGCTGCTGGTCCTCTGTACGGAACAGCTTTTCTGCGCGCAGCAAAGGTTGCTGTCGACGAACCTCTGACCGCTGAAGCTGTTGCTGCCCTGATCGGCGGTGCTCTCGCTGGCATTCAGGCTCGTGGCAAGGCAGAGCGTGGCGAGAAGACCATGGTCGATGCCTGGGGTCCGGCGTATGACGCAGCTAAGGCTGCTGCAGAATCTGGCGCCACACCTGAACAGGTTCTGGCGGTTGCTTCCGAGGCCGCTCATAAGGGTGCTCTTGCCACTGAACCTCTTCAGGCAACCAAGGGTCGTGCTTCCTACCTGGGAGAGCGTTCCAAGGGACATCTTGATCCGGGTGCTATGTCGTCCGCGATCATCCTTGCGAAGGCGCTTGAAGCAGCTGAGGAGGAATGATGGCGCGCGTTGCATTTGTCATCGCAAGCCATTCGGATCTTCTGGCTCGTGGCGTAGTCGAACTTGCCCGGCAGATGGCTCCCGAGGTTTTCTTCCAAGCCGCGGGTGGTACTGATGAGGGCGGGATCGGTACATCCTTCGACAAGATTGATGCTGCTGTCAGCGCCTGCCTCGATGAGGTTGGCGATGGCGATGGTGCAGGTGTCTTGATCCTGACAGATCTTGGTTCAGCCACGATGACGGTTGAATCGGTTCTGGATTTTGCTGACGATCCCGATCATCTGAAGTTCATTGAAGCTCCGCTTGTTGAGGGTGCTGTCGCGGCTGCGGTGCGCGCTCAATTGGGTGATTGCCTGAATGACGTTGCCGATGCTGCGCGTAATGCGATCGGACCAATGATCGAGCTTCACTCTATGCATCAGGATCGCCAGACTTCTTCAGCTCCAACCGATGGTGTCACGGACACGGCAGTTGTTGCTGATCCGGTTGGTCTGCATGCTCGTCCGGCAGCTCTTCTGGCTCGTCTTGCAGCCACATTTGATGCCGAGATTCTTGTGAATGGAACAGATGCCGCTTCCGTTCTTGAAATCATGGCTCTCGGTGTGAAGCAGGGCGAAACGGTTGAACTGCGGGCTACTGGTCCGCAGGCAGCTGAGAGCATTGTTGCTCTCAAAGAGATGATCGAAAACGTTTCGTGATGCGGTGTGGCTGTGGTGGATATTCATCCGAGTACCGCCACAGCCACGTCGTGTGAACGATGATGCGATCATCGGTTACGATATTGATTCCTTGAACAACGTGTAATGAAAGGAGGGCGAATGCCAACTCCTGATCTGCTCGACCCGAATAAGGAACACACTCTGATCCTGGTCAAGCCCGATGGGTTTGCTCGCGGTCTGACTGGAGAGGTTCTGCGTCGCATCGAAGCGAAGGGCTATGTCCTGAAGGGCCTGAAGATTAAGAAGGCCTCTAGGGAACTCCTTGAAGAGCACTACGCGGAGCACCGTGAGCAACACTTTTTTAACGGAATGGTTGATTTCATGAGCTCGGGCCCGCTCGTTGCCATCGTGGTTGAAGGTGACCGCGTGATTGAGGGTATGCGTATTCTCATGGGCACAACAAACCCGACCTTGGCTGCTCCTGGAACTATTCGTGGCGATCTTGGACGCGACTGGGGTTCGAACCACGTGGAGAACGTTGTTCACGGTTCAGATTCCCCGACTTCTGCTGAGCGTGAGATCGCACTGTGGTTCCCTGAACTGTGTTGCTGAGACTATCTTGTATGAGCGTGAACCTGTCCGAGGAGCACGCATGACATTATGAAAAAGTGGTGTTTGCATCTGCAGGCGCCACTTTTTCTTATTCTTCCCACAGTTTCCACGTATCCTTGACCCGTGCACTTAAAGAACCTGACGCTACGCGGGTTTAAGTCTTTCGCATCTACGACGACGTTGAAGCTTGAACCCGGGATCACCTGTGTCGTGGGTCCGAACGGTTCGGGTAAGTCGAACGTTGTGGATGCACTTGCCTGGGTGATGGGCGAGCAGGGCGCGAAGAGCCTGCGTGGCTCTAACATGTCGGACGTTATTTTCGCCGGCACATCGGGACGTCCGGCTTTAGGGCGTGCGCAGATTGATCTGACGATCGATAACTCAGATGGCGCTCTTCCCATCGAATACACGGAAGTAACGATCACCAGGACACTGTTCCGCGGTGGGGGCTCCGAATACGCAATTAACGGTTCACCTGCTCGACTGCTTGATATTCAAGAATTGCTGTCCGATACGGGCATGGGACGTCAGATGCACGTCATCGTGGGGCAGGGGCGCCTCGACTCGATCCTTCAAGCAACCCCGGAAGATCGTCGCGGGTTCATTGAAGAGGCTGCCGGTGTGCTGAAGCATCGCCGGCGTAAAGAGCGTGCGCTGAAGAAGCTCGCTGACATGGATCAGAATCTCGTGCGTGTTCTGGACCTGACTGAAGAGATCCGACGCCAGCTGGGTCCTCTTGCGCGCCAAGCGAAGCAGGCGCGCAAGGCCTCGTTGATCCAAGCACGAGTGCGAGACGCGAAAGCTCGCTTGCTCGCCGACGATCTTGTGAACGTGCGCGAGAAGCTTGAACGTCAGTCGCATATTGATACCCGTCTCGAAGAGCTGAAGCGTGCGCATGAAACCAAGATTGCGGATCTGCGGGCATCAATTGAGGAAAGCGAACGCAATCAAGAAGCTCGCGCTCGCAATGCGAATGACGTGACGCGAGTCTGGCAGGAAGCGACCAGCGTCCATGAGCGTGCGAAGACGACGCTCGCAATCTCTGCCGAGCGCGTCAAACAGTATTCGCGCCCCGAAGCTACACCGACGGGTGAAGACCCGGATGTCTTGGACCAGAGGGCATTAGCTGCTTCGAATGAGGACGGGGACCTTCTCCAGCGTGTTCAGCAAGCCCAACGTGAATTAAGTAGCCTCGTACGCGCCAAGGAACAAGCGGAAGACGAAGATCAACGCGCAGCCAAAGAACTCGCCAGGGTCAACGCACTCGTCGCTGACCATCGTGAGAAAGTGGCGCGCCTGACGGGTGATGTTGGGAGTGCTCACGCCCGATTGGAAGCCGGTGAAGCGGAAGCCGGTCGTGCTCGTAGCGCGCTCGAAGCTGCACTCGCGCGAGCTGAAGAAGCGAAGAAAGCCGTTGAGGACGCGCCCGAAGAATCGGGTGGCGATTTCGATGTGAGTCGCGCGCATGCGCAGGCGGGCATCCATCGTGATCAGGCACGAGCAAAAGTTGATGCCCTCCTTGCCGCTGAACGCGAAGCTCGCGCCGATCGTGCTCACTGGGAAGCGCGTCGTGATGCCCTGACCCAGCTTCTTGCGCGTGACGATGACACGGCTCACCTGCTCGATCGTGACCACGTGCTGGGTGCCGTCCAGGATTTCGTGAACGCCCGCCAAGGAACCGAGAACGCGATCGCGACGCTACTTGGCCCATTTGCGGACGCCGTCGTCATGGATTCCCTGGATTCTGCGCTCACTCAAGCGCGCGACGCCCAGGAGTCCAATAGTGGCCAGTTACGGATGATGATCGCGAATGGGGACGAGGTCGCGCCTGCCAAGCAGAAACTACCCGAGGGCCTGACGTGGGCGCGAGAGTGCGTGACACCAGACCCGAAAGTCGCAGCGAGCGTTTCAGCCTTGCTTTGTGGCGCAGTAGTTGCCAACGATCTTGATGCTGCCCAACGTGGCATTGCGATCGACACAGTGGACGTTGCCGTTACATTGAGCGGAACAATGGTGACTCGTTCAGGTGTTATAGCAGCCGGACAGACAGCCGACTCATTACTTGCCATCAAAGCCCAACACGAAGCAGCCGCTACGAAGGCCGAGGCAGCACAACACACGTGCGATGCCCTCTCTGATGAACTCACGGCAGCGAATACTGCGCTGGACCTGGCAATACGCGGAGCGAACGAAGCCCTGAAAGCTCTGCGTGCCCACGACGCCCTGCAGGCTGAACGCGCTCAAAAGACTGCACGACTCCAGTCCGCGCTCGCAGCCAGTGAAGCTGAGGTAGGCCGTGGACGAGAAGCGCTCAAACGTGCCGAGGATCATGTCGAATGGGCTAAAGAACGCGTTGAAGAAGCGCGATCGAAAGTCGAAACACTGTCGGAGAGTCCCTCTGAAGACGTCGACGCAGCGCGCGATAAAGCTGAGGGTGCTGCCAGAACGGCGAAAGAAGCCCGTGAAGCGGAAACCTCAGCGCGCCTGGCATTGCGAGCATTAGAAGAACAATCCAGGCAGGCTGGCGCGCGTGCCCGAAACCTTCGCCAGGCAGCAGCAAAAGAGCGCGAAGAGCGTGGCCGTTATGCGAAGCGCGAAGCTCAACGCCAGGTTGCGTTGCGTGCTGCAACGGAGATTGAGGCCGACGCGCGTCAGGCAGTGAACGAGGCTGCCCAGCTGCTTGCTATCGCCTCGGCCCGCCAGACGGCGGTTGCTGAAGAAACTCGGCAGGAAAATGAGCGCGTTGGTGCCCTGCGCTTGGCCGTGGATGAAGAAATGAAGCGCCTAGCCGACGTTACTGGCGAGGTTCAACGTGACGAAATTGCGCGCACTCAACTGGAATTGCAAGCGAGTGATGTTGAGCGTCGAGCAATGGAAGAGCTTGCGCTCGATGCTGACACTTTGATTGAAGAATACGGACCCCATACCCTGGTACCCGTTTTCCCATCGGACCCGGATGAAGAAGTCAGCGAAGAAGGCCAGCCTTTTGTTCGAAGCGAACAAGAAAAGGCTTGTGAGAAAGCTTCAAACGAGCTGGTGCGCCTGGGGCGCGTGAACCCCCTGGCTTTGGAAGAACACGATGCTCTGGCTGCTCGTCATGCATTCTTGATGGAACAGGTAAAAGACCTCAAAGAATCAAAAGCCGATCTGATGAGCATCATTACCGATGTGGATCGACTGGTTGAAGAAGCATTCGTTTCCGCATTTGAAGACACGAAGAAACAGTTCGCGCACACCTTTGACGTTTTGTTCCCCGGCGGTACAGGTGATCTGATTTTGACCGACCCAGATTCGCCTTTGACCACGGGCATTGAAATTGAAGCTCGCCCCGCCGGCAAGAAGGTCAAGCGAATGAGTTTGCTGTCGGGTGGTGAACGCTCACTCGCAGCTATTGCTTTCCTCGTCGCGATCTTTAAAGCTCGTCCATCTCCGTTCTACGTGATGGACGAAGTTGAAGCCGCACTCGACGACGTGAACTTGTCGCGTCTTCTGGCAATCTTTAAAGAACTACGTGAAGAATCTCAGCTGATCGTGATCACGCACCAGAAACGCACTATGGAGATCGCCGATGCTCTCTATGGCGTCTCGATGCGTGATGGTGTGACAGGAGTTGTTTCCCAGCGTCTTGCGCGCTCATAATGCCGTGTTAGTGTGAGAAACCCGTGTCCGCATCTTTATGTTTTCTGCCCGCGCGATAACAAAGACAATGGGTACGCCAGATGGCGTACCCATTGTCTATTCAGTAGTTGTGGCGTGGTCAAAGAGAACCGAGACAGCAGATGATCAGTTGTCCTTGTTCAGGAAGTGACGTTCGTCGAGGATCGAGGCGCCCGACAGCATAAGGGCGTCAAGGTTTTGCGTCGCGTGGTGGGCGCAGAAGAACAGTTGGAAGCCGGATGGCATCGTGGCACGCAGCCACGCCTTCGCGCCACACTTGTCGCAACGGTCGGCGGCGTTGAGAACCGGGGCCGTTGAGGTTTCTGGCTGAAGTGAAAGCGTTGTCATGTTTCAATCACACACTAAAGAGTCGGTAATGTCGCGTTCAAAAGCGATTGTTCACCCTCGGCGCAATCCGTACGCGAGTGTGCTCATCATGCGAGCAAGTGGAACACGCGTCATCTGGAAGAATACGGCGAGGTGAAATGGCGCTCATTCAATGATTCTTTAAGATAAGCGGGTGACTTCTTCATCTGACTATTCGGCACGGCACCTCAGCGTCCTTGAAGGACTGGAAGCTGTTCGTAAGCGCCCCGGCATGTACATCGGTTCCACGGACCACCGCGGTTTGATGCACTGTCTCTGGGAAATTATCGACAATGCCGTTGACGAGGCTCTTGAAGGTCACTGCGACACGATCAATGTGCGCCTGCACCCTGACTATTCTGCGTCGGTGGCTGACAACGGTCGAGGTATTCCGGTTGACGAGGTCCCCGGTGTCGGTTTGTCAGGCGTCGAGGTCGTGTACACGAAGCTTCACGCTGGCGGTAAGTTCGGTGGTGGTTCCTATGCGTCATCGGGTGGTCTGCACGGCGTGGGTGCGTCCGTTGTGAACGCGCTGTCCGCGCGTCTTGACGTGCAGGTTGACCGCGGCTCAAAGACATGGGAAATGTGTTTCCGTCGCGGTGAGCCCGGCGAATTCGACGATTCGAAGCAACGCACCCCGAATTCACCGTTCACTCCGTTTGAAGAATCTTCACAGCTGAAAACCGTTGGCAAGGTAAAGAAGAATGTCACCGGTACACGCGTGCGTTTCTGGGCTGACTTTCAGATCTTCCCGTCAACCGAAGGATTCTCATGGGAAGCTTTGTGCGCGCGTGCACGCCAGACCGCATTCCTTGTTCCCGGCCTGACCATCAACTGCTGGGATGAGCGCGCAGAAGAAGAGCTTCACGAGTCATTCCGCTACGACGGTGGCGTCGTTGACTTTACGAACTGGCTGGCCAGCGATGGTCCTGTGACTGACACGTGGCATATTCAAGGTGAAGGAACCTTCACCGAAACCGTTCAGGCACTCGATCCGTCAACGGGACACCTCGCTGCGACCGAAGTGGAACGCACGTGCCAGGTGGATTGCGCCTTGCGATGGGGGATTGGCTACGATACTTCACTGCAGTCATTCGTCAACATTATTGCGACCCCGAAGGGTGGCACACACGTTGCCGGTTTCGAGCAGGCTGTCTTGAAGGTGTTGCGCGCGCAGATTGATAAGAACGCGCGCAAGTTGAAGGTGGGTACCAAAGATGGGCGTCCCGAAAAGGATGATGTCCAAGCGGGTCTGACTGCCGTTGTCACCGTCCGTTTCCCCGAACCGCAGTTTGAGGGGCAGACCAAGGAAATCCTGGGTACACCACAAGTCCGTACGGTCGTGTCTCGCGTTGTCACCGACTGGCTGAATGCGAAGTTTAATTCCGCAAAGCGCGACGACAAACAGCAGACGTCTTCGCTGATGGAAAAGGTTGTCGGCGAAATGAAAGCGCGTGTTTCAGCGCGTATTCACAAGGAAATTTCGCGTAAGAAGAATGCGCTTGAAACATCCTCTCTGCCCGCGAAGCTCGCAGACTGCCGAATGGAAGATGTCTTAGAAACCGAACTGTTCATCGTCGAGGGTGACTCGGCACTGGGCACGGCAAAGGCGGCACGCAACAGCCAGTATCAGGCGCTCTTCCCGATTCGAGGCAAGATCCTGAACGTCCAAAAGGCATCGACAGCGGATATGCTGGCGAACGCGGAATGCGCGAACATTATCCAGGTCATTGGTGCAGGATCAGGTCGAACTTTCGATCTTGATTCCGCCCGCTACGGCAAGGTTATTTTGATGACCGATGCTGACGTCGATGGCGCGCATATTCGCACGTTGTTGCTCACCCTGTTCTTCCGCTATATGCGCCCCATGGTCGAAGCTGGCCGAATTTACGCTGCTGTTCCACCGTTGCACCGCATTGAAGTGAGCGCTAAGGGACGCAAGCCTCGCGAACTGATTTACACGTATTCCGAAGATGAACTCCACAAGAAGCTTGCTCAACTGCGTAAGGCGGGGCGGACATGGAAAGAACCGATCCAGCGCTACAAGGGCCTGGGTGAGATGGACGCGGACCAGTTGGCTGAAACCACCATGGATCGCGCGCATCGTTCCTTGCGACGCATCACCCTTGATGATGAAGACGCTTTGCGCGAAGCAGAAGATGTGTTCGAACTGCTGATGGGTTCCACGGTGGGACCGCGTAAGGATTTCATTGTCGAAGGATCCTCTGGCATCGACCGCATGCGCATCGACGCCTGAAAACTCCCTGTCGCCCCATCGTGTTGGGCCTCGTCTTTTCGCACCGTGTGTATTGAGCACCTGGCCGCTGAGACCTAGCGCAGAACCTTCCCGCGTATGTGACCAAAGACCCGATGCGCACGTACACTAGGATCTATGACTGGACTTGCGCAACGTTTGAAGCCACCAGCCTCAGTTTCGTATCCGGGCACCCACATCGGATTGAGGTGGCGTTCGATGATCGCCTCCGACGCTCCGGGTGTTTATGACGTGATTCGTCAGGTTGAGGCTGCTGATGAGATGCATCATCGTATGAGTGCATCCGACATCGCCGACATGGTGGAAGGTCGCACGCAAGATTTCTGGATCGATGCGCTTGTCGGTATCGATTCAGACAATCGTATTTGCGCAGTCGCAGCCGTTCGAGTCCTCACTTCGCTCTCAGATCATGCTGCCGCCGAGGTCAACGCCTACATTCATCCGCATTGGCGTGGACGTGGATTGGGCCGAGCTCTCCTCTACTGGCAAGATGGCCGTGCCCGTCAAATGCTGGTCGAAACATTCGGAGCGGACTCGAAGGTCCCCGCATCAATTTTCAACGTCGTTGATGCCCACATGACGGATCGTCGTCGTTTGTATATTGCGGCGGGCTTCTACGCGAAGGCTACGTTCCAAGTGATGTACCGCGAGCTTCTAGGGGCTGAAAAGGCTCGGAAGCCTCGCCACGGCTATTCGATCATTCCGTGGTCCGATGTTGATATGGGGAGCGCGAAAGCACTGTACTTGCGTTCTTTCGCTGAGCACACCCTGCCCTACTTGCACGAGGCCTGGTGGGAAGAATCTACCTCGAATTTGGATCCTCGCTGGTCGTTCGGAGCAGTATCTGAGCAGGGCGAGCTGGCTGGCTGTTTCGTCGTGGGACGCCCCGTTGAACGGTGGGCCGCGACCGGTAAGACAGAGGCATACGCGGAACTTCTGGCCGTTGATCAATCGCATCGTGGGCACGGGCTTTCAACCGCGTTGATTGGTGCAGCGGTGGCGGCGGCCGCTGAATCGGGAATGTCCAGGATCGGATTGGATGTGGATACGAAGAATACGTCGAACGCCCATGCCATCTACGAGCACCTCGGTTTCCTTGACGGGCCCGCGCAGGTTTTCTATTCGATTGACCAATAAGGTGTCCTGCGGGTTAGCGTGCCCGTGGGCGAATACAGGGACGTGAATATCTCACAATCTGGTGGTGACAAGAAAGGACGCGCATGGCTGACAATGCGTTGACGGGTGAAATCCCGCTGGCTCGTCGTACAAGCGCGCCCGACGACGTGCCATTCCCGCCGTCCCATCATGGGATTGTCTGGGAAGAGCTCAGCATGAATCGCCTGCATGAATTGGCGACGCTGATTGCGCGCATGGAAGCGCAGGATAATCCTCCATATCGCACCAGTGTCGACGAAGTCGAAGAGATGCTGTCGGCTGAAGGCTGGCGTGGGCTGGCCGGTATGACGACTCGTGGTATCGCGAAGGGACGCATGGTCGCTTACGGTCGCGTTGCAATGCGCCAGAGTGGTCGTGTGGAGTGCCTGTGCGAAGGAGGCGTTGACCCGTCGTTCCGTCGCATTGGCTTGGGCAGTTCGCTGGTTGAATGGCAGGAAGCAGTTTCGCGTCAGATGCTTGCTACAGCGGATACGGATGCGCCGGCTCAGATCACCATGCTTGTCGAGGCGGGTGAAAATGAGCTGGAAGAGCAGCTTCAGTTGCGTGGCTTCCACTGGACCCGTTCGTACTATGAACTTCGTGCGGATCTGTCCCAGATTCCTCCGATTCCGGATCTTGGCCGTTATCTGACGATTGAACCTTGGTCGGATGAGTGGGATGAACCGGCGCGTCACGCCGCGAATCGGCTCTCCGAGATTGAGTGGGGTAGTCCTGCCCTCACTCGTGAACAGTGGCTGATGGGACGTACTTCTTTCGTCCCGCAGTGGTCGTTCGTTGCCGTGGACCGCAGGGGTGACCGTCCGTGCGTGGTTGGTTTCCTCCTTGCCTCGAAGTACGTCCAGGACTGGGCTGCTCTTGGTTGGCGCGAAGGCTATATCGACCAGATGGGTGTCTTGGAAGAGGCGCGTTCGGATCGCGCCGTCGATGCCCTGATTACGTCGTCGATGCGCGCGATGGCAGCCGATGGGATGGATCGTATCGGCGCTGGGCTCGGAAGCGCGAATCATTCCAGAGCGCTTGCCGTCTACGATTATTTGGGTTTTGCGACGGTGGGTCAGACGCGCTTGTACGCGATCGATGTGTGACGAGGCCACGCCGGCACTTTCGCGCCGGCGCGAACCGTTGTAGCGCCTTAGCCGATGAGGGTGATTGGAAGAACCACGGGAGTACCTGACCCATCGCGACGTTCGTCAACGTCGGGCAAGTCAACGGGGGAGCCATCAGCTGAGGCGCCTCGAGGTCGACGGTCACCCACCCACGCCAAGTCAATGCGATCCTCACCGCGCAGGAAACGCTGGGCGCGGACGCCTTGACCACCGCGACCCTTGACCGGGTAGAGCTCCAGCGGAGTTACCTTAGCGGTCGTCTGACCCGTTCCCGGCAGTGCTCCTTCAGCTGCTGCGACGGTGACGACGAAGGAGTCTGATGATACTGACAGAGCCCAGAATCCGAGTGCTTGGGCACCATCGTTCAGCTTCATACCAGCCATACCAGCGGCGGTGCGCCCCTGCGGTCGTACCTTCGATGCCGGCGTACGAAGAAGCTGCGCGTCGGTTGAAACAAAGACAAGATCGTAGTCGTCGGCACACGGTCCGAAACCAACTAGACGATCACCGTCATCCAGTGTGATGACTTCCCATTCGTCACGGGCAAGTACATCCGGCTTCAAGCGCTTCACGGTGCCGTGGGCAGTACCCATCGCATACACCTGGTCTGATGCGGGATCAAGCAAACCGATCGCGGGAGAATTCGTGTGCAAGAGCAGAGATGCGGGCGTGGCTGCCGCCAGCGACAATCCTGTATCGAAGCGGGGGAGCGCGGGTAGGTCCACGACCTCCATGCGGTGAGCAACACCGTCTGCTGTAACAACCGCGATCTGAGAACGTGCGGTCGACGACAATTGTGCTATCCACCCGTCGTGGCTGGCACGAGGCCCCGGTTCTAGCGGGTCTCCGCCTTCAATTCGAGCCAGACCACCGTTCGATGACAGCACAACGACGCACGGGTCATCAGGGATCTGCAGGTCCATTCCCTTGCCGGACTTCGATGTGGCCGGCAACGTAGCAGCCAAGGCGGCGCCACTCGTCGCCTCGTTCCCCGATTCGGCTCCGGCAGACGACAGCAGCAGAGTCCGCCGGGGAGTAGCCAGACGCTGAGCAACATCGCGCAACTCAGAGATGACCAGGCCTCGCAACATCACCGGATCGGAAAGAATCTCTTCAAGATGTGCGATCGTTGCTTGGAGTTCATCGCGTTCGTTCTCTAGCTCGATGCGCGAGAACTTGGTCAAGCGACGCAGGCGGAGCTCCAGAATGTAGTTCGCCTGAATATCGGTCAGGTCGAAGGCAATCTTCAGTCGTTCGCGAGCGGTTTCCACGTCGAAAGACGAACGAATAATCGCAATGACGTCATCAATATCGAGGACTGCGATCAATAAACCTTCAACCAGGTGAAGGCGATCCTGAGCCTTACCCAGACGGAACTTCGTGCGTCGCGTTGTCACGTCAAGACGGTGGTTGACGAATACGCTCAGCATGTCTTTCAAACCGAGGGTACGAGGCTGACCATTGACGAGGGCAACGGCGTTGATCGAGAAGGAATCTTCAAGAGGTGTGCGCTTGTACAGCTGTTGCAGGACCGCTTCGGGGTTGAAACCGTTCTTGATTTCGATGACCAAACGCAGGCCGTGGATACGGTCAGTCAGGTTCTGAACCGACGAAATACCCTTCAGCCGCCCGGCGTTAACGTTTTCCTTGATCTTTTCGATGACCTTTTCGGGGCCGACCATGTAGGGCAGTTCGGTGACGATCAAACCCATCTTGCGTGCGCTGACGCGTTCGACTCCGACCTTTGCGCGAGTCTTGAAAGCACCGCGACCAGTTTCGTAGGCGTCTTTGATTCCATCGAGTCCGACGATGACGCCACCTTCAGGCAGGTCAGGCCCGGGCACGAAACGCATCAGGTCGGCGACGGTGGCATCCGGATGCTCAATCAGGTGAATGGACGCTGCGATTGTTTCAGCAAGATTGTGCGGGGCAATATTCGTTGCCATACCAACAGCAATACCGGAAGCGCCGTTGACCAGAAGCTGGGGGAATGCCGCTGGGAGTACCTCGGGTTGCATGAACTGGTTGTCGTAGTTCGGCACGAATTCAACCGTGTCTTCATCCAAACCGGTGACAAGATCCAACGCGGAGGGAGCCATGCGGGCTTCGGTGTAACGCGCGGCTGCGGGGCCGTCATCAAGAGAGCCAAAGTTGCCGTGTCCGTCGACTAGGGGAAGACGCAGGTTGAACGGCTGAGCGAGGCGCACGAGAGCCTCGTAAATTGCCGAGTCACCGTGCGGGTGAAGCTTACCCATAACCTCGCCGACAACACGCTGGGATTTCACGTGGCCCTTGTCGGGGCGAAGTCCCATCTGATCCATCTGGAACAGGATGCGTCGTTGCACGGGCTTGAGGCCATCGCGTGCGTCTGGGAGTGCGCGAGCGTAGATGACAGAGACGGCGTATTCCAAGAAGGAGGTTCGCATCTCTTCGGAGACATTGATTTCACTGATGTCTTCGTCCGCAACGGGCAGTGGTTCTACGAGGTCCTTCTTAGCCATATTCGCGATTATCACGGGCGAAAGAACCTCTGTTCGACTCCCACGCCGAACGCGGGCACAATTAGAGGGTGAACACATGGGATCGAATCAATCGAACGGGCTTTTTCCCCCAGCTTGTTACCGCATCTTTGAAGCGCGCGTTGGGTGGTCAGACGCCACGCGCCACTCTTTGCCAGGTGGATGCTGCTTTTGATCAGGGGTCGGTTTTCCGCCACCTGTCATTGGCGACTCTGACTGACAGTGTGCTGATTCATATGCATGTTGATGAACTCGAAGATGGCGGAGCCTCCGTTGGCACGGGGATCTTCCCTCTTTCGCGTTTGGGGACGGTGTCGTCGATTGAGGTCTATCGTGAGGCGATGACATCGATGTTTCCTGCGGAGCTGACCATCTCGGTTGATCTGGGGGCAATGCGTCGTAGCGAAGTTGAGCCCGCTCAATGTGGCGATCCCTCGTGCACAGCGGAACACGGTTACACGGTCGCATCTTTCCCCGATGATTTGAATTTCCGTATCAGCGTCGACGCTGATGGCGTGGATGCAATGACTGAAGCCAGGCAGTTCGTGGATCTGCTTTCATCTGCTACTCGAGATCACCACTGATCGCCATGGCCACTTCACCCGTTTCGGTTCCCGCATGGGCAGATGTGCCTTCGCAGGCTGACCCGTGTTTGGCTGATGTTTTTGGTGCCGCTTTGGCATGTGCCGGTCTGCCTCTGGGGAACGAGGCCGCTCGGGCTCGTTTGTCGCTTGACCGTGAAGAAGGGCAGCTCCTGATCATCTTGGTCGATGGCTTGGGCTATGTTCCCTTGATGTCTCACCTTGGGCACGCGTCGACCTTGCGGTCGGTGCGCGATGACATTGTGAACCTTCACACGATCGCGCCGTCGACGACAGCCGCTGCGATTACCTCTTTTGGAACGGGGGAAAAGCCTGGGAAGACGCGGATGGTGGGCTATGCGGTTGCCCGGGGGGATTCGGTGATGAATCTTCTGGCGTTTGAGAATGGTCCAGATCCTCTGGCATGGCAAGAATGTCCGACTTACTTTGAGCGCCTCAGCCAGCAGGGGGTGAAGTCCGCAGTTATTTCTCCGCCGACGTTCGCTGGTTCGGGCTTGACGAAGGCTGCCTTAAGGGGCGCGCGCCACGTGGCTGGCAAAACCTGGGATGAGCGTGCCAGTGCGGCTCTGCGAGAGCTCAAGAAAGGCACGCAGGTCGTCTACCTCTACTGGTCAGAAATCGACCATACGGGCCATGGGCATGCAGTGAGCTCTTGGGAATGGTCCGATGCTCTTGAAGCCTTCGACGCCGGATTGGGGCGCCTGCTTCGTAGCCTGCCCCGCAACGTGCGTACGGTACTGACTGCTGACCACGGCATGATCGATATTGACCATGGTGCGTTGATTGATCTTGCGGATCGTCCAGATCTTGCCGACGGTGTACGGATCCTTGCCGGAGAAACACGCGCTGTTCACATTCATACCGAAGCTGGCCGTGAATCCGAAGTGATTGACCGTTGGAAGCATGAACTGAACGACGTCGCGTGGGTACTCGGTTGCGATGAATCTGCGAGCCTCTTGGGTGAAGGCCCAGGTAATCGCGAAATTGGCGCGGGTATCGCGTTCTTTAATGGACGCGCAGGCCTCGTTGATTCCAGATCACAAAAGCCGGAAATGATCGCGATGCCTGGAGTCCACGGTTCCCTGACCGAAGCTGAAATGCGAATTCCGCTGATCCGGCTTTCCTGAACCCGAGCCGTCAGCAAAAAAACGAAAAACTCACGAGCATCATGTGTCGTGGGTTTCTCGTTTGAAAACGACTACTTCGACTTTGAACCGAAGACGATCTCGTCCCAACTGGGAACAGAACGACGACGAGACTTCGACTTCTTCGCGCTAGCTGGCGCTGAAGAATGAGGCTCTTCAACAAGGTTTTCAAGACCTGGCAACGACTGGTCATCGTAATCAGCATCCGAATCGGTGGACGCTTTTTTCGCGGGCGCAGTCTTCTTTGCAGAAGGAACCTTCGTGTCCTGGGTCTTCGAGTTGGGAGCTTCCTTGTCCTTTGGTGAAGAAGTAGACGCGCTCGGGATCGGCGTCGATGCGGACAGTGCATCGAGAACAGGGAACTCGGAGTTCTGCGAAGGGACCTCTTCCTCTTCCTTCGTGCGAGCATGTGCCAAGGAATAGATGCGAGCCGAAATTGAAGAATCGGTCAGCGTGGCCTGTTCGAACTCTTCGGGGTCAAAATCCTCGTCATCAAGGTCATACTCGATGTCCTGAGGCTTTCCGCGGCTCGCATTCAACTGATCAATGATCGCTTCACGTGCGCGAACTTCTTCGAGGTCTGCAGGATCCAACGCATCGGGTGCGTTCGGCTGCAGGGGAGTGAAGATTGAAGCCGCAGGAGTCGACGACTGGGTTTCAGTCAGCCACTGGGCTTCCTGATCAATAGCTTCAAGAGGACCGGTCTTCGGCAACAGCCAATTGGCGGCGTGTTCTGACGCCGACTGGATGAACGTCAAGCAAATCTGCCAGGGGCCAGCACCTTCGCGACTTGCATTCCATTCCAAAGTTGACGGATCAACACCGCGTGCGGCCAATCGATCAATGACAAGCTCACCCATCTTCGGGCCGTCCGCTACCGAGCCAATACGCATATTCTGCGCGCGCTGGAGTGCGTATTCTTTTTCAGCCTGGATGGGGCTTTCGAAGGAACGCACCATCTCGATATCGCATGCGTGGGATGTGGCGATTTCTTCGGGAGTAGCGCCGGCACGGAGCAGGCTCTGAATCTCGCGGGGAGAGATCTGCTGACGCGCTGGGCTGGGTGCTGGCTCGAGGTGCATACGATGACGACGGATTGATCCGCGAAGCTCGTCAGTAATAGAGACTTGGTAGCGTTCCCCGTTTGGATCGGTAAAGACCAGCGTTTCGCCGTCTGCGCCGATACCGAGCAAATCGAGCTCGATCATGAGCACCTCCTACAGTTCATCAGCGAAATGTTCTCAAACTGTAGGCACTAATCGTGATTGAACGCGCCGCAAAGTCCTAAGTGGTGGCATTCGTCTCTTAACAGTGTTATATTCCCTCCGCCGATACAGTTCATGATCAGATCATGAAATAACCCGCCCGAAGGACGAAACTCATGGCTACCGATTACGACGCACCTCGTAAGAATGACGATGATGTTGCCGAAGATTCAATCGAGGAACTGAAGTCGCGTCGAGGTGACGCTGGTTCCGCTGAAATCGAAGAAGACGAGACCGAAGCAGCTGAGAACTTTGAGCTCCCCGGTGCTGACCTGTCGAAGGAAGAACTGACCGTTCACGTTATTCCCCGTCAGGATGACGAATTCACCTGCTCGTCCTGCTTCCTCGTCCACCACGCTTCTCAGCTCGCCTACGTTGACGACGCTGGGCTGCCGGTGTGCACCGAGTGCGCGGGCTGAGGCGCTATCTTGTTTTTCTCTCGAAAGAAAAAGGCTGAAGCAACCGATATTCCCGAGCTTGGAACGCAGGTAGCACCTGAAGAAACCGTTGACCCGATTGATTTGCCGGGCCCTCGCTCGGTTGGCGAGTGCGATACGTCCAACGGCTACATCGATATGGGCTCCTTGCTTCTTCCATCCGTCCCCGGTGCCCAGTTGCGTACCCAGGTCGGCGATGACGGTCACTCCGTTCTCAAGGTTTTAATCGTTATCGGAGACTCCGGTCTGCAGATTTCTGTTGCTGCAGCACCTCGAAGCGGTGGCGTGTGGGATGAAATCCGCGAAGAGATCCGTGCCGGATTGCTGAAGGATTCTGCAACAGTCATTGATCGCGATACGCGTTACGGGACTGAGCTCCAAGCTGATATTCCAGTCTCCCTTCCGGATGGCCGGCAGGGGACCTCGCGGATGAGGATCATCGGACGTGAAGGCGACCGTTGGTTTGCGCGCATTGACATTCTTGGCCCTGCGGCTCTGAGCAATGAGGCAGGCAAAAACTTCGAGTCGATCATTGACCGAATCGTTGTCGTTCGCGACGATCAGCCACGCGCTCGCCTTGGGTTGCTTCCTCTTCACCTTCCGAACGAAGAAGTCGAGATTCCTCGTGTCTAAACACAGTTCGCGTGCGTCAGGCTTCTGGAGCGCACTCGCGCAACATTTCTCGACGGACAGTCGTCAAAAAGACGAGGCTCTGGATGAGGAACAGAGGCGAGCGCGCCGTGGAACCACTCCAATTCGTGACGTTCACAATCGTCAACACGTCACGCTTTTTGGCACGCTCATGTCAATGACCTACCCGCCTGAAGGATCACATTTCATGCTGGTTGGAACCCTGTATGACGGGACGGCCTCCATTGAACTGAGATGGCCGGGACGCGTGTCAATTCCGGGGCTGAAAGTCGGCGAACACATTGAGGTTGAAGGCACAGCAGGAATGCAAGGAGACGTGCTGACAATCATCAATCCGCTCTACCGCATCATCGCTTCGGAGAACATGTGAGCGCCTTAGATGAACACGATGAATCCACTGGCGTGACCGAGTCTGGTCCGACCTGGACGCGTCAACTCAACGAAGAATCGTTTTCTTTTACCCAGGCGGTCGGAGGCTGGCGCGGACTCACTGAATCCGTAGTGCCAGCCCTTCTCTTCGTTGTCGTTTTCATCATTTTCCACTCGGTCGTCGGCGCATCGGTCGTCGCGGGTGTCGTTGCGCTACTCGCCGTTGGCATCCGTCTTGTTCAGCGTCAGCCACTGACACAATCGCTTTCAGGCGTCATCGGTGTAGGAATCGGCGTGGTCTGGGCTCTTGCTTCGGGCAGGGGAGAAAACTTCTACACGTGGGGCCTGATCACCTCGGCAGCTTTCCTTGTTGGCTTCCTTGCGTCGATCGTCGTAAGAAAGCCACTTGTCTCCCGGGGCGCTGGGATGTTCTGGGAACTGGAAGCTGACTGGTATCGCAAAGAAGAGTGGGCCGGCCTTAAGCGTCGAGGCCTTCTTCTTACGTGGCTTTGGACAGGGCTCTTCGCACTACGTCTTGGCATTGAGCTTCCCCTATGGCTTGCTCACATGGTTGGCCCATTAGGTATCGCGAAGCTTGTCCTAGGACTGCCACTCTTTGCCCTCGTCACATGGCTCACCTGGATGGGTTTAAAACCGTTCTCTCCAACAAAGGCGGATGAGCATTCAGCCCAGGCCTCGTAGCGACGAATCGCGAATCGGGTGAAGGCGGAATTATTCTTCCGACTCGGCTTCCTCTTCGTCGGCCGCTGGCGGAACTTCCACCAACGCTTGGAGAGTCGACAGAGCATTCTTCTCCGTATCGGAAATCAACAGCAACAACTCGTCACCGGACTCAAAAAGATCATCATCCGATGGCGTGAGTGGGCGACCATCACGGAGCAACGACGTCAATACGGTGCGCGGAGGCAGATCCGTGTCAGAAATGCGTTTGCCAACGATCGGGGAGCCCTCGGGCAAAACGATCGCGTACATCGATACTTCAGCAGAGTTGAACGAGAACAAACGAACCGGAATACCCTCGGACACGGCTTCTTCCACGAGAGCCGTCATAATGCGTGGGGTCGACACCGAAACATCAACGCCCCACGAGCCATTGAACAGCCACTCATTGTGAGGATTGTTCAGACGAGCAACCACTCGCGGCACCGCGAACTCGGTCTTCGCTAGCAAAGAAATAACCAGATTAGCCTTGTCATCGCCCGTCGCGGCAACCATCACGTCAGCTTCCGCAAGACCTGCTTCACGCAAAGCGTCGGGAGAACAGGCGTCAGCGAGAACCCAGTCCGCGTCAGCAACCGATGCAACGCGTAACTTATCGGGCTGCTTATCGATCAGAGTGCACTCGTGACCGTGTTCGAGAAGTTCAAGGGCGACGGAGCGACCAACCGAGCCTGCGCCTGCGATAACGATCTTCATGCGTATCAGTCCTCAAAGTTCGGGGTGGCCGTCAGAATAGAACGCAAGCGCGTCGACTCTGCTCCACCGATCGCAAAGTACAGCTGGTCGTGTTCTTGCACCACGAAGTCTTGGCGCGCTGGAACGATAGTCCCCAAACGGGATACGAAGGCAATACGCTCGCCGGTAAGTTCTTCAACTGTCGGGAAAGAAACGCCGTACCACGATGTCTCGGGCGTCGCCGTAACCAAGGAAACCTCGCCCGTGGGGTGCGTCCATGTGACCGCCGCATCCGGGGGAAGCATACGGCGCAGAACTGATTCTGCCGTGCGCTTCACGGTCGCAACCGTTGGGATGCCGAGACGCTCGTACACGTAGGCGCGTTCAGGATCATAAATTCGTGCGACAACGTGTGGCACGTGGAAGGTCTCTTGGGCGATACGCGTCGAAATAATGTTCGAGTTATCACCGCTGGAGACAGCTGCGAACGCATAGGCGTCTTTAATGTCAGCTTTCTTCAGGGCCTCGCGATCCATACCCAAGCCGGTGACGCGCTTGCCGGAAAAATCTGACGGCAGACGCGAGAAAGCTTTCGGATCAACGTCGATGACTGCAACTGAATGCCCATCAGCATCCAAAGCGGTGGCGAGGAAAGAACCAACGCGACCGCATCCCATAATGACGAAATGCACGCTCCTAAACTACCCGCATCAGCGTGCTTTCGTCACGTCTGAAGGGCTGGCCTAGAGCACATGTTCTCGGTATCACTTAAAGAGTTGCCCCAAGGAGTGCTGTTTTGACGCTAATAGGGCTACGCTTTAGCCCGTGCTGTATAACGTTTTCGCCAGAGCAAAACGTGTTCTGATCGGTCGTCCGATGCGTTCGGACGCGATGGGACACCAGCTTCTGCCTAAGCGCATTGCGCTACCGATCTTCGCCTCAGACGCGCTGTCGTCGGTCGCCTATGCCCCCGATGAAATCCTGCTGACCTTAGCGTTAGCGGGCGGTTTGGCTGCCATGCAGTCGATTTGGGTTGGTGTCGTCGTCGCTGCGGTTCTTGCAGTTGTCGTGTTGTCATACCGCCAGACCGTGCATGCTTACCCGTCGGGTGGCGGTGACTACGAGGTTGTCACAACGAACCTTGGTCGCACGTGGGGTCTGGTTGTCGCATCAGCTCTGCTGGTCGACTACATCCTGACGGTCGCCGTATCGATTTCGTCGGGTGCTGCCTACATCACGACTGCTTTGCCGTCGCTTGCGGGGCACGAGGTCCTGATCGCAGTTCTGCTTGTCATCATCTTGTCCCTGTTGAACCTGCGTGGCACGAAAGAAGCAGGTGGCGCATTTGCGATCCCGACATACATTTACATGGGTGCGATCGCGCTGATGGTGATCGTCGGCTTTGTGCAGATGGCGACAGGACACCTGGGGAGCGCACCGACAGCGCAATACGAACTGGTTGCTTCCGATCAATTCTCCTCTGGTCTGGCGGGCCTTGCGGGAGCGTTCCTGCTGATGCGCGCGTTCTCTTCCGGTTGCGCCGCTTTGACGGGCGTTGAAGCAATCTCGAACGGCGTGCCCATGTTTAAGCGTCCCAAGTCGAAGAATGCTGCTTCGACGCTTGCACTGCTCGGCTTGATTGCCGCAACAATGATGCTGTCGATCCTGATCTTGGCGCGTGCAACCGGTGTGAAGATTGTCGATGACGCCGTCGAACAGCTGACACTTAACGGCCAGCCCGTGGGTGAAGAGACGGTTGTGTCTCCCGCAATTGGTCAGATTGCTTCGGCTGTTTTCGGCCATGGATCAATCCTGTTCCTCTTGGTGACGACCGTGACCGGTTTGATTCTGGTTTTGGCAGCAAACACTGCGTTTAACGGTTTCCCGACTCTTGCGTCGGTTCTCTCCCGTGATTCCTTCCTTCCGCGACAGCTCTACAAGCGTGGCGATCGCCTTTCATACTCGAACGGCATCGTTGTTCTGGCTCTTGCAGCGATCATCTTGATCGTTGGATTCAAAGCCCAGACGACGCGCCTGATCCAGCTGTACGTGCTCGGTGTGTTTATCTCCTTCACACTTTCGCAGCTGGGCATGATTCGTCACTGGAACCGCGCTCTGCGTATGCGCCAGACCGGCTCAGAACGAGGCGCCGTATTGCGCTCGCGTGCGGTGAACATCATCGGTTTTATGATGACCGGCTTGGTTCTGCTGATCGTTTTGGCCACGAAGTTCACGCACGGTGCGTGGATTACGCTGATCATGATTGCGGTCGTCTTCTGCGTCCAACTCGGCATTCAGCATCACTACACGCAGATTCGCTCTCAGCTGCGTGTCGACGATTGGTCGGCGAAGCGTGCGCTTCCGACCCGCGTTCGTGCCCTGGTACTGGTCTCTAACCTTTCTCGCCCGTCTATGCGAGCTATTGCTGCGGCCCGCGCCTCGCAACCCTCCGCTCTGGAACTGGTGAGCGTCGTTGCCGACGATGACGAGGAAGCCCACATCCGCAAGGAATGGAAAGAATCTGGTCTACCGATCCCGTTGACCCTCCTGTCGAGCCCGTACCGCGACCTCAACCAGGTTGTGTTGCAGTACGTGCGCGGGCGTCGCCGTCGCGCTCCGGAGGAAATGCTGGTCGTGTATATGCCCCAGTTCCTTGTTCGTCATTGGTGGGAAAATGCAATGCATAATCAGACTGCATTGCGTCTTCGTCGTGCCCTCCTGTCCGTTCCCGGTGTAGTGATTACGACCGTGCCGTGGAAGCTAGGCGAAGATGACGAAGTGGAAGGTCGTCAGTTGATTAACGACCCCTTCAAGTCCGATGAGCACCATTCGAGTGCCCACGAAAATAGGCGACCGCCTTCGTTGACGACGAAATAGAATCGTTTCTTCACATCCAACTCGCTCCCGTGAGGCTTTATCGCCATCGGGGATTATCAAAGGCTTCATATGAACAAGCGCCGTTATCATCACCGCACTGCCACTCCACGCAACGAAGAGATTATTGAGTTGCGTGTTGGCGAGCCGGCTCACGGTGGCGCGTGTGTTGCCCGCGACGTTTCCGGGCGCGTGGTGTTTGTCCGTCACACATTGCCCGGCGAAAAGGTGAAGGCACGCGTGACGGCGGTGCAGAAGAACCTTGCGTGGGCTGACGCTGTAGAGATTCTTGAGGCATCTGCCGATCGTGTGCCGTCCGTGTGGCCACAGGCTGGCCCTGGTGGCGTCGGCGGTGGCGAGCTCGCTCATGTGGCGCCCGCGGCTCAGCGCGCGTGGAAAGAGACGGTTCTGCGTGGTCAGCTTCGTCGCGTTGGTGGCGAGGCTCTGTCTGCCCGCGTTGAAAATCTTGGCGGTGTTACAGTGCGTCCAGCTCCTGGGGACGAGGCCGACCAGACTTTATTGCACCGTCGAACGCGCATTGAGGTCGTCATTGATCGCGCTGGCTTGGCCGGTATGCACACCTATCGTGGCAAAGATGTCATTGCTCTAGATTCGATGCCATTGGCTTCAGAATCGATTGAACGATTGGGCCTGTGGGGTGCGAATTCGCAATGGGCTCCTTTCTTCAAGCCTGCTGATCGTGTGCGCGTTGTCGCGCCTGACGGTGGCTCTCCGGTCGTCGTGACTCCTCGCGGAACATTCAACTCACTGGGTGAAAAGCTCACGGAAACGCGATTGCCTTGGCATGTCACGGTGAACGGTGAGCAACTGGAGTACCGCGTTCGTGTTGGGGGCTTCTGGCAGACGCATGTCATGGGCGCTGAAGTTCTTGCAAACGCAGTCATGGGTGTTGCTTGTCTGTCTGAAGGCGACCGGGTGATGGAGCTGTATTCGGGTGCTGGCCTGTTCAGTGTTCCGATGGCAAAGGCTGTTGGTGCACGCGGTCGCATTGTCACCTTGGAAGGTTCTCAGGGCGCGGTCGAGGACGCAGGCGAGAACTGTGCGCCCTTTGACTGGGTTGAACCCTATGTTGGGAATGTCGACACTGAAGGTGTCCGTGAACTTGCAGCGGAGCTAGAAGGACGCCCGGACGTCATTGTTCTTGATCCTCCGCGCGCGGGTGCAGGTCGTGAGGTGACTGAGGCTATTGCTCAGTGTGGTGCATCGAAGATTGTCCTGGTTTCATGTGATCCTGCTGCCGGTGCCCGTGACATGTGCTTGCTTACCGAAGCGGGGTATGAATTGGCCAGCCTCCATGCGTGGGATTTATTTCCGCATACGCATCACCTGGAGACAGTTGCTTTGCTTCAACGCGTGAATTGACTTTGTCGGTTCTTCCCCCAGATTGATCTTCGTATCGTACGCGCTGGCATCGTTTCGTTGATCCTCGTCGCGGTTTGGCCTTGTCTCTTCTGGTAGCTGAATCGGCCACTTCGCGTTTTGGCGCTACTGTAGCGGTGCGGGAATGGGGAAGAAGTAGCCGTGAAAGTGTGGAGCAGATGGAACTCATTATTAGAGCTCGTTGAATGAAGAGTCATCTTCTGCGTGTCGCTGACGAACCCCATCTTTTTTGAACTGCGACCAGTCACTCGCCGAGGCGTCGGAAGCATACACTAGAGCTTCACGCGCCTGTCAAACGATATATGGAGCTTCATGCAACTCTTGCTTGCAGTCATTTACGTCGCCTTCATCAGCTTGGGTCTGCCAGACTCGCTGTTAGGTGCGGCGTGGCCGTCGATCTATCCGCAGATTGATGTCCCTGTTTCGTACGCAGGCATCATTTCGATGCTGATTGCAGCGGGCACCATCGTCTCCTCCCTGAACTCCGATCGCCTGACCCTGCGTTTTGGCACCGGCAAGGTGACAGCAACGAGCGTCGCGATGACCGCTGTTGCCCTTCTCGGCTTCTCCTTCTCAACGTCATTCCTTGAGCTTTGTCTTTGGGCGATTCCTTACGGTTTGGGCGCGGGTAGCGTTGACGCATCGCTGAACAACTTCGTCGCTCTTCATTACAAGTCGCGACATATGAGCTGGTTGCACTGCATGTGGGGCGTAGGCGCCAGCCTTGGCCCGTACATCATGGGGTACGCGCTCACCGGGCATGTTGGTTGGGCTGGTGGCTATCGAATCATTGGCCTGATGCAAATCGGGTTGGCGACGTTGCTCTTTATCAGTCTTCCCCTATGGAAGAAAACACCTGTCAATACCGGTGTGAGTGACGCCAACTCCGCGCCCACACATCAGGCGGATGCTGATGATCGTCAAGCGCGGCCTCGTACCCCTTTGACCCTGGCGCAGATTCTTCGCATCCGTGGTGCAAAAGCAGTTATGCTCACATTCTTCTGCTACTGCGCGATCGAAGCTACAGCTGGACTCTGGGCTGCCAGCTACCTGAACCTTCACCGTGGAGTATCTGCTGAAGACGCCGCTTCGTACGCAGCGGCATTCTTCGTTGGTCTTACGGTGGGGCGGGCACTCAGTGGTTTCCTGACCATTCGATTCAGCGACGATCAGATGATTATTGGTGGTGAAGCCTTGATTGTCATCGGTATCGCCACCACGGTGATCCCAGGCCATAACATCATCGCGTTGATGGGGCTTGTGGTGATTGGCTTGGGGTGTGCTCCGGTGTATCCGAGCATCATCCACGCAACACCTGCGCGCTTCGGAGCGGACAAATCGCAGGCGATTATCGGCGTCCAGATGGCAACCGCCTATGCGGGCACCCTCGCCATGCCACCGTTTTTTGGGTTGATTGCGAACCATTTTTCTGTCGCGTTATTCCCTTACTACCTCATGCTTTTGCTGTTCGCGATGGCCGCTAGCCACCGCCTGCTATTGTGGATCAGCGCTACGCATGCGGACGAGGATACTGCCTAGCGCGATCCTCATCTGGGCGAGTCATCGTTTCGTTTCTACGAGCGCATGGGCTATGCGCTCATCTCAACCTTTCATCAATGCGGTTTCACGTCTGACCGGTGGTAGACATGGTGCGGATGGAAAAATGATTGGCTCGCATGAATTGCTGGCATCTTTTGTGTCTTTTTGTTCACTGAGAACCAACATCCGCGGGTTTTTAGTACACCGATGTTGTTGATTTCTGAGGCGAGTGTTGTGTGAGGGCCTCCTGCACCACCTGAGGGAAGCCGAGAATTCACCGAAAAGTCTGAATTCAACGAATCTGTCCTATTTCTACTTGCGGACACCACGTCAGCAAGTAATCTTGATATCAAGATACTTAAGTGTGTGCGCAACAGTGGAGGAGAGGTCATGGCATCCGTGAACTCATTCGGAGCACAAACCACCCTGAGCGTTGATTCTCAGGACTACACGATTTACTCGCTTGACGCGGTCGATGGCCTCGACAAACTTCCGTACTCACTGAAGGTTCTTGCGGAAAACCTGTTGCGCACCGAAGACGGAGCAAACATCACCGCTGAGCACATCAAAGCGCTCGCATCGTGGGATCCGGACGGTGAGCCTGACACCGAAATCCAGTTCACCCCTGCGCGCGTCATCATGCAGGATTTCACCGGCGTTCCCTGCATCGTGGACCTCGCAACGATGCGTGAAGCAGTTGCTGACCTCGGTGGCGACCCGACTCTGATTAACCCACTGGCCCCCGCTGAAATGGTCATCGACCACTCCGTTCAGATTGACGTTGCCGGCACCTCGATCGCATTCGAACGCAATGTTGAACGTGAATACGAACGCAACCAGGAACGCTACCAGTTCCTCCGCTGGGGGCAGGGCGCATTCGATAACTTCCGCGTTGTCCCGCCGTCAACCGGCATCGTTCACCAGGTCAACATTGAGCACCTCGCCCGCACGGTTTTCGTCAAGGATGAAGCCGACGGTTCGAAGATGGCCTACCCCGACACTTGCGTCGGCACTGACTCGCACACCACGATGGTCAACGGTCTCGGTGTGCTCGGCTGGGGCGTCGGTGGTATTGAAGCCGAAGCCGCCATGCTTGGCCAGCCCGTTTCGATGCTGATCCCGCGCGTTGTTGGCTTCAAGCTGAAGGGTAAAATCCCCGCTGGCGCAACCGCCACCGACGTCGTGCTCACGATTACGCAGATGCTGCGCGCACACGGAGTCGTCGGCAAGTTCGTTGAGTTCTACGGCAGTGGCGTGGGCGCAGTTCCGCTCGCGAACCGCGCAACGATCGGCAACATGTCGCCGGAGTTCGGCTCCACCGCCGCCATCTTCCCAATCGACGAGGTCACGCTTGACTACCTGCGCCTGACGGGTCGGAGCGAAGAATCGATTGCCCTCGTTGAGGCATACGCGAAGAAGCAGGGTCTCTGGCACGATCCTTCACGCGAAGCCCGCTATTCCGAATACCTTGAACTCGATCTGTCGACGGTTGTTCCGTCGATTGCAGGCCCGAAGCGCCCGCAGGACCGTATCGAGCTGTCGAACTCGAAAGATATGTTCGAGAAGACGATCGGCACCTATGCGCCGGACGGTCCGCGTGAGGATGTTGAGTTGATGCTGGCCGATGGGACGAAGACTCGCCTGAACCACGGTGATGTGGTGATCGCGTCGATCACTTCGTGCACGAATACGTCGAACCCATCGGTCATGTTGGCGGCCGGTCTGCTGGCACGTAACGCTGTGAAGCGTGGTCTGACGTCGAAGCCGTGGGTGAAGACTTCCCTGGCACCCGGTTCCAAGGTTGTCACCGACTACTATGAGAAGGCAGGCCTCTGGGACGACCTCAATGCTCTGGGCTTCAACCTGGTTGGCTATGGGTGCGCCACCTGTATCGGTAACTCTGGCCCGCTGACTCCCGAGGTTTCTGCAGCGGTGAACGACAACGACCTCGCTGTCGTGTCGGTTCTGTCGGGCAACCGTAACTTCGAAGGTCGCATCAACCCCGACGTGAAGATGAATTACCTGGCGTCCCCCCCACTTGTCATCGCCTACGCGTTGGCTGGCACGATGGACTTCGACTTCGAGAATGATCCGTTGGGAATCGACCCCGCAGATGGTTCTGAAGTGTATTTGCGTGATATCTGGCCGGACGCCGACGAAGTACAGAAGACAACCGACGCGTCGATCGACCGCTCCATGTTCGAAAACGGCTACGCGGATGTCTTCGCTGGCGATGAACGTTGGCGCTCTCTGAACACCCCCGAAGGCCATGTATTCGCATGGAACGGAGAATCCACCTACGTGCGTAAGCCCCCCTATTTCGAGGGCATGGGCTTGGAGCCTGCTCCAGTCTCGGATATCGAAGGTGCTCGCGTTCTGCTGAAGCTCGGCGACTCGGTGACAACCGACCACATTTCGCCGGCTGGCGCTTTCAAGCCGGAAACCCCCGCGGGGCAGTACCTGATGAGCCACGGAGTCGAGCGCAAGGACTTCAACTCCTACGGTTCTCGCCGAGGCAACCATGAGGTCATGATCCGCGGTACGTTCGCGAATATCCGTATTCGTAACGAGATGCTTCCCGGTGTTGAAGGCGGTTTCACGAAGAACTTTGCTCACCCGGGTGCACCGGTTTCAACCGTGTATGACGCCAGCGTCGACTATCTCGCCCAGGGCACCCCCCTCGTTGTCCTCGGTGGCAAGGAATACGGTTCCGGTTCGTCTCGTGACTGGGCAGCAAAGGGAACCTCCTTGCTCGGCGTGAAGGCCGTGATCGCTGAATCCTTTGAACGCATTCATCGCTCGAACCTGATCGGCATGGGTGTCTTGCCCTTGCAGTTCCCCGAAGGACAGACGCGTGACTCGCTGGGATTGACCGGTGATGAGGTCTTCTCAATCCACGGTGTCACCGCTTTGAATGAGGGTATAACCCCGCAGGCTCTGACGGTCGAGGCCCTACGCGAAGACGGTACCTCCGTTACCTTCGATGCGCGCCTGCGTATCGATACGCCCGGTGAGGCTGACTACTATCGACACGGTGGCATCTTGCAGTACGTGTTGCGGGGCCTCGCTCAGCGTGACTAAAAACATGCGCGGTAAGACGAGTGGGGGGCACGGTGCGCTACCAAGTTGGTAGTCGCCTTCAAGATTTTGCGAGTGAATTATTCACGAGGCCCGGATGCCGCGTACCACGCTGCACCGACGATGCCGGCGGTATTACGAAGCTCAGCCGGGAGCATCTTCGTCTTTAGATCAAGCAACGGCATGAACTTCGCGTGGTTCTTCGACACGCCACCGCCGACCACGAACAGGTCGGGGCTGAACAACATTTCAACGTGGCTGTAGTACTTCTGAAGGCGCTTCGCCCACTTCTTCCACGACAGATCCTGAAGTGTCTTCTGACCGGACGAGGCGCGGGTCTCGGCGTCGTGGCCGTCGATCTCAAGGTGGCCGAGCTCAGAGTTGGGGACGAGCTTGCCGTCCATGATCAGAGCCGAACCGATTCCTGTACCGAGCGTCGTGACAATGACCAGACCCGGGACATCCTTCGCAGCACCGTAAACGACCTCTGCCAGACCAGCAGCATCAGCGTCGTTGAGTGGAACAACCTTGCGACCAAGGTGCTTTTCCATCAGGTCAATGACATTCACACCAACCCACGAATCATCCAGATTCGCCATAAAAGGAATAACGCCGTGAATCACTGGAGCTGGGAAGGTAATTCCGACAGGAATATCGGAGGCAACCTCAAGACCTTCAAGAAGCTGACGACAAACATCAGCAACTGCATCAGGGGTTGCAGGCTTGGGCGTTTCAATGCGAATACGTTCGCCGATGAACTCACCAGTCTCCAGGTCGACCAGGGCTGCTTTCACGCCAGATCCACCAATATCGATTCCACATCCAACGGTCGTCATTGTGCGAATGATCCCTTCCGAAACGTCATTGTTCGACTCAGTTGATATCGTACCGTAGCGCCGAGCAACAAGGTCGCGCGAACAGTTACGTCCGCGCGACCTCGTCGATCAGCAAAAATGTGCCAGCCTCAGACTCACGGAAGAGTCAAAATCTCCGCACCGTCTTCGGTGACAACGATGGTGTGCTCAAACTGAGCAGTACGTGAACGGTCAGCGGTCACAACGGTCCAGTCATCGTCCCACTGCTCCCAATCAATGCCACCAAGGGTCAACATCGGCTCGATCGTGAAGACCATACCGGGCTCCATCATCGTCGAATACGCGGGTGCAGCATCGTAGTGAGGAACAATCAGACCGGAGTGGAAGGCCTCGCCCACACCGTGCCCCGTGTAATCGCGGATCACGCCGTAGTCGAAACGCTTCGCATAACGTTCAATGACACGACCGATCACGTTGATTTCACGACCCGGACCAACAGCCTTAATGCCACGCATCATCGCTTCATGCGTGCGTTCAATCAGAAGGTGCGATTCCTCGTCGACCTTGCCAACCTCGAACATCGCGCAGGTATCACCGTGAACACCATCAACATAGGCGGTGATATCAACGTTCACGATGTCGCCTTCTTCCAACGGGCGATCGTCGGGAATGCCGTGGCAGATGACCTCGTTGATCGACGTGCACAGAGACTTCGGGAAACCCATGTACCCCAAGCATGACGGGTAGGCATTGTTGTCAATGAGGAACTCGTGGCCAATACGGTCGAGTTCGTCGGTCGTCACGCCCGGTGCGACGCTCTTGCCCACGGCCTCCAGAGCCTGAGCAGCAATACGGCCCGCGTGACGAATACGCTCGATCGTCGACACGTCCTTAATATCCGACGCAGTCACGCGCTCCGGACCCTCATGGAACATGTATTCAGGACGATCAATATGAGACGGGACTAAACGAACAGGGGAGATAGTTCCCGGTTTCAAGGTTCCAAGTGGCGCACGCTTGGCTAAATCAGATATATGAGTCATACCTTTAAGACTAGTCCTTTCGCTCACCTCGGGCAGATGGCCAGGCGACGAGGCTCCTTTATGACTGCTGACTGTGCAGACAACGAAGATATGAACCCAGCGTGAGTGACCCCATGTGGACGACAACGTAGTATCTTGCGGGCTCGGACTATCATGGCAGGGCATATAGTGCGTTCAAAACGAGACCTAATTGGAGGAAACAGGACATGGCCCAGGAAGCCCCTGACCTCAATCCACTGGATAGTGCAGCCGTCGACGCCCTCGTCACAGCTGCACTTTCAGATATTGAAGCCGCATCTTCACTCGAAGAACTCAAAGCCACAAAGCAAGCGATCCTTGGCGACAACGCCCCGCTGGTCGTAGCCAACCGCATCATCGGTTCCCTCAAACCCGCAGACCGTGGCACTGCAGGTAAGAATCTCGGTGGTGCTCGCGGCCAGATTTCGAAGGCTCTCGCCGTCCGTCAAGAGGTGCTTGAAGCTGAGAACGAGGCACGTGTTCTTCGCGAAGAATCCGTCGATGTGACTGCCGGTGGGCATCGCACGGTGACGGGTGCGCGTCACCCGATCGAGACTCTGATTGAAGAGATCGAAGATGTGTTTACATCCATGGGCTGGGCTATCGCTGAAGGCCCCGAAGTTGAACACGAATGGTTTAACTTCGACTCCCTGAACTTCGACATCGACCACCCGGCTCGTCAGATGCAGGACACGTTCTACGTTGACGGCACTTCTGCTGGTGGCCAGAACGCCGATGATGGGCACCTCGTGATGCGTACTCACACGTCGCCGGTGCAGTCGCGTGCCATGCTTGACCGCGGTGTCCCTCTGTACGTCGCATGCCCGGGCAAGGTGTTCCGTTCTGACGCTCTTGACGCGACGCACACCCCGGTTTTTCACCAGGTCGAAGGTTTGGCCGTTGATAAGGGCCTGACCATGGCGCACCTGAAGGGCGTGCTCAATCACTTTGCTCAGGCAATGTTTGGTCCTGAAGCGAAGGCGCGCCTGCGCCCGTCGTTCTTTCCTTTCACTGAGCCCAGCGCCGAACTTGATATTTGGTTCCCACAGAAGAAGGGTGGCGCCGGCTGGATTGAAGTCGGTGGTTGCGGCATGGTGAACCCCAACGTTCTCAGAGCAAACGGAATCGATCCGGAGGTCTACACCGGTTTCGCATTCGGTATGGGTATTGAACGCACCCTCATGCTCCGGCACGGAATTGCTGACATGCACGACATCGTTGAAGGCGACGTTCGTTTCAGCCAGCAGTTCGGTTTGATTGGAAAGGGACACTGACATGCCAATGGTTCCGATTTCTTGGCTCGCCGATCACGTCGAGGTCCCTGCTGATCTTGATGCCGCGCAGCTCGCAGCAGCGCTGGTGAAGGTTGGTCTGGAAGAAGAAGCAATCCACCCCGCAAAGGTCACCGGTCCGCTGGTTGTTGGCAAGGTTCTGACCCTGGTGAAGGAAACTGCCTCCAACGGCAAGACTGTCAATTACTGTCGCGTCGACGTTGGTCAGTACAACGACCAGCCGGGTGCCGGTAAGGAACCTTCGGATCTGCCAAGCCGTGGCATCATTTGCGGTGCTCACAACTTCGTTGAGGGTGACCTCGTTGTTGTTTCCCTGCCCGGTGCAGTTCTTCCCGGCGATTTCGCGATTGCAGCGCGTAAGACCTACGGTCACATTTCCGATGGCATGATTTGCTCTGCCCGTGAACTGGGACTGGGTAACGATCACGATGGCATCATCGTGTTGCCGAAGTATTTCCCAGACCGTGAGATCCCTGCTCCGGGTTCTGATCTGCTCGGTTTCCTTGGCTTGGGCGAAGAGACTCTTGAGATCAACGTGACCCCCGACCGCGGTTACTGCTTCTCAATGCGCGGTGTCGCACGCGAATTCGCGCACTCGACGGGTGCGAAGTTCACGGATCCCGGTCTGGTTGGAAACTGTGTTGCTTCGGTGCCCGAGGCAACCGCTGACGGATTCGAGGTGCGTATCGCAGACGACGCGCCGATCCACGGTAAGCCCGGTGCGGACCGTTTTGTCACCCGCATTGTTCGTGGCGTGAACCCTTCGGCTCCCAGCCCGCGTTGGATGGTCGAGCGTCTCGAAGCAGCAGGAATGCGTAGCCTCTCCTTGGCCGTTGACATCACCAACTACGTGATGCTCGACCTTGGGCAGCCAATGCACGCCTACGACCTGAATGCTCTTGAAGCTCCGATCGTTGTCCGTCGCGCACGCGCCGGTGAGCGTCTGACAACGCTGGATGAGGTCGATCGGCAACTGGATCCGCAAGACCTGCTGATCACAGATTCTCCGAACGGTGAAGGATCACGCATCATCGGCATGGCCGGTGTTATGGGTGGTCAGTATTCAGAGGTCGAGCATTCCACGACGGATATCCTCCTCGAAGCCGCTCACTTTGATGCGGTGTCGGTCGCCCGTACCGCACGTCGTCACCACCTGCCGTCTGAAGCGTCGAAGCGCTTCGAACGTGGCACTGATCCCCAGCTTGCTCCTGTCGCAGCTCAACGAGCTGTTGACCTGCTGGTTGAGTACGGCGGGGGAACGGCAGATGCAGCAGTGTCCGACTTCAACGAAGTCGCGCCGGCCTCGTCAATTCGTTTCCCGTACACCGATGCCGCCCGCTTGATCGGCGTCGACTACTCGAAGGAACGCGTTGAGGAGCTTCTCACTGAAATTGGTTGCACGCTCGACGAAATCGAAGACGGAATCTTCAACGTGACCGTTCCGACGTGGCGTCCCGACCTGACCGGTTCTGCCCACCTGGTTGAGGAAATTGCACGTCTTGACGGTTTCGACACTATTCCGTCGATTCTGCCGTCGGCTCCTGCCGGTGCTGGTTTGACTGATGCGCAGCAGGCGCGTCGTCACGTTTCTGCGTCGCTTGCAGCTTCTGGTTTGGTTGAGGTTCTCAGCTATCCGTTCGTTTCGGATTCCTTCGATCGTCAGCGTCTCGCTCAGGGCGATGAACGTCGTCAGGCTCTGAAGCTTCGTAACCCGCTTGCGGATGATGCACCCCTGTTGCGCACCTCGATCATTGATACCTTGCTCGACGCTGCCGGACGCAACGTTGCACGCGGTAGCGACCGCGTGGCGCTGTTTGAAACCGGACTTGTTGTTCGCCCTGCAGGCACAGTTCCTGCCGATCTTCTGAGCGCTGAACAGCGCCCGACTGATGAGGAACTTGCTGGACTGCGTGCTGGCACTCCTGCTCAGCCGTGGCATGTGGGTGTTGTCCTTGCCGGTCGTGCCTCGGCTTCGCCGGTTGTCGAGCCTGCTCGCATGTTCGCATGGTCGGATGCTCTTGAGACGGTCGAGAATATTGCGTCTCTTCTGGGCGTTCGCATTGAGGTCACTCGCGCGTGGGATGCCGACTACAAGAAGGTGCCCGGTCCGCTGATGCCTGAACCTGCATCGGATCCGGCTGATGTTGCTCCGTGGCATCCGGGTCGTGTTGCTCGCGTATTCGTCCGCCGTGGTCGCGATTTGATTGATATCGCGATGGCTGGCGAACTTCACCCCGGCGTGTGCAAGTCGTTTGGCTTGCCGGCCCGTTCGTGCGCCGCAGAGGTTGATCTGTCTGCTCTGATTGAGGCGATGAGCGGTGAGCCGACGCAGGTGAAGCCCGTCTCGACTTACCCGATTGCGAAGGAAGACATCGCTCTTGTTGTGTCGAAGTCGATCCCTGTTGCTCGCGTCGAGCAGGTTGTTCGCCAGGGCGGGGGAGCGTTGCTTGAAGAAGTGACGCTGTTCGACATTTTCGAATCCGAGACACTTGGCGCTGACGTTCGCTCGCTGGCGTTCGCTCTGAAGTTGCGTGCGCCGGATCGCACGCTGAGTGCCGACGAAGTTCGTGAGGTTCGCGAAAGTGTCGTCGCGAAGGCGGGCAAGGTGCTGGGAGCACAGTTGCGCTCTTAGTTAACGAGGCTCCTGACGGGGCACGATGACCGATAGAACAGCCGGGCTGGAGTCCGCGCCTTGTGTATCTTGACTCAGTACGAGATGTCAGCGCGACTCCAGCCCGGCTTTCTGCCACACTTATAGCTATGCATATCCTTGTCACTGCTTCTTCAAAGCATGGTTCAACGAACGAAGTTGCCGACGCGATTGCGAGGCGACTCGAAGATGCCGGTCACACGGCTGATCGCATCGCGCCGGAGGATGTTACTTCTGTTGACGCTTATGACGCTGTGATTTGCGGTTCGGCTGTTTATATCCTGCAGTGGATGGATGGAGCGCACGATTTCATGGATCGTTTTAGCGCCCAGCTTGAAAACAAGCCCGTGTGGGCATTCTCAGTTGGTATGAATGGTGTTCCGAAGCATGCCCCTCAGGATCCGACTCGTATCGGTCCGCTTCTGACTCGCGTCAGTGCTATTGATCTTCATTCTTTTGCTGGTCGCTACACCCCATCGTTGCTTTCGTTGCGTGAACGCTCAGTTGCACGTCTTGCCGGTGTTGTGGAAGGCGATTTCCGCGACTGGGATGAGATCAACGAGTGGACTGATTCGATTCTGAAGGATCTCGAACAGCGCTGATTTTGGGTGCCTCGCGCCATTGTGCAATTTATACATAGTTACGTATAATCATGCATATGGGAGATCGAAGCACACAAACGCCCGCTGCGCGACGTGAAGCAATTCGTTCAATTCTTGCTAGCGGATCAATCGGTTCGCAAAAGGATCTTCGCGATCTGTTGCGTGAGCAAGGTATTGACGTTACTCAGGCAACTCTGTCGCGTGACCTTGTCGATATGCGTGCGACAAAGATTCGTGTGGCTGACGGCACTCGCATCTACTCCGTTCCCGATATTGACGGGGGAGCAACCCACGAAGGCGAAGCTGGACACGAACGCTTGCAGAAATGGTGCCAGTCGATCCTCGTTACCTCAATCCTTGTTGACCATCAGCTGGTGCTCAGGACAACGGTTGGAGCAGCCAATCTCTTGGCCTCAGCTATCGATGCTGTTCGTCTTGATGCGGTTGCGGGAACAATCGCGGGCGATGACACAATCCTTGTGATTTGTCGATCTTCTGAAGATGCGCAGCAGACCCAATCGTATCTGATGGATCTTGCTGAGCCCGGATCTTCCGCTCACTGAGCCCACACTTTTCTTATTCACTCCACTCTCACACTTTCATCGGAGAAGGAATACAACATGGCAGAGCACAAGGACCGCGTTGTCCTCGCATACTCGGGTGGTTTGGACACCTCCGTTGCTATTGGTTGGATCGGCGAACAGACCGGTCGCGAGGTCGTTGCGGTTGCAGTTGACGTGGGGCAGGGTGGCGAAGACCTCGAGGTCATCCGCCAGCGCGCGCTCGACTGCGGTGCGGTGGAAGCCTACGTTGCAGATGCTCGCGACGAGTTCGCCAACGAATACTGCATGCCGGCACTGAAGGCGAATGCCCTCTATGAAGGTAAGTACCCGCTGGTTTCAGCTCTGTCCCGTCCCGTGATCGCCAAGCACCTGGTGAAAGCTGCGCGCGAATTTGGCGCACACACTGTTGCTCACGGTTGCACCGGCAAGGGGAACGACCAGGTACGTTTCGAGGTTTCGATTACGTCGATGGCCCCCGACATGGACTGCATCTCGCCGGTTCGTGACCTTGCGCTGACGCGTGACGTTGCTATCGAATACGCCGAGAAGCACCACCTGCCGATCGAAACGACGAAGCATAACCCGTTCTCGATCGACCAGAACGTGTGGGGTCGAGCAATCGAAACTGGCTTCCTTGAAGACCTGTGGAACGCGCCGACCAAGGACGTCTACGTTTACACCGATGATCCGACTTACCCGCCGCTTCCGGATGAGGTCGTCATTTCCTTCGAAAAGGGCATCCCGGTAGCCATTGACGGTCGCGCAGTCACCCCGCTTGAAGCAATCCAAGAGCTGAACCGCCGTGCAGGCGCTCAAGGCATCGGTCGTATTGACATGGTCGAAGATCGTCTGGTTGGCATCAAGTCACGTGAGATTTACGAGGCTCCCGGTGCTCTCGCTTTGATCGAAGCACACCAGGGGCTGGAATCCATCACCCTCGAACGCGTGCAGCGCCGCTACAAGCGTGGTCTTGAGCAGATGTGGGGTGAATTGGTCTATGAAGCCCAGTGGTACTCACCGTTGAAGAAGTCCATGGATGCGTTCATTGAAGATACTCAGCAGTATGTGACCGGTGATATTCGTATGGTCCTGCACGGTGGCCGTGCAACTGTGAATGGACGGAGTTCCGAGGCTTCACTGTATGACTTCAACCTGGCAACCTACGAGACTGGCGATAGCTTCGATCAGTCTTCGTCGCGTGGATTCATTGATATCTACGGTCTGCAGTCGAAGCTTGCGGCTGCTCGTGACGTCCGTCTGGGTAACTCGCAGGGATACTGAGCAGACGTTCGTTTGGTCAAACAAACACTGATATGCACGTGTGCCCAAGGCTGATTTCCTTGGGCACACGTGTTTTCTTTATCTAAGTGTGCCCAATGGACACCGGGGCGTGGCACGTTCTTTCGCTAGAGTGGTCACGATGAAAGAATCGGTTGAGTTTCTACGCAGGTATGGGGCGAAGACGACGCCTGAGCGTCGAGCCTTAGATATCGTCACCATTGCAATCTTCTTTCTAGGCTTCGCAGGCCAAGGCGTACGTAATATCGTTGGCTTCTACGGGTCTTCGGTTGTCATGGTGGCATTATTTGTTGCTTTGGCGTATCTGATGCATCTCAATCAGATTCGTTTCACACGGGTTGCGTATCCACTTGCCACACTGCTGTTCGTCATGTGGTGCGCTTTATCGGTCGCATGGTCGCAATATCCGCATTATTCTGCGATGTTTGCCGTCGTGACAATCGGCGTGTCTCTTACAGGTTTGGCGATTTCTGCCTGTTACACGTTTACGGAAACAGCGAATCTTCTCATCGTTTCGTTCAAGGTCATTCTGATTGTTTCCTACGCTCTTGAGCTGTTCACCGCTCTTATCTGGAAACAGCGCTTGGCTCCGATTCCAATGATCCGCGCTGGGGAATCCGTGCCCGATATGTCCTATTGGGTTTATGGAGATCTTTTTAATGGTGGCCCTATTCAAGGCTTCCCCGGTAATCGGAATCCGCTTGCGTTTATTGCGTTGCTGTTGATTCTCTGTTTGCTTGTCAAATGGATGTCAACGTATAAAAACACGACGTCAACGATTATCTGGCTGATCATTTCGATTGTGACAATTGCTCTGACGCGTTCAGGAACGGTCACCGTCGCGGTCATCATCTGTATGGCGATCGCAATGTCCTTCGGTTTGGTGAAGTCGGTGACGCGTCCTCATCGTCCCGCCCTGATTTCTTTGATCGTCTCGCTGACTCTGACAGGAGCGGTGATCGCACTGTTTAACCGTTTGGCGATCACTGATTTCCTTGGTCGTTCCCCGGATTTTTCAGGTCGTGGTGACATCTGGAAGGCGCTTCTCCCCATGTGGAGCCAACATCCGATTCTCGGATGGGGCTTCACCATTGGCTATCAAGGTGATGTGCCTGTTTTTTCGAATTTCATTCGTCGCGGTGATGGAACTCCGACAACTCAGGCTCACAACTCGTTTATCGAGGCCCTTTTCCAGACAGGCATTATCGGAGTCTCAATTCTGAGCGTCGCCGTTGCGACAGTATTCTTTGGCACGTTCATTTACGCTGTGCGCCATATCGATGAATCCCGCAGGGTTGTAATGCCAGCAATGATTGCTTCAGCATTGATTATTCAGTCGACGGTTGAATCCCGTCTTTTGTTTGAAGGCAACTGGATTCTTTTTGTCATCTTGGCAGCGTGGGTGGCGAAAAAACAACCTTTTGCTTCACTGTTTGCAAAATATGGTCCCTTTAAACGTCTCGCGAATTGGAGTTTGTCGCGAGGGCAAGGAATGATGAACCCGTGACTTCGCAAGAGACAACAACACCGACTGCTTTGTGGGGTGGCCGTTTTTCCGGTGGTCCTGCGCAGGCGCTCGCAGCCCTTTCAGTTTCTACCCATTTCGATTGGCGTCTCGCGCATGTGGACATTGCTGGTTCTCATGCCCACGCTGACGCGCTGTACGAGGCTGGCCTCTTAAGCGCTGATGAAATCGACGCGATGCATGCCGCGTTGGCGCAATTGGATGCCGATGTTGCGTCGGGTGCGTTTGTTCCATCGCCGGACGATGAGGATGTCCATACGGCACTCGAGCGTGGTTTGCTTGAGCGCGCGGGTAGTGAGCTTGGCGGAAAGTTGCGTGCGGGGCGTTCGCGTAATGATCAGATTGCAACACTGATTCGCATGTACCTGCGTGACGAGACGCGCCATATTGCGAGCCGCGTCCTGGATGTTGTGGACGCGATTTTGTCGCAGGCTGCACGTGCTGGTGACGCTGTTATGCCGGGGCGTACTCATATGCAACACGCACAACCCGTTTTGGTGGCGCATCATCTGATGGCACACGCATGGCCTCTGATTCGCGACGTTGAACGTTTTGCCGATTGGGATAAGCGTGCCGCGATTTCTCCCTATGGCTCGGGCGCTCTGGCAGGTAATACTCTCGGCATGGATCCGCAGGCTGTTGCTCGTCAGCTCGGCTTTGATGATTCGGTGGATAATTCGATCGATGGAACCGCGTCGCGTGACATCGTTGCGGAGTGCTCTTTTATCCTTGCGATGATCGGCGTTGATATCTCTCGCCTCAGCGAAGAAATCATCATGTGGAACACCAAGGAATTCGACTACGTGACTCTTGATGATTCCTTCTCAACAGGATCATCGATCATGCCTCAGAAGAAGAATCCCGATGTGGCTGAACTCGCTCGCGGTAAAGCCGGTCGCCTGATCGGTGATCTGATGAGCCTATTGACGGTGCTCAAGGGCATCCCGCTGGCATACGATCGCGATCTTCAAGAAGACAAAGAACCTGTCTTCGATCAGCTGGATACGCTCGATGTTTTGCTGCCCGCTGTTTCGGGAATGGTTGAAACGATGACCCTTAACTTGGAGCGCATGGCGGAGCTCGCACCTCAGGGATTCTCGCTTGCCACGGACATTGCAGAGTGGCTTGTGCGTAGGGGAGTACCTTTCCGTAGCGCGCACGAAATCTCTGGAGCTTGCGTCAAGATGGCAGAGCGACGTGGCGTCGAGCTTGCTGATCTCAGCGATGAAGAATTGACCTCGGCCTCGTCGCTTCTGACCCCGGATGTCCGCGAAGTCCTGAACGTCGCAGGATCTGTATCCGCGCGACTGGGGAAGGGGGGAACTGCTCCTGTTCGCGTTGAGGAACAACGACAAGCACTTGCTGTCCGTATTGCTGGATGCCGTGAGTGGGCGTCCACCCCAACCCGCTAAGATAGCCTCGGCTACTTCGAGCCGAAATGGAAGGAATTTAAAGTGACCGACATTCTGGATGACCTCCAGTGGAGGGGTCTCATCGCCCAGCACACCGACATTGATGCTCTTCGCGAGCACCTGAACGCCGGGCCGGTCACCTTTTATTGTGGCTTCGACCCGACCGCAGCTTCTCTGCACCACGGACACCTTGTTCAAATTCTTCTGATGCGTCACCTGCAGCTGGCTGGTCATAAGCCACTCGCACTTGTCGGTGGGGCAACCGGTCAGATTGGCGATCCGCGTCAATCGGGGGAGCGCCAGCTGCAGCCGACCGAGGTCGTTCGCGGTTGGGCAGACAATCTGCGCAACCAGATCTCGCGTTTTCTCGATTTTGAAGGACCGGCCGCGGCGACGATGGTGAACAACCTCGACTGGACTGAGGAACTGAGCGCCATTGATCTGCTCCGCGGTATCGGTAAGTACTTCCGCGTTGGCACGATGCTCGGTAAGGACATTGTTGCGCGTCGTCTGGCATCGGATGAGGGCATTTCCTACACGGAGTTCTCCTATCAGATCCTGCAGGCGAACGATTTCCTTGAACTGCATCGTCGTTACGGTGCCACTCTTGAGACCGGCGGTAACGATCAGTGGGGCAATATGATCGGTGGCGTTGATCTGATTCGTAAGGTTGACGGCGAGGTGTCGCACGTGCTGACGACTCCGATTATTACGAAGGCTGATGGTACGAAATTCGGTAAGTCCGAGGGCGGTGCGATTTGGCTCGATCCGACGATGATGAGCCCGTACGCCTTCTACCAGTTCTGGCTGCAGGTTGAGGACGCCGATGTTGTTCGCTTCCTGAAGATCTTCACCTTCCTTGACCGTGCTCGCATAGAAGAGCTTGAGGTTGAGGTTGCAGAGCGTCCTCATGCGCGCGCAGCCCAGAAGGCCCTGGCGGCTGAGGTGACGAAGCTTGTTCACGGTGAAGAAGAGTTTGAGCGTGTTCTTGGTGCAACCAACGCCCTTTGGGGCGGTGGAGATCTGCGCGCAATCGATGCGGATACCTTGGCTTCTGCTACGTCGGATCTTCCTCGCGCAACTGTGAAGCTCGGTGAGGCAACGATGGTTGACGCGTTGGTTGAAACCGGTTTGGAAAAGGGACGAGGCGCCGCACGTCGCACGATTGCTTCCGGTGGTGCGTACCTGAACAACGTCAAGTTTGAGGACGCGGAAGCTGTGTTCACGGCTGACGATGTTCTGGCTGGTCATCGACTGCTGATCCGTAAGGGGCGTCGCAACCTTGCTGTCATCGAATTCGACGACTGAAGCGTCCGTATGGGAATCGCAGTGATTTCCTGATTGGACTCACCTGCGGGGCGGAAACACTACGTTTCCGCCCCGCAGTGCGTTTCTAACAGGTCATTGCATCTCGATATTGGTGCTGTGCTGCGTGGTGTTCTTAGATGTATTGGTCGCCGTGTACGTACGCAATCGCATGTATGTGGCGACGTGTAGGCGCCGTGTGACAGTCGGCGTTTGCTACGGAGATCTGAGTCGCAATCACGGTCTAGTTTTGTGGTCTGTAAAACGCTGACAGATCACAATTTTAGTGTTTCCTTGCTGCTCAGAGCCACTTTTCGGCGAAATACTGCGAATCTGCTGGTGTGCAAGAGGTAGGAATTGAAGCTTGCGCTGATTTGACGGTGTGGTGGGGGGTGGGTATTGTTTCTGTTGTTGCGCCGAGTGGTTGCAAGCTTTTGGGCCTGTTTGTGGTTTTGGGTTTGTGATTGTGGCGTGGTTGCTTCCTCCCTGTTTTTGATGGTTGCGGTTTTTTGTGGCTGTTTTGGGGTGTGTGGGTGTTGTTTGTGAACTCGATAGTGTGTTTGTTTTTATGCCTGTTTTTTGTTTTTGAGTTTGTTTTTATTGTTGGGATTGGCTGGCCGCGTTTTGGTGGTTGGTTTTTTCTGGATATGTTTTTGTTCGGAGAGTTTGATCCTGGC
>NZ_JASOOV010000034.1:0-271 GCF_030217965.1 Pauljensenia sp. UMB1177 | reverse complement strand
CTCTTTGGAACCAAGCTTGCCGTTGAGCAGCTGATCCGTGGGTGAAACTATCTGGAACTACTCGACCGTAAGCTTCTTTTTGTAGGGTATCATCCCCTACCGCATTGGCCGCTTGCATGGCCTCATCGATATCTCCCGCTTCAAGTAAGCCTTGGTCTTCAGCATAATGAGCCCAAACGCCAGCATAATAATCTGCTTGAAGTTCTAAACGGACCGATAAAGCATTCTTCTCTTCTTCACTGGCTCGGCGGATGGCAGATTGATATTTTGC
>NZ_JASOOV010000033.1:0-272 GCF_030217965.1 Pauljensenia sp. UMB1177 | reverse complement strand
ACGTCTTGGCGGGGGTAGGGGAATTCGATGCCGCCTTCTTCAAAGAGTTTGAAGATTTCATAGTGGATTTCGGTGGTGATGATTTGTTCTCGTTCGTTATTTTGCTGGCTGAGCCAGAACCAGAGTTCAAAGTTAATGGAAGAGTCCGCGAAGTCGGTGAGGAAGACCGCGGGGTCAATACCCTGCCAGATCATGTGGGAGGGGTCCCAGTTGATGCCGAATGCCTCGAGATGATCCACTGCCTCCAGAGTTGCCTTGGTGGTCCAGTAGTC
>NZ_JASOOV010000032.1:0-275 GCF_030217965.1 Pauljensenia sp. UMB1177 | reverse complement strand
AGAGTACTTCCGGCGTGCTTTGGCATACCTGACCGGGATTTCCTCTTCCCGCATCAAGCGCTGGATGACTTTCTCCGAGACCACATACCCAAGCTTTCTAAGCGCTAAACGGATACGCCGATACCCATACGTATACAAGCCCTCGCGCGCGATCTGAGCGATCAACTCACGCAAGCGAGCATGCTTGTCAGGCCGCTCTAGGCGTTTAGCTGTGTAATAGTACGAGCTTGCCGGCAAATCCAAGGTATCTAAGACCATGGCTAGCGGCGTGGTAG
>NZ_JASOOV010000031.1:0-280 GCF_030217965.1 Pauljensenia sp. UMB1177 | reverse complement strand
GAGTTCCACGCAGCTAACGGGAAGGTTTATCTCGCCCCGATTATTGACTGTTATGACGGGAAAGTCGTGGCGTATACGAGGGGATTACACCCAACCTCAGTGTTGGCTGATTCCTCCCTTGAAAACGCCCTGGCAACCCTCCCGCACCAGCGTCTAAACGAGCTACAAGCCGGCCAGAGTGAGCATCCACTCGTGATCCATTCGGATCGGGGAGTCCACTACCGGTCTGTGTCCTGGATTGAGCTTACGCGGCGTTACGGGTTGACGCGGTCGATGTCGA
>NZ_JASOOV010000030.1:0-280 GCF_030217965.1 Pauljensenia sp. UMB1177 | reverse complement strand
ATTTAATAGTTGTCTGATAAAGACAGCGATCAAACGACAAAGGTTTAGGGAGAATTAGCTCAGCTGGGAGAGCGTCTGCCTTACAAGCAGAATGTCGGGGGTTCGAGCCCCTCATTCTCCATTATTCATATATTGGTCCGGTGGTGTAGGGGTTAACATGCCTCCCTGTCACGGAGGAGATCGCGGGTTCAAATCCCGTCCGGACCGTATGCGGGTGTAGTTTAGTGGTAAAACCACAGCCTTCCAAGCTGTTGTCGCGAGTTCGATTCTCGTCACCCGC
>NZ_JASOOV010000029.1:0-280 GCF_030217965.1 Pauljensenia sp. UMB1177 | reverse complement strand
CAAAACGCCTGATGCCACCATTTGATGACGACGTACAGCGTGAGGAACGAGGTGATGATGCCGCCTGCCAGCAGTGCCCATGCGCTGAACGTGCCCGCTTCGACAGATGCCTGCGCCAGGGCGAACTTCCCGATGAAACCGGTCAGGGGCGGAACACCCACCAGGTTGACACCGGCGATGAAGAACATGATCGACACGATGGGGGCGCTCCTGGCAAAACCGGACAGTTTGGCCAGCGATGTCGTTCCCGCTCGCCGTTCGATAAGACCAGCAATCAGGA
>NZ_JASOOV010000028.1:0-281 GCF_030217965.1 Pauljensenia sp. UMB1177 | reverse complement strand
AAGACGTCCACCTGGACGTCCTGGGAGTGAAACTGGACCTGCCTAACCTGAACTCGTCGAACCTGCCTATCGAGCTCGTGCAGGCCGTGTTCCTCGCGAAGTCGAAGCCGCTGCGCAGTGAGGCGGATGACGCGCACATTACCAGCGTGTTTCTCGCGTACTTCGAAGCAATGCAGCCTAATTTCTGGAACGCGTTGCGCACGAGCGACAACCCGCTGGCCTACTTGGCTGCGACCGTGCAGACGTGGGCGGAGCAGTCCGAGTTGGACCCAAAAGCGCTT
>NZ_JASOOV010000027.1:0-286 GCF_030217965.1 Pauljensenia sp. UMB1177 | reverse complement strand
CCCTCTGGGTCATCCCAGTGCACCAGCCCTGAGCACCCTGTATCATGCTATGAACCTGGACTGGCGATTTGTTTCCCATATGATAATATACATGTTTCAATGCCATTCTCCCAAATCATCCCACCCTCTCTCTCTCCCGCAGAGTCCAAAAGTCTGTTCTATACATCTGTGTCTCTTTTGCTGTCTCACGTACAGGGTTATCATTATCATCTTTCTAAATTCCATATATATGTGTTAATTTACTGTATTGGCGGTTTTCTTTCTGACTTAATTCACTCTGTATAAT
>NZ_JASOOV010000026.1:0-286 GCF_030217965.1 Pauljensenia sp. UMB1177 | reverse complement strand
GGAAAGGTTCTCCGGTTCTGCCATCCATTCCGGTCCGAGTTGCTTGGCTAGGAACCGTGCGGCATCCTCGTATTCTTGCGGATCGGGAACGCGACCCCAAGTGAGAGACTGGGTGCCCACCACGTAATTGGCCAGGGCATCGGGAATTGAGGTGACGCGCCGGGCCCGGGAAAGCGCTATCGCGGCAACAACCTGAACTTCCCCGCGGTGAATATGCTCGGGGAAACGTAGTCCCTGGAAAGTAGCAGCGGCGAAAAGCTTATCCCAGAGGAACGGGGTGAGGTTA
>NZ_JASOOV010000025.1:0-286 GCF_030217965.1 Pauljensenia sp. UMB1177 | reverse complement strand
AACATTTTCTCCAGCACGCACAGCCGCTTGGCAAATGGCTTGGCGGGTTTTATCACTGATAAAGGGACTTGGGGTTTCCTCAAGAACTTTTTGATGATTTCTTTGTAAGGAACATTCACGTTCCCCCAAATGGATAACATGGCCATTTTGATCAGCCAGGTTCTGAACCTCAATATGATGAGCTGGATGGATAACCTTTTCTAAGTATAATCTGGCATCGTTAAAGCCTTGTTGGGCCTCACGACTAGCTTCATCAAATTGTTTTTGTAAGTCTTCTGGGCAATCA
>NZ_JASOOV010000002.1:0-340444 GCF_030217965.1 Pauljensenia sp. UMB1177 | reverse complement strand
CGCGTCATTAGCTCAATTGGCAGAGCAGCTGACTCTTAATCAGCGGGTTGAGGGTTCAAGTCCCCCATGACGCACAAACGAAAACGGAGCAACCAATCGGTTGCTCCGTTTTGTCGTTGCCTGCCCTGTATGAGTGTTTCTGTCCCTGCGTCGAGAAGCGATGATGAGACACGGCGATCAAGGAAAGACGTATAGGGCGACAATTCCAGCACTAAAAACCGATTCATCGCCTCAGACGACAAGGCTAGCCACACGCACGTATCAGTCGTCCAGACCGAGGTCGCGACGCAGGCGCGCCACATGACCCGTTGCCTTCACGTTGTACTGAGCAAGCGCAACCGTTCCATCCTTGCCAACAACAACGGTCGAACGAATGATGCCCGTGAAGATACGGCCGTAGTTCTTCTTTTCACCCCACGCGCCCCACGGTTCAAGGATTGCATGCTCAGGATCGGAGATCAGCGGGAAGTTAAGTCCCTGCTTCTGAGTGAACTTCTCCAAGGCGGGCATTGTGTCAGCGCTTACGCCCACAACCGTGTACCCAGCTGCCTTCATTGTGTTCAGGTTGTCACGGAAATCGCAGGCCTGCGTCGTGCACCCAGGGGTCGAGGCCTTCGGATAAAAGTAGACGATAACGCCCTTTTCACTGCCCGCAAGCAACTCGGTCAGTGAGATCAGTCCCTGCGTAGATTCAGCGGTAAATTCTGGAGCCTTCGCTCCAATTTCAAGTTGAGTCATGTTGAAAGCATATCGACGCCGATAGCGCTGTGCTCGCCGAATCCTGCACTACCCGCGCAATTAAAATGTCCAGAGTAAGAACACCGAGGGCGCGGCCTCGTGCGCCTTGCCTAGCCTGAATTCATCCCAACTGTATTGAGGAGACCCCCGTGACCGAGGCATACCCCGTTCTCACACTCATCCCACCGATTCTTGCGATTGCTCTTGTCATCACGACCAAGAAGGTCATCATGTCGCTCGTAGCCGGCGTTATCTCCGCTGCATTCCTTATCGAAAACGGTGGGATCGTCGCAACAGTCGTCAAAATCTGGGGTGCTTTCTCTCAGATTTTCTGGACCGAAGGCGCAATCAACGCCTATTACGTTCTGATTCTCTTGTTCCTTATCACGTTGGGCATCATCACCTCGCTTGTCCTGATGGCTGGTGGCACCGCAGCGTTTGCAGAATGGACGATGACGAAGATCAAAGGTCGGCGAGGCGCCCACATTCTCGCCGCCACACTCGGTACCGCGATTTTCGTTGATGACTATTTCAACGCGCTTGCCGTAGGCCAGGTGGCGCGCCCCGTTAGCGACCGCCACAAGGTGTCTCGCGCGAAGCTCGCCTACCTCATCGACTCATCGTCGGCACCGGTCGCTGTTCTTGCACCGTTTTCTTCGTGGGGCGCCTCGATCATCGGCATCATGGCACCGATCGTTGCAGCAACCTCAATTCAGGTGACCGACGCGGGCGCATTCCTGCGTAGCGCGGGCATGAACTATTACGCCATCGGCGCAGTCGTCCTGTTGTGGCTGACCGTCATCTTCGAAGTCGACTTCGGCCCGATGCGACGTGAAGAACGTCGCGCGGTCGAGCACGGTCACGTCTACGATCCGGGAGAGCAGATTCCCGGCCAGTTGACCGACAACCTACCACGTCACGAACCTGGCGCCATGCGCGCACTGATCGTCCCCTTCGTCATCCTGATCCTGGGTGTTCTTGCTGGCATTGCGTGGACCGGCCACTCTGCTTCTGAGTCGTGGAATGCCCTGGATATCTTGGCAAACACCGACGTCGCCGTGTCATTGAATGTCGGTGGTGTTCTTGGCCTGATCTCCGCGGCGTACTACTACTTCCACTACACGCACGAGGATCCTGCTTTCGAGCTGAAGACTGCCGGCAAGGGTGTCGTCGAGGGCGCTCGTTCAATGCTTCCGGCTATCGAGATCCTGCTGTTCGCATGGATGCTGGGCTCGCTCATTTCTGAGCTCGGTACCGGCGCCTACCTTGGCGCGCTAGTTGAATCCTCAAGCCTGCCTGCCCAGTGGCTGGTGCCACTGATGTTTGTCATCGCAGGCGCTATGGCGTTCGCGACGGGCACATCGTGGGGTTCCTTCGGAATCCTGCTCCCGATTGCCGGCGAAGTCATGGCAGCTGTTCCCAACGGTTCCGACCTGCTGATTCCCGCGTTCGGCGCTGTTCTTGCTGGAGCCGTCTGGGGCGACCACTGCTCCCCGATCTCCGATACGACGATTCTGTCGTCGACCGGCGCTGGCTGTAACCACATCACGCATGTCAACACTCAGCTTCCCTATGCGCTTGCCGGTGCGGGAGCTGCGTTGCTTGGCTACATCACGTTCTCCATCACCGGTTCAGGCCTCATCGGCCTGGGGATTGTGCTCGCAGTGCTCATTGGGCTGACCGTGTTCGTGCGTACTCGCCTGCCACTCATCGCCTGATCCCTACGATTCACGGTTTTGCCTCCAAGACTTTCCTCTTGGAGGCAAAACTGTATTCAGCCTATTCGACGAAAGAAGGACACCAGCATTCAACTGGTGTCCTTCCGTTGTGCGCGAGATGGGACTCGAACCCACACGTCAAAGACACTGGAACCTAAATCCAGCGCGTCTGCCAATTCCGCCACTCGCGCGCGAACCTGTTTTCGAAGGCGACGAGGTTCCGCATGGAACCTGTGCCCACACACAGTGCTCGTTTAGTGTACAAGGTCAGTGACAATCCCGGCGAACTGAGCTTATCCGTGGACCTCGTAAGAAAACATCAGGCTACGAACGACGAGGCTCGGCTTGCCCGCATGATCGTTGCTTCCCCCAAGACACGGGTGTCACGGTACATGACCAGCGACTGGCCGGCAGCAACGCCACGGATCGATTCGGAAAGGGACACGACCAACCGGCGTTCTGCTCCTTCACGCGCCTCGTCTTCGGAGTCGTGCTCGACTAGGGAAACGGGGACGGGCGTACCGTGGGCGCGAACCTGAACGAACAGGTCATCCGTTGAGGCCCCCAGATCATCGGGAGCTAACCAGACGACGTCCTCGCATTCAATTCGATCCACACTGAGCAGAGTCGATGCTCCAACGACGACCTGGTTCGATTCCGGACGAGTTTCCAGAACATAGCGAGGCTTGCCATCTTCGGCGGGACGATCAATATGCAGACCTCGTCGCTGACCAACCGTGAAGTTCCAGTAGCCCTGGTGGGTGCCGAGGACCTCGCCGTCGGGGCTCACGATCTCACCTTCATCGCTACCCAATCGAGTGCGCAAGAAGCCCTGCGTATCTCCGTCGGGAATGAAGCAAATGTCGTAGGAATCCGGCTTGTTGGACACACCCAGGCCAAGACGCTGCGCTTCGGAACGCACCCACGCCTTGGTGGGGGCATCACCAAGGGGCAGTAGAACGCGTGACAGTTCATCACGCCCCATGATTGCCAGAACATACGACTGGTCTTTCAGAGAATCTGCGCCACGGTGCAATTCCGGGCCGGATGGACCATCAACGATTGCAGCGTAGTGGCCGGTGCAGACAGCATCGAAACCCAGTGCCTTCGCGCGCGTTGCAAGTTCACGGAATTTCACGAACTCGTTGCAACGCACACACGGGTTCGGCGTATGCCCCAGCTTGTACTGTTCAACGAAGTCTTCGATGACGGTTTCTTCAAATTCTTGGGCGAGGTCCCACACGTAGAACGGGATCCCCATGATTTCGGCTGCTCGCGCAGCATCGCCAGCGTCTTCAACGGAGCAACACCCTCGCGAGCCGATACGGCATTCCTGCGGTTGACTCGACAAAGCCATGTGGACGCCGACAACATCATGGCCGGCCTCGACCGCTTTCGCTGCAGCGACAGCCGAATCCACGCCTCCGGAAAGTGCGGCAAGAACACGCATTCAATTGTCCTTTCAGTGGGTTCGACCGTGCATGCGGTCTCGATCGTGAGAGTCTAACGCCTGCCCTGCAAGGACGGCGCGTTCAAGAGCATCCACGAATGCATCAATATCCGCTTCGGTCGTGTCATGTCCGGTGGAAATGCGCAGGACTCCCAGCGCTTCAGCTTCGGTGGCTCCCAGGGCCAGGACGACGTCGGACGGACGCGTCACCCCCGCGTGGCACGCAGAACCAGCAGAGACGTGGACATCTGCCATGTCCATCGCCATCAGTACCGCTTCAGGGTGCGACGTCGGAATCGACAGATGAATGATCGAGGCCAACGCGTCATCCGGAGAGACAGTGAGTCGCGCATAGTCCGGCAGAGCGCGGGCCAAACGATCACGCAGAAGCGCCGCGCGGACCTGCCACTCTTGGCGCTGAGCAACCGTTTCTTCAAGCGCTAGCGCGAACGCGCACGCGCCGGCAACGTCGGGGGTTCCTGAACGAATGCCACGCTCGTGTCCTCCACCGGGACGATCGGTGGGGATCTTCAGTCCACGGCGAGCAACCAGCACGCCAGTCCCTGCCGGCGCACCAATCTTGTGGCCACCCACGGTCATCAAGTCAACGCCGAGTTCCGCATAGGACACGTCCATCAGAGACATTGCCTGCGCGGCATCGGTGTGGGTCAGTGGACGCTGAGCGATCGGCATGGAGCGACCATCAAGTGCCTCGACCATCTGCGATACCGGCTGAATTGTCCCGATTTCTGAGCTGACCAGGGTGAGCGAAGCAAGAGAACACTGGTCTTTCACCTGCGCCAACGCGTCAGTATTGATAACGCACACGCCGTTGGACGCCACAGGGAAAAGCTCAACAGCAAACCCGCGCGATTCTAAATACTCGCGCTGATTGCCTACAGCATCGTGCTCCACCGGGGACAGAAGAACCGTGTTCCGATCAGCGTTAAATGCCCGCCCAGCGAGCGCTCCCCCGTGTACGCCGATGGCATCTGATTCGGTGGCACCCGACGTAAAGATCACTTCGGGCTTCTCGCAGCCCAAGGCAATAGCGACACGTTCGCGGGCGTCCTCCAACATCCTCTTTGCGCGTCTACCGCCACCGTGCAACGAGGCCGGGTTCCCGGGATGAGCGCTGAGCTCACGCTGAGCCTCGACCCATGCCTCCAACGCTGAAGGACGGATCGGGGTTGTTGCAGCGTGATCCAGGTAGTGCGTCACTCGGCGTCGCGCGCCTTCTTGATTTCTTCCAGTGCAGCAGGAATAACCTCGAACATGTCGCCAACAACGCCGAAATCTGCGATCTCAAAGATCGGAGCATCAGGGTCATCGCAGACAGCGACGATGTGGGCGCTGGACTGCATACCAACCGTGTGATGGATAGCTCCGGAAACACCTAGACCAATGTAGAGATTCGGCGACACTGACAGACCGGTCTGGCCGATCTGCATGGTACGCGGTGCCCAGCCTTCATCGCAGACAACGCGAGTAGCGCCGACTGCCGCGCCGAGTTCATCTGCCAATTCATTGACGATGTTCATATCGCCGTTTGTTCCGCGACCGGCGACAACAACGGTGGAAGCTTCGGTCAGCGATACGCCCGTTGTCTCCAGTGCAGACGAGCAGACGACCGTCACCGCACGGGCCTCATCGCTGAGCTCAACGTCGATGGATTCGGCGACCGGAGTGACCGGCGCGAACTCGAGGACGTCAAAGGATCCGGGGCGAAGCGCCACAACCGGAAGCGAACCCGAGACCTTCAGGCGATTCGACCACGAGCCCGCGAGCGCGGTGGTCGTGACAACCAGGGAGTCGTTGTCAACCTCAACGCCGATGGCGTCGCAGACAACTCCGGAGTTGGTCAGGGTGGCGATACGAGACGCGACTTCACGGCCTCGGTAGGTCGAGACAACGAAGAGGGCTCCGAAATCCTGTGTCGTGACTGCGGATGCGACGGCGTCTGCGACGACTGCGCTGACGCGTGCGCCGGAGTGGTCAATACCGGGGACGAGGACTTTTTCCACGCCGAGGGTGCCCAGCGTGGTCATATCCGGGTTCGTGGTCAGGGAAAGTGCGACAACTCCAGCGTCACTCAACGTGGACGCGAGAGAAATGATCTGCGCCGATGCTGGGGTGAGGTGCCAGCCGTCGGTGTCACTGCCCTGGTGGTCAGCAAGGACGAGTATTGGTTGAGAAAGAGTTGCCATGTCACTTCACCACTTCGAGGAGGTACTGGGCCAGTCGGAGGCCTGCATCACCGGAGTCAGGGATGATCGTTCCGGCGTTGTCGCGGGTGATCTCGTTGGATTCGAGGACCTCGGTAACCTGGCCACGCTGGGCGATAGCTGAGCCTGCAACGCTTTCTTCGATGTCGGCCAGTTCCCAGGTGTCCATTGGCTTCTTGCGCGCGGCCTTCATGGCCGCGAATGCCGGATAGCGGGGTTCGTTGATCTGGTCGGTGACCGAGACAACTGCCGGCATGGGTGCGGAAAGGACGTCCTCGTACCCGTCGGCGTTGCGCTTGATTTCAATGCTCGAGGCGCCGGTATCGACGGAGATTTCGTGGGCCAGACCGAGCAACGGGAAGTGTAAGCGGGTCGCAAGCGCCGCGGGAAGCATTGAGGTCATCGAGTCGAGCGATGCCATACCCGTAATAACAAGGTCAATGGGTTTTTCGTCGGCGAGCGTCTGAATGGCTCCAGCCAATGCGAGCGCGGTCAGACCGGCATCAGCTCCAGCCAGTGCCTCGTCGCTGATAAGAACACCGCGGTCGGCCCCCATCTGGAGGGCGCGCATCAGGGCGTCTTCAGCGTCCTCGGGCCCCATGGTCAGGGCGATGACTTCACCGCCGTTATCTTCGACCAGTTGAACGGCTGCTTCAATGGCGTTTTCATCCAGTTCGTTGAGGATGTCATCTTCGCCACGAACAATGCGACCATCTTCGAATCGGCGTTCCGACTGCATGTCTGGAACGTGTTTCACGCATACGACAATTCTCATAGCTTCTAGCGTGCCACAAAGGGCGAGTAAGCCCGAAGAGCAAGGGGTGTGAGATGGGTTTTCCCACACGCTTTGACTACGTTGCGTCAGAAACCTTGCCGTCTTGCAATAATAGTGCGGGTGGTAGCGCACACTTTTTGAGTATGTGCGCGATACGTTGACAAGAAGACGCAGTTCCCATCAACAGTTTCTTGAACCGTTAGCGTTCAAGCACGTTCTGGCTAGAGAGAGGACATCATGGGCCACGACCATTCGCACGATCACTCGGTGCCGCTCGTGAATGTTACTCAGCCGAACCCTGTTCCTCCTCGCTTCGGTGTCCACGTTGCAAACGGTGGTCTTGACGTTTCCGTCGTGGCGCGTCGCGCGACGCACGTTGATTTCTGTGTTCTGGACTTAGACGACTCTGAAACGCGGTATGCGCTGATTCCTAGCAACGAGGGCATTTGGCACGGTCATATCAATGGTTTGGGTGTGGGCACGCGTTATGGTTTCCGCGCTGATGGCCCGTGGGATCCCGATCGTGGCTTCTTCTATAATCCGGCGAAGTTCCTGTTGGATCCCTACGGACGAGGTCTCGAGGGAAGCGTTGACATGAGTGCCGCAGTCTACGGGCATATCGTTGACGAGAACCTATATCCGACTTCTTATCCGTTTGCGCGTTCGCCTCTTGATTCGCGTGGGCATGTCCCCTGCTCCGTTGTCGTTGATTCCCGCTTCCCCGTGGCACCAAAGCCACGCGTCCCGTGGGAAAAGACGATTGTGTACGAGGTCCATGTCAAGGGCTTTACGAAGAACATGCCGGGTATTCCTGGCGAATTACAGGGAACATACGCGGGCTTGGCACATCCTGCGTCAGTGGATTACCTGAAGAACCTGGGAATTACTTCCATTGAACTTCTCCCCGTTCACGCGAAGTGTGAGGAACCGTTCCTATCGGAACGTGGTCTGACTAATTACTGGGGTTATTCGACCCTGAACTTCTTCACTCCCGAGCCTTCTTACGCAACTCATTCAGCGCAAGACCGTGGCGCCCAAGCGGTCGTCGACGAGTTCCGCGGAATGGTGTCGATCCTGCACGAGGCAGGGATCGAAGTCATCCTTGACGTCGTCTACAACCACACGTGTGAAGGTGGCGACTCCGGCCCGTCACTCTCGTGGCGTGGACTCGATTCTGACCTGTATTACCGCCACACGAACACGGTTCCCGTCGCCTGTACTGACGACACGGGCACCGGAAATACCATGAACGTCGACAATCCCAAGACAATGTCGATGATCCTCGATTCCCTGCGCTACTGGGCAGACACAATGGGCGTCGACGGTTTCCGCTTCGACTTGGCCGCAACCCTTGGACGCTTCGCCACGGGATTCGACCCGAAGCACCCGTTGCTGATGGCAATGGCAACCGACCGAACACTGTCAACGGCAAAGCTCATTGCTGAACCCTGGGATATTGGCCCCGGAGGCTGGCAGACCGGCAATTTCCCACTCCCCTTCTCAGAGTGGAATGACCACTACCGCGGGGCACTGCGCGCCTTCTGGCTCTCCGACGTTCGTTCCCTAGTCGAAGGTCACGGCGCGTCTGGCCCGAATAACCTAGCGACCCGTTTGGCCGGTTCCCGCCCCGTTTTCGATCATGGCACCGGAATCGGACGCGGGCCTCGTGCTTCAATTAACTTCATCACCGCGCACGACGGCTTCACCCTCGCTGACCTAACGGCGTTCGATACCAAACATAATTGGGCGAACTTGGAAGGCAACCGCGACGGATCGAACGACAATCGTTCATGGAACCACGGAATTGAAGGCTGGGTCGCATCAATCGCGAACATGACCGACGATGAAGGTGACCCGGTTGAGGCAAAAGAAGCAATCGAAACGACCTCTCGTCGTCGCTACCAGACCCAGCGCAACATGCTGACCTCCCTGCTCATTTCTGCGGGCACCCCAATGATTCTCGGCGGCGATGAATTTAGTCGCACTCAGCAGGGCAATAACAATGCGTACTGTCAGGATTCCCCGATCTCGTGGTTCGACTGGAATCTGACACCCGCGCAACTGGTACACAAGGACTTCGTTCGTTGGTTGATCGGCCTGCGTCAAGCTCACCCCGTATTGCGCCCCGATATCTACGAATCAGGTGCACCCGTACCCGGCGATTCAATCCCGGATGTGGCGTGGCTGGATAAGACCGGTGCTCCCATGCCGACAGAAGGCTGGGCTCTTTCCGACAATCGCGTGTTCCAAATGTTGCGTTCGGGCGTACGTTGGAACGACCGCGACGCTCTGGTCATTGTGAACGGCACTTTGGACGAGCAGGATGTGAGCCTTCCGACCGGCCACGGCGTCGATTGGCTCGTATGTGTGAATACGGCGTGGATTCGCCTTGACGAGGGTGTTCAACCGGGGACCGATCCTCTCGCATTGAGCCTGAGCCTGGGACAGGTCGCCAATGAATCCATCGTGACTCTTCGACCGAACTCGATGCAGGTCTTGCTTTCCGATATTGCGGTACCGCCCAAACGCTAACTGCGGGCGGACGCGAAATAGCGTTAGGCGCGTCTTTCGATAGAATCACACCCATGACTTCCAGTGAAGACGCACTTGCACACTCGACATCCGACGCATCGCTTGCTCGTTCGAAGGCTCGTTCAGCCGAAATCGACCTGGCCATCGATGAAGATCCCACTCGCTTCCGTATCCTGACCGGTGACCGACCGACCGGGCATCTGCACCTCGGTCATTACTTCGGTACGCTCCGTAACCGTGTTCTGTTGCAGAACCGTGGCGTTGAAACGTGGGTTCTGGTTGCCGACTATCAGGTGATCACGGACCGTGACGGCGTTGGCCCCATTCGTGAACGCGTCCTTGGTCTGATTGCCGACTACATTGCTGCCGGTATTGATCCGGAGCGTTCGACGATCTTCAATCATTCTGCCGTTCCGGCGCTCAACCAGCTGATGCTCCCCTTCCTGTCTCTGGTCACCGAGTCTGAGTTGCACCGAAACCCTACGGTGAAGGCAGAACTCGAAGCCACCGACGGTCGCGCTATGACTGGCCTGATGCTGACTTACCCAGTTCACCAGGCTGCTGACATTCTGTTCTGCAAGGCGAATCTTGTTCCCGTTGGTCAGGATCAGTTGCCACACTTGGAGCAGGCTCGCCTGATCGCCCAGCGTTTCGATAAGCGCTATGGTCGCGCCAATCCTGAGGTTCCCGTCTTCCGTCGTCCCGAGGCCCTTTTGTCCGAGGTCCCGCTGCTACTCGGCACCGACGGCATGAAGATGTCCAAGTCGCGTGGCAACACGATAGAACTTGGCATGACCGCTGACGAAACGGCGAAGATCCTGAAGAAGGCGAAGACTGACGCTGAGCGCACGATCACCTACGATCCCGCGAATCGTCCTGAGGTCGCGAACCTTTTGATGCTGGGCTGCCTGGCGTCCGGTCAGGCTCCCGAGGCAATTGCCGAGCAGATCGGCGATAAGGGTGCCGGCACACTCAAGATGTTCGTCACCGAGGCCCTCAATGAGATGCTTGCTCCACTGCGCGAAAAACGTAGCGAACTGATCAACAACGAGGACTACTTGCTCCAAGTGTTACAACTTGGTAACGAAAAGGCGAATGAGCAGGCGAACGAGACCCTCCACGAGGTACGTAGCGCCATGAAGATGAACTACTGAGCCACCATTTTCGCTGGTCAGACCGGCTACCTATGGGTGCCCTCAGAGCATTGAGGGCACCCACTTTTAGGTAGTACAAAGGTCCTAGAGGCGCGCTTTTCCTTGCTAGCGGAGCAGTCTTTTTCTCCCTAGCTTGAGAGAATGACAACTCTTATTCCGTTCACTTTTTCCGACTCTGTCAAGTGCTCACCCGTCGTTTCAGTTGCGCCTGTAGCCCAGAAGAAAGAGTCTCTTGCTGCTCGCCTCAACTGGTTGCGTGCAGGCGTTCTTGGCGCCAATGACGGAATCGTGTCGATTTCGGGTCTTCTTGTTGGCGTCGCAGCTGTGAACCCGGCAAACACGAAGGCCATCGCTATTGCGGGTGTAGCCGGGATCGTTTCTGCAGCCCTATCAATGTCCGTCGGCGAATACGTCTCCGTTTCCACCCAACGTGACACGGAACGAAAGATTGTCGCCGACCAGAAGGCTGCCCTGGTGGCTGATCCAGCTGGTCAAGAAAAGCGCCTTGCGTCCTTGTGGGAAGAACGAGGCCTGCCGAAAGACACCGCGACGTTGGTAGCACGGACGTTAAGCGAAAGTGACGCACTGGATGCTCACCTGTCGCTTGAGCACAACATTGACCATGACGATCTGACGAACCCGTGGGTGGCAGCGGGATCTTCCTTCCTTGCCTTCCTCTTTGGATCGCTCCTCCCTCTGCTCACGATGCTGTTGTTCCCACCCAGCATGCGTATCCCCGCAACATTCGTCGCCGTCCTTGTTGCGCTCGGTTTGACTGGGTGGATCTCAGCGATTCTTGGTCGTGCACCTCGCCTTCCCGCAATTGCACGTCTGCTCGTTGGCGGCAGCGTCGCAATGACACTGACCTTCGCCGTCGGCCACATATTCGGCGTCGCAGTCTGAAAAACGCGGCCGGCCTCGTCAATTCGGCGACGAGGCCGGTTTGGTTTATCTGAAACTGACCGCATACGCAAACACGAACCAGCAGCCCCGCGCTGACCACGCGAGCGCCCCAACTGACGTAGGCTGGTGACGTGAGCGACATTCTTCTTCCTCGAATCCCAGTCACTGAAGTTTTCCCTGTCGTTGAAGACGGCACGTTGGCCGCAAAGGCAACAGAAAACGAGCCTCTTCCCATTCGCGCGACGGTTTTCCGTGAAGGACACGACGCATTTGCGGCCGAAGCGGTCTTGATCGACCCCGATGGTGTCGAGCACATGCGCGCTCCAATGGCGGACATCGCACCCGGCCTTGACCGATACGAAGCGTGGGTCAAACCCGATCGCCCCGGCACGTGGTCTTTCCGCGTCGATTCATGGTCGGACCCCTATGCCACATGGCGTCACGACGCAACCATCAAAGTTGACGCAGGTGTCGACGTCGAATTGATGCTGGAAGAAGGCGCACTCCTGATGGAACGCGCCATCGACGGAAAAGCCCTGAACAACCCCCTGCAACAGCCCCTCGATGCCAAGGATGCCGAGGTTCTGCGTGACGCCGCAGCCCACCTGCGCGATACGTCACGTTCGGTTCAGCAACGCCTGTCCGCGGGCGTGTCGTCACATGTGCGCGCCGTGTTCCGCGCCCACCCCGTACGTGACCTTCTTGGGTCTTCACGCGAATACCCTCTGGCCGTTGCCCGTGAGCGCGCCCTGACCGGTGCTTGGTATGAGATCTTCCCGCGTTCAGCCGGCGCGTTCCAGCGTGAAGATGGATCGTGGGTGTCGGGAACTCTAAAGCAGGCTTCCTACGAGCTCGACCGCATTGCTGAAATGGGCTTCGATGTCGTCTATCTGACACCTATTCACCCGATCGGCACGACAAATCGTAAGGGTAAGAACAATACACTGGTCGCCTACGAGGGCGATCCGGGTTCCCCCTACGGCATTGGGTCTCCCGATGGTGGACACGATGCAATTCACCCCGAGCTGGGCGATTTCAATGATTTCGACGATTTCGTTGAGCGCGCGTTAGAGCTTGGACTTGAAGTCGCCCTCGACTTCGCGTTGCAGTGCTCCCCCGATCACCCGTGGGTCACCGAACACCCCGAATGGTTCACAACCCGCGCCGACGGTTCGATTGCATTCGCGGAGAATCCGCCGAAGAAGTACCAGGACATCTATCCGCTGAACTTCGACAACGACTATGACGGCATCTACGAGGCCATTCGTGATGTCCTCGAAGTGTGGATTGAGCACGGCGTGACGATCTTCCGCGTTGATAACCCGCACACGAAGCCGGTGCGTTTCTGGCAGGAAATCATCGCTGACGTTCACGATACGCACCCGGAGATTGTTTTCCTCGCTGAGGCATTTACTCGCCCCGCGATGATGCGCACTTTGGGCGCAGTCGGATTCGATCAGTCCTACACGTACTTTGCCTGGCGTACTGAAAAGCAGGAGATCGAAGAGTATCTGACCGAGGTTTCGACGCAAACCGCTCACCTGATGCGTCCGAGCTTCTGGCCGACCACTCACGATATTTTGACCCCGCAGATGACGACGGGCGGTACCGCGATCTTTGCGATTCGTGCAATGCTCGCCGCTCTTGGCGCTCCGAACTGGGGGATTTACTCGGGCTACGAGTTCGTTGAGAATGTTCAGCGTCCCGGCTTTGAAGAGCAGAACGATAACGAGAAGTATGAGTTCCGCCCGCGTAACTGGGAAGATGCTGAGCCTCTTGGCATTACGCGCTTGTTCACCCTGTTGAATGCTGCTCGCGCGAAGCACCCTGCCCTGCGTCAGCTTCACCAGCTTCGGATTCACCCGACCTCTCACCCAGAGATCATTTGTTTCTCCAAGCAGGTTTCCGGAGTATTCACCGAGTCCGGGAACACGGACACGGTGATCTGCATCGTGTCGCTCAATCCTCATGAAGGTGTGTCAGGCACCGTGCACATTGATCTGAACGACCTGGGAATACAAACCGCCGGTGGTCATTTCCGCGTTGTCGACGAGCTTGATGGCACCACCTACACCTGGGGATCCGAAGGCTGGGTTGATCTTTCCCCCGTTACTCGTCTTGGTCATGTGTTCTCTGTTGAGCCCACAACTGACCTCGAACCTTGGACCAACCGACACTGACATCGAGAAAGGACGGCTCTCACGGTGTCTTATGGCGAATTTTAGTGTCGCCCATCTCACAAAGATGCCGATGACGTGCGAGAATGTGGACATGACTAATGACTTGACCCCCATCCCCGTGGATCTAGCGACGCTCGATGCCGTTGGCAACGGCGCTCACTACAATCCTCACTCTGTCCTCGGCGCACATATTGGTGATTCATCAGTCACCATCCGCTCCGTTCATCACCTTGCTGATGCAGTCGACATTGTCACCGCAACCGCAGCGTACCCCGCGACCCATGAACACGCCGGCGTGTGGGTTGGCGTCCTTCCCGGTGAAGAAGTCCCCGACTATCGCGTTCGCGTCACCTACGGTGATCAGATCACGACTCTCGACGACCCCTACCACTACCTGCCAACGCTCGGCGAGATGGACACCTACCTCATCTCCGAAGGCCGTCATGAGCAGCTCTGGAAGGTTCTTGGCGCGCACGTTAAGCACTACAGCGGCGACATGGGCGACGTCGACGGTGTTGCCTTCGCCGTGTGGGCACCGAACGCACGCGCTGTCCGCGTTGTCGGCGACTTCAACTTCTGGGACGGCACCGCAACCGCGATGCGTTCCCTTGGCTCGTCCGGCGTCTGGGAAATCTTCGTCCCCGGCGTCAAGGTAGGCGCACGCTACAAGTTCGAAATCCAAGGTCCCGGTGGCAACTGGTTCCAGAAGGCTGACCCCCTGGCACGCGCCACCGAAATACCGCCGGCAACCGCCTCCGTCGTCACCGACTACTACCACGAGTGGACCGACGAAAAGTGGATGACTGACCGCGCCGAGCGCAACGTCCATGAAGGCCCGATGTCGATTTACGAGGTCCATGCTGGATCGTGGAAGCAGGGTCTGGGCTACCGCGGACTGGCTGACGAGCTTGTCCCCTACGTCAAGGAAATGGGCTTCACGCACGTTGAGTTCATGCCTCTGGCGGAGCACCCCTTCGGCGGGTCGTGGGGCTACCAGGTGACCTCGTACTACGCACCCACCTCGCGTTTCGGCACACCCGACGATTTCCGCTACCTTGTCGACGAATTCCACAAGGCCGGAATTGGCGTCATTCTCGACTGGGTTCCCGCCCACTTCCCAAAGGACGACTGGGCGCTTGCTCGTTTCGACGGCACTCCCCTGTATGAGGATCCGGATCCGTTGCGTGGCGAGCATCCTGACTGGGGAACCTACGTCTTCAACTTCGGTCGTCGCGAGGTCCGCAACTTCCTGGTTGCGAACGCCCTATACTGGCTCGAAGACTTCCACATTGACGGTCTGCGCGTCGACGCTGTCGCCTCGATGCTCTACCTCGACTACTCGCGTAAGGACGGCCAGTGGCGTCCAAACCAGTACGGTGGCCGCGAGAACCTTGAAGCGATTGAATTCCTGCAGGAAGCCAACGCGACTGCCTACCGCACACATCCCGGCATTGTCATGGTCGCAGAAGAATCAACCGCATGGCCGGGCGTGACCGCACCGACCAGTGGTGGTGGCCTGGGCTTTGGCATGAAGTGGAACATGGGCTGGATGAACGACACCCTCCACTACATGGCAGAAGACCCGGTGAACAGGCGCTGGCACCACGGCGAACTCACATTCTCGCTGGTCTACGCATTCTCTGAGAACTACGTGCTACCGATCTCCCACGATGAAGTTGTTCACGGCAAGGGCACCGTCGTCGAGAAGATGCCCGGTGACGACTGGCAGCGTTTCGCTGGCACCAAGGCACTATACGCCTACCAGTGGTCGCACCCCGGCAAGCAACTCCTGTTCATGGGTCAAGAGATCGCCCAGCGCCAGGAATGGAACGAGTCCTACTCGCTCGACTGGTGGATCACCGACTTCGAAGGCCACGCTGGCGTTCAAGCGCTGGTCTCCCGACTCAACCACCTGTACGCCCACAATCCTGCTTTCTGGGATGACGACTACACGGGCTTCGAGTGGATCGATGCGTCCGACGGGGATCACAACCTCATCACCTACCTGCGTAAGGGCAAGCGCGAAGGCACCGAACAGCCGGTCGTCGTCTGCGCAGCAAACTTCGCTGGTAACCCGCATGAGGGCTACCGAGTGGGACTGCCCTTCGGCGGTGAATGGACTGAAATCCTCAACACCGACTCCGAAGAATTCGCAGGCTCCGGCGTGACCAACCCAGGTGTGATCATCGCAGAACCGATCCCGTGGAACGGCCGCCCGTTCTCAGTCGAGCTGCGTATTCCGCCGCTCGGTGGACTCTGGCTGGCACCCGTCAAGCCTGACACAAAGCACTGACACCTTCAGGGCGGACTCATTCATCGAACGAATGTCGATAGAATGAGTCCGCGTTTTGTGTTGCCCCCGCAAGGGCAGACACACATGCACCGCGCGCCATCAACCGATGCTCCCCATCCGTCAAAGGAGACTACACAGTGAACACCTCGACCTCGCACCTGTCGTGGCCCGCAGATGAGGACCTCCTTGCCGGGCTCCACGCATGGATGCAGGACCGCCGTTGGTTTCCACTGAAAGGTGACGCAGCACCGACACTTGATGAACTCAGCATCCACGCCGATGTTGCATTGGGCGACACGATTCGTGATCTGTTGATCAGCGCGAAACGCCCCGACGCTCTCGACGAGGCCCCCGTTCTGATCCACGTCCCCTTGGCCCTAGCACCCGCTTCAGACCTTGATTCCTTTGCTGTCGCCGGCGAAATCCCCGGATCGCATGGTTTCGTCATGGAAAGTACCCCCGAGGTCGCATTCATTGACGGTCCGCACCATCCAGATTTCTGGCGGGCGTGGGCGAGGCTTGCCCACACCCAGGGATCGTTCCTTGACGATGAGGGCATCGCTGCGATCGAAAGACGCGCCAATAGCGGACGAGTCATGACCGGTGAGCAGTCGAATACGAACGTCGTCATGCGTAGCGGTGAAGGTGATCCTTATGCTGATGACATCGTCATCAAGCTTTTCCGCGTCCTCGCCGCAGGTCGCAACCCCGATGTCGAGGTGTCTGTTGCATTGGCAAAGGACGGGTGGGATCGCGTCCGCACACCCGTCGCATGGTCCACACTCACTTGGAACGACGCTCTAACGGGCGAAACCATCCTGACCGACTCCGCGGTAGCCTGCACCTTCATTCCAGCCGCTGACGACGGTTTTGAACTCTTCTGCGACTATGCCACCCGTGACAACCCAGCGAATGGAACAGTTCGTAGCTCCGCAAGAGCACTAGCATTCACTCTCGGTCAAACGACCGCCCAGATGCACTCCCATATGGCCGCCTCCCTGGGTACATCCGCCCCTGTTCCCCCATCAGAGCTTGCCCACTCCCTGCGATCGCGCGCCTCGTGGGCGCTGGCAGAAGTCGCCTTCCTTGCAGAACGCATCCAGAATTTCGAAGAGAAAGTCGACCGCGTCTACGCGCGCCTCGAGGCTCTCGATCGCCTCGATGAAGCAACACGCATCCACGGCGACTACCACCTGGGGCAGGTCCTCCACGAAAAGGATCTTCCCACAGGCGTAGAACCACGCTGGTTTGTTCTCGACTTCGAAGGCGAGCCCCTGCGTCCGCTTGCCGAACGCTCAATGCCTGACCAACCCATGCGCGATGTTGCCGGCATGCTCCGTTCCTTCGACTACGCGGCAGCCGTCGGAAAAGCCACCGACGAAACATGGCGAACCGACATGCGCACCGCTTTCATCGATGGATACCGCGATTCATTCGGTGACATGAACGAGGCAGACAAAGAACGTAAGCGTGCACTGATCGTGGCCCTCGAACTCGACAAGGCTCTCTACGAAGCCGTGTACGAAGCACGAAACCGCCCCGACTGGATTGACATTCCAGTACGAGCCATCGAAGCTCTCATCACTGAAGACTAAAAGCGCCATCCCTGCGTCAACCTCTGCGGGGCGGGCATCACCACGATGCCCGCCCCGCAGAGTCTAAGAAAATCTTACTTTCTACGTCGCTCACACAAGCACGAGCGTCGACAAAATCATGCGCGCTTTCATGACATCGGGAGAGTTACCGGCGACGCGGAACAGATCCAGCAAGCGCAACCGCGCTGCATCCTTTGCTTCCGTGTCATCGGCCGTCGCAATGATCTTCAGCAACAGGTCAAACGCACCTTCGTGATCACCGGACGCAAAGAGAGCATCAGCATGGGCCGCCGGATCAGACGCATCAGCTGACGCACTCCGCGCAGCAACACGCACACGCGCCAAGTGAGCCTTCGCGGCCTCGTCCTTCGGATTCAGATCCAGGACCTTCTCCCACAAAGCGATCGCTTCATCCAGCTGTCCTGCTTCTTCGGCGCTAAGAGGAGCCTCGTGTGCAGGCGGAATCGGAGCAGCCGTATCCTCTTCGGACACCGCAATACGACCGTTAATCCCCATCTGAGCGCCAGCATCCAACACCTGATCAATGATCGGGCGCACCTGATCCTTCGGCGCAATTCCCTGGAACAACGGAAGCGGACGCTGATTCATCAACGCCACAACGGCGGGTACACCCTGAATCTGGAACGCCTGCGCAATGTGAGGCGACGCATCAACATCGCCAGTCGCCAACTGGAAACGACCCGCATAGTCGCGAGCAAGATCCTCCATCGAAGCAACAAACGGCTTCGACTCCAATTGTGACGACGAATACATGACAATGATCACCGGAACGGTCGCTGAATTCGCCATCAGATCTTGGAAGTTCTCTTCACTGACCTGCACAACCAGTGGCACATTCAACCCCACCTGAGCCTCAGGTGAGCCCGTTTCCTGGCCAGAAACCTGAGCGGAAGCTAAAGCCCCCAGCTCCACTGCCCCATGGGAGTCAGCAGGCATCATGCTCGATTCATTCGGCATTGTTCCTCCAATGCATTTCAGACATACGTCGGCGGTAGTACCAATCAAGCGCCCCTCGAAGCGTGAGAACTCTAGTTACCGGGGTTCGTTGATTCGTCCATCGTCACGGATTCAAGAACACGTTCAGCGCCGATAATACGCGCGACACCGCCTTGTTCGCTCGACGGAATGTTCATCATCACGGTCGCCACGTAGGTTGCAACCGCAGTGCCCTTGACCGAATCATCATCTCCTGCGTTCATGGTTGCCGTCTGGCCCCCCAGTCGCATCGTCGAGCCAGCAACCGTACGAGAGTACGTCAACGTGTACGAGAATGTCGTAGCGACAAGAGCCGAACCATCTTCCAGTACAACGCCCGTCACCGGGTTCTCCGTCAGTCTTGCCGACGCAGTCACATTACCGGCAGCTGCCAGCGAGGAATTCAACGACGATGCCGCATCAAGGTACTTGGACGTGAACTCGTCCGAAGCGAAGTTTGCATTCGAAGACAAAGATGCGTTCAGCATGTCCACATACGCTTGCGCAGCGTCACCGGGTGTCATGACAAACCCCTCGGTGTCATTCGTTACGTATGCCGACCCCTTCGTCACCGCAGGGGTGGTCAGCGAAGTTCCCCCGAGCATACGCGCCCACGCAACCAGCGAGTATTTGCTACGAGCATCGTTCTGCACGAGCATCTCGATGACGGGCAACTGCGACGTGTCGGCTTGGCGGATATTCACGATGGCACGAGGCCACTGCAACGAGTTTGTCACTGCTGTCGTCTGAGGAGTCAGGTCAAGCTGGGTAACAGGCTCACCGGACGCAACAGAGTAAGCGTATTGGGCTTTACGCATACGAGCTGCGCCACCGGAAATACGGCCGTCAAAGACGTCACCATTGAGCGCTTCATCAGCACTGTTCAACGTTTCTTGAACCTCTGCCAGCGCTGATGAAATCCGCTCTTGATCAAGGTTCGGCGAAACGGAGGCCGACTGGTTGGTGTCAGAAACAGTCAGTTCTCCCCCGCCACATCCAGCCAGGCCAAGCGTCGCTACAAGAGCAGTCGAAAAGACGAGAGTGCGTCGTTTCATTGCAATCTCCTTCGTCAATTCTTCTTCAACCAGCGAGACATGAGTTTCGTCCACGAGTCACTTCCGCTACGGGAAGCAGACGAGGATTCTTCAGACTCTGATCCCGCAGACTCATCAGAATCCGTCTGGTGCACAATCGGAATCAGGCCGGTGTTGAACTCGCGTCCATCAATCACGATCTTCTCTTCGCCCTTCTCACGGGCTTCGCGCAGTGCGCGACGGCTTGGAAGTGTGACGCCGGGGCGGATGCTCGACAGATCGATGATGCCGGTATCGGTTGAGACCTTCTCGGGCGGATCCTGGTCTTCGGTGCCCGCCCATTCACCGTGGCGACCAGCCACCGGCTTCACAGTCTCTTCTGCTTCGGGGACTTCTTCTGAGGTGTTGTCTTCGCCCCCAGCTGAATCTTCAGATTCAGCTTGAGCAACCTGCTCACTGTCGCCGGAAACAGGGTCACCATCGATGGTCACATCATCGAAAGTGGTTGCGTCACTGGTTTCTTCAGTGGTTTCGCCGCCGTTTAGTCGGTCATCCGTCGCCCATTCGTCGATTGCCTGAGCTACTGCCTCTTCAGAATCGCTGACCTTGTCTGTAGCTTCAGTATCTGCGACTTGGAGGGCGTCATCAGAAGTGTCCTGTTGCGCAGACTCTTCGTTTTCCTCGGTGGAAGCGTCCTGAATAGAAGCTTCTTCGGCCTTCTTTGCATCGGCTAGGGCGCTCACCGCATTAACGTCAATTGCTTGAGTCTCGGTCGAGTCAGCGCTACGACGCTCTTCCAGCGCCTTCGCGCGCTCAGCACGATGACGAAGAAGCTGGTAACGGCTCAGGAATGCCACACCTGCGATCAACGCAAACAAGATCGCAAGAATAAAGGAAACAATCGCAAGAGTATTCACACTACGGGTTGCCCACGTCAGTGTCAGGGTCGTATCAGAAGCACCCGACGTAGAGACTGCCAGCACCGAAAGACCAGCGGAAACATCATCTAAAGACACGGATACCGTGCCCTCACCCGTCACGGAGTGCAACCACATATCAGACTTGGATGCGTCGGCAACCAACTGAGCAGGCTCAGTCCCCACCTGAGATTGAGTAGCACCAGACTGTGCACCAGACTGTGCACCTGACTGAGCACCGGAGTGCGCCGTATCCGAGCCAGACTGAGCACCAGACTGTGCACTCGACTGACCGGTATCACCAGCAACGCCTTCGTGCTGATTCACCTTCAGGACACTACGATCCGAGGTCAGACCAACAACTTCGGTGTAGGGATCGTTCCCGATCCAACCGAGGACGTCACCGGGAGTGCCGACACCCAGTGTCAGCTCAGCGCCCGATTTTGACGTCGCCGTCACGACAACGTTCTTGTCAAGCAACGGCAGAACGCGGTCACGCGTCATGATGATCGCCGTTGGCGACTCAATAGACGACGACAGTTCCTTTGGTGGCTGAAAAATGGTCAGAGCAAGGACACCAATGATCACAAAAACCAGTGCGATCGCGCCAGCGGTGGTAGCAGCGGCGTACGCCTTGATTCGGTTCACGCGTTGCCTCCTCGGTTATGAAGTAAAGACTCTAACCGTTCAACGATACGAGGAAACGCACGAACAGGCACATGAAATTCACTATCTCGTGACAAATAACATGAGATTAAAGGGCACTTCCCTACTCCTATGCCACTTCCTAGTTCGGACGCAGTCCCCTGTTCCAACAATCCGTGTGCCAATGACGCCTAGCATCGAGTCCCTGTGGCAGACCATAGGGAGCTTCTTCTGGCCATGCAACAACGTGTGCTGCCCCAACACGCACCGGGCGCAAACACCCCGGGCATGTATATTCCTTCGAAGATGACGAGACGCGACGAACCTGATAATCACTACCATCAGGCCCAGTTTCCGTATGAGGCATCGACGAAAGCCGTGTCATATCAAGCTCACGGTGAGGCTCACTCCATCGCCGTTTCATTGAACGCCGTGCCATGGCCCTACTTCTCCATTCGCTTCGTCATCATGGCGATAGATGTCAGCGCGCGTTCGACGACATCAGAACAGACGTGACTCAGGATCATCGAAGCCACGCATAGCGTCATAATCGAGCACAACACAGCGGATGCCACGATCCTCGGCCAGAGTACGAGCCTGCTTCGAAATCTCCTGGGCGGCAAAAATGCCCGACACATTCTTCAGCAACGGATCGCGCGACAAAAGCGAAAGGTAGCGAGTCAACTGCTCAACACCATCGATACCGCCACGACGTTTCACTTCAATAGCAACGTGCTCACCCTGCGGATTCTTCACCATCAAATCAACGGGGCCGATCGGAGTTTCAAACTCACGGCGAACGAAAGTCCAGCCTTCACCCAAGACTTCAGGAACCTGCTCTGCCAGCAACTCCTGAAGATGTGTCTCAACACCGTCCTTCACAAGACCGGGGTCTTCGCCCAAATCAACATTCACATCCGAGACGATGTCGTGAATCGAGATGACAAGACGGTCATCTTTCTTATCTGCTTGGACAGTCCACACTTCAGTAACGCCGTCGACTTCCTCATCACTTTCAGGCACTTCCACAGTGACCGTGCACGGGGCATTCATCCAATTCAGAGGCTTATATGATCCACCATCCGAGTGGATCAAAATTGAACCATCCGCCTTGAGCATGATGACGCGCGTGGCGGGGTCAAGGTGGGCTGACAGACGACCGGAATAATCAACGGTGCACGTTGCAATGAGGACTCGCACGCCCCAGAGCCTAACAGGTGAAGGCACTCGATCTTTACTATCAACGCCTCAGACGTGGCAAGATGCTCAAATTTCAAAGCTGAGAAGCAGGAAGCAGACAACCGAGTAGCAGTGTATGAAAGGAACTCAGACCTGAGGCGGACCGGATTCAACCCACGAGACAAGCGCATTGTATGTTTCCTTTGACAATGCGATCTCATAGCGCTTCTCGTTGGAGAGCAGGCGAATCTCAACAAGTTCGCCATCTTTAGAATGCGGGTTCGCCGCAGAGATCTGAAGTCCTCGACGCTTCACGGAATACACGGGCTTATTCGTCAAGCCAACCAAGCGGTACCACGACAGCGATTCAACGTCGTAGAGTCCCAGTCCCGCGGTCCATCCCGAGTGCTGATCGGGACGTGAGAATGACCGGAATGCGCCAAGCTTGTTTTCCAAGTGACGCGCACGCACGTTAATGATCAGCAAGACAGGCAGACCAATAACCACAACACATACCACGAGCCACAGCACAATGGCGAAAAGCGAAGTCATAAAGCACCTCCGATCAAAAGTATGAAAGTGCCCCCGCTCGGATTCGCCCGAACGGGGGCTCCTTATCAGGAAATCGTACCGTGATCAGCGACCACGGTCACAAAATCAGAGTCAATGGACGCAAATCCGCTGTCAACGGTGAACGTCTGGACACCTTCCTTGGTCGTCACCAGCACAGTGCCTGCATTCAGCATGGCAAGCATGGGCTGACGACCCGGAAGAATACCCAGCTGTCCATCAACCACGGGGATCTGGACGGACGTACCAACGCCGTGCCAGAGACGTCCCTCGTGGGAGACAATTTCGACTTGGAGTACCTTGTCGGCCATCAGGCGTCCTCGCCGAGCTCGCGCCAGCGGCGCTCGAGGTCCTCGATGCCGCCGATGTTGAAGAACGCCTGCTCCGGAACCTTGTCGTAGTAGCCCTCGGCGATGCGCTTGAAGGCCTCGATGGTCTCCGACAGCGGGACCGTCGAACCGGGGACGCCCGTGAACTTCTCCGCCATATAGGTGTTCTGGGAGAGGAACTGCTCGATGCGCCGGGCGCGCGAGACCGTGACCTTATCCTCCTCGGAGAGCTCGTCGACGCCGAGGATCGCGATGATGTCCTGGAGCTCCTTGTTCTTCTGGAGGATCGCCTTGACGTGCGTCGCCGTGTCGTAGTGCTCACGACCCACGAGGGCCGGATCGAGGATTCGCGAGGTCGAGGCGAGCGGATCCACGGCCGGGTAGATGCCCTTCGAGGCGATCTCTCGGGAGAGCTCCGTCGTCGCGTCGAGGTGCGCGAAGGTCGTGGCCGGGGCCGGGTCGGTGTAGTCGTCGGCAGGCACGTAAATGGCCTGCAACGACGTAATCGAGTGACCGCCCGCCGAGGTGATGCGCTCCTGCAACTGGCCCATCTCATCCGCGAGGTTCGGCTGGTAGCCGACCGCCGAGGGCATGCGCCCGAGGAGGGTGGAGACCTCGGAGCCCGCCTGGGTGAAGCGGAAGATGTTGTCGATGAACAGAAGCACGTCCTGGTGCTGCACGTCGCGGAAGTACTCAGCCATCGTCAGACCGGTGAGTGCGATACGCAGACGCGTCCCCGGCGGCTCGTCCATCTGGCCGAACACGAGGGCGGTCTTGTCGAAGACGCCGGCCTCGCCCATCTCGCGGATGAGGTCGTTGCCCTCTCGGGTGCGCTCGCCGACGCCCGCGAAGACGGACACGCCGCCGTGGTCCTGCGCGACTCGCTGGATCATCTCCTGGATGAGGACGGTCTTGCCGACGCCCGCGCCGCCGAACAGGCCGATCTTGCCACCCTGGACGTAGGGGGTCAGAAGGTCGATAACCTTGATGCCCGTTTCGAACATCTTGGTTCGGGCTTCAAGCTGATCGAATGCCGGAGGCTGGCGGTGAATTGGCCAACGCTCAGTGATTTCGAGTTGCTCGCCTTCCTTCAGATTCAGCGGTTCGCCGGTCACGTTGAACACGTGGCCCTTGGTGATATCGCCGACGGGAACCGAGATCGGTGCACCCGTGTCAGTGACAACAGCACCACGAACTAGGCCATCGGTCGGCTTCAGCGCGATGGTACGAACAAGGTTGTCACCGAGGTGCTGCGCGACCTCGAGGGTCATGGTGAAGGATCCTTCACCCTCGCCCTGTCCGGCAAGGTCAACATCAACCTTCAGTGCGTTGTACAGCGGAGGAATGCTGTCTGGCGGGAACTCGACGTCAACGACGGGGCCGACGACGCGAGCGACGCGACCTTCCGCTTTGTGTTCTTCCTGGCTCATAGTTCTTCTCCGTGTTCTGGGGCTCAGCCCGCGACCAATGCGTCGGCCCCGCCCACGATCTCACTGATCTCCTGGGTGATGTCCGCCTGACGGGCCGAGTTGGCCAGGCGCGTGTACTTGGTGATGAGCTCTTCAGCGTTATCGGTTGCGGTGTGCATTGCGCGCTGACGCGACGCAAGCTCAGAGGCAGCCGACTGCAGGAGCACATTATGAATACGACCTTCCACATACAGCGGAAGGATCGCATCGAGTACGGCTTCCGGAGATGGGATAAATTCGTATTCGGGGAACGTCGATGAGGGATCGTCGTAGTAACCGCGTTCTTCCCCGCGTTCTTGGTCCGATTCGGGAGCATCAACAACAGAAAGCGGAAGCATCTGTCGGACCTCGGGAACCTGACTCATCACGGACACGAAACGCGTGTATACCAGGTGAACTTCTGAAACACCCGTCATCAGAGTACCGTCCAAGAAACGGGAGAGAAGTTCGGTTGCGATCTCACGAGTTGTTTCAAGAGTCGGCGAATCAGATTCGCCTTCCCATGAACGTTCGATGGCGACTCCACGGAATCGGAAATACGAGCGTGCACGACGACCGAAGGTATAGATGATGGGTTCTTTGCCCTCGTCCTTCAGGCGAGTAATCAGACGTTCCGATTCACGAAGAATCGTCGCCGCATAGGCACCCGCCATGCCACGGTCGGAAGCAATGACAAGAACAGCCACGCGAGGAGTATTGTGACGTTCACGCGTCAGTGCGTGATCCAAATCCGTGTGGATCGCGACTGCTGCAACTGCCTGCGTCAATGCCTTTTCGTACGGGCCAAGGCCCGAAGCCGCGCGACGCGCAGCACCAATCCTTGACGCTGCGATCATTTCCATCGCGCGGAAGACCTTCGCCAGCGTTTGCGTTGAGGCAATCCGCTGCTTGTAGATCCTCTGCTGACCACCCATGGATCAGGCCTTCTCGTTCGAGGGACGCTGACGGGTGATTTCTTCGCGAGTCTGAGCTGCTTCCACCTCGGAGTCATCCAGATTGGCAACGCCTCGACCGGCGCTGACCCACTGATCATGGAATGCCTTCACCTGGGATTCCAGTTCAGCTTCTGTTTCGCTTTCCAACAGACCGGTTGATTCGATCGTGCCCAGAACTGAAGAGTTCACGCGCAGGTGATCCAGCAGGGAGCGCTCGAAGGAAAGAACCGCGTCGACCTCAAGATCATCCAAGTAGCCATGCGTACCAGTCCAGATCGAAGCGACCTGCTCTGCAGTCGAATACGGCGATGCTTGCGGTTGCTTCAGAAGCTCCATCAGACGCTCACCGCGAGTCAGCTGCTGGCGGGTTGCCGGATCAAGGTCGGAAGCGAACATGGCGAATGCAGCCATCGAACGATACTGAGCGAGTGTCAGCTTCAGCGTGCCAGCAACCTTCTTCATTGCCTTCACCTGCGCGTCGCCACCAACTCGAGAAACCGAGATACCGACGTCAACGGCCGGGCGCTGATTCGAGTTGAACAGATCGGACTGCAGGAAGATCTGACCATCGGTAATCGAAATGACGTTGGTCGGAATGTAGGCAGACACGTCGTTTGCCTTGGTTTCAATGATCGGAAGCCCCGTCATTGAACCCGCACCGAGCTCATCGGAGAGCTTCGCACAACGTTCAAGGAGACGAGAGTGCAAGTAGAAAACGTCACCGGGGTATGCCTCACGCCCTGGCGGACGACGCAGAAGAAGGGAAACCGCTCGGTAGGCTTCAGCCTGCTTGGAGAGGTCATCGAAGATGATCAGAACGTGCTTGCCCTGATACATCCAGTGCTGGCCAAGTGCAGAACCCGTGTAGGGGGCCATGTACTTGTAGCCTGCGGGGTCGGAAGCCGGGGAGGCAACGATGGTCGTGTATTCGAGTGCACCGGCATCTTCCAGAGTTGAACGCACAGAAGCGATCGTCGAGCCCTTCTGACCGATAGCAACGTAGATGCATCGCACCTGCTTGTTCGGATCGCCGGATTTCCAGTTTTCGCGCTGGTTCAGGATCGTGTCCAGAGCAATCGCGGTCTTACCGGTCTTGCGGTCACCGATGATCAGCTGTCGCTGTCCGCGACCAATCGGGATCATTGAGTCGATTGCCTTCAGGCCGGTCTGCAACGGTTCGTGAACCGACTTACGCATCATGACACCGGGGGCCTGCAGTTCGAGTGCGCGTCGGCCATCAACATCGGTGATCTCGCCCAAGCCATCGATCGGGCGACCCAGCGGGTCAACCGTACGCCCAAGGTAGCCATCACCAACCGGGACAGAAAGAACTTCACCCGTTCGGTGAACAACTTGGCCTTCTTCGATGCCACCGAAGTCACCGAGGATAACGGCACCGATTTCGCGTTGTTCAAGGTTCATTGCCAGGCCAAGTGTGCCATCGGAGAAGCGGAGAAGCTCATTGGCCATTGTGCCCGGCAAGCCTTCGATGTGAGCGATACCGTCGGCGGTCTCGGTGACGTGGCCAACCTCTTCGGTGGCTACTTCACTGGGACGGTAGGACTGCATGAAGGAGTCCAATGCGCCACGGATCTCCTCGGGACTGATAGACAGGTCAGTCATGAGTAATTCCTTCTGTAAACGTTTCTAATCGGTAGTGGTGGCTGTTAGGAAGCCAGAGCCTGTTTCATATCTGAGATACGAGTCGAGAGGCTGGCATCGATCGATGTTGTCTGTGCACGTATTTTGAAGCCACCGACAAGACCGGGAACGACCGAGATAGCAAGCGAAATCTCTGAGTTGAAGCGCTTTTCCAAGAGCGAACGCAAGCGAGAAACCTGCTCTGGCGACATTTCGACCGCGCTTTGAACTGTGACAAGCCGCCTGTTTTGGATGACAGCTGACCATTCGGCGAAGCGCCGAAGGTTCACCAGAAGGCGCCCACGACGAGAACGACCGACGGCACGACGTAGCAAACGCATCGTCCACACTGAAAGCTTCGATTCAAAAATCGCGGTGGCTAGATCACCACGTTCATGGGATGTGCCTAGCGAAGCATCGGAAAGCTTCAAGCGGAGTTCACGGTTGCCTTCAAGGAAATGGCGTACTTCAAAGAGCTCGGATTCGACTCTATCGAGGCTCGAAGCACGATTCGCATCTGAAAGAACTGCGAGGATACCAAGGACCTCCGTGGCATCGGCAAAACTATCGAGATTCGACCAGTGTTCACGCACCATCATTTGAAGAACGCTGAGTGAAGCGTCCGTTGTAAGGTGCGAGCTCAGCAAAGTGCGAACCAGCTGGGCTTTGTCGTCACCACTACGTGATGGATCAGTGAATGCACGAATAACCCGCGGTTCTTTCTTCACGAGGTCAGTGATGGAGAAGAAGTCCTCTCCCACTGCACGCGCGTCGACACCGCTCTGGGCTAGTGCGTCTTCGAGTTGCGTTGCATATGCAACGCGAGAGAGTCGACCGAGTTCACTCATCGATTCGTACGCTCGCTTTCACGGAGAGTATCCGCCTCAAGATCGTCAAGGAAACGATCGACGACACGGCTGGTCAGTGCGGTGTCGCTCAGATGTTCACCAACGATCTTTTCTGCCAACTCGGTTGCCAGAAGACCAACGTCAGAGCGCAGGGAGATCTCAGCTGCCTGCTTTTCAGCAAGAATCTGACGTTGCGCGTTCTCGAGGATACGGGTTGCTTCGTTCTGTGCTTCCACCCGCGCGTCAGCAATGATGCCCTGTGCTTCTTGGGAAGCCTTTTCACGAATCTCGTGAGCCTCGATATTCGCCTGCTTCAGCACGTCTTCACGATCGCGTGTTACACGCGCCTGGTCTTCCTTTGCCTTTTCGGCAAAAGCAAGGCCCTCTTCGATCTTCGCTTGGCGTTCGTCCATTGCAGCGTAAAGACGCGGAAGAGCAAACTTACCAACGAGGAGGAGGACGATGAGTAGAACAAACGCCGACCAGAAGATCTCGTAGAGTGGAGGAAGAATGACGGCGAGGCCACCTACTTCCTCACTCGCGGCGATTACCTGGTGCATAGCGATGGTCACTTAACGATGAGCGGAAGAACGAAGCCGATGAGACCGAGTGCCTCGACCATGCCGGCGCCGATAATCATATTGGTGAACAGACGGCCACCAACCTCAGGCTGACGAGCGGTGGATTCCTGGGTCTTTCCGACCAGGAGACCAATGCCGATGCCAGGGCCAAGGGTTGCAAGACCGTAGCCGATGTAGGCAAATGCTGCGGTTGTCATAGTGTTCTTCCTTTTGTATTGGACGCCAAGAGGCGCGGTTGGGCTCAGTGAGCTTCGATGGACAGTTTGATGTAAACGGCGGAAAGGATCGTGAAGATGTACGCCTGAAGGAACGCAACGAAAACCTCGAAGGCCGTCATGACAAACATTGCTGCGCCGGTCAGCACGCCGAGGGAGCTCATTGCGTTGAGCTCGTGCAGAAGGATTGCGGTACCGAAGTAGGTCATACCCAAGAGCAGGTGACCAGCAATCATGTTCGCCAAAAGTCGCAACATCAGTGTGGATGGGCGAACGATGAACGTCGAGAGGAACTCAATCGGCGTGATCAGCAGGTACATTGCCTTCGGCAATCCCGGCGGGAAAAGCTGGGACTTAAAGTAGTGGCCAATGCCTTGGGCCTTGATACCGCTTCCGACGAAGGTCACGTAAGAGATGATGGCGAACACCATCGGAACAGCAACGACCGAGGATGCTGCAATGTTGATGCCGGGAATAACGCCGGCAAGGTTCATGGCCAAGACGCCAAAAAATGCAAACCCGATGAATCCTGCGAAGCGACGACCGTTCTTGTTCCCAAGCATTTCAAGCGCAACATTCGCGCGAATAAAATCGGCGAGGAATTCAACGGCCATCTGACCGCGACCTGGAACGAGCTTCGGCTTACGGGCAACACCGACCAGTGCAAGGCAGAGAACAAGCGCCATGATCACGCGGGCAAGAGTCAAGCGTGAGAACTCAAAAAGAGTTCCTTCCCCGAAAATTGCGCTCGGGAAAAAATCCTCAAGTCCGGGTTGATGGGGGTGCTGTGTAAAAGCGGGAATTGCCGTAACAACGATAACGATGACGAGAATGACAAGAAGCGTCCAATACCAGACCGGTTTTGCGGTGCTTGCTCGACGGCTCGTCGAGGGCGATGACGTGGACAGGGTGTCCTCCCGGGTAGGTTACTCGACTTTGACAGGCATTTTCACCGTTGATGAAGCGGTCTGACCATCGTATCAGCAGCGTGAGCTTTGATTCATCTTTAAACATGAACTCACCAGATTGGTATGGCTCACGTTTTCCAAATGGGAACGAACGAGCGTTCAGAGGAGCAGTTCACACACGCAGTCGAAAGCCAGTCACGAGGTTCTTTCTGAGCCTCGTGAACCTTCGCACAACTAGTCGACGTTGAACTGGCGCATTCGCACCAGCGCCACCAACTCGAACAATTGGGAGCCGACGATCGCGATCAAAGCGCAGGTAGCGGGAAAACGCACCGGCTGGGCAAAAGCGGTCGGTAGATAGACGAACAGAGCGATTGCGCCGATGCGACCGATGTACGAAAAGGCAATCCACGCCAGAGGATTGCGGGCGGGCTGGGCGAGCTCCAGAAGCGACCTCACATGAATGCCAATAACTGACGCGATCACGCCGATAGCAAGGAGGATTGAGAGGATTTGCGCTCCCCCCGCGTACCCCAGCGCCCCTACAAGGAGGATCGCCACCACTGCGGTCACGATTTCAAGACGCGCAAGCTTTGCCACGGTCGAAGCAAAGAAAGCGGGACGAGAATCGTCTACTCCTTCGTTTTCCTTCGGTTCGTGATTGTGGGAGGAAGTCGTCATTACAGGGTAGTTCTCTCAAAAGTGGGCGACGGGTATTCAGCGTGCGCTGTAGCGGGCACTAGGGAATTCGCGCAGTGTCAGCCCGACAGCAACAGCCAAGAATGGGCTGGTAATCAGCAGAATGATCTTCCAGTCGACCACAAGCAGACAGACTGCGGGAATACACACTAGGGCTGTCCACATCCACATGATCGCGACGACCGTACGGTGCGAGTGTCCTCGCATGATCAGACGATCATGGAAGTGGGATCGGTCGGCGTGGAATGGGCTCTTGCCTCGAAGCATTCGCCTGATCGACGTGACAATCAAGTCAAGAATCGGGATGAAAATGACCGACAAGGGCAGAACAATCGGGAGCACCCCGACGAAAACCTGTTGCGTTCCCAGCAGTGATGGGTTAATTTGCCCAGTCATGATGATGCCGGCTGCAGCCAAAACAAGACCGAGTGTCTCCGCTCCCCCGCCCATCATGATTGACGATGGGTGGAAGTTGAACCAGAGGAAGCCGACACATACGCCTACCAGCGTGATCGTAATCAACGAGGCCGTCGTCGCATACGATGTTGCGCCGACGATGCGGGTCACCGAATAGGAATAGACGAAGAATGCCGCCGCCCCGATAGCGATAATCCCCGCTGCTAGCCCATCAAGACCATCAATGAAATTGACGGCGTTAATGATGCCGACGACAAGGAACACTGTCACGATCAAAGACAGGCGCGATGACCCGATGGTGATGCCGAAGATCGGGAAAGATACCAGCTGAACACCGTTAAACGCCATGATTCCGGTGATCAGAATCTGCCCGGACAGTTTCGCCATCCAGTCCAGTTCGATGACATCGTCGATAACTCCAAGGATGCACATTCCGAGAGTGGCAAAAAGGACTGCCCAGGGAATACTGGTTGCATACAGGGGACTCATGTAGGGAATCCTCGACGCCAATAAAAGCGTCACGACAAGACCGACCGTCATCGCGATTCCACCAAGGCGAGGAATCGGGTCCTTCTGGATATCACGGGAACGCAGCTTGGGAACAATCCCCCACGCAATGCACGCACACCTGACAATGGGAGTCATCAAAACGGTGACTCCCATGGCGACGAGCATGAGCAGAAGATAGACCTTCATCGGTCGGGGGTTCCAGGCCTTTCAGTGTGAACCGGTTGCGATCACTTTGACGTGTTCGCGGGTTCGATGGTGGTTCCAGCGGTAAGCGATAACTGTTCTAAGGATAGTGTGCCCAGACGGATTGCCCGTACCCCACCCTTCGTGAAGTCGAGGATTGTTGAGGGTGTCGAGCCGGGAGTCGGGCCACCGTCAACGTAGAGCGGAACCTGCGTCCCAAAGTAGTCCACTGCTTCGCCAACGCTTGTTGCCGGTGGATTTCCGGTGGTGTTTGCGCTGGTCAAAGCCAGTGGGCCGACCGTATCCAACAGTGTGCGGATGCGGGGCTCGTTCGGCATACGCACGCCGATTGTTCCCCCGGTTTCACCCAGATCCCAGCCAAGATCGGGGCGTGCCCGCAGGATCAGAGTCAATCCGCCCGGCCAGTATTCATCTGTCAACCGGTATGCAGCCTCGGGGATATCGACGCAAAGAGTTTCGATTGATTCGCGACCCGGAACGACAACGGGCGGCGGCATTTGGCGACCTCGTCCCTTGGCTGCAAGAACGCGAGCCACTGCGTCAGGATTACTCGCATCGCACCCGATTCCGTACACGGTGTCTGTCGGGATGATGATCAGCTGACCGCTTTTGACAGCGGTTGTCGCTTCCTTCAGGTCTGAGCTATCCCATGTGGGGGTGCAAGAAATGATTCGCGTAGTCACATCGGCATTGTGCCACGTCTGGTAACAAGATAGCGATCACGACCCGTCAGATCGGGCATGGTCTGAGGGTGCGTGAAGCCTGCCCGTTGTGCAGCGGTACGCATCAGTTCTGATTGACTCGGCGAGTGTTCAACAATCACCCAACCGCCGGGCTTCAGCAAGGTGGCGCTGCGCGCGAGGATCGCAGATGGAATCTGCATGCCACTCTCTCCCAGCCCGTAGAGTGCCATATCCGGGTCTCGCTGGGCTTCTGCCTGCGTCGGAGCCTCGTTAAAAGGAACGTAAGGCGGGTTCGAGACAACAATGTCGACACTGCCGTCAAGGTCAGCCAAAGTGGCCGGGTCAGTTGCGTCACCGTTCACGAGGCCAATGCGCCCGCCACCGTATTTTTCACAATTTTCCCTGGCGCATTGGAATGCCACCGGCGACAGTTCGACGGCGAAAACATCGCTTTTGGGGATTTCGTGTGCGAGCGAGCAGGCGATTGCACCAGATCCGGTACACAGATCGACGAGGCGCACGCTGTCACGAGTTTTCAGGATCTCGCGCGCCTGATCGATCGCCTGGCCCGCAACGACTTCGGTTTCTGGACGGCACACGAAGACACCTGGCATTGCACGCAACGTCAGACCACGGAAGAACATGCGCTCAGTGATGTGTTGCAGTGGAACACGTTTCATTCGTCGTTCAACCCCATCAATAAAGCGATGAACGATCGCTGGGGCGATGGGCTCACGGATTAACCACAGTGATTCCACATCCGCCGCCCATTCCAGAAGTTCGCGCGCCTCGGAAGCTGGAGCGGCCTCGTCGATCTGTGAAAGCTGGGCGCGTGCGAAGGCAAGAGCGTCGCGGACGGTGGAAATCTCGGCAGTCATTGGACGATCGGTGAAATGGTCGCGAGAGACTCTCAGGCGCTGGCAGAGGCGAGTCGCTCGGCTTCATCGGCTTCGATCAGCGAAGCGATGACGGGCTCAAGTTCGCCGGCAAGCACGCGATCAAGATTGTGCGCTTTGTAGCCGGTGCGGTGTTCAGCGATGCGGTTTTCTGGGAAGTTGTAGGTGCGTACGCGCTCGGAACGATCAACGGTGCGAACCTGGCTGAGGCGCTGGGCCGATGCTTCAGCTTCGCGCTTCGCACGAGCTTCGGCTGCCAAACGGGACGCCAAGACGCGCAGGGCTGCTTCCTTGTTCTGTAGCTGCGATTTTTCGTTCTGCATCGAGACCACGATGCCCGACGGAATGTGGGTGATGCGGACAGCGGAATCCGTGGTGTTCACCGACTGGCCGCCGGGACCCGAGGAACGGTAGACGTCAATGCGCAGGTCGTTCGGGTCGATGACAATCTCAGTGTCATCTTCAATTTCGGGCATGACGAAGACGCCGACTGCGGAGGTGTGAATACGACCCTGCGACTCGGTGACGGGCACGCGTTGCACGCGGTGAACTCCGCCCTCGAACTTTAAGTGAGCCCACACGCCTTCTTCTGGGGTCACGGTTCCCTTGGCGCGAATTGCCAGCGTGATGTCTTTGTAGCCACCGAGTTCAGTGTCCGTTGAAGAGAGTTCTTGGACGCTCCAGCCCTTCGATTCGGCGTAGCGCGCGTACATGCGAGCGAGGTCGGATGCGAAAAGAGCGGATTCTTCACCGCCCTCCCCTGCTTTAATTTCGAGGATGACGTCGAGGGCATCCTCACTGTCGCGCGGTGCGAGGATTTTCAGTAGCGCGTCGTAGGCGTCTTGCGCCTCATTTTCGAGGCCTGGAATCTCGTCAGCGAACGATGGATCTTCCGTGGCCAGTTCACGGGCAGCCTCAAGGTCATCTCGGGTGCTCGAGAGTCGATCAGCAGCAGCCTTGATGCGAGACAGCTCAGCGAAACGCCTTCCCACGCGACGCATCTTCGCAGGGTTGGACAGAGTATCCGGCGCCGACATCTCCTGTTCGACGCTTTCGTACTCGCTCAAGAGTGCTTCAAGGGCACTCAGACCTTCACTGGTCTCGTTATCGACTGTCATGGACTTCCTTTAAAGCTGAGTGGCCAGATACGCCTCGGCGCCGGGCGCTTAACGCTCCCGGCGCCGATCAAAACGCAACGTACGCTTGCCTCATTTGGAGGGGCGAACACGCTTTCCGTAACGTGCCTCGAACTTAGCGACGCGACCGCCGGTGTCGAGGATCTTCTGCTTGCCGGTGTAGAACGGGTGGCAAGCGGAGCAGACGTCCACGCGCATCTCACCGGTGGTGAGGGTGGAACGGGTGTGGAAGCTGTTACCGCACGTGCAAGTCACGAGGGTATCCACGTATTCGGGGTGGATGTCCTTCTTCATGGAGTATCTCCTGGGTTCGTTGGTGCCCCGGGTCCGGATCCGCAGATCTTCCCACATCTGGTGGCAAGTATCCTTCCGCCTTGGAGTATCCAAACGGTGGCGAACCGGTGAACCGATGGCCGACGGCGTCAATTGTGCCACTTTCGGCGCTCTTACGTCTATGTGGCAGGGCCCTCATATGCGTGAAACGCGCGACCTTTTGACGCGCGTTTCACGTCAGGGGGTTCTCAGTCAGCACTGGGAGTGGTCTTTTGGACCATCATCAGGAACTCAGCGTTCGACTGGGTTTCCTTGAGCTTTTCAAGGATCAGTTCCAGACCGGACTGCTGATCCAGCGTGCCAATCACGCGACGAAGCTTCCACATGATGCGAAGTTCTTCAGGCTGGAACAGCATTTCTTCACGGCGGGTACCGGACGCATTGACGTCGATCGCTGGGAAGATACGACGGTCTGCCAGCTGACGCGACAGACGCAGTTCCATATTGCCGGTGCCCTTAAACTCTTCGAAAATGACCTCGTCCATCTTCGAACCGGTCTCAACCAGAGCCGACGCGATGATGGTAAGCGAGCCGCCTTCCTTGAGATTACGGGCGCCACCGAAGAACTTCTTCGGCGGGTACAGGGCGGATGCGTCAACGCCACCCGACAGGATACGGCCGGAAGCCGGTGCGGCTAGGTTGTAGGCGCGCGACAGTCGCGTGATCGAGTCAAGAAGAACGACAACATCCTGGCCGAGTTCAACCAGACGCTTTGCGCGCTCTATGGCAAGTTCGGCGACGATCGTGTGATCCGATGCGGGGCGGTCGAAGGTCGAGGCAATGACCTCCCCCTTGACGATCGAACGCATATCCGTCACTTCTTCCGGACGTTCGTCAACCAGGACGACCATCAGGTGAACCTCGGGATTGTTGATCTCGATAGCCTTCGCGATCTGCTGGATGACCATCGTCTTACCGGCCTTCGGTGGCGAAACGATCAGGCCACGCTGGCCTTTACCGATCGGAGCGACCAAGTCGATAACGCGTGGCGTGTATGCCTTTGCGGACGTTTCGAGGCGTAGTTGCTCATTCGGGTAAACCGGGGTGAGCTTGGAGAACTCGCGACGAGCCTGCGCTTCCTCGATCGACATGCCGTTCACGGAGTCAACGCGAACCAGAGCGTTGTACTTCTGACGCTGCCGTTCACCTTCACGGGGCTGCCGAACGGCACCTGCAACGGCATCGCCCGCACGCAGACCCCAACGGCGAACGTTGCCAAGGGTGACATACACATCGTTCGGACCGGGAAGATAACCAGAAGTGCGAACAAATGCGTGATTGTCCTGAATATCCAAGATGCCAGCGATCGGAGCAAACTGTTCGTCTTCGCGCACCTGTTCTTCGCGGTCGCCACGATCATTGCGGTCACGGTTACGACGATTATAGCGATCGTTGCGGTTGTTGCGATCACGGCGACGGCTGTTGCGATCACGGCGGTTACGACCGCGCTCTTCACCTTCTTCCCCTTCGGGAAGCTCAATGGCGTCCAGGGACGGAGCCTTGACGGAAGCGTTTTCTTCCGCTTCGGGCTTCTCACCGCCCTTCTTGGGAGCCGGCAGTTCAATAGTCGCCGGTTCGGTTGGTCCGGCGGTCGCGACGCGACGACGACGTGACTTGCGCTGGGGCTGTTCAGCGTCGTCATTCTTCGTTCCCTGATCCTGGGTTCCCTGGTCCTGGGCAGGTGCCTGGGTAGCAGGCGCAACCTGCTCATGTGAAACTTCAGCGGTAGCCGCACGACGCGTACCACGGGCACGGCGCGTGGGGGCCTCGTCAGATGAAGCGGAAGCCTTCTTAGCTGGCGCAGACGAGGAAGAAAGAGCTTCGATCAGGTCGGCCTTACGCATCTTTGACGTACCCTTGAGACCTTGGCTGGAAGCTAGCGCCTGGAGTTCAGCCAGCTTCATGCCCCGCAATGCAGACTGTGTCTTGGGGGCGGCTTGTTCGTTTGTCACGAATGAATCCTCACTGGATATGGAATGCTCTTTTCGAGCAAATGGGGATCTCCCTTTAAAACGGGAGGAATACGTTGCGATAACGCTGATCGCGTGACGTAAGGGATGAGCCACCAAAACGTGGCGGGCCGTAAGACCCGCTTCAAGTGTACCAACCGTTTGTCTCTATAGGCACCACAACGTTAAAGTCGCGCGTTTGTGCGCATAAAGTCACACGAGACTGAAAGAAAACAAAGAAAACAGAACTGAAGGATAATCAGTAGAGCTTCGCCAGTCGCCCGCGAGTAATCGCCGCACCTTTGCTTGGCACGTCAAGAGCCATGACCTTCCAGCCCGCTGATCTGGCGTCCGCGCAGATTTCGTCCGGCACCGTCTCCACGGCCAGAACCGTCGGTCCAGCACCAGAAACTGTGGCCGCGATGCCGGCATTGCGCAACCAATCCACCAGCGCAAGCGAAGGCTCCATGGCTTCGCGTCGGTATTCCTGGTGCAAAACATCCGCCGTGGCATCCATCAGCAGATCATGGAACGAGGCCTGCCCCACCGAACGAGCCTGTCCTGAAAGGAGCGCAGAAAGAAGAGCGGCTCGGGCAACATTGAAGCGCGCATCTGTATGGGCGACCACTTGCGGAAGAGCGGAACGGGCCTTTTCGGTTGCCAATTTAAAGTCAGGTATAAAGACGACGGGGGCAATGGTGTGAGGAACCGAGAGTGAAACTGCACCCGGCCGGCCGTTATCGACCCACGCGATGGTTGCTCCACCAGCGATTGCTGGCGCAACGTTGTCGGGGTGTCCTTCCAATTCGGTACCGATCATGAGGACTTCTTCGTCCGTCAGGACATCCTCGCGCCCGATAAGCGCGCGAGCAAGAAGAATTCCCGCAACGATCGCACTGGCCGATGAACCCATTCCGCGCGAATGAGGGATGCGGTTTGTGCAACGCATTTTCACGCCAACCTGCGGTGCGCCCGCACGATCGAGCGCTAAGCGCATCGCTTGGACGACAAGATTGTCTTCACCGGTTGCAACATTCCCTGCGCCCTCACCTTCAACGGTGACGCTTGTGTGGACTCCGGAGGTTGCGTGAACTGCAACTTCGTCCCAAAGGTTCAGCGCCAGCCCCAGCGAATCGAATCCTGGGCCAAGGTTCGCGCTGGTTGCGGGGACGCAGACGGCAACGAATTCTTCGGTGATTCTCATGTCACTCCCCTTCGACGCGAATCGCGCTGGTGACTTCACGAACCACGGGCGAGTGCGACAGGGCGTGTGCGACTGCCGCCAGATCCGCTTCGCGGGCAAGGTGGGTTGTCGCCACGATCACGCAGGCACCCGGCTCCTTGTCGTCGCGCTGATGCACAGACTGGATGGAGACGCCGTGGCGAGCGAATATTCCGGCAACATCGGAAAGTACACCAAGGCGATCCTCTACCTGCATACGAATCTGGTAGCGAGTGAAGGCCATGCCCGGGTCAAGAATCGGCAGGTGAGCGTAGACGGACTCACGGGGTGCGTGTCCGCCGAATGCGCGGTGGTGGGCAGCAGCGACGAGGTCCGAAAGAACAGCGGACGCGGTGGGAGCACCACCTGCACCCTGACCGTAGAACATCAGACGGCCTGCTGCTTCACCTTCGATGAGGATGGCGTTGAATGCTCCATCGACACTGGCCAGAGGCGAATCGAGCGGGACGAGCGCGGGGTGGACGCGCATGGCAACGCCGTCTTTACCGTCTTCTCCAACACAACGCTCAGCGATGGCAAGAAGCTTGATCGTACGACCGAAGAAGGCAGCTTCTTCCATATCTTCTGCCGTGATCTTGGTGATGCCCTCAACGGCAACGTCATCGATTCCGACGCGCGTATGGAAAGCCAACGAGGCCAGAATTGAACACTTTGCCGCCGCATCGAAACCGTCAACATCTGAGCTGGGATCGGCTTCGGCAAAACCGAGCTCCTGGGCTTGATTCAACGCTTCCTCATAGGACAGGCCGCGCGACGCCATCGCATCGAGGATGAAATTGGTCGTGCCATTGACGATGCCCATCACCTTGGTGATGCGGTCACCCGCAAGCGATTCGCGCAGGCCGTAAACGACGGGAACTGCGCCCGCAACCGAGGCCTCGTAGTAGAGGTCTGCGCCGGTTTCAGCCGCAGCGGCAAACAGCTCTGGACCGTGAGTAGCAAGAAGCGCCTTGTTGCCGGTCACCACGGAAATGCCCTGTTTGAGTGCTCGGATGACATAGGTTCGGGCTGGCTCAATACCGCCGATCAATTCAATGACAATGTCGTGGCCATCGATGGCTTCTTCGGGATGGGTCGTCAGAAGTGCAGGATCCACATCGTAGTCACGAGGCGCATCAAGCCTGCGGACCGCCACCCTGTTCACGCGTATACGCGCACCTGAGCGAGCTTCAAAATCGTCGGCCTGCTCTGTGAGCATGCGGATAACCTGTGATCCGACGGTACCTGCACCGAGAACACCGACTTTCAGTTCGGGGCTACGCTCTTCCACCGAGAAACTCCTTGACCACTCACGCACGTGTTTGCGCTGTTGGTAATGAGCATAGGCATAGATAGGACTGAATACATACGCGCGTCCATTTCTTTGAGAGAGAACAATAGTCGAGCGCGACCTCGTGCTTAAAGAACATCACACCCACGTTTAGGACTAACGTCCCTATCAAAAATGTTTATTGTTAACAATTGTGCACGTTGTGATAACCCGCACCTGTGACAAATGACCTCTGTATGGAAACACTAACTACGTAGGTACACAATTGTTACAAGGTACCTACCGGTACACATTCGAGAATCATCTAATGCAGTGCGGTACAACGATCGTCCGCAAGCATTTATTGAGAAGAGGAACGATGACAGAGCAGACCGCTCCCAGCATCCCCACACAAGAGGCTTGGACCGATTTCAAAACTGGAAATTGGGACAAAGAAATCGACGTCCGCGACTTCATCCAGCGTAACTACACGCCGTACGAGGGCGATGCCTCCTTCCTCGCAGGTCCCACCGAAAAGACCCTCCGCGTCTGGGACTCCCTCGAAAAGGAGTACCTTTCCGAGGAACGCAAGGTCCGCATCCTCGACGTCGACACCCACACCCCCGCCGACATCGACGCCTTCAAGCCCGGTTTCATCTCCTCCGACGACGACGTTATCGTCGGCCTGCAGACGGACGCCCCCCTCAAGCGCGCGATGATGCCCAACGGTGGCTGGCGCATGGTCGAGACCGCCATCAAGGAGGCCGGTAAGGAGGTCGACCCCGAGGTCAAGAAGATCTTCACCCAGTACCGCAAGACCCACAATGACGCGGTCTTCGACATCTACACGCCACGGATCCGAGCCGCCCGCTCCTCGCACATCATCACTGGCCTGCCGGACGCCTACGGTCGCGGTCGCATCATCGGCGACTACCGCCGCGTCGCCCTCTACGGCGTCGATCAGCTCATCGAGTGGAAGCAACAGGACAAGGACCGCTACGCAGACCAGCCTTTCTCCGAGCACTGGGCACGCTACCGCGAGGAGCACTCCGAGCAGATCAAGGCGCTCAAGAAGCTGAAGAAGATGGCGGCCGACTACGGCTTCGACATCTCCGGGCCCGCGAAAACCGCGAAGGAAGCGGTCCAGTGGACCTACTTCGGCTACCTCGCCTCTGTGAAGTCGCAGGACGGCGCCGCGATGTCGATCGGTCGCCTCTCCGCCTTCTTCGACGTCTACTTCGAGCGCGACCTCGCCGCCGGTCTCATCACCGAATCCGACGCACAGGAGATCATCGACGCCCTCGTCATCAAGCTCCGCATCACGCGCTTCCTTCGCACGATTGATTACGACCAGATCTTCTCGGGAGACCCCTACTGGGCAACCTGGTCAGACGCAGGCTTCGGCGACGACGGTCGCACGCTGGTCACCAAGACCTCATTCCGCCTGTTGCAGACCCTGCGTAACCTGGGCCCCGCCCCCGAACCGAATATCACGATCTTCTGGGACGAAAACCTGCCCAAGGGCTACAAGGAATTCTGCGCAGCGATCTCGATCGAAACCTCGTCCATCCAATATGAGTCCGACCCGCAGATTCGCCAACACTGGGGCGACGACGCCGCCATCGCATGTTGCGTCTCCCCGATGAAGGTCGGCAAGCAGATGCAGTTCTTCGGCGCACGCGTCAACGCTGCAAAGGCCCTGCTCTACGCCATCAACGGTGGTCGCGACGAAATGAGTGGCAAGCAGGTCGTTGAAGGCTACGAGCCCATCACCGGCGACGAACCACTGAAGTTCGACGAGGTCTGGGCCAAGTACGAAGAGATGCTCGACTGGGTTGTCGGCACCTACGTTGAAGCCCTCAACATTATCCACTACTGCCACGACCGCTACGCATACGAAGCAGTCGAGATGGCACTGCACGATTCCGAAATCATCCGCACCATGGGTTGCGGTATCGCAGGCCTGTCGATCGTTGCTGACTCGCTGGCAGCCATCAAGTACGCAAAGGTCACGCCGATCCGCGACGAAACCGGACTGGTTGTCGACTACACAACCGAAGGCGAATTCCCGACCTACGGCAACGATGACGACCGCGCCGATGAGATCGCCGCAACCGTCGTCCACACCGTCATGGACAAGATCCGTCAGATCCCGATGTACCGCGACGCAATCCCGACGCAGTCCGTCCTGACGATCACCTCGAACGTCGTCTACGGCAAGGCAACCGGCGCATTTCCATCCGGTCACCGCGCAGGCACCCCGTTCGCACCGGGCGCAAACCCGGAGAACGGCATCGACACCCACGGCATGGTTGCTTCCATGCTGTCGGTCGGTAAGCTCGACTACAACGATGCGCTCGACGGTATCTCGCTGACGAACACCATCACCCCGTCCGGCCTTGGCCGTACAAAGGCCGAGCAGATCGACAACCTTGTCGGAATCCTCGATGCAGGCTTCGTCCCGGACGATACCTGTGAAATGATTTCCAGTAACTAATCATTCTTACCGGGAGCGGGGCACTACCAAGCCCCGCTCCCGAGACCAGACAACACCCATAAGGAGAAAATCATCATGGCAACCAAGACCTACGAAGAGCGCCTCGCAGACATGAAGGCAGCCCGTGAAGAGCGCGGCGAGTCCGACGGCCTGTACCACGCCAACATCAACGTTCTTGATCGTTCCACCCTGGAAGACGCAATCGAGCACCCCGAGAAGTACCCGAACCTGACCGTTCGCGTTTCCGGCTACGCCGTTAACTTCGTGAAGCTCACCCGCGAGCAGCAGCTTGACGTTCTCTCGCGTACCTTCCACCACTCGGCCTGATATCCGCTTTACGCTGGCGTAAAACAGATTCAGCACCTTCCGGTTCGGGGCGCGGGATTCTTCCTGCGCCCCGAATTGCGTCGACGCCTTTAACAATTGCGCACTCACAATGAACAGAGCATGAACGTGCGCCTCGTTCCCTTTCATTCACGATCAGGACACCATGACTGAGCTTTCCCGCACCGCCCCCGTAGGCGATGGATCTTCAATCGTTCCTACCGGACCCATTGATTCCCACTCGAAGCTCCGCGATCAAGACTTCCAAGCACCGACCGGTCGCGTGGGCGGTCAAGGAGTCGCAGGCCTGGGTGAGCTGAGCGAGATGGAACGCACGGAGCGCCTGCACAAGATGCATGACGGCACGCTGGGATCCGTTCACTCGTGGGAGCTTGTGACCGCTGTCGACGGCCCGGGAACGCGTCTGACAGTTTTCCTCAACGGCTGCGGGCTCCGCTGCCTGTACTGCCACAATCCCGACACGTTCTTCATGAAGAATGGAACGCCCGTTGAGATCGACGAGATCCTCGGCCGCATCCGTCGCTACCGTAAGATTTTCCGCACGACGGGTGGCGGTATCACCCTGTCCGGTGGCGAAGCCATGATGCAGCCGGAGTTTGTTCGTCGCATCTTGGCCGGAGCGAAAGCAATGGGGGTTCACACCTGTTTGGATACGTCGGGGTTCCTTGGCGCGAACTGCGATGACGCGATGCTCGACGATCTGGATTTGGTTCTGCTGGACGTGAAGTCCGGCATCCCTGAGCTCTATAAGAAGGTCACGACCGGCGACCTTCAGCCGACCGTTGACTTCGGTGATCGCCTGGCGGCGCGTGGCACGACACGCGTGTGGATTCGTTTTGTCTTGGTGCCGGGATTAACTGATGGCAAGGACAATATCGAAGCGATAGGAAACATCATCACGAGGTGGCGCAATGTCATCGACCGCGTTGAGGTCCTCCCCTTCCATCAGATGGGTCAGGATAAGTGGGATTCACTGGGCTTGGATTATCAGTTGCGTGACACAAAGCCACCCTCGCCTGAGGCGACCGAGGAAGTTCGTGATTACTTCCGCTTACTGGGCTTCGAGGTTCACTGACGCTCAGTCGCTGTTCGTCCTATCGACGAGGCCCCGCATGAGTCTCTTTACTCTATGCGCCATGCACTTTGCAGGTATTTTTTCGTGAAAGGGGCGGGTGCTATCAATGAGTAGCACCCGCCCCCCACGTTTATTCAGGTCGGAAGTCTCACCGTTCTTGGCACATTCGCCACGAGACGTCACGGGGGCTAACACGATTGGCTAAGCGCCCCCAGCGAAACCAGAAGACCGAGTCAGTTGGTTGCAACAAAAGCGTCGAACTCACCCAGCAGGCGTGCACGCTCTGCGTCGGAAACCCAAGCGATTTCAAGAGAATTACGTGCCAGCTGAACAAGCATGTCCTTGGTGAAGCCTGCCTGGTCGGCAAGAGCGTAGAAATTGTCGGCAACGTAGCCACCGAAGTAGGCCGGGTCATCAGAGTTGATGGTGACCTTCACGCCACGTTCAAGGAGAGTCTTCACTTCCTTGTCCTTCATATCGTGGTTGTTCGCGGTGACGAACGAGTTCGATAGCGGGCAGGAGGTCAAGCCAATGCCCCTATCTGCGACCAGCTGAACCAGCGCATCGTCTTCCACGATGTTCGTGCCATGGTCAAGGCGCTCGGCACCGAGCTCAGTCAGCGCACGACGGATATTGTCGATAGAGCCAACCTGATCAATGTCGCAGTGCATCGTGACATGCAGACCGTTGTCCTTCGCCATCGCGAAGACCTCGGCGAACTTCTCCGGTGGATTATCGCGCTCGTCAGAATCTAGACCAACGGCGAAGAACTTGTCCTTGTATGGCAGTGCTACTTCAAGGGTTTCTCGCGCGGATTCTGCGCTCATATCACGCAGGAAGCAGAGAATCAGGTCAGCGGAGAGTCCGTCTTCGCGTGCCTTCTCAACAGCCTTGTAGTAGCCGTTGATGACAGTTTCAATCGCAATACCACGCGTGGTGTGAGCCTGGGGATCGAAGAAGCACTCAGCGCGACGAACACCGTTCGCCTTGGCTCGCGCAAAGTAAGCGGAGGCCAGAGCCTCGAAGTCCTCTTCATCCTGCAGGACATTCATCGCCGGGTAATAGACGGCGAGGAACGAGGTCAGGTCGGTGAAGTTGTAGCTGGCCTGAACTTCCTCGATGGTCGACTGACCGATATCGACGCCGTGCTTGGTAGCAAGAGCAAGCTTAAGATCGGGTTCAAGCGTGCCCTCAAGGTGGAGATGCAGTTCTGCCTTGGGCAGACCAGCAACGAATTCACGCGTGACGGTGGTGGTCACGATTCCTCCTTGGTAAAAGTTGTGCGACGAAAGTGTCACCCGCCCATTGTGTCACGACCGAATGACGAACATCTAGCCACTGAACAAATCGGTAGAGTGCCAGTTCGTGCCTCGTCAATTTCCTTCCCCACTTTGTCACTTTTCGCAACTAAGCTTGATTGCATAAGCGTGCTAGTCCACGCATTCACCAACCGTCAGGAGCACCCATGCCTACCCGTCACGCGTCCGGTTACGAAATCTTTCTTTCTTCTGGAGAATATGAGGCTCGGATTGTTACCGTCGGCGCCGGACTCGCCGCACTCACGTACGCAGGGCGCGACTTAGTCGTCGCCCATGACGCGGATGAAATTCCCGAAGGCTACTTGGGGAAAACGCTGATGCCCTGGCCGAACCGTATTGCTGGAGGAACATACACATGGGAAGACATCACCTACACGGTTGACGTGAATGAAGCTGCAACCGGCTCAGCATTGCACGGTCTGATGACCTGGGTTGACTGGACGATCATTCACGCTGATTCTGACTCAGCAACACTGGGAGCATTCATCGCTCCCCGCTATGGCTACCCGTGGCCGATTGAAGCGTGGGTAACCTACGCGCTCAGCGCCTGCCGTGGTCTGACCGTCACTCTAGTGGCAAAAAACGTCGGCTCCACACCCGCCCCATATGGTGTTTCGTCCCACCCCTACCTGTCACTCGATGGCAAGAAGAATGATGGATACGAGGTTACGATTCCAGCCTCTGAAATCATCCGGGTCGATCAGAACATGGCTCCTGTTGAAACGGTCCCGGTAGATGATCTTGAGCGTGATTTCCGCACTCCGCGCCTACTTGGCTCACAATCTGTTGACCATGCTTTCACCGGTTTGCCCGAAGGTGAATGGACCGTTCAACTGCGTGATCCAGAAACCGGATTGACGGTTCAATTGAAGGCTGACACCCCGTGGGTTCAGGCGTTCACTGCTGATTCCATGGGACGAACCGGCATCGCTGTTGAGCCAATGACCTGCCCCCCGAATGCCTTTAATTCAGGCAAGGATCTCATTGTGCTTGCCCCTGGCCAATCCCACACAATGACCTTCACGATCATCGGTTCGATCGAAAGCTGAGACTTTAACCCATACACGTACTGCGGGCCGACGGTATTCACTGTCGGCCCGCAGTACATACGCTCGAGTTACAGGCGTCCAAGCGTCGCGCTTAAGAGTGTCGCTCCCACGGCTCCAGCCGTCGACGAGCGAAGAACATTCGCGCCAAGACCAACCAAAGACGCCCCAGCGTCTTGAAGCCAGTTCACTTCTTCGCTCTTCATTCCGCCTTCTGGGCCAACCAGCAGCGTCAAACTTGACGCTGTGGTGAATGACGTGGGATCACTGGCAATGATTGAGCTCAGCGATTCGGTTGCTTCCTCGTGGCAAATTAAAACTTTGCCCCCAGCTTCTCTCTTTGCCTCAACCCATGTGGCAAGCGCTTTTGAGTTGACAACGTCGCCGACGCTGGGGATCCACGCTCGCCGCGCCTGCTTAGCGGCCGCACGAACGACGGATTCCCACTTCGCTTTACCTTTTGAGGCTTTTGAACCGTTCCACCGGACAACCGAATACTCAGATTGCCAGGGAATCACTTGATCAATCCCGATTTCGGTGCAGGCTTCAATTGCCTGTTCGTCTCGTCCAGCCTTTGCAAGCCCCTGAACAAGAATCAGTTGGGGCGTCGCCTGAGGTTCGATCACACGCTGATCGACACGAAGAACAAGACCTTTCTTCGAGGTGGAGAGAACCTCGCACGTGAGCCTCGTTCCGTGGCCATCTATCAGGTCGATCCACTCACCTACTCCGATGCGCCGAACGGTGGCCGCGTGATGGCCTTCAGTTCCTTCAAGCGAGACTGTATCGCCTGCATCCAACTCGCAGGGGACTAGGTCGCCCTCGTAAATGAAAACGGGACGTGTCATTGGCCGGTGAACGCTTCGCGGATCTTGTCGAACATTGACGAGGGACGACGGTCAGGTTCGATACGCGTCTCTTTGCGAAGATTCGCAAGCTGCTCAAGAAGGTCACGCGAACGATCATCAAGCTTCTTCGGGATCTCAACATTCACGTGGACGTGCAAGTCACCGCGACCAGAACGCTGCAAACGACTGACGCCCAAGTTCTTCAGTTCAATATCAGCATTCGGCTGAGTACCAGCCGGGATCTCGACGTGTTGCGCACCGTCGAACGTATCGAGGTCAAACTTCGTGCCCAAGGCCGCCGTTGTCATCGGGATCGTGATCCACGTGTGCAAGTCATCGCCTTGGCGGACGAAAACATCATCCGCTTTCTCGTTGATCTCAAGATAGAGATCACCATTCGGACCGCCACCGGGGCCAACTTCAGCCTCGGAACCAACCCTGATACGAGTTCCTTCGTCTACACCGGCGGGAATATCAACCGTAATCGTACGACGCGAACGAACACGCCCCTGACCGGCACATTCATGGCAGGGCGATGCAATAATCGTGCCATACCCCTGACAGGTCGGACAGGCTCCACGCGACTGCATACGACCAAACATCGTGTTTTGGACGCGCGTCACCGAGCCCGTTCCATTACACGTCCCGCACCGTGTGGGCTCAGTATCCGGAGCACACATCGAACCATGGCACGAATCGCACAGAATATATGTTCCGTATGAAACTTCCTTCTTCGCGCCGAAAACAGCGTCCTTCAAGGAAATCTCCACGCCGATCAGCTGGTCGGAACCACGACGAACGCGAGGCGCAGGCCCGGAAGCTTGACCGGAGAAACCAGAGAACATCACATCAAAGATGTCAGATAACCCGCCACCAGCACCACCAAATGGTGAACCGCCACCCCGCAAGGCATCCGGCCCTCCAAGGTCATACATTTGACGCTTCTGGGGATCTAAGAGCGTTTCGTAGGCGACAGAAAGCTCTTTGAAAGCCTCTTCTGACTCGGGCCCAGCGTAGTCAGGGTGTAGCAGACGTGCTTTCTTGCGATACGCCTTCTTAATCTCGTCGACAGTCGCATCCTTTGATACGCCAAGGACCTCGTAGTAGTCGTTCACTCGTATTCGTTCCTTATGTTCTTTCGTGTGATCACCGCATCGGCGGTGAAAGCTCATGGGAGGTGATCTAGCGATTCAAGTACCGCGAAAGATAGGCAGCAACAGCCCTGACCGAAGCCATCGTTCGCGCATAATCCATGCGAGTCGGGCCAACAATACCAAGGTGAGCACGCGTATCACCACTACGTGGAGGCGCATGGTACGTGGAAGCCACAACCGATGCTTCAGCAAGCGCGTCATGTTCATTTTCCGCACCGATCGAAACATGAACATCATCATCAAGCTGCAGTTCAGAGAACAGGCGCATCAATACCACCTGCTCTTCCAAAGCGTCTAAGACCGGCGCAATATCATGGAAGTCAACCGCTCCCCTAGCAAGATTCGACATACCAGCCATGACGATCTTCGATTCACCACTGGGGCGAAGGAGACGCGCAATGCTCTGGGCAAGAGCATCTGCCACATCATGCAAACGCATTTCAAGAAGCGCCTTCAGGGCCTCGACGCTAGCAAGAATCTCATCGGGGCCAAGAGCTGAAAAAACAGCGTTGAGCTTCTCGCGAAGAACCGCAATATCTCCGCTAGTCAACTGCGTACGAAGCTCAATAGTGTCCTGAGAAACGCGTCCGGAATCGGTCACGACAATGACCAGCACGTTGGTCGCAGCAAGATCAACGATCTCTACCCGCTTCAACGTCTGCAACGCCAACGTCGGATACTCAACAACAGCCACCTGATGCGTTACTTGCGCCAGCAGACGCACGGTCCGAACAACCACATCGTCCAGGTTCGAAGAGTCCTCAAGGAAATGCTCAACAGCACTGCGCTCCGGGTCACTCATCGGTTTCAACGCGGACAGGGAATCAACAAAAAGTCGGTAGCCCTTATCCGTGGGAACACGACCAGCACTGGTATGAGGCTGATAGATCAAACCGGCTTCTTCCAACAGAGCCATGTCATTACGAATCGTCGCAGAAGAAACACCTAAATCGTGCGACTGAGCAATCACCTTCGAACCCACGGGTTCACGGGTGTGCACGTATTCAGTGACGATCGCTCGAAGAACGCCGAGCCGACGATCGTCGTTCATGTGTCCTCCGTTCCAAGCGAAAACTGACGCGGAGTACCACACGCCATCGAAGCCGTGATGTGAAGGATCGGTTTCGACACGAATCTGGCACTCACTCTATCTGAGTGCCAATTCTACTCCCTGCCCATCAAAGCACCCAGCCGAAGTAACGAGCACAACGTTGGCACTACCTCTTCACAATGGGCACTACTCAAGCAAAGTCTTTGCTGACAGTCCCGGCCTCGTCACTACGAAACAATGAACGGCGGTGGAAATATCCCCCAACTGCGCAGACGCTAACGAGTACCGGGTTCAGTGACAAAATCAATCAGCTCTTCAACGCGCCCCAACAGAGCCGGCTCAACGTCCTTATAATTGCGGACCTGGGCGAGAATTCGCTTCCACCCCATCGCAATATCCGCTTGATTTGCATGCGACCACCCCAGCGCATCGAGAGTGCCATGCTTAATATCCGTACCTCTCGGAATATCCGGCCAGCGAGTCAGCCCCAGGCGAGCAGGTTTCACAGCCTGCCAAATATCCACAAACGGGTGACCAACAACCAGCACACCGCTAGACCAACGCGACTGAACACGCTGGGCAATCCGCGACTCTTTCGACCCCTCCACAAGGTGATCGACCAGAATACCGGCGCGAACTTCATCAGACGGTCCGAAGACTTCCAGGATCTCTTCAAGATGATCCACGCCCTCAAGCAACTGGACGACTACTCCCGCTTCTGCCAGATCATCGCCCCACACGTGTTGGACGAGCTCCGCATCGTGGCGACCCTCAACCCAGATCCGCGACTGCTTCGCTATCTTCGGGCCCCCCTTCGGCCCAGCAATCGAACCCGAGTTCGTCACCGCACGCCCACCATGGGTAGTCAGCTGAGGCTTGCGTGTGGGCACATCAGATTCTTGTCGACGAGGTGGCGCAAGCATAACGGGACGGCCCTCCAGCCAGAAACCGCCACCGAGTGGGAAGGAACGGACTGAGCCTCGCCGATCTTCTAATTCAACGACGTGCATGCCACCCGATTTTTCAACGCGAATAACAGCACCCACCCAGCCTGTTGCCACGTCCTCTAACACCATGCCCAGTTCAACCGGGATTTCCTGCGAACGCGGGCGAAGCGCATATGACCCATCACGGTGCGGGTCGGAGCTCAAAATATCCGTGCCATACGGGTCAAACGAAGTCGAATATGGGTCGAAGCGGTTTTCTTGGGACATCACTCGACCACACTAAGCAAGATTGCGGGGCAATGCCTGCCCGAAACGCCGCCGTTGATGACCAGACGGACACGTACGCGCCTGCTCCCCTCCGCGGATCACCCCTACCAGTTCGGTTATACGAGGCGACAGAATCGGGCTCCCCGCCAAGAAAACAGCGCCTTACACGACACACCCCACCACAGCGCCCCGACCGAAACGCAGGTGCCCGGCACCCCTAATGGGGCACCGGGCACCTCAGTGCACAATCGCACCAGAACGCGTGAGTTCGCGTTGATCAGTTCAGCGTGTCCTTGCGGGTCTTGGAGTACAAGAAGCCGATCACACCAGCGAAAACGACCAAGCCGAGCCACTGAGCAACTCCCGCGAACGAGTCAGGCATGAACGCAAGTGGTGCGTCCTTACCGGAGAAGCCGACGATACCGGCGTAAACGACGCCCCAGAGGGACTCACCGACGATCAAACCGGTGGCAACCAGGGTACCCATGCGCCTTGCCTTCTCGGGATCCTTCTGCTTAACGGCCCACTTGTCGTGGATCATGCCGAGTAGCGCACCGATCGGGATAGTCAGGGTGATCGAGACCGGCAGGTACATGCCCATGCCGACAGCCAGACCGGGGAGCGACATCTTCTTAGTGGTCTTCTTCAGGACCTCGTCAATGATGATGATGACGATGCCGATCAGTGCGCCGATGCCCAACAGATTCCAGTTCAAGTCTCCGCCGAAGACGCCCTTGATCAAATCAGAGATCAGAGAGGCCTGCGGAGCTGCAAGAGCGTTTTCGCCAGCGCCCGGAGCTCCCTGGAAACCGAAAGCGTTTCCCATCAGGTTCAGAACCGGCGGAATGATGATCGCGCCGAAGAGAACGCCGATGACCAGAGCAACCTGCTGTTTCCACGGGGTTGCACCCACCAGCTGACCGGTCTTCAGATCCTGCAAGTTGTCGTTCGAAATCGTGGAGATACCGAAAACAACGGCTGCAGTGAACAACGTGTAGGCAACCAGGGCGGACAGTTCATCACCGGATGCGGTGCCGTGAATAGCCTTCACAACCAGGGCAGCTGCGATAGCGACGATGATGCCGACACCGGAAATCGGCGAGTTGGAGGCACCAATCAGACCCGCCATGTAACCGCAGACGGACGCAACAGCAAGCCCCGTGATCAGGATAAACAGGATCGAAATGATGATCAGGCCCAACGAGTTGTGTGCAATGGCGGTGTCTTTTAAGAACAGCCAGAGCAGAACACCGATCGGGAGCATCACCGCAAGGGTCACGCCGATAACGATCTTGCCGGACAGGTCCTGCTCGGTCAGCGGGACAGTTTCGCCCGACTCGCGCTTCGCGGTCGATGCAAGCGAATCCTTAATACCGATGACGATGGGGCCGATCAGCTTGATCAGCGTCCACACTGCTGCAACAGCAATCGCGCCGGCGCCGATCAACCGGACTTCAGAACGGAAGACGGTACCAACCGTGTCAGCCAGAGCCGAGGGATCAACAATTCCCCAGGTCCGCCACGGTAGCAAGACGATGTACGAAATCGCCAGGCCGACGATCATTGCGATACCCACACCAATGCCAACCAGGTGGCCAACACCGATCAGGGCCAGCGAGAACGAAGCCGAAGCCATGGTGCCACCCGCTCCGAACTTGAAAGCGGTGCCGATTTCGGTCCCGAGAACCTTCATCGAACCGAGGATGGCAAAACCAGCTGATGACAGACCGCCCCAGATAATGGCGAGCAAACCACGCTTGGATTCTTCGGCACCTTCGTTGGTGTCGCCAACCTTCAGGACCTCGGCAGCTGCGACGCCTTCGGGGTACGGGAGATCAGAGTGCGTGACCAGTGCGCGACGTAGCGGGATCGAATACATAACGCCGAGAATGCCACCGAGAGCGATGACGAAGACCGACTGCCAGTATGGGAAACCCTGCCACCAACCGACCATGACTAGGCCAGGGAGAACGAAGATGATCGCGGACAGTGTGCCTGCCGCGGACGCGATCGTTTGAACGATGTTGTTTTCTTGGACCGTATGGTCTTTGAAGTAACGCAGAATTGCCATCGAAATGACGGCCGCGGGGATGGAGGTTGCGAAGGTCAGGCCCGCCTTCAGGCCGAGGTACACGTTCGCTGCGGTGAAGATGATGGTGATGATGCCACCGATAATGACGCCTCGCAGGGTCAGTTCCTTCACCGACGTCCCCGTCGATTGTGTTGTCTGGGACATATAACCGGACTCTCTACTTAATAGACTGTGCCGATGGGAGTTTACCACCGCACTATTTCTCAGCAAATTCGGCAAAAGTTTGTCATTGTTGCAGTTCACGTACATGCTCAGCCTCTAGTTTCGCCGACGAGGCACCGCGATGGGACTACAGGCTGGATTTGAATGGAAACAAAAAGCGGGTAATACCGGATCGCTCCGGTATCACCCGCCCCTTGAAAGACTCAGTGCCTTCTATAAAACTCAGTGTTCGCCATGCTCCAAGGCTTCGGCTTCCATGGCTTCTTCGTAGGTCACGTGGATGGTGCCATGTGCGTGCTCCGGCGGAGCGTAGATCGAGTAGACGCGAAGGGGCTCATCACCGATTGCGGTGACGTTGTGCCAAGAGCCAGCCGGAACGAAAATGGCATCATCGTCTGAGGCTTCGGCCTCGAAGGACAGATTATCCTTGGTCGGCCCCATCTGCACCAGGCCTCGCCCGCCTTCGATGCGGAGGAACTGGTCGTGGTCTTCGTGAATTTCCAGGCCGATGTCGTGTCCGGGCTGGATGCACATGACGGTGAGCTGCAGGTTCTTACCAGTCCACAGGGTGGTGCGGTAGTTGGTGTTTTCCATCGTCGCATCTTCGATGTTGACGACGTACGGGTTGGGTCCCATGTCTTGGGTCATTGCGCCCTCCTATTGACGGATCATCTGCGGCCAGTAATGACCGCGCTCCCTTTCAAGAATAGAGGCACCCCTGTAGGGGTGCAGTGGCAACGAGAGATGAAGGTTAGAATCCCATGAGTTCGCGGGTCACATAATCGGCAAGAAGTCGCCCTTTCAGGGTCAGAACGACCCGCCCTTTCAGCGCATGTACTCCGTCGATCAGCTGGTCTGCGATCAAGCCTGGCAACGCGTGGATATTGATGACATCCGACGTGCGTATGCCTTCGGAGGTGCGCACGGCGAGCATGATTTTCTCCAGTGCTCGAGCATCGGATTCAAGTATTTCGCCCGCGAGCGCCGGAGAAACTCCCGCTTGCACGCGCCCCGCGTAGGCGGTCGGGTGTTTGACGTTCCACCAGCGGTAACGTCCCACGTGCGAGTGCGCGCCGGGCCCTAGCCCCCACCAGTCCCAGTCACGCCAATAGGCCAGGTTATGTCGACTTGCGTGGCGCAGTTCGGTCGGTTCCACGCCAGCTTCGTTTACGTCCGGGCGCGCAAAATTCGAGATTTCGTACCATTTGAAGCCCGCATCAGTAAGGACCTGGTCAGCGAGTTCATACTTGGTTGCTTCGTCGTCCGGGTCCGGCATGGGCAACTCACCGCGAGCGACCTGCGCACCCATTTTTGTGCCCTCTTCGATAACCAGCGCATACGCACTAATGTGATCCGTTTCCAGGGCGACCGCAGCATCCAACGACCGATGCCAATCATCGATGCTCTCCCCCGGCGCCCCATAGATCAGGTCGACGGACACGTCCAAGCCAGCATCGCGCGCGGCTTGGACGACAGAGGGGACTTTCTGGGGATTGTGCGTGCGGTCCAACGTTGCAAGCACCTGAGGTACTGCTGACTGCATTCCGAAAGAAACCCGAGTGACACCCGCCTCTTTTAGCTTGAGCAGCCCCTTGGCGTCGATTGAATCGGGATTCGCTTCAATCGTGAGCTCGGCTTGGTGTGCGATCCCAAAATGATTTCGCAGGCTATCGAGGATGCGTGCCAGTTCGTCGGTGTCAAGAAGAGTGGGCGTTCCACCACCGATGAAGACAGTTTCGGCTGGTCGCGGTTCAAATCCGGCATTCACGAGGCCGCGCATACCGAATTGTGCTTCGGCTTCAATTGAGCGCGCGTATGAGCCCGGCTCTGCCCCCACGCCGAACCCTGTTGTGTACGTGTTGAAGTCGCAGTATCCGCATCGAACCGTGCAGAATGGCACATGCACGTAGAGCGAAAGCGGACGCCCTTGGTCGACTTCAGCTAATGCTGGCTCAAGATGGCCATCTTTTGGCCATTCAATTCCATCGGGTTGGACCGGAGGCAACAGCCAGCTCCTTATTCCGCCTGATCGGAAGTATTTTCACCCTGGGTCGTACGCGCATTCGTGGTTTCACGAGGCAAACGAACTCCGACAACGTCGTGGGCAACGCGACCTTCGTTAAGGCCTCGGGTTTCGAAGTGCGTGACAATGCGACCTGCAAAGCGAGGGGCAAAACCACCGCGAGTCGGTTGTTCATCGGCTTCGTCGGGGCGCTCGCCTTCGTAGGGATTAGCCAGCAACGGGCATCCCTCTACTACGTCGCGCATCTGCCAGGCGTAGTCGTCCCAATCGGTTGCAAGTCGCCAGATACCGCCGTCAGCGAGGATTCGGGCAACCTCGAGCGCAAACTTGGGGGACACAAGACGACGCTTATGGTGACGCGACTTCCTCCACGGATCGGGGAAGAATGTCCACACCTCGTCTGCGACTGAGTCAGCGAAAACAATCGGGAACGCCTGCTGAGCATCGGCTTCGATCACACGAATATTCGTTGCTCCAGCTTCAACGGCTTTGGAGATCAGCTTCGCAATACCGGGCACCCACACTTCAAACGCCAAGTAATCACGTTCGGGGTGTGTGCGAGCCGCTTCAACGATCTGTTCACCCGTGCCCGATCCGATTTCAACGGTCAGAGGGGCCTTGCGAGCGAAAAGTTGAACCGGATCCAAGCGAAAAGTATCGGCGACAGTCGTATGGCCGATCCCTCGCTCAGGTTCGATCACATACTTCGACGCGTGAGCATCCCAGGTTCGCTGGAGATTCAGCGGGAGCTCACGACTACGACGTGTAAACGACTTGGTCCGCGCGAAGAAGACTTCCCCTTCGGGAGCCTCTCCTGGGCGATAGCTGGGGCGATCCGCCACAATCACTTCTTTCCGGTTGGAACATCCGATGTCAGAGCTGCGATGAAGGCTTCCTGTGGCACGTCCACGCGACCGATGGACTTCATGCGCTTCTTGCCTTCCTTCTGCTTTTCGAGCAGCTTGCGCTTACGCGTAATGTCACCGCCGTAGCATTTAGCCAGCATGTCCTTACGCAATGCCTTGATCGTTTCGCGAGCGATAACTCGTGCACCTACTGCCGCTTGAACAGGGATTTCGAACTGCTGGCGGGGGATCAGCTCCTTCAGACGCTTCGTCATCCGCTGACCGTACGCATATGCAGCATCGCGGTGAACAATCGCGCTGAACGCGTCAACGCGGTCACCGTTGAGCAAAATATCGACCTTCACCAGATCGGCACTCTGCTCGCCCTTCTCCTGGTAATCGAGCGAGGCGTATCCGCGAGTGCGCGACTTCAACTGATCGAAGAAGTCGAACACGATTTCTGCCAGAGGCAAGGTGTAGTGGAGCTCGACGCGGTCTTCGGACAGGTACTCCATGCCCTTCATGGTTCCGCGACGATCCTGGCAGAGTTCCATGATCGTGCCGGTGAAATCAGTCGGCGTCAGGATTGTTGCTTCAACAAGAGGCTCGCGAACCTCAGAGATCTTCCCTTCGGGGAACATCGCCGGGTTTTCAACGATGATCTCGCTCCCGTCTTCTGCAACGACCGTGTAGACAACGTTCGGCGCTGTTGCGATCAAGTCGAGTCCGAATTCGCGTTCCAATCGCTCCCGGATAATTTCGAGGTGCAACAGGCCCAAGAAGCCACAACGGAACCCAAAGCCGAGGGCTGCCGACGATTCAGGTTCGAAGGTGAGCGCTGCGTCATTGAGCTGAAGACGTTCAAGGGCATCTCGCAGATCAGGGAAGTCCGAACCGTCAACCGGGTAGATACCGGAGAAGACCATCGGACGCGGATCCTTGTATCCGGACAGCGGTTCCTCAGCGCCTCGAACGTTCAATGTCACCGTGTCACCGACGCGCGACTGACGCACGTCTTTCACGCCCGTGATGAGGTAGCCTACTTCGCCGGCGGCAATACCTTCGCTGGGCATCGGTTCTGGCGAAATCACACCGATTTCAAGCAGTTCGTGGGTCGCGCCGGTCGACATCATCTTGACGCGCTGGCGCGTGGACAGGGCACCATCAACGACACGAACATAGGTCACCACACCGCGGTAGGTGTCGTAGACGGAGTCGAAAATCATGGCTCGGGTTGCACCGTCTGGGTTGCCATTCGGAGCTGGAACGACTTCGACGATACGATCCAGCAACTCGGCAACGCCTTCACCGGTCTTACCCGACACTTTCAGGACCTCGGATTCATCGCAACCAATCAGCTGAGCAACCTCGGCAGCATACTTTTCAGGCTGAGCACCGGGCAGATCGATCTTGTTCAAAACGGGAATGATCGCAAGATCGTTTTCCAGAGCGAGGTAAAGATTCGCCAGAGTCTGTGCTTCAATACCCTGCGCAGCATCAATCAGAAGAACCGCGCCTTCACACGCTGCAAGCGATCGAGAGACCTCGTAGGTGAAGTCAACATGACCGGGCGTATCGATCATATTGAGCGCGTACGCCTGGCCATCTCGTGTCCACGGCATACGAACAGCCTGAGACTTAATGGTGATGCCACGCTCACGCTCAATATCCATACGATCGAGGTACTGAGCGCGCATATCACGCTGCTCAACAATGCCGGTCAACTGCAACATGCGGTCAGCAAGCGTGGATTTACCGTGGTCAATGTGCGCGATGATGCAGAAGTTTCGCAGGCGTGACTGCTCGGTGTGAGCAGGACGAATCGTTTCCACTTGTGCGGGCGTAGGGATTGGCACGGTACCTCCAATAGATATTCCCCTTTATCGTCCCATTAACGCGCCCCCAAGTGCCAACTATGAGCGCGCGACCTCGCGCACATCACGTTCTTCCGTGTAAAAGAACTGTGTCGCATCCCTACTCTTCACCTTCCATGACAACGATCTGACGATAGCTTTCACTAATCTGGCGGAAGGTTTCGATCTCTTCTTCTTCCAATTCTTCGGGGGGATCATTGACAAGCATCTCTGAGAGGTCGATAACCGCCTGCGAATCATCCATATCAATCGACGCAGCAAGAAGAACACAATGAATCTCAAGTGTCAGCGGATTATGTGCTCCAAGAACCTCTACGCAGTCGGTGAACGTCTGTTTCCACTCTTTCATCGCCTGTTTTCTGCGTCCAAGCAAGAATTTTGTTCGAGCAATTTCCCCGCGCAGGCGAAGAGTTCTTCCGTCTTCAAGCCCCCACTTCTTCTTTGAGATCCCATGCAGACTTCTATAGATTTTTAGTGCAGAGTCGTACTTATCAGCCAGCACCAAGGCTTCAGCCAAGTTGTCTTGCGCGGCCATCGCCAGCGAGTCGTCTTCGGCCAAGCGCGTCCCCATATCGCGCACAACGCGCCGATAAATTGAAACGGCCTTTGTAAAGTCACCCCTAGCTTTAGCGGGCATCGCGGAATTTGTTCGCACCGCCCACGCAAGTTCGCTGTGGTTCCCCATGACATGCTCAACATCGCGAATCAGAATCCGGTAGTTCTTATCGATATTTTGATAGTTTCCCAGCGTCACCTGCCAGTAAAGCTCAGAATTACGGGCAACCAACACATCCTCATCCAACGGTCCCAGGTTGCCCATTCCGATCTCGGTGGCGATACGTGCCACGCGAAGACAGTCGGTTGCTTGGTCATTGAGCGCATACCAATCAACAAGTGCGCGAGCAATCGTCAACCGCTCGTGCACATCAACTGATTCATCCTTGACCAGCTCCTCAATCTTTGCGATTACCTCGCCCGAGTCTGATTGGAGAGCCTCTTCCATACGCTCGCGCACACGCATGTGTGGAAAAACCATTCCGGTCCCACCCCAGTCAGGCGCATGCGAATCGGCGGGATTCCCTGCCTCGTCGATAGGGGTGGCAGACGTGCACTGAAGTGCCATGATCGCGTTCCTCCTTGTACGCATTGGTCACTGGTGCACCCACTGTCTACCTTCGACGACAAGTGCGCCACCTTCCCGGTGACACATTGTGGATAACTCAGGGGGTGTGCACTGTGTGGATAACTTCGCGCCCGCCATCACGCGGAAGTCGGAATCCTCGTGTCACACTTGACCGCAGAAAACAGTAAGGAAGGACCTCACGTGGCACAGGAAGCACCTAACGGCAGGTACTGGCTGGATATCGGATCGGGCACATGGGACACATCAGGTCGCCCATCCGAGGTTCGCTTGGACCGAGCTCTTGTCGTGAGCCCCAGCGCTATCAGGCGTGAGGGCGCCACTGTGCCTCGCGACACGTGGGAAATGATGCTTCAAGCGCTCAAGAAGCACCCATAAGCGCGTTTAGTGAGCGCATTCACGCCCACTTTCCGCTAAGAAAATAGCGTTCGACGTATCGCGCTGGTAACGTTGTTAGTCGGACTCCCGGCCTGGTCGGGCAGGGGGTCTGGTCCGAGCCGTTTGCGGATGTCCCCACGTCCCAGTCCCGGTTCTGACACAGCCCTCACCGACCCTGTAATCACTTCAAGCAAGGAGTTTTCCGACTGTGGCGAATATTAAGTCTCAGATCAAGCGGATCCGCACCAACGAGAAGCGTCGTCTTCGTAACCAGTCTGTGAAGTCCGAGCTCAAGACGCTCGTTCGCAAGACCCGCGAAGCTGTTGAAGCAGGAGACAAAGAGCTCGCAATCGAGTCCCTCAAGACTGCTTCCCGCAAGCTGGATAAAGCCGTTTCCAAGGGCGTTATCCACAAGAACCAGGCCGCTAACCGCAAGTCCAAGCTTGCAAAGCGAGTTTCTTCGCTCGGCTGATCGCTCATTCTTCACCTTTGGGGTCGCATCCACGTGAGATGCGACCCCAAAGTGTTTGTGTACGGCGTGTTCATCAGGCAACGGACGGACGTGTTGGGTAACCCGTTCGCCCCGCGAACTTGAGCGTTTAATGCCTTCGACGCAACCGACAGATCGTCGTAATGGCCTTTTCAACTGCGTAGCGCGGGTCTCGGGATAAGCCTTTTGTTTCACTGTCTGCACGTCCAAGCGCTTGGATAGCATCTGCGAGCGAACGATCGTTCCACCCCCGCAACTGGCTACGCACGATATCCACCTGCCACTGTTGCATTCCCACGTTGACTCCGCGTCCGCTTGATGAGGCAGATACTTTCACCATCTGTCGGATCTTGATTGCCAGGGCAGCGACAAGCTGTTGAGGTTCAACACCCGTAGCGAACGCGTGCCGTACAAGGGTGAGGGCTCGCGCTGTTTCACCAGCGATGGCTGCATCGGCTACTTCGAATCTGCTTGCTTCAATGCGTCCCGCGTGATAACGATGCACGTCCTCTAGCGTGATTGTGCCGTCGCAGTCAGAGAGAAGCTGGGCAACTGCGGCCGCCATTTCGCGCAGGTCGGAGCCAAGCGCGTCAACGATCGCTTGCATCGCATCACGATCCATCTGACGGTGAGCACGGCGAACATCAGAGCGGATCAGCTCAAGCTTGTCCCGGTCATATTTAATGATTTCTGCGGAGATAACGGGGAATTTAGCTTTTGCGATAGCGTCGGTGACCTTTTTTCCCTTCGCGTTTCCGCCGGGGTGAACCAGAAGAAGCCACACATCGAAGGCAGGGGCCGCAATATAGGTCAAGAGGTCATTGGCAAGAGCGTCGCTCATCGTTTCAAGGTCACGAATGATCACCAGTCGGCTTTCACCAAACAGTGATGGCGAGGTAATCATGTCTAGTTCACCCGTCTGATAGGTGGCAGCGTTCAGGTCTGTGCGTTCAAGGTTTGGATCTACAGAACGCGCCTGCGAGCGCAGAGAATCAAGAGCGCGATCGATCAGCAGCCCTTCTTTGCCCTTAATCAAGACAATAGGAGCCAGTTCAATAGCAACCGGAGCTGGCGGTTTATTTCCCCGACTAGCCATTGATTACCTCTCTTTCTTCGCACGCCCTATAAGTCTGACACGTTCCATGTACACATGCGTTTGCACTCGACGTAGTAGGGGGATGACGAGCGCACGCTTCCAGTAGAGCACCAGTGCCGCGCTCACAATGCTAGCGACGATCACGTCACGCGACGAAAGCTGATGACTAGCCCCTGGAAGGTGTGCAAAGAAGAAAGCAACGTTCGTAATCCACCGCGTGAAGAACGCTGATCCTTGCGCGCACGCGTGAGCGAGCCAAGGAGAGACTCCAAGCAGGCATGTTGCCGCGATCGCCAGCAATGTCGCCGGCGCAACCGCTACCGAGGCCATAACATTCGCAGGTATGCCGTATACCGGGACGCGTGGGTTGGCAAGAAGCAGGATGGGGAAAGTCATCGCATAGCAACTGACTGGGATTGCCAAGTAGTCAATCGCGACGCCAATTGTTTTGCCGATGAGTGTGTCCGAACGGATTTTTCTGCGCCGATAATCGAGGATGTGCCGAGCGATCACAACCATTCCAAAGGTCGCCGCTACGGAGAGTGAAAAACCGAAGTTACTTGCGACCCACGGGTTGAACAGGATTGATCCGATGGTGACTGCGCTTAACGTCGTCACCCCCTGTTTTCCCCTACCGCTAGCCTCTGCCCCAATCCCCAACGCCGAGGTGAGTACCGCTCGCATTACTGCAGGCGTTGCCCCAACTATTGCAACCACAATGGTCAGAACTACTACGATTCCGAACAGACGAAAACGTGTGCGGCCTCGTAGGACGAGGGCGGCAACTCCCATGATGATCGCCAAGTGCGAGCCGGAGACTGCAGTTAAATGCAATAGTGAGGTCCGGCGAAAAGCTTCCTTCAGTTCTTTCGTCATTGCAGAGTCATTACCGATTGCCATTCCCGGAACCAAAGCTTGCGCTTGAGGTTCCAAGTCAGCAACCAGATCGACGAGGCCGGTGCGAATTCTTCGCACCGTAGCTCGCCACCCTTGTGGCCTAGCAACACATTTCAGTTTCGAGGTGTGAATGATTCCTGCCCAAGGAAGATGCGCGCTGAACTCAGTGTCGATCACTCCCCTGGTTTCAACTGTGTCCCCACGATAGAGAGTGGGCCAGTGGCTTCCTGTTAGTCGCACTTTAATAGGGCGAGTTGGTCGCATCCCTTGTGTGCCCGCGCCTGTCACGCGAAGGGAAACGATCTGCGAATCTGACGAGAACTTCCCTGAGACTTCAGATGGATCATCTTCTAGCTCGCCACGTATCGTGATCAGCGATCCGGTTTGAGCCGCTTGAAAGACCTCGGTGCGCCGCGCACTGTTGTGAGCGACCGCCCCCAAACACACGGCCACAACAGTGGCAAAACAGACCAGTGCTAGCAGGGCTCGCAGGGAACCAAATGGGATCAGGGTGTGACGCCCTTGGCGTGGATGAACCGCATTCAACGATGCCAGCATCCACACGCACCCCAGGCTTGTAGCACCAGCAACAGCAGCTATGGCCGTGTTGCTGTCCGTTTTCGTTCCGAAGAGGGCACCGCACCAGACTGCCACCGCCACGGGGGCAAGACGCCAATCATGCATTGCCGGTGGCGGTTTCATTGACACGCCCGAGAACGGATCTTCTCTAGTAGTGCTGGTCCTATCCCCGGCACCGCATCAACGTCATCCACCGATTGGAACGGACCGGATTGGTCTCGGAACTCTTTGATTCGCCGGGCAAGTGCCGGACCAACGCCATCTAACTGCTCGAGAGCACCAACATCGGCCGTATTCAGGTCAATACATGAGCTCCCAGTTGTTGATGCGGTCGGTGACGAGGAATCAGAACGGGTGTGTGCGACCTCGCCCACCCGAGGAATCACAATATGTTCCCCGTCCACCAGTGGGCGCGCTAGATTTACTTGTTCAACATCGGCATCTTCTGCCACTCCGCCCGCTTCTTCGAGTGCGTCAGCGACCCGTTTGCCCATTTCTAGGGTCAATAGGGACGGCGAATTGACCGCTCCCGTCACATAAACGGTGACCTGTTCTCTGTTCTGTTGAGGTGCCGGAAGCGACGTGGGTTGGCTGGCGGATGACGCTACCCGAATCGACTGCCCAGACTCAGTGCTGGCGTAGTCTTCACTGTCATTCATCTGTTTCGCCGACGATGCCGTGGTTGTTTTCCACACACCGATCCCCGCAACAAGAAGAACAACGACTCCCAGTAGCACCATCGATTGAACCGACGGGAGCAGACGCACCTTCCACTCGGGACGCGGCTCATCGAGCGGATCCTCATCTTCAGGCTCAAACACTGCCTCGGTCAGACGAGCGACATTCAGACGATTCGTGACATTCATGCGCACACACTAAGAAGCAACACCTCCTCGCGCACCTACGCAATAAGAAAACTGTGGATAACTCATCCGGCTATCAACAGGTTGGCTTGAGTCACGCCACCCGGCCTCGTCCCCCTTGAGGATGAAAGGTAGAACGTCGAGTTCAGACATTCCCCGAAACGCCTTTGGCGTTGAACGAGGTTCTGACGCATCGTGGTACCGGACAAGCAGGTGTCACGGTTCTCAATGAATCAGGTCGCCCAACTCCGGTTGCGCCGACGTCCATGTGGGCACCGCTTGGGTCATGGGACCGGCAAGCGCTGACTTTTGAGAAGGACTCCAAATCAGACAGGCGCGCACACTACGGTCTATCCCAACTAAGCTAAGGGTTTAAGGAACACAGCAGTGGCGAGCATCTCGCTTCATCCACTGCGGGATGCTTCTTCATCAAGCAGAGCCTGAAAGAGGAATCGACATGCGCATCGGATTTATTGGAGCCGGTTCAATGGTCGCCGCAATTGCACGTGGTGCGGTTGCGGCCGGAATGAACGGAGCTGATTTCCTTTTCACTGACGCGAATGGTGTCCATGCTCCGGCGCTTGCCCGCGAAGTTGGTGGGCAGGTTGCTTCATCCAATGGGTCGCTCGCTCATCAGGTTGACCTGCTTGTCCTTGGGGTGAAACCTCATATTCAGTCTGAAGTGATCAAACAGATCGCTCATATCGTTCGCGAGCGTCCAGATATGGCCGTTGTTTCTTTGGCTGCCGGTCGCACCCTTGATTCGATGCTCCACGATTTCGGCGCAGCGGTTCCCTTGATCCGCGTGATGCCGAATGTCAACGCACAGGTTGGCCAGTCAATGAGCGCAATCTGCTCTCAGGATGCAACCGAGGCTCAGCTTGGAGCAACCGAACGCCTGCTCGGCGCTGTCGGGCGTACCGTGCGAATCAGCGAGAAAGAATTCCCTGCGTTCATGGCGTTGGCAAGTTGCTCGCCCGCGTGGGTTTTCCAGATTATTGAGACGCTTGCCCGAGCCGGCGTGAAACATGGGCTGACGAAGTCTTCTGCCACCTTGATTGCCGCCCAGGCTGTTGCTGGCTCAGCGGACCTGCTTCTTGCAAGCCAAGAACGCGGTGTGAATGCTGCCCAGCTTATTGATTCGGTCTGCTCGCCCAATGGCACCACGATTGCCGGTCTGCTGGCCGCTGAAAACGCCGGTCTGTCCCCCGCACTTGTGACAGCTGTCGACGCTGCTATTGCACGCGATCAGGAAGTGTCTTCCTGATCTTTGTCTATCCGGCGCGTCATCGCTCCCAGTTGCGCGAACCCGACCAAGAAAACCCCATCTCACAATGAATGCTGTTGTCCTCTGATTGCGGATTTCACACTCGCGTGACTGGCTACGAAGGAGACTTCGTAGCCAGCCTTTATTGTGTTTCATTGACGAGGTTCCTCCCCGGGCCTCGTTGATTGATCGCCAGGGGGCAAAGGTCGCGAATACCCGATGCGCACGTTTGGTTTTCCCCTTGAAACCCCACTACTCTAGTGGGGTACATGTCCACGACTCGGATGGAGAATATTGATATGGGTGGCCGTCTTTCGACCCCGACTTCTGTTGTAGCACCGACGGTTCCTGACCGTGTTGGCGCTGAAGGTTTGGAACACAAGTGGGGTGAGAGCTGGGAGAACGCAGGTACCTACGATTTCGATCGTACGGCAACGCGCGAGCAGGTGTACTCGATTGACACTCCGCCACCCACGGTTTCGGGTTCTCTTCACGTTGGACACGTGTTCTCGTACACCCACACTGACGTTATTGCGCGTTACCAGCGCATGATGGGTAAGTCCGTTTTCTACCCGATGGGTTGGGATGACAACGGTCTGCCGACTGAGCGTCGCGTGCAGAACTACTTTGGTGTTCGCGTTGATCCGACGCTCCCCTACGATCCTGACTTTGTTCCCCCACATGAGGGTGGCGAAGGTAAGTCGATCAAGGCTCGTGATCAGAAGCCGATTTCGCGTAAGAATTTCGTTGAACTCTGCGAACGTCTGACGGTTGAAGATGAGGCTCAGTTCGAGGCGCTGTGGCGCTACCTTGGTCTGTCCGTGGATTGGAAGCAGCATTACCAGACGATCGGTAAGCGCGCCCGCAAGGTCGCTCAGGCTGCATTCCTCCGCAACTTGGCTCGCGGTGAGGCCTACCAGAGCGAAGCTCCCGGTCTTTGGGACATTACATTCCAGACCGCTGTTGCTCAGGCTGAGCTTGAGTCGCGTGAGTACCCGGGCTTCTACCACCGTCTGGCGTTCCACCTCACAGATGCTGATGCTGCCGCGAAGGCTGTCGCTGCCGGTGCTCCCGTGGAGAACGGCGTGGATGTCTGCATCGAGACAACTCGTCCAGAGTTGCTCGGCGCGTGTGTTGCCCTTGTTGCTCACCCGGATGATGAGCGTTACAAGCCGTTGTTCGGAACGACCGTTGCCTCCCCCGTCTTCGGTGTTGAGGTTCCTGTTCTTCCTCATCCGCAGGCCGAGATGGATAAGGGCGCTGGTATCGCCATGTGCTGTACCTTCGGTGACACCACGGATATTGACTGGTGGCGTGACCTCGACCTTCCTCTGCGCGCGATCCTACGTAAGGACGGCCGTATCATCGCTGAGACGCCCAAGTGGATCACGTCCACTGAAGGTATCGCAGCATTCGAGGCGATCGCCGGTAAGACGACGTTCTCCGCACGCGAGACCCTGGTTGCGATGCTCGCCGAGTCCGGCGAGATGCGCGGTGAGCCGACGAAGACGATGCGTCAGACGAACTTCTTCGAGAAGGGCGATAAGCCACTCGAAATCGTGACCTCGCGCCAGTGGTACATCCGTAACGGTGGCAAGCCGTGGACGAACCCGGCGTCGGGTAAGGATCTGAACGAAGAGCTGGTTGCTCGCGGTCGCGAGCTGGCATTCCATCCCGACTTCATGCGTGTACGCTACGAAAACTGGGTGACTGGCCTGAACAATGACTGGTTGGTTTCGCGCCAGCGTTTCTTCGGTGTTCCGTTCCCGCTGTGGTACAAGGTGAACGAGGCCGGCGAGGTCGATTACAACCAGATCATTACGCCGGCCGAAGACGAACTGCCCGTCGATCCTTCGTCTGATGTTCCGACTGGATACACCGAAGCCCAGCGTGGCGTTGCCGGCGGTTTCGTGGGAGAACTGGACATCATGGACACGTGGGCAACGTCGTCCCTGTCCCCGCAGCTGGCATGTGGTTGGCTCGAGGACGAGGATCTGTTCAGCCGTACGTACCCGATGGATCTGCGCCCTCAGGGTCAGGACATCATTCGTACCTGGCTGTTCTCGACCGTTGTTCGCGCAAACCTCGAGTTCGGAGAACTTCCGTGGAAGCACGCTGGTATCTCGGGCTGGATCCTTGATCCTGATCATAAGAAGATGTCGAAGTCCAAGGGCAACGTGGTCACCCCGATGGGTCTGCTTGAAAAGTACGGTTCGGATGCGGTTCGCTACTGGGCAACGTCCGCTCGACTGGGCTTGGATGCGATCTTCGACGAAGCGCAGATGAAGATCGGTCGTCGTCTGGCAATCAAGGTTCTGAACGCTTCGAAATTTGCTCTGACCATGGGTGGTGAGGGCGCAGCGATCGATCTGGATCCGGCGCAGGTGACGGTGCCACTGGATCGTTCGGTTCTGGCGACGCTGGCCTCCGTCATCGACGAGGCCTCGGCTGCTCTGGCGTCCTACGAGCACTCTCGCGCGCTCGAGGTCACGGAGTCGTTCTTCTGGACGTTCTGCGACGACTACCTGGAGCTGGTCAAGGAGCGCGCCTACAACCGTGATGGCGCGTGGGACGAGGCCTCGGCCGTATCCGCCCGTGCGGCTCTGGCGATCGTTATCGACAACGTCGTGCGTCTGCTCGCCCCCTACCTGCCGTACGTGACGGAAGAGGTGTGGAGCTGGTACCGCGAGGGCAGCGTGCACACCGCTCCGTGGCCGGTCGTAGCTGACCTGGCTGGCGTCGAGGGCAATCCCTCAGTGCTCGAAGCCGCCTCTTCTGCTCTGATCGCACTGCGTCGCGTGAAGTCTGAAGCGAAGGTGTCGCCGCGTACGCCGTTCCTAGCGGTGACGGTGTGCGCCCCGCAGGCTCAGGTCGAGGCTCTGAAGTCCGTGAAGGGTGACCTGGAGGCCGCGTCAAAGGCCGTGGATGCCCTGACCGTGACCGCCTCCGATGACGCTGAGGCCACCGAGGCCGTCGTCGAGTCCTTCAAGCTGGGCGAGGCTCCTGCCAAACGCAAGGGCTGAGCGTTAGGCTGCTGGGGCCTCCGTGGGAAACCACGGAGGCCCCTCGTTTTACCCAGTATTGAAAGACGGGGCTAATGTCCGAAAGACACAGGTCTCAACAGCACTGATCTGCACGTTTACGACCTAGGGTGAAGCCATAGCACTCAAGAGGCTCAATGGGTTCCTGGCGGCCATCCCACACTCCGACAACCGCGCTCGGATGGTAGAGGTGGCGGACTGGGGTGTTCACAACTCCCCGGAACTGGAGCTACGCATCGCGTGGAACCAGCCGATGTTCACTCACCACAGCACGTATATCATTCGCGCTGAACTGGGATTGAATAGAACGAGCGATGCTCTCGCCTGATCCTGTCCCGCAAGGCTCGGCGACAGTTCAGAGAACTTCGACGCTCCCTCTCCCCCGTTCTACGGGCGCGTAGGATAGGGGGGGGGAAACAGTAGGAGCGCCGCTGGCCCCGTCCCGCAGCACACACCGCCCAGCGACCAGGGAGCAGACATGACCGCCGAAGAAACCCCGGCCTCGTCCAACGACGACACGACGACGCAGGCGCAGACGACCACCAAAGCCCTTGAGTGGCACGCCCCCGTCCTGGTGCGCATCGACGACCACACGACGATCCCCCACCTGCTGAAAGAGCGCGTGCAGCGCAGTGCCACCCGCCCCCTCATCCTGCGCAAAATCGGTATCGGCGACACGTGGCGTTCCATCACGGCGCGCGACTTCTACGATGAGGTGCACGCGCTCGCCGCTGGCCTCATCGCGCGGGGCCTCGAACCCGGCGACCGCGTCGCGATTATGAGCCACACCCGCTACGAGTGGACGCTCCTCGACTTCGCGTGTTGGGCGGCCGGCCTCGTCCCCGTGCCCATCTACGAGACCAGCTCCATCGACCAGGTCGCCCACGTCCTCGTCGACGCGGACGTCAACCTCATCATCACCGAAACCGTGTCCATGGCAGAGATCGTGCGCGCGGCAGCAGAGCGAGAAAACCGGGACAGCACCCACGTGCTCTCCCTAGACTCCGAGGCCATCGAGACCCTCATCGCGGAGGGTTCGGCCACCCCGCGCGAGCGCGTCCTCGCCCGCTCGGAGGCCCTCACCAAGGACGACATCGCAACCATCGTCTACACGTCGGGCACGATGGGCACGCCCAAGGGCGCAGTCCTGTCCCATGAGAATTTCACGAACCTATGCCTGAACGCCCACTCGTGGATGCCGGAGATTGCCGCCGGCAAGGACTCGCGCCTGCTCCTCTTCCTACCGCTGGCCCACGTGTTCGCGCGCTTCCTGCAGGTCTTCCAGATCAGTGGCAACGGCGTGCTTGGCCACGCCTCTAACATCAAGAACCTGCTGAACGACCTGGCATCTTTCAAGCCGAGCTATCTCCTCGTCGTCCCGCGCGTCCTAGAAAAGATCTACAACTCGGCGGACACGAAGGCTTCCGGCCCCAAGCGCAAGATCTTCCGCTGGGCCGCCAAGATCGCGATCGCCTACTCGCGTGCCCTCGACACTGAGGAAGGCCCCAGCGCCTCCCTCAAGGCCCAGCACGCGCTGGCGAATAAGCTCGTCTACCAGCAGATCATCCGCCTGGTGGGCGGCAACGCAGACTACATCGTCTCGGGCGGCGCACCCCTGGCCACTTGGCTCGCCCACTTCTATCGCGGCGTCGGTATCCCCGTTCTAGAGGGCTACGGCCTGACAGAGACGGTCGGCCCGGTCTCTGTCAACACGCCCCACCTGTCCAAGATCGGCACCGTAGGCCCGGCTCTGCCGCCCATGTCCTTCAAGATCAGCGACGAGGGTGAGATCCTACTCAAGGGCCCAAGCATCTTCCAGTACTACCACAACGACCCCGAAGCAACGACCGCCTGCTTCACCGAAGACGGCTGGTTCCGCACGGGCGACCTGGGGTCCCTGGACCGCGACGGCTACGTGTCCATCACGGGCCGCGCGAAAGAGATCATCGTGACGGCGGGTGGCAAGAACGTCGCCCCGGCTGTCCTCGAAAACCCGATGCGCTCCCACCCGCTCATCTCCCAGGTCCTGGTCGTGGGCGACCAGAGGCCGTTCATCGCCGCGCTTATCACGCTGGACGCGGAGATGCTGCCCGATTGGCTCGCCACCCATTCGCTGCCCCCGATGAGCGTGGCGGAGGCAGCCACGAACGTCGAGGTCCTGGCCTCCCTAGAGAAGGCGGTGGCCTCGGCGAATAAGCACGTCTCGCGCGCCGAGTCGATCCGCAAGATCAAGGTCCTCACGACCGACTTCACGGAGGCAAACGGCCTGCTCACACCCTCGCTCAAGGTCAAGCGCCTGAAGGCCACGCATCGCCTTGCCTCCGTCATCGACGAGATCTACGGCGGTCCCGTGCAAAACTGACCTGCTCATGAACAAAGCCGTGGCCGGCTCGCTCCCCTCTCGGTGTCGGGGTTGGCGAGTCGGCCACGGCTTTCTTATGTGGGCAACCTACTGCGAGGCGAGCGCCGCTGTGGGTGGCGTGCGGGCCGCTCGGATCGCGGGGTAGAGCCCGGCGACGGCGCCGATGAGGAGAGTGGAGCCGAGGCCTGCGGCGATCACCCACCAATGCAGAGTGGGCGGCCAGCCGTACGCGTAACACATGCCCCAGGTGACACCGGCGCCGATGAGGCATCCGGCGAGTCCTCCGAGGAAGGACAGCAGCAGGGCTTCGGCCAGGAACTGCACGGTGACGTGTCCCCGCTTGGCGCCGAGCGAGCGGCGCAGGCCAATCTCCTTGCGACGTTCCAGGACGGAAATGATCATCGTGTTGGCCACGCCGATGCCACCGACGAGCAGGGCGATCGAACCGACGCCGGCGAGCAGGGTCGTGAGCGTCTGGTCGGCCGCGTTTTGGGCGGCCAGTGCGTCGGAAGGGCGTGAGACCTTGAGGCCGGTGGCGCCCTGCGGGGCGAGCGTGGGTCCGAGGAGCTCGCGGACGTTCTCCACCTGGTCCTCGGAGGAGCGCTCATAGATCGTCGTGGGGGTCTTGCCCGCGCCGAAGTACGTGTCCGCGGCGGCAACGCCGATGAGGGCGGCGTTATCAAGTTCCTCGGCCAGGGGTGCTGGATCCATAATGCCCAAGACGGTGAACGACATGCCACCCAGCCACACCTGGGTGCCTGGCTCGACGACGCCGAGCAGCTGCGCGGCTTTCGAGCCCAGGACGACGCCCGGATACTTCGCGGTGGCATCGTTGAGCCACGTGCCCTTCTTCATGGTCCCGGATACGACATTCAGGAGGTTCGTGTCAGCCGCCATCGTGATGATGCCGCCGGTCGCGTTCGGGTCGGACAGGCGCGAGCGGTACACGGAGACGCCGCTCAGCGTCGACGTCGAAGCCGCGTCGGTGACGCCCGGGATCATGAGAGTGCGGCCCACGGCGTCCTCGGGCAGGATGAGGTCCGTCCCCGACAGGTCAGCGCCGCTGCGCGCCGTCAGCATGTTGGTACCCAGCGCCCGCAGCTGCTCTTGCAGGCGGGCCTGTGAGGATGCGGAGACGCCGACGACGCCGACCATGGCCGCGATGCCGATCGCGATGCCCAGGGCCGAGAGGACGGCACGCATAGGGCGAGCGCGCAGGCCCGTCAGGCCCAGGCGCGCGACGTCCGAGAGGCGCAGGGCGGAGCGACCGGTTTCTGAATTCTTCTCACTCTCCATGGCCACCTCCCGGGTGTGCGGAGTCGGAGACAATCTCGCCATCGCGGATGGCGATCTGCCTGGGCAGCGAGGCCGCCAGGTCGTTGTCGTGGGTGATCACGATGATGGTGGTGCCGGCCTCGTTGAGCTCGCGCAGGAGGGTGACGATGGACGCGCCCGAGCGCGAGTCGAGGTTGCCGGTGGGCTCGTCGGCCAGCAGCAGGGCCGGGTGCCCGATGATGGCACGAGCGATTGCGACGCGCTGGCGTTCACCGCCCGACATCTGGTGGGGCTTGTGGTCCATGCGGTGTCCGAGGCCCACGCGGGTCAGAGCCTCACGCGCGGCCTCGCGACGCTTGGCACGGGGCACGCCCCGATAGAGCAGTCCGTCTGCGACGTTGTCAAGGGCGCAGACGCCGGCCGTCAGGTGGAACTGCTGGAACACGAAACCGATCAGCGACGATCGCACTCCCGACAGCTCCGTGTCACGCAGGGAGGACACGTCTGTGCCGTTAATGCACACGCTGCCCGAGGTGGGGCGGTCGAGCGTTCCGATGAGGTTGAGCAGAGTGGATTTTCCGGAGCCGGACGGCCCGACGATGGCGACGAACTCTCCCTCGTCGACGGCCAGGGATACTCCGTTACAGGCATGCACGGGCGGGCTACCGAAGGACCGGTGCACGTCGGTCAATTGCAGGATGTGGCTCATCGGTTGGGCACCACCACGCGCTGGCCTTCGGCGATCTCGTCGCCGCTCACTTCGACGCGGTCTCCCGCGAACAGGCCGACGGTGACAGGGACCCGACGAATCTTGCCCGACTCATCCACGACCTCGACGCCGAACTGGTCGGCACTCAGGGCCACGAGCGCGCTGAGGGGCACGGACAGCACGTCCGTGCGAGTCTCGGAGGTCAGGCCCAGGGAGACCGAGGCCTCCTGGAGCCCTTCGAGGGCGGAGGTGTCATCGGGGGTGACGGTGATCGGAATAATTCGTTCCTTGGTCGTCTCCTCGGATCCCTCCTCGCTGGCTTTTTCGCGCGGGGGTTCGACCGAGGTAATCGTTCCGGTCGTCGTGGTGGTGGAGCCGGGCAGGCGCACGGTCACTGAGTTTCCGACGACGCCGAGAGCCTGGTCGGAGAGCTTCAGGTTCGCGGAGATGACTTGACGCGAGGAAGAGGCCGTGAACAGTTCCGTCTCCATCGTCGCGTTGTCGCCGACGCGGGCCTTCAGGGCACCAATACGCAGGTCCTCAGGTGCAAAGAGGACGGTGCCCAGCGGCAGTGAGCCGGTTTGGGGCAGGTTGAGGGCCTTTTGCCACCTCTGGATCGCCACGGTCGTGTTCCAGTCGAAGTGGGCATCGGGGGTAGCCTCGAAATAGCCGAGCTCGGACAGCGCGGTCTCCAGCTGGGTGACATCCTCGCCGTTGTCCATGCCTGCCTCAAACGTGCGCCAGGCGGGGGTAGAGCCGTGGAGCAGATACGTGTTGTCGCCACCGACCGTATACACGTGCGATCCCTGGGTGAGGGTCGTGCCGGGCGTGGGCAGGGAGGTGACAACGCCTTCGAAAGCACTCTTGAGGGTGTAGGAGTCGGCGTAGTGGAGGTTTCCCTGGACGGTGGTCTCCCCCGCCAGGTCTCCCTTCGTAATGGTCTCCGTCGCACCGTCAAAGGACTGGGGGGCTTGGGCGTCTGTGTTGGTGCCCGAGCAGGCGGACAGGGTCAGCGCGCCGATCGCCAGGATCGCGAGTGCCGCGGGGCGCAGGGTTTGCGAACGCTTCACTTGGCGGCCCCTGACTGTTGGAAGCACTTGTTGAGCACATCCTCGGGGATGTCCTTGACGCTGATGCCTTCGCCCGCCTGCGGGTCCTTGACGTCATATCCGGCCTCACGCAGGCACTGCGCTGCCTTGACCATTGACTCGCGCGCTGCGGGGTCGTTCGCAATGTTGTCCTCGCCGGTCAAGCCGGAGACCTTCATCATGCACTCGTTGAGGGCAGAGTCGAAGGCGGTGGAGTGATCGTTGAGCTGATCGGGCGTCAGGCCCGTGTCAGGCACGTCGAAGCCCTTGTCACGCATGCACTGAGCAAACAGCAGATTCGGGTCGTTGCTGGCCGCGTTGGTGGCCGTTCCGCTCTGGCTCTTGGTGCTGGACGCGGACGAGGTGGACGAGCCGGTCGATCCGCATGCGCTGAGGACCGTAGCCAGGGTGACGGCGACGACGGCAAGAGCGCGCATCTGCGTGCGATTCTTCATCAAAAAACTCCTTGAGGACTGCTTATCGGCAATGGTTCTCACTGCCTGAATAGATTACAGTCCACAACCCTGAAAGCTGCCTGAAAACTATCGGGGAGCCTGCGCAGAATTTCATCAGACAATCCTGAGAGGGCAAAACGAGACGGGGGACGCTCGCACATCCACCGTCTCTCAACAGATTCTCCTCCTCGTCGGGTGCTTATACGGTCAGTCTTCGCCCCCTCGGAGTGAGCCGTGTTTTTCTTGAGGATGGACAGGATCTCTACGTGCTTGGCCTCACTCAAGGCAACCTACCGGGTGCCCATCATCTCCCAACAATGCCATGCTTCGGTATTGAGTGGGTGCTCCCCTCGTCGTACTCGGCCTTGATGTCTTCGTGGTGGCGAATAACTTCCTTCACCATGAAGGCAAGGAACTTTTCAGCAAAGTCAGGGTCGAGGCCGGATTCTTCGGCGAGCGATCGCAGACGCGCAACCTGTCGTGCTTCACGTGCCGGGTCAGCCGGCGGAAGATCATGGAGAGCTTTGATGTGTCCGACTCGCTGGGTACAGCGGAAACGCTCAGCAAGAATATGGACGAGCGCAGCATCGATGTTGTCGATGGTTCCACGCGCGTCAGCCAGCTCGGCAGGGATGCCTGTTCCGATCAGGGCCTCCCCGGACGTGTGGGCGCTGATCTGCGTTTCTTCTGCCACTGGTTTTCCCATCCGGTTCAGGCGGTGCGAATCTGATGAGCGCGCTCGGCGTAGAGCTCAGGCTCACCTTCACCAAGAACGTACTCGCGCGTAATCACAACGCGCCCCACGTCGTCACGGCTGGGCAGCTCAAACATCAGGTCAGACAGTGTGTTCTCCATGATCGACGACAGGCCACGGGCACCGGTCTTACGCTCGTTCGCCAAGGCCGCGACCTCGAGCAACGCCTCGTGCGTGAACTCCAGATCAATGCCGTCAAGCTCGAAAAGATGCTGGTACTGGCGAACTAGGGAGTTCGTCGGCTCGGTCAGGACGCGGACGAGGTCTTCTTCGGTCAGTTCCTGCGTGGACGTCAGGATCGGCAGACGACCAATGAATTCTGGAATCATGCCGAACTTGTGCAGATCTTCCGGGGTGATCTCTTTGTACAGGTCACCCATTTCAGCAGCAGACTTCAGGTCTGAGCCAAAACCGGTGGAACGCTGACCCAAACGAGCCTTCACGATCTCTTCAATACCGGCGAAAGCCCCCGCTGCGATGAACAGGATGCCCGACGTGTCAATCTCAAGGAACTGCTGGTTCGGGTGCTTGCGTCCGCCCTGCGGCGGCACCGAAGCAACCGTGCCTTCAATAATCTTCAGCAGAGCCTGCTGGACACCTTCGCCGGAAACATCGCGTGTGATCGAGGCGTTCTCTCCTTTACGGCCAATCTTGTCGATTTCGTCGACGTAGATGATGCCCCGTTCAGCCTTTTTAATGTCACCATCCGCGGTCTGGATCAGACGAAGAAGAATATTCTCGACGTCCTCACCAACGTAGCCGGCTTCCGTCAGCGCAGTCGCGTCAACGATCGCGAAAGGAACGTCAAGCATACGCGCCAGCGAACGCGCCAAGTGAGTCTTGCCCGTACCCGTGGGGCCAAGCAGCAGAATGTTCGACTTGGTCCCCTGCATATCTTCAGCATGCCCAGCGTCACGCGACTTCACACGCTTGTAGTGGTTGTAGACCGCGACAGACAGCGCACGCTTCGCACGATCCTGACCGATCACCCACGAATTCAGGAAGTCGTTGATTTCAATTGGCTTCGGCAGGGGCAGCTCCGAGGTTTCTTCGGGAGCCTTGCCCAATTCCTCAGCGATGATTTCGTTGCAGAGGTCTATGCACTCGTCGCAGATGTAGACACCGGAACCGCCGATGAGCTTGCGCACCTGCTTCTGACTCTTTCCACAGAACGAGCACTTGAGCAGTTCAGCTCCGTCGGTCAGTCGAGCCACGTTAGCCCTCCATCGATCAAAATTCATCACTACCGCGCGCCACCGGGACGTCACACGTAGATATGTTGGTTGCCACCTAGGATTGGCGTGCAAACGCTTCCGTTCAGCGTGTCTTCAGCCTATGTGAGGACAGGTAAGTCCGCCATTCGGCGCGCCATTTTCTCCCCACAGCGTAGCCACCTTCACGCTAGTGAGCGCCAGCGTTTTAGCTCTTGCGGGACTGAAGAACCTGGTCGATCAGGCCGTATTCTTTCGCCTGGGGAGCGGTCAGGATCTTGTCGCGCTCGATGTCACGGCGGACCTGCTCAACCGGGGTGCCCGAGTGATGCGCGAGCGTATCTTCCAGCCACGCGCGCATACGGTCGATCTCGTCAGCAACGATCTGGATATCGGATGCCTGCCCCTGCATGCCTTCCATGGCCGGCTGGTGGATCAGAACACGAGCATTCGGCAGTGCCAGGCGCTTGCCCGGTGAACCGGCCGCCAGCAGAACGGCTGCAGCCGATGCGGCCTGACCAAGGCACACGGTCTGGATCTGTGGCTTAATGTACTGCATCGTGTCGTAGATTGCGGTCAGCGCGGTGAAGGAACCACCGGGGCTGTTGATGTACATGGTGATCAGCGAATCTGGATCCTGGCTTTCCAGAACCAGAAGCTGCGCCATCACGTCATCAGCAGACGCGTCATCAACCTGCACGCCGAGGAACACAATGCGATCCTCGAACAGCTTGGCGTAGGGGTCCTGGCGCTTAAAACCGTAAGCGGTGCGCTCTTCGAAATTCGGCAGAACATAGCGAGCCTGTGGCATCTGACGGGCGATACCTTCAAAGTACGGGGTGGTGCTCATCAGTTTTCTCCATCCTGGCCGAGCGTGCTAATTTCCTGCGGGTTCACGATGACCTTGTCAACGAAGCCGTATTCCAGGGCCTCGTACGCCGAGAACCAATTGTCACGGTCCGCGTCCAGTTCGATCTGCTCAACGGACTTGCCGGTACGCTCAGCGGTGATCTCGGCGAGTTCCTTCTTCATCTTCAGAATCAGGTCCGCGTTAATACGAATCTCAGTGGCGCTACCACCGGCACCACCAAGAGGCTGGTGGAGCAGGACGCGAGTATGCGGGGTGATGAAGCGCTTGCCCGGCGCGCCTGCGGTCAGCAGGAACTGACCCATCGAAGCAGCCAAGCCCATTGCGACAGTGACAACATCAGGCTTGACGTACTGCATAGTGTCGTAAATTGCCATGCCTGCGGTCACCGACCCACCCGGGCTGTTGATGTACAGGTAGATGTCGCGGTCCGGATCTTCGGCGGCAAGCAGAAGCATCTGGGCGCAGATCGCGTTGGCGTTTTCATCACGGACCTCGCCGTTCAGCCAAATGATGCGTTCTGCAAGAAGTCGCTGGTACACGGAGTCGGACAGACCCATCGGCGATTGCACGCCGCCGCCTGCCATTACAGCCTGGTCGCTCACGAGGATTCTCCTTGGTCGAATAGATCCGCTTTCAGATCCCACTGGGTATAACTTATCGGTTTCACGCGGACAAGGCTCAGCCAATCCCCCTCTGTTCGCTGTAGGCGCAGTGCTCATAGCAGTATGAGGCCTCCCACATGCAATGTGGCCGGTACCCGAAAGTACCGGCCACATTCACTAGCGTGTGTTGCTAGCGCATGCTTGAATCAGGCTTCAGTGGTCTCTTCTGCCTCTTCAGCTTCTGCTTCTTCCTTTGCAACGTCGCCGAAGAACTCAGAGAGGTCAACGACCGTGCCTTCGGTGTCCTTGACGGTGACCTGACGCAGAGCCTCGATCATAGCCTTGGAACGTCCGAGGTCTGCGACAACTGCTGCCATCTGCTGCGAGGAGGAGAACAGCTGGTTGATGTCGATGCCGAGGTTCTGCGACATCTGGATCGCGTAGTCGATGAGTTCCTGCTGGGAAACCTGAACATCGAACTTCTTCGCGATTGCCTCGGAGAGGAGTTCAGAACGCAGTTCGCGCTCGACGGCCGCGCGCGCTTCCTTCTTTTCTTTCGGCTTGGCATCTTCGGAGACGCGGCGCGAAACCTCGTGCTCGATGACCTCTTCAGGAAGAAGAATCTCAACCTGTTCGAGGAGGTCGGTGATCAGGTTGTCGCGGGCCTGTAGCGCCTGCTGCGAGGTCTTTGACTGGCCGGCCTGCGTGCGCAGGTCTTCCATGAGCTCGTCGATGGTGTCGAATTCAGAAACCATCTGAGCGAAGTCGTCGTCCGCCTTCGGCAGTTCGCGCGCCTTCATGGACTTCACGGTGATGGTGATGTCTGCTTCTTCACCTTCGTGGTCGCCGCCCTTGAGGGTGGACGTGAAGGAAACCTCGTCGCCTGCCTTGGTGCCACGCAGAGCCTTGTCCTGACCATTGAGCATGTTGCCCGAGCCGATTTCGTAGGACACGTCTGCGACCGAGTCGACCTCTTCACCGTTGATGGTGGCAACCATGTCGATGGTTGCGTAATCGCCGGTCTTGGCCTTGCGGTTGATGGTCTTCAGAGTTGCGAAGCGAGAGCGGAGCTCGTCGAGTTCCTTCTGGACGTCTTCGTCGGTGACCTCGGTGGTGTCGACGGTGACAACGGTCTTCTCGTCGAATTCGGGGAGCTCGAAGTCCGGCACAACCGGGACCTCAGCGGTGAAGATCAGCTGTCCCCCCTGTTCGCCGGTGGTGTTCGGGATCTCGGTGACCTCGACCTGTGGCTGTTGCATCGGGCGGAGCGAATGCTCTGCGACTGCATCCGAGTAGTGACCCGGCAGGACCTCGTTGACGACCTGTTCGATGACGGCTGCGCGACCGAAACGCTGGTCGATGATGCGAGGTGGCACGTGGCCCTTACGGAAACCGGGGATGGAGACCTGCTGGGAGATATCCTTGTAGGCCTTGTTCATCTCATCGGACAGTTCCTCGTAGGGAACCTCAACGGTCAGGCGAACCTTGGTGGGTTCGAGAGTCTCAACGGTGCTCTTCACGTGCGTGCACTCCAAAACGTTTCAAATTTGCGGGAGCACCCAATTCGGGCGCATGACAACTCGCCTAGTTTACGACAGACCCGCGTCAATGTCCCTATCGAGACCAGGTTTATGGCTTAAATGCGCGCAACTCCACTAATCGAGGGCGACTCCACCTTCGAAGTTTCCAAGGAGTGATCCACAGACCAGTCATTCGGCAGTCGTGCGCAAACTCGAGGATCCCTAGGCTCTCACATACATAACCCCGACACTGCAGCTTTCGCCAGTGAAAGATCTGGGGTCTTCATCTCAGGCATACAGAAATTATCGCGAGGAGTATCCGCTGGGCGCGCCATTTCCCAGAAGGAGATCCACTCAATCCGTCTGCCTCGCCCTACTTAATCGCCAGAAGAAATCATGGACGCACGGCGTATGCGTAGTACACCGACGAGGCCGAGGACAAGGAAGAGGCTCGCGGCTAGGAGCGCCCAGCTTGTGGCATCGCTAAAGCCCCTCGTCAGTGCTTCCACGGTGAGAGCAGTTTGATCACCAAGGGCGCTGTGATCGCCTTGAGCTCGCAGTTGCGCGATCATGACGCCGGCGGACGAGCGCGTTGCCTCGGCAATGGAATCGAATGCCTCCCCTGTCAGTCCGGCGTCTTCAAGCGCTTGAGGAAGAGCCATCGAGAGCGAAACGGAGAGCATGGCCCCCGCAACAGCAGTTCCCAAAGCCGAACCAATCTGCCTGACCGTACTCTGTGTCGCCGATCCTTGACCGGAGAATTGAACAGGAATATCCCGAAGTACCGTGCCCGTCAACTGCGCTGATGCAAGACCGAGTCCAAGACCATAGACGGTCAGAGGCAGGCCAATCCCCCATCCCGGGGTCGTCGGGCTCACAAGAAGTGCGAGAACCAGAATGCCTACCACTTCCAGAGCCAGTCCGATCAATACTGTCGCCGGAGCGCCGAACCTCGCCGCAAGATGTCGCGCAGACGCACCCGACAAGAACGCACCAACTGCCATCGCCGCAAGGACGAGCCCCGCGCCCATGATGTCCAAGCCAAGTGCGTTGATGAGATACAGGGGAAGAACAAAAATGATCGCGAATTCTCCCACTGCAACCATTCCGGCAGTCACGTTCCCCCACGCAAAGGTCGGCAGAAGGAAGAGGTCCAGGCGAAGAAGAGCTGTGCGCTGAACCTTCTCACGATGGCGTTCCCACATCACGAAGAGAGCCAGCGCAATCACTGCGACTCCCAAGGCAACGGGGACGGGAGAAAGCGCAGCAGTTGTCGGCCAATCCCACCCAAAGATGCTGAATTCACCCTTCGGAGTCCACCACCCAAGGTCAGGGCCCTCGATAATGGCGAAGACAAGAGCTCCGAAGCCAATCGCGCTGAGCATGGCTCCATCAACATCGATGCCGGGACGCCCACTCTTCCCCCGAGTATTCGGCACGGTAAACAGCGCGGCGACGAATACCAGCGCGCCAATCGGAAGGTTGACCAGGAAGATCCACGGCCACGAGGCCCACTGAGTCAGCGCTCCACCCGCAAGTGGCCCAACTGCGGCAGCGCCGGAAATAACGGCACCCCAGACACCGAATGCCGCCGCCCTATATCGACCACGGAATACCGCGTTTACCGTTGAAAGCGTCGAGGGCATGATGAAAGCCGCCCCCAATGCTTGGATCGCGCGCGACGAGATCAGAACCCCCGCGGTTTCGGATTGGGCAGCTAAGAGACTCCCCGCTACGAACACGACGATACCGATCAGGAATACTTTTTTACGCCCCCACCTATCAGCCAAGTTGCCCGTCGAAAGCAGAAGCGCTGCGAGCAGGACTGCATAGAGACTGTTTACCCATTGCGCGTCGGTGATATTCAGCTGCAAGTCCCCAATAATGACAGGGAGAGCAACTCCGACGATTGTGCCGTCAAGGACAATGAGCCCCAGACCGATGGAGAGAACTGCTAGAGCCATCCAGTCACGGCGCGTGGGTGCTACTTCAGAATTCTGGTTTACTGCGCTCATACTTCAATGACCTTTGACGTGGATCAACGAACGAATGCCATATACACAATTATTATGACACTCTGTCAGATACTTTGCTGAGCGAAACGCACATAAAAGAGGCAAAGCACCGAAGAGGGACAATCTCGCAGCGCTGAGGGCAAACTTTATCTGGCCAAAGAAGCGAAACCTCACCCCCGCTACCTCGCCACCTCGCCACCCCGCCCTTTTAACGCCACCAAGACAACGGCGGGCAGGTAGTCGCGTTGGGGTTACCTGCCCACCCTGCTGGCCGGCAGCAGGCCGGATACGGACTTGCGAGGGGCGGATGTTAGGAGTTGGCAGACGCGAGAGCGAGACAAGCCCATAATGTAGCTAATATCTGCCAGAGAATAGTTGGCGTCTTTGAGTGCTCGTATTGCTTTTCGGGACGCTACGGAGGCTACTTTGGCGGATTCTTCAGCTGTTTTAGATGCTTCGATGGATTGTTTTACTTGGCGGATTGCTCTATCTCAGGGACGATAGTGATGTTCCAGGTGGAGTGATCGACGTTTTCTTCCATCGTGTCGAGGTAGTCGATTACTTGCTGGCGGGCTTTGGGAAGAGTGCGCACTTGTGTCCAGATGTCGTCCCCGTTCCACAGTTCCCAGCCACCACTCCAGCGGCGGGCGGTGATGGTTATCGTGTTCATTTTGTGTTCCTTTTGCTTGCTTCGATTGTTTTGAGCGCTTTGCGGGTCAGACCTGGGGAGATTTCGCGGGTTTGGGTGATGGAAACGCTGAAAGACCCGTTTGACCATATTTCGTGGTCACCTTTGCCTTGGCGTGAAGTGAAGCCTGCCTGTTTGAGGAGTGCGGTCAGTTTATGGCATCAGGATCCGTAAAATCCTGACGAGTACTGGAGTCGAATCCTATTCAGAACGGCAATTCAATGATCTCAAGGCTGTTGGGAAGCTACTTGATCGTACAGAAACCGGGAAAAAGTACATCCTGGTAACTGGTAGGCATACTGCTGTAATCAGAAATACAGGGAGCAGATACGAATATTTGGAGCTACAAAGCCCCTATCCAGACGAAAACAGTTGGCATGAGCTCACAAAAACAGAACTGCGAGAGCGTTTCGCCTGTAAAATGTCACATAGTTTCCGAGGTTTTAGGTACGAGGCTGACTCGACAATCGCGGAAATCACCACACTTGCTAGCAGTGATGGCTACGCTGAATTGATGGGCTACCTTAACACTATGGAAACAGCGCAACGAAAGAGGTTGTTAGGTGCTGTTAAATGATGAGTTTGTCATCGACGACCCCGAAGTCGATGATCCTCATATGTGGACCGTAGAGCGCATCTCTGAAGATGGATCTTTTGAGATAGGCCCCCTGTATGTCACGTTCGATAAGAAAACAGTATTGAACCTGTGGACGGACTACCCGCAAAAGTTCACTCCAGAGCAGATTCAGATCCTGCGGGAAGAACAACCGTATTGGTATAAGTTCTTCCTGCCGAGGCTAGAAGAAGCTTGAGGGCTCTATTCAGACGCAGCACCAATACACATCGACATCAGTCGGGCCGAAAGCCGTTTACGACTACAAGCCGGTGCAGATTCATTTCAGCGTTCCCCAAGGAACTCGGGCGGTCAATCCGATGCGGATTGGTCAATACGGTGCAGCTGAGCGCGAAATCATTCTCCACCGTGGCCTGAAATACAGAATCGATCACGTGCAAGAAGATGAAATGGCGGATCAGATTCACGTCTTTGCTACGATTCTCGAGGAAAAAGAGTAGAATAATACCATGGAGCCGAAGAGGAAGAAGCCGCTCTCGAATGAGGAGCTGAACAGGCTCGTCGAAGAATCCGGATGGATCAACGGCGAGTGGCATTCTGCCGCTGCGGCAAGTCCAGCCGGCGAATCGTCCCTCCCGGAGGGTCGCTACCCATGCATGATTTTCCTCGTCGACGAGACGCCAGTCTCATGGGTTGACCTGATCCGCGATGGCAAGGTCGTCGCCATGATCGCCTGGTACGGAGACCCCGTCACCTACATCGACACGGACTGGATCTGCCTCAGCACGCGCGATGATGAGCTCCAGCACTACATGGATGAACTCGGGATCCGCGGGTTCACCATGACTGAGGCGCGCGACCACATCCTGGAGATCTGGGAGCACACCGAGATCCGCGCAGTCACCCTCGGAGAGTACAACGCGATCTACAAAGAACGGGTGAACAAGCTGAAGAAGCCCAAGCGTTAACAGCACCAACACCTTCAACACACAGAGAGAACCCCGAAGCCACTGAGGCTCCGGGGTTTCTTCATGCCGAGGCTAGAAGAAGCCTGAGCGACCAGAAGCTCACAAGCTACTCCCAACCCCTGTCACCCGTTAGTGGTGCCGGGGTTTTCTATACCCAAGTTTCCCTGACCACTGGGGTTCAGTGGGTTCACCATGGCCGACGGGCCTTGTACGGAGAGGACACACTATGGCAGACCAGCAGACCGAGCTATTCCCGATGGATTGATGAATTCACCACTTCCCGCGGCCTGCCGTCAGCGCCCCTCACAATCTGCACGGGAAAGTGAGGGCGTTTTTGCGTATCTGTCATCAATTGGTTGGCTTTGACCAGTTGCCGCGTCCTGGGCGGCGAGCGTTCCACTCGTCGATTGTTTCTGCTTTCCAGCCCATTGTGCGCCTGCCTTCGAGTCCGATGTACACGTCGGGCTCTGGAAGCGTGTAGCGCCCTAGAGTGCCTACTTGTACGCCGATACGGCGGGCAAGGTCAGAGCGAGACAGATAGACGGGTGTCTGGTCTGTCATTTCTTATTCCTTCCCATGATGAATGCAATCAGGTAGATGACCCCTGCGACGACAAGCAACGTGCCTGCGATTGCTGCGTAGACCGTATAGCCTTCGACGGCAAGCCAGACAATGATGCATACGAGGGCGAGCAAGATCAGGATGTCCTTGATGTTGTTCATATTGTGTGGTGGAATTTTTCGTAGGGGCCGGTGGCCCGGAGTTGCTAGTGACATCTCCGGACCATCGGTCTCATTTGCACTTGCTCCTCGATGCTGTGATCACCTTGGCGCTTGCCTTGATGATTTCAGCGATCCCGAAGAGAATTCCCAGTAATTCCTACGAAATCCGTTTCCTTCACCTCCTTCCTACACCCCCATAATACCACACTAGTAAAGTGTTGACAGGTGGAAAGAGGATACAAAGCAAGAAAATGACTAGAACTTAAAACTCTCCCCCAGCTTCCGCACATTCGGCTTCCTCAGCTTCCTTCTGACGCTTACGGCGCTCAGCAGGTGTGATATACACCCCACAAACCATCTCTGACTTCGCAATCGCCATCGCGTTTTGGGCGTCTTTCAGATTGGAATACGAGCCGATTAGATATCGTTTGCCTTCAAAACTGAAGCGAACGCGATATTTTCCTCGGTATTCCTCGATTCCACGCGGTAAATGTGGCATTTCAGCTCATTGTTTGCGCCTGGTATCAATTTCAGCGGCTCTTGGTATCAGACGGGCTTGATACCAGCATGATACCAATTTCAGGTATCTAAACGGCTTTCACTCTCACCCGCACCACCCCACCACAAACGGCGTGATAGCAACAAAAACCCCCGATTTTCAACGAGAACCGGGGGTTATCAGAGCGGATGACGGGAATCGAACCCGCGTGATCTGCTTGGAAGGCAGAGGCTCTACCATTGAGCTACATCCGCAGACGCATCAAAGCGCGCATGGTCGATAGTAGCGGGTTTTCACGTCGATTGCGAAATTTAACCCTCTAGGCCTTATGATCTTCCATGTAGCATTTCGCTTCGGCGCCCTCAAACGCCGTTGCGTGTGTTTCGGGGTGTGGCGCAGCTTGGTAGCGCGCCTGCTTTGGGAGCAGGATGTCGCAGGTTCAAATCCTGTCACCCCGACAGCCAAAAAGAGGCCGTGACCCGCATAAAGGTCACGGCCTCTTTCACTTCAATGCTCATGAAGCAACGTATTTCAGAACGTTGCCGTATCGATCACGTAGCGGTAGCGCACCTTGGAGTCGACAACGTTGTTGTAGGCCTCGGTGATGTCTTCGCCACTGATGATCTGAACCTGCGGGGCGATTCCATGCTCGCCACAGAAGTCCAACATTTCCTGCGTTTCGGGGATGCCACCAATGTTGGAACCAGCAACGATTCGGTTACCGCCAATGACCGCACGCCACGGCAGGGTCAGCGGCGTCTCGGGCAGGCCGACGTTCACGAAGGAACCGAGCGGACGCAGTGTTGCAATCAGCCCCGCGTAATCAAGGTTCGCGGCACTGACGGTGCAGATAATCAGATCAAAGCTGGAAGCAAGCGAGGCGACTGTCCCCTCTTCACTGGTGGCGTAGAAGTGCGTTGCGCCGAACCGACGCGCATCTTCTTCCTTCGAACGACCGTGCGAGATCACGGAGACCTCGGCACCCATGGCTGCCGCAATCTGGACCGCCATGTGCCCCAGTCCGCCCATGCCCACAATTGCGACCTTCTTGCCGGGGCCAGCTCCGAAACGCTTCAGTGGCGAATACGTCGTAATACCCGCGCACAGCAACGGAGCCGCTGCCTCAAACGGGATTTCATCCGGGATGCGGCACGCAAAGTTTTCCGACACCGTGAAGCCCTGGGAGTAACCTCCGGCAGTCGGATTTCCATCGGCATCCAAACCATAGGTCCAGAGCGCTCCTGGAAGGCCGGCCTCGTCCCCCGTACAGAACTGTTCGTAGCCCGAGGTGCACATTTCACACGTGCCACACGAGTTGGTCAGGCAACCGACGCCGACCTTGTCGCCGACCTTGTACTTCGTGACGCCTTCGCCGACTTTGGCGACGATGCCGGCGATCTCGTGGCCGGGGACCAGAGGGTACTTCTTCGGGCCTCACTCGCCCCTGGCGCTGTGAATGTCGGAGTGGCAGACGCCGGCGTACTTGACCTCGAAGTAGATTTTGCCGGGGCCGGGTTCGCGCAGGTGAATGGTGGTTTTGTGGAAAATGCTGGCGGTGTCGTCGCACGCGTAGGCGAGAACGTCGGGCATGATGCCTCCAAAGATTGTGAGGTGGGTTCGCCGATTATCGGCATCGTTTCATTATCCGCGTTGGGTGCAATTCGCGCACGCCGACGACGGTGATGAAGTTGCTGGCGGCATGAGCACGGTGGACGTGGGTGGATTCAGTTGCCATAAGTGGATCATTCCACGATGCACGAGATCGCACCCCTGATGAGGGCTCAACGCCTATTTGGCGCGAATATCACGAAGCATTTCCGCTGAGCGCTCTGGGGATCCTCGTAGCTCGTCGCCTTACCAGCGACGAAGCGGCACCAACCGTAATCTGAAGGTCGCGGTGGCTGAACCAGGTTTGCCTTCGTCTTCACACACAAACGAGAAAAGATCATCAATCATTTCTCGCAATTCGCGGAGCGTGTGACCCTGCGTGTGGTAGGTCTGCCCAGCGTACGTTAAATGAGCGATCCACCAGCCACGATCACGAGCGACCTCAACGGTCATCATTTCCCCTCCAGTTCCTCGTAGGAAAAATACCACTGTAGTCCTCAGGCATTCGCGGAGCACCCCTTATTCCCCTTATGCCCCCGTCAGCGTAGGAAACTCCTTACGAAAACAAAATCCCGGAACCGCAAGGTTCCGGGATTCATCTGGGTGGCTGACGGGACTCGAACCCGCGACGTCCTGGACCACAACCAGGTGCTCTACCAACTGAACTACAGCCACCATTGAAGCGCTTAGCGCAACGGAGAAAACTCTAGCAAATAAGTCACCTCAAATGAAAATCGTACTGGGTACTAGCGCGTGTCATTCGCCACGTCGCCCCCAACAAGCGCAAAGCCACACCAAGCAAGGCGCCACGTCACCAACCGCACCCAACGCGACAAAACCGAGCTTTTAAACCCACATTCGTCGCACCAAGTGCACGTGGGAACAGAAAAGACTCAGCCAGGCACCGATGCAATATCGGAATCAGACCCTTGAGACCCTAACCACCTAGAATTAAACCAGTCCAACTTCCGGGGGCTAGTTCACCAACTGCCGGGGGCTAGTTCAGGCCTTCGCGGCGTCCTCACTCAAGCGAGATGCTCACCAGTGCGCACGCACCGAGATTGCGTCAGCAAAGTTTCCGAGCGCTTCCGGCGTCGCCCCCAGGTACAGGTCAGCGTCAACCAAAGACACTTCCATGACCAGGAACGAGCCCTTACCGTCCGGCACCAGGTCCACGCGGTTGAACAGGAACTGTTCGTCGCGTCCAATGCGTTCCTTCACGTATGCGTGCAGGTTACGGCGGATTTCTTCGCCCCACTGCCATGCGACAGAGTCGGCTGCCTGAGCGGTAACGACTGCTTCGTGCATGCTCGGGTCGGTGACGGATGCGGGGTGCAGCTGCGCACGCTTCACAACAGCGTGCGAGACCAGACCATTGAAGAACACCAGCGAAATCTCACCGTTGGTGTCGATTTCTTCAAGGTAGCGCTGAACCATGACCGCACGTCCCTCGCCCAACAACTGCTGGACCTGCGCGATGGCGGCTTGACGCTGCGGGGTGGAAAGAGTGGTGTATCGGCCGATATCACGCACGCCGGACGAAACGGCGGGCTTGACAATGAACTCACCAGAGGCCGGGAATCGTGTGTGGATCTGGTGCTTCGACAGATTCTGCTCAGGTTCCAGCCAAGTGGTGGGAATGGTGGGCAGACCGCGCTTCGCCAGCGAGCGCAGGTAGGTCTTATGCGTGTTCCACTCGAGAATGTCGGGGTGGTTCAGGATTCGCGGAACCTTCTTGGTCCATTCGAGGAAGGTGTCGCGTTGCAACGGGTAGTCGCTGACCGAACGAACGATAACCATTCCGGCTTCGTTCCAGTCCACGTCCGGGTCGTTCCAGACTTTAATGTGGGGGTCGCATCCGCGTTCCGCGAGAGCATCCAGCAACCCTTCCTCACCGTGGTAGAGGTTCGGCATTGCAGATGATGTCACCAGCGTGACTTTGGGCTTGGTCGTCATAGTTCCAAAGATACCGAATCGGCGCATGCTTGTGGGAGTTAAGTCCTGAGAGCCAGCGCACGCCACAGTGGTCGTTTGTTCGCTCAGCGACGAGGCCGCCTCCACTTAGAAACCGTCTCACCACTACAGGGGCGGGGCACACTCGCGCCTAAGATCAAGGAGGGGCGTACTCAAATCTGGGTACGCCCCTTCCCGTTGTCATTATCGGTTCGACACTTATCGCAATCCGAGTTCCCGATCGAGCGCTTCTTCAAGAAGTGTGTCAATCAAGCTGGTGTAGTCGAGTCCTCCCTTTGCCCACATTTGCGGGAACATGGAGATCGGCGTGAATCCGGGCATGGTATTCACTTCGTTGATGATGACGGATCCGGTTTCTTCATTGTGGAAGAAGTCGACACGTGCCAGACCTTCGCATTCCAAAGCGTCGAACGCGCGGGCAGCCGTGTCGCGGATCTTCTTTTCGAATTCGGGCCCCACGTTTGCCGGACACACGAGGCCGATGGCTTCGGTGTCGACGTATTTGAGTTCGTAGTCGTAGAACTCGCCTTCGGGGACCTCGATTTCGCCGAGGGGCGCGGTGCGCGGGTGTCCCGTGGCGGATCCGAGGACGCCGCATTCGATTTCGCGTCCAACGATTCCGGCTTCGACGATGACGCGCGGGTCAGCGTTTTGCGCTTCCTTCATGGCGACTGCAAGCTCGCCCGCGGAATCGACTTTGGTGATACCGATGGAGGAGCCTGCGCGACAGGGCTTCACGAACACAGGGTATCCAAGTGCGCTCACGCGGTCGGTGCATGCCTTGGGGTCTTCTGCCCATTGAAGAGCGGTGATGAGTTCCCACTGCCCCACGTCGATTCCGGCTGCGGCAAGCACGGTCTTCGTCAGGTGCTTGTCCATAGAGATTGCGCTGGAGGTGACGCCGCATCCGACGTAGCGGACGTTCGCCATCTCGAAGAGGCCCTGGATGGTGCCGTCTTCGCCGTAGGGTCCGTGCAACAGAGGCAGGACAACGTCAACATGTCCAAGGTCTTCAACGCCGGAGACATGAGAATCTAAAGCCGAGGGATCGCCTTCGTAGGTGACGTCAAGCAACGACCCAGAACCGGGAGCAAGAACAACGCGCGAGGCGCCGGCCGTCACGCTCTGGCCGTGTCCGTCTTTGAATTCCAACGCCGAAGGGTCATCGGCTACGCGCACCCATTCCCCATCGTGAGTAATACCGACGGGCAGAACATCCCACTTCTCGCGATCAATTGCGCGCAGAATTCCGGCCGCTGTCGCACACGAAACCTCGTGTTCACCTGAGCGTCCACCAAAAACGATGAGGACGCGACGCTTTTCAGTTTCAGTCATGCGTTAAGAGTATCGCCACCGCGCGCCCGTTCGACTACGCGGTGGCGGTGTGCCCGTTTACTCGCATTGCCGAAGCCGCGTTCGGCATATTTTCACGCTACGCGTGAACACCGCCCGAACAAGGGCGCGAATAGGAACCTCAGAGTAGAGAGATCTCCCAGCCATCCATCTTCTGCGGGCGCGCAAGGAGCATCTGCCCCATCTGTTCGATCGTGGCGTCACCGCTGACAACGGCTAGAACGGCTGCGCTGATCGGCATATCGATGCCCAGCGAATCAGCGACGGCAAGGATCGGCTCGGCAGAACGCACGCCTTCAACAACGCCAGGTGACAACGCGAGGGCCTCGTCCAAACTCAAGCCCGTACCCATACGATGACCCAAGGAGAAGTTACGTGACAGGCGCGACGAACAGGTTGCCATCAGATCACCAATACCGGCGAGTCCAGCAAAGGTGGCGGGGTCTCCCCCAAGCGCTTGACCCAGGCGAGTCATCTCAGCAAGACCTCGTGTAATGAGAGTCGCGCGGGTATTGAGCCCCAGCCCCATCCCCTCTGCAGCGCCAATAGCCACGGCAATGACATTCTTCGTCGCGCCCGCGATCTCACAGCCAATAACGTCCGTCGAGACATACGGCCTAAAGTACGAGGTGTGACACGCCTTCGCAATATCGATAGCCAACTGCTGGTTCGTTGAGGCAACGACTGTGGCCGTCGGCTGATGCTCGGCGATTTCGCGCGACAGGTTCGGCCCGGAAATGATAGCAATACGATCTTGGCCTAGTCCCGAGGCTTGTTCGATAATCTCGTCGACGCGCAGATGACTGACAAGCTCCAAGCCCTTCGCAAGAGACACGATCGCAACATCATCACTCAAGCATGGGCGCGCAGCCTCCAGAGTCGAACGCACACCGGCAACCGGCACAGCGATAACGATCAGTTGAGCGCCGGTCACAACCTCTTCGATAGAGGTCGACGCACTGATCTGATCCGACAGTTCAATACCGGGAAGATAGGTCGCGTTCTCACCCGAGTTGATGAAGTCAACCGTGGTAGCTTTACGACCCCACATTGTTACATTGAGCCCAGCATCCGCAAGAATCTGCGCAAAAGTAGTACCCCAAGCGCCGGTACCTAAAACCGCCGCGCGCGTAAACACACGTTCCTTACTCATATGTGAGACCCTACTAGCACCTCGACAATTATGGCGGTGAAGATTCAATGATGTCTCGTAAGCGTGTGATTGGCGTTGCCCTGCTGGCATCCTGCGGTGTGATCTTGGGCGCGTGCGCACCTCAAGTCGACGACACTATGAGTGATGGATCGACACCACAACCGATGCCCTCACAATCTGGCCAGTCAGGCCAGTCGGGTGATGCCACCCCAGAAGCTGGCCCTGACGCACAAGAACAGGGCACGCAGCCAATTAACGGCGACGCTTGGGTCAACGAGTTGGAAGACGCCCCGTCTCAACCTGGTAAAACCCCCGCGATCTTCCACGATATGCGTGTTGGCGAACACGACACTTTCTATCGCATTGTCGTTGAGTTCACCGGCGAGGCCACCCTGGGCTACTACCAATCGTGGGCCGACAAGCCGATCGAACAGGGACGCGGACAGGAATTGGACGTGGAAGGCGTCGCCTATCTTGATTTCGTCCTGACCGGAACATCAATGCCGATCATGGACGGACAACTCGAGCAGTATTATCAGGGGCCACGAAACCTGCGGGTTGGTCCCTTGGACGTACGCGAAGACGGAACCTTTGAAGATTCGACCCACATCGTGATCGGTATGGATCACGCGAGGAATTTCCAGCTCGGCTTCCTGACACATCCGCTTCGAGCAGTAATCGACATCCAGAAATAGCAAGCAGAGCTAATCCAGAAATAGCAAGCAGAGCGAGAGCCTCGGGAGAGCTTGTCTCCCCCAGCCTATTTGCCTGCCTTCTTCGCCTTCTTCGCCTTCTTCTCTTCGAGTTTCTTACCTTCTTTTTCCCACCACGGGCCGGCCTTCGTCTTCGCCTGCCACATACGAGTCGGAGGTTCAAGGCCGCGCAGTTGTGCCACTCCCTTGGTCAGCGCAGTGTGCATGCGCGAAGTTGCTTCTTTAACTGCCTCGTGATTATCTGCCCCTTGGTCACTCATCAGATCCGACAGGTCAACAGGAGGCATAATCTGGTAGCGAATCGTGCGCCCAGGGCGGAAATCAATCTTCGACGAGTATGGGCCCTTGACGAATTGAGCACCCCATTGGGCAATCGGAACCACCGACACACCGGTGTCCAACGCCAGGCGCGCAGCACCCGTCTTGAACGACATCGGCCATTGATCGGGGTCTTGAGTGAATGTGCCTTCCGGCCAGATAGCGACAATATCGCCGTCTTTCAGAGCCTCGGTGGCAGCTTCCAAAGACTGAGCGGGATTCACTTCGCGGTCAACGGGGATCAGCCCCATGCCCGCAAAAATTGTGCCCATCACCGGCACAGAGAACATCGACTTCTTCGCCAGAAAACGAATCTTCGTCTTGCGCTTCATGTAGAACCAGCAGAGACTCAGCGGATCAACGGCTGACAAATGGTTCACAATCAGCAAATACGGGCCGTTTTCCGGGATGTTTTCGGTACCCTGCGCATCAATCTTCACCCACGGTGTCATGATCGGACGCAGGACGTTCTGGGCGAAGCGGTAGACGCCAGTGATCTTCGTGCTCATGGATCGAAGTCTAACGTGAGAACAGGCACTCACCGCGGAATGTCAGGGTGCTGTCCACCTGCACCTTTGCGTCTAAGGTCGGCGAATGGGTGCAAGAGCGATCCGCCACGCCTTACGCCGACTACGTTCCTCAGACCAGAACGTCGACGATGTGCGGCGCCGAAGTCACGGTGAAGGGAATCTCGGCCACCTTATCGCCGTCCGCCATGGCAACCATGCCAACGGGCTGGGTAATTTCAATCGACGAAGCCGGCTCCACATGGATGACCTCATGCCCCTGCGAGCGGCCACCCACAACCTTCGCCAAGATCGGAAGAGCCTTCAACAACGGGATGTCTTCAACGTGGCACAGTTCCATGATCCCGTCCGTCATATCGGACTGAGGAACAAGGCGAACGCCACCACCCAATCGTCCAGAGTTAGAAACGGACGTGATCCACCCAGTAAGCTCGCGTTCTTGCCCATCAATCTTCAGCGTAATGGTGGAAGGGCGATGGGTTGCGAGAGCAGCGAACGCTCCATAGCCATATGCGATAGGACCAGACGTAAACATTGACTCGTTCGCCAATAGATTCGCCTTCGCATCCAAGCCCAAAGAGACCAGGCCCAAAACCAGGGAATGAACAGTTCCGTCTGGGGTGGTCACCCACATTCCGTCCATCGGACGAATTCGCGAAGCAAATAGCTCGTCGCTTTCTTCGTTCACAAAACCCAGTTCTGCCAACTGTTTCGCGCGAGCTGACGCATCGGGGCTGATCCCAAGAGCTCGACAAAGATCATTGCCTCGTCCGCCAGGAATCGGCGCGAACAACGTGCCAGCTTCGTGGGCGCCTCGTGCGATCGCCGAAATGAAACCGTCACCACCCAGGGCGCCAATCACATCCTCGGTTGTTGCAGACGCAATCTGACAAGGGTCATCCGACGCTCTGGTGACGCTGACTCGGACCGCCCAACCACCGCCACGTAAAATGCGGACAACTTCGGGACCGACGTTCACTGAACGACCACCGGCTGACATAGAAGAAATCAGCAGATGGATTGATCGCCTCTCCGCCGTAGTGTGCGCAGTCATTGATTCGCTTACTTCACGTAGTCGACGCGAGCATCCAGCTGGTGCAGCTTCTTCGTAAAGTGCTCATAGCCTCGAGCAATCACGTCAATGCCAGCAACCGTAGACGTTCCCTGAGCGGCAAGCGCAGCAATCAGATGCGAGAAGCCACCGCGCAGATCAGGAACCTCGATGTCCGCACTATGCAGCGGAGTGGGGCCGGAAATAACAGCGGAGTGGAAGAAGTTACGCTGGCCGAAACGGCACGGTGTTCCGCCCAAGCACTCGCGGTAGACCTGAATATTTGCGCCCATCTTGCGCAGGGCCTTCGTGAACCCAAATCGGTTCTCATAGACGGTTTCGTGAACGATGGACAGGCCTTCAGCCTGAGTCAAAGCAACGACAAGAGGCTGTTGCCAGTCGGTCATAAAGCCCGGGTGCACGGCCGTTTCAAGGGCAATCGACTTCAGTTCGTCACCGGGATGGTAGAAGCGGATGCCGTCAGAGTCGATGTTGAACGCTCCACCAACCTTGCGGAAGGTGTTAAGGAAGGTCGTCATGTCGGGCTGGTGTGCGCCACGGACATAAATATCACCGCGGGTTGCCAGCGCAGCGGCGGCCCATGATGCAGCCTCAATACGGTCAGGAAGTGCGGTATGGCGGTAGCCCTTCAGCGTGGGCACGCCTTCGATGCGGATCGTGCGATCCGTATCGACGGAGATGATGGCACCCATCTTCTGCAGGACGTTAATGAGATCCATGATCTCAGGCTCGATCGCCGCCCCCTTCAAGGTGGTAATACCTTCAGCACGAACAGCGGTCAAAAGGGTCTGCTCGGTGGCACCGACTGAAGGGAACGGAAGCTCAATAACCGCACCGTGCAAGCCCTCTGCGGGCTTCGTGATGTGGACGCCGTCAACACGCTTATCGACGTTCGCGCCAAACTTGCGCAGGCCTTCAAGGTGGAAGTCAATGGGGCGACCACCGATGTTGCACCCACCCAGTTCCGGGATGAAGGCTTCACCGAGCTGGTGCAACAACGGACCGCAGAACAGAATCGGGATGCGCGAAGCCCCGCCGAGGGAATCGATGTCAGAGCGCGACGCAACCTGAACGTTCGTCGGATCCAGCGTCATCACACCGGTTGTTTGGTCGAAATCAACAGTCACGCCGTGAAGGCGCAACAGGTCCGACACAACATCAACGTCGCGAATCAACGGCACGTTCGACAGCTGTGACGGAGATTCACCAAGAAGCGACGCAACCATCGCTTTGGGCACGAAGTTCTTGGCACCACGAACAGTGATTTCACCGGTTAGCGGGTGACCGCCTTCAACGCGAAGCACGGAGGGCATGAATCAGGCTCCTCAAAAAGATGAATAGTCTGCCTCAACTTTAAAGCACGGCGTGCCGTGAGCGTCTGCAAAGGAGAGTCACGTCTCCCACAGATTCACTCACGGCACAACACACTCAGATGAAACCGAGTTTCGAAGTATTCAGTGATCCGAACTCGTTCAGCGAGCGGACGGCATTCCCAGCCCAACAGGACGAGCAGGAATGACCTCTTCCTTCGGAAGATACTTCGCCGGAAGCGTCTTCGGCTTGAAAGAAGGACGGCTGGTTTCGTAGGCGTCGATTGCGTCTTCGTCGCGGAGAGTGAGAGCAATATCGTCGAGGCCCTCCATCAGGCACCAGCGCACGTAGTCATCAATCTGGAAGGACGCGGTGACCGGACCGGCGGTCACCGTCTTGTTTTCAAGCGAGACAGTGACTTCGGTGCCCGGCTCGTTTTCGAGGATCTTCCACAGGGACTCACAGTCTTCTTGAGAGATCACGCCAGCAACAAGACCCTGCTTGCCCGCATTGCCTCGGAAAATATCGGCAAACTTGGCAGACAGGACGACGCGAAAACCGTAGTCCTTCAACGCCCATACCGCGTGTTCACGCGACGAACCGGTACCGAAGTCGGGGCCGGCAATCAGGACAGAGCCAGAGCGGTACGCATCCTGGTTCAAAATGAACTCGGGATCGTTACGCCAAGCAGCGAAGAGAGCGTCTTCGAAGCCACTGCGAGTAATGCGCTTCAAGTAGACGGCGGGAATGATCTGGTCGGTATCGACGTTCGAGCGACGAAGCGGAACACCAACACCGGTATGGGTCGTGAACTTCTCCATGAGTGTTATCTCCTTCTTCGTTTCTTACAGATCAGCGGGGCTGGACAGGGTGCCTCGAACCGCGGTTGCAGCGGCAACCAGCGGGGAAACCAGGTGGGTGCGACCACCCTTACCCTGGCGACCTTCGAAGTTACGGTTCGAGGTGGATGCTGAACGCTCCCCTTCCTTCAGCTTGTCGGGGTTCATTGCCAGGCACATCGAGCAACCGGCATTACGCCATTCAGCGCCGAAGTCGGTGAAAATCTTGTCCAGTCCTTCAGCTTCAGCCTGCAGGCGCACGCGAGCAGAGCCGGGCACGACCAGCATGCGCAGGTTGTCTGCCTTCTTACGACCCTTGATGACCCCTGCCGCTGCACGCAGATCTTCGATACGACCGTTCGTGCACGAGCCGAGAAAGACGGTATCGATCGGGATTTCACGCATCGGAGTGCCCGCCTCGAGCCCCATGTATTCAAGCGCACGCTCGGCTGCCATCTTGCCAGTCTCATCGGTGAAATCATCCGGATTCGGGACAGCGGCTGAGAGCGGCACGCCCTGGCCGGGGTTTGTGCCCCAAGTGACAAATGGCTCAATATCGGTGGCTTCGAGGATGACCTCGTTATCGAAGACGGCATCATCGTCGGATCGCAGAGTCTTCCAGTATTCGACTGCGCGTTCCCACTCTTCCCCTTCGGGAGCGTGCGGACGGCCCTTGATGTATTCGAAGGTGGTTTCGTCGGGAGCAACCATGCCGGCGCGGGCGCCCGCTTCAATCGACATGTTGCAGATCGTCATGCGGCCTTCCATCGACAGCTCGCGGATTGCTTGGCCTCGATATTCCAGAACGTAGCCCTGGCCACCGCCGGTGCCGATCTTTGCGATGACAGCGAGGATGATGTCCTTCGCAGTCGACCCTGCAGGCAGGGAACCGTTGACGGTGATTGCCATGGTCTTGAACGGAGCCAGTGGCAGGGTCTGGGTTGCCAGAACGTGTTCGACCTGGCTGGTACCGATACCGAATGCGAGTGCGCCGAATGCACCGTGCGTCGAGGTGTGCGAGTCACCGCAGACAATTGTCATACCCGGCTGAGTGATACCCAGTTGCGGGCCGACAACGTGAACGATGCCCTGGTCGGCATCACCCAGCGAGTGCAGACGAATACCGAACTCTTCAGCGTTCGAACGCAGAGTGTGAATCTGTGTACGGCTGGTCTCATCAGCGATCGGCAGGTCGATATCGAGGGTCGGGGTATTGTGATCCTCGGTGGCGATCGTCTGATCGGGACGACGAACCTTTCGCCCTGCCAAGCGCAGCCCTTCGAAAGCCTGGGGACTGGTCACTTCGTGAACAAGGTGGAGGTCAATGTAAAGAAGGTCAGGGGCGCCACCTTCGCCCTTTTTCACAATATGGTCTTGCCAGACCTTTTCGGCCATTGTGCCGGTCATGTTTCCCCCTTGCGTGCGTTCAAAATAGTCCTGAACAGCGCTTACTTACAGGCAAACGGTCACCGAGCGACTTATTCGCTTGCTGTTTCCTTGTTCATCGTCTGCCGTTTCAGCATGCGAAGAGTTGCAGTCTCATTGGTTGAGATGGCAAACTTTTGAATATGGAGGATTCAACGACTAGTGGAGTCGGAGTTCTTGACAAGGCAGCACTCGTTCTCGGCGCGCTTGAAGCCGGACCTGCTACCTTGGCTCAACTCGTCTCCGCGACAGGTTTGGCCCGACCCACCGCGCACCGTCTAGCGGTTGCCCTTGAGTACCACCGCATGGTTGCTCGCGACATGCAGGGACGTTTTGTTCTCGGTCCCCGCCTCCAAGAACTCGCTTCGTCTGCTGGCGAAGACCGTCTGCTTGCGGCGTCGATGCCCGTCCTGAAGGCTCTTCGGGATCATACGAAGGAATCCTCACAGATCTTCCGTCGCCAAGGCGACTACCGTGTCTGCGTTGCCGCATCCGAACGTGAGATGGGTCTGCGCGACTCCATCCCGGTTGGCGCAACTCTATCGATGTCCGCCGGTAGCGCAGCACAGGTTCTGCTTGCATGGGAAGAACCCGACCGCCTCCACCGTGGTCTTTACGGAGCCTCCTTCAACGCGACGACGCTCTCTCAGGTTCGTCGGCGCGGGTGGGCACAGTCTGTCGGCGAACGCGAGCCGGGAGTCGCGTCAGTTTCCGCTCCGGTACGAGGCCCCTCGGGTCGAGTCCTCGCTGCCCTGTCGATTTCCGGTCCGATTGAACGCATGGGGCGCCAGCCCGGTCGCCAGCACGGCCCGTCCGTCGTCGCAGCAGCAAACCGCCTGTCTGACTTCCTGCGTAGTGTCGAAGACGGCGAGCTCTAACCTCCTCTTCCGCCTTTAACCTCCAACGCATAAAAGTGTGAGTCCCAAGAAAACTCTTGGGACTCACACTTTTGACTATCGAGTCGTCAGCAGTCCGTTGTCGTGTTCAGACGCAGGACACCGTAGGTCCAACCGTGTCGGTGGTAGACGACGCACGGTTGCTTCGTTTCCTTGTCAATGAACAGGAAGAACGGGTGGCCAACCATTTCCATCTGGTTGAGTGCTTCATCAACCGTCATCGGTTCGGCTTCGTGAACCTTTTGACGAACCAGGATCGGAGTATCGCCAAGCTGCTCTTCGCGCGCTTCACCAACCTTGAGGTCTTCCGCAGAGCGAAGTTTGAGCGGAGCGGCCTCTTCGATGGTATCTTCAACCGGCGCAGGTTCTTCGAGGAACTCGACCTCATCCATCTCGTGAGAGTAGCGACGACGATGATCCTTGGCGCGGTCACGCAAGCGACGGAGGCGTTCGAAGAGTTTACCGGCCGCAATATCTACAGCTGCGTAGCGGTCGCCGGATTCTGCTTCTGCTCGAATGATTGGACCCTTGCCGTAGACCGTGAGCTCAATTCGCTCGGCGGTATCTGCTTGGCGAGGATTACGTTCGTGTGTCAGTTCCACGTCGACGCGCTGAGCGCGCGGGTAGAACAGGGTAATCTTCGAGACTTTCTCTTCGACGTACTCACGGAAGTTCGGGTGGATTTCCGCGTTGCGTGCGACGACAGTGATGTCCATTTTTCCTCCATGGGAAGCTGGCGAGCTTCGTTGCTCGCGGGGTTGAATGTCCGATTGCCTCATCGCATCGGACGGTGATCGTAGCTATCACCCCCAGTCGCTGGGCAAAGACGCCATTCTTCGGGTCATCTTTGCTCTATCGGTTATACGCCTATCATACCCCTTTTTGCGTGAGCTGCGTCATAGAAAGGCTAAACTCGGGCACATACGCCGACCGCGTCAACCCGTCCAACAGCGCGCGCCACCTCACGGCATGTCGCTCCTGTTGTCAACACATCATCAACAATCACTACCGCCACATTGGCGGGAATATGAAGCCGCCGGCGCATGGATCCGGCTCGATCGAGACGGCGGCCTCGTCCCCCACGACCCGCTTGAGAGCGCACGCCAAACCGCAAACGAACTGCGCCAACCACCCGCGCTGGCCGTCCACTGACCTGCGCAAGCCCTAACGCAACACCCCGGGCAAAAGCGCCGGTCACATTCTTACCGTGAAGCACTCGTTTCCAGCTCGACGGCGCAGGAATCACCCACCACGGCTCATCGCCTGGAAGCGCAGTGGCAAGACAACGCCCCACACTTGCGCCCGCGTCATATAAGAAGTCGTCGCCACGAAAGGTCGGCGAATGTTTAGAGGCGATGATGATGTTCCTCAACTCGCCGTCATACCTTCCGATAAACGCCATCGGCACGGTGGCGCCACTTCCGTCATTATCACAGGGCGCGCATGGCATTCCCGTTTCGCTCTTCCCTAAGGTCACGAGACCGATCCGCTCTAATCGAGCGGATCGAAGCGCGATACTACGACAACGCGGACACACGACATGATCCCAGACCATACAACCCGCACATTGAGCAGGCATCAGTATTGACAGCAGGGACAAAACCGCGATGCGTAAACGCTGAAGAAACTCCATTTCTCCATCATGTGCCTCTGCTTCAAGGAGAGCGAACGGGGAATCTGCATTCTGTGGATAACCCGCCTCAATTGCTACGGTGTTTAACAATTGTTCACTTTGACGTGAAAACGAAACTGAAAACGAATCAGATATGCACTCTAGCCGGGGAATCGCACGTCGGCGAAAGTTGCGGGCATAGCCTGCCATAAAGCACCCGTTCGACACGTGACGCTACCCGAACGGACCTTCACACACACATTCGCCGTCGTCAGACCAGCACTGACTGCTAAGGCCTGATCTGGAACCTCGGACTGGGAAACAAAGCCACCAATCGCAACTTCATCGAGTTCCATATCGTCACTATCAGCCGACGATTCAGCCGAACGAACAACCACATAGGACGACGAACCAGCCCACGAAAGATCAGCAATCTGCCCGTGAATACCGAGAATCGCCTGACCGTCTTCAAGGCCTAATGGCACACCGCTACTATCTCGCGCAACCGCGAACATCCAAGCGGTCGCGTTCGACGGCGTTCCAGACAAAACAAGAGCTCGCGCGCCATCGGGCGAAATGGCAACGCGAAGCACGCTCACAACACCTGTTTCATTCATGGGAACACGTCCAACCTGGCCGTCGGGAGTCGTTGCAATGATCGGTCCGCTTGTTGAAGCGGGCGACCAGACCCAGCCGAAGCGGTCAATCGAAGGAGCCCCGGCCTCGTTCCCCGCCGACCCCACGTCCACCGACGAATGCGCGCCTTGAGCACCCGAGGCGGACACGACCAGCGAATTTCCTTCGCGCCATGCCACAACATCGCGGTTAATCGGCGACACCGCCGGATACGACGCGGAAGACGCAGGAGAAATCGGCAAGTCGAACGGTGTCAGAGTGGAGCCCGCCAGCGATCCAATGCGACCTGCCTGCAAAGCAATTCGCGTATCCAACGAATAGGAGGGCAACGACGGAGTCTCGACCCCTTCGAGAGAAACCCCGGAAAGACTCAGATCCACTGTGGAAATCTGCGAATCCTGAAGGAGGGTTTCCGTCACCTCCCACGCAAGAAGCTGACGCGGGGTTCCCTCGCCAACCGTGGGGGCGCTCAGATCCACTTTCGCGATCTGATCACTGATTTCAACACCCTGAGCCGGGAACGTCGTTCCACCGGGAATCGCATTCGTGACCGCCGCTTCGATCGTTTGGCTCGGCCCAGCGATCAGACCTGAGAGCAGATGCGAGGCAAGGCGACGCGAAGGATACCAACGAGGATCCGCAACCAAGGCATCCCCGGTCGTCGCCGGGAAATAGAGGTTCGCTTGTTCATAGGCGGCACTGAACGCCGTTTGAGAAACGATGAACGCATCTTCGGGGGAATCGATGCGCCACTGCCCGCCCTCTTGGACCAGGTTGAACGTCGACGAGATCATGGAGTCTTCGCTCCGCGTCATCACGCCTTCACTGTTCACTGACGCGACAGCGGGAACAGTCACCGTTGCTGTTAACGTTCCCGATCCCTCATCACCTTTAATTGAAATCGACGGCGACGAAGCAGTGTCATAGATCAGAGCCTCATCATCTGGTGCCCACGCCTGCTGGGAAGCAGCCGTTAAAAACAAGCGCGCAGTCGCAAAATCATCATTCGTTCCCGCAGCGCTTGCAAGAAGAAAATCAGAAATCAACGTCTGCGGATCAGAATTCTTCAAAGGCCCATCAGCAGCAAATTCAACGGGATCAACGTCAGGAACAGACACCTCAAAGGGCGCTGGATCCGATGCCAGAGGCAAAGCAATACAGCCGGCAAGGCCAAACATGAGGATTCCGGACAATAATCCGGACGCACATCGTCGCTTGAGGGCACACCTCATCATGTGGCTTCCTCCCACAATTCAAGAGGAGTCGACACTACGGTCCCACCCGCCACCTTCGGCAGGGTCATCACGAACGAGGCTCCTTCGCCAATCTTTCCTGTCGCAACCAAAGTGCCCCCGTGAAGCGCCACGTCCTCTGCAGAAATGGACAGACCCAACCCGGTACCACCCGTTGTGCGTTTACGCGAAGAATCCGCGCGGAAGAAGCGGTCAAAAACGTGGGAGGCTGTTTCCTCACTCATACCGGCACCATGGTCGCGCACTCTGACAGCAACGTCTGTTTGACTCTGAGCGACCGTAATATCAACCGGAGTTCCTTCGGCGAATTCAAGAGCATTCACGAGTAGATTGCGTAGCACGCGCTCGATACGACGCACATCAATCGGGCACGCGCACCGTTCTTCGCCCGCGTGAAGTGCGACGGGTACACCCAGTCGATATGCCAGCTCAGTATTAGCTTCAATAACCCTGGCAACAACCGTCTTCAGGTCCGTCATTTCAGCTTCAAGATCAGCTGAGCGAGCATCGTAGCGTGAGATCTCAAGCAGATCGGTAAACAGTGAATCCATTCGTTCTGTCTGATCGTGGAGAAGTTCAGCCGATCGTTTCGCCGGAGCGGGTAGGGCATCCCGGTTATCCCAGATGACTGAATCCGCCATCTTGATTGTCGTCAAAGGCGTTCGAAGTTCGTGGGACACATCGGAAACGAAGCGCTGCTGAAGCTGTGAGAGCTCGTCGTATTCTTCGATCTTTAATTGTAAGGATTCAGCCATCAGGTTGAAGGCCCCCGACAGCTGAGCCATTTCGTCACTGCCCTTCACGTCAAGACGAACGTCCAGATCACCGGTAGCAAGTTTCTTCGCCGCATCTGCCGTTTTGCGAACGGGACGAAGCAACTGAAATAGCATCCAAAACGCGCCAACTGGCAGAGCAATCATCAAGGGAGTGGCGGCGACCAAAAGGACACGCATCACCATATTCACCTGGCGCTGATCGGAGGCAAGGGAATAGACGATGTACAGTTCGTGCGTTCCTGCTCGAGGAAGACGCACCGTCGTTCCGACAAGGATTCCCGGATCCACGTGATCGCCGTTGGCTGGGATGGCAACAGACTTCCACTGAGCCTGTCCCCCGTTTTGCACGGCATCGCGCATTTCGGTGTCGATCAACGCATCAACATTCGCGTCGACGATCTGGTTGATACGGAACGTCGATGTCGAGGTCTGAGAACGCAAGAGAATAACAGAAACAGCACCCGCACCACCGGCAGATGTCCGAATGTTCTGAACAACCTGACGGGCAGCTTCCTGAACCTGATCGGGAGTTGAAGCCGTTGACTGGTCGAAAACAACCTGGGCGCTTGAAAAACGCAGGGCTGCGTCTTCGAGGATCTGAGTTCGACGCGACTCAAATGCGGTATCTTTCAACTCAGCAGACACGAGCAGTCCGAAAACAGTGATCACTCCGAGGGCTGCAACCGTGATCGCTAAAGCCGAACGAAGTGATAGCGAGGCGCGGACCGCGCGCGCAGGCCCAGAGCGATAGACGGCTGTGTAGACACGCGAGTTCGTCCACTTACGCACACGTGAACGAAGGCTCTGAACCCACTTCTTCAGCCACGGGTACTTGTGATAAGGCGTGTCAGGCGAGCTGGCAACATCGCTGGTTGAAGCCACCGCGTCATCTTGAACGAGCTCCGAGTCAGTGTCGCTTGCCACGCCACGGTCAGGCGCCTGCGCCGGCACGGTAGCCGACTCCCCTCACCGTGATAACAACTTCAGGCTTTTCCGGATCTCGTTCGATCTTCGAACGCAGACGCTGGATATGAACATTCACAAGACGTGTGTCCGCCGCATGGCGGTACCCCCACACCTGCTCAAGAAGTTCTTCTCGACTAAACACCTTCCACGGTGCTCGCGCCAGCGCGACAAGAAGATCGAATTCAAGCGGGGTCAGCGAAATTGCTTCGCCCCCACGCATGACCTCATGCCCAGGAACATCAATCTCGACGTCATTAATCGACAGCTTTTCGTCACCTGAGTCGTCACGCCCACGCAGACGTGCACGAATTCGAGCAACAAGCTCCTTCGGCTTAAACGGCTTTGCCACATAGTCGTCCGCACCTGCTTCAAGGCCAGCCACAACATCTGACGTATCCGTGCGAGCGGTCAACATGACAATCGGAACATCCGACTCCAGACGAATCTGTTGGCAGACTTCAATTCCGTCGATACCGGGCAGCATGAGATCCAAGAGGATCAAATCAGGATTCGACGCGTGGAAAGCCGCGAGCGCTCCGCTTCCATCTGGGCAGGTGGCGATAGCAAATCCTTCGGCTTCTAATACGATGCCAATCATCTCTGCAAGGGCGACGTCATCGTCGACTACTAGGATTCGCGGAGTCATATAACGATCGTGTCACGATCGAACGGTTTTTGTGACTCGACTCGCCAAATGGTTCAACGTTCCCCTTTTCGCTGCCCATTTTCCTTATCTCTTTATCGTCTCATGCCATACTTTTTTCATCTTCATTGATTGAAGTGACCTCCAGAGAGCCGTCATGACTGATTCACACGACTTCCGCCACCTCCACGTGGGTTCATGGGGAGAACCGGATTCTCCGAACACTCCGCAGTTCCACCCACAGGACAATGCCACTGTGTGTGCCTCTCAGGATCCTTCGTCCACTCAGGGCTTCAATCAGCCTCCCATTCAGGCAATGAGCTCCACGCCGATGTCGCCCGGTTCTCCCTCCCCAGTTCAGCCCGGAATTGTCCCCCTGCGCCCACTGGGCGTGGGTGACCTGTTTTCTGGAACGTTCGAGGCTCTTTCAAAGAACCCGTTCATCTTGTTCATTCTTCCCGGAATCGTCACGATTGTTGCTGGGATCATTACGCTCGTCACGATCTATTTCGCGTTACCGAATTTCACGTCGCTTGTTGATTTTGACGGTCACATATCGACCGATGACCTGTCGACAATCGGGATGACGATGGCGCTTCGTACTATTCCCTTCGTTCTGATTCTGCTTGGTCTAGCTGGCTTGTTCCCAGCGATCGTGGTTCCAAACGGTACGGCTGACGCGATCATCGGTAAGAAGCTATCCGCCGAAGATGCCTTCAAGCGCTTTAAGTCCAGACTGCTTGCCATGATCGGTTTAAACATTCTCTGGGCATTCCTCTTCACCCTGATCGTCAGCGTTACGTTCGCCGTATTCTCGCTGGTCGCCCTAGGCGTAAACTACGTCACCGACCGTAGCCACACTCAGATGATGATGGTTTTCTTGCTCTTCGGCTCAGTTGGAGCGATCACGACATTCCTTGTGTGCGTGTTCTTCCACGTTCGGTTCATTTTTGCTCAAACGGTATGCGCGGTAGAAAATCTCTCCCCATTTAAAGCGTTGAAGCGCTCGTGGAAGCTCACACAAGGCGTAGCGTTCAAGACTCTTGGACGCACCATCCTGATTGCAATGGTGATGGGCGCGATCGGAAGTATTTTCTCCGGAGTGCTCTCCACATTCACTACGTTCACCATCAGTACCGACTTCACTTCGTTCACCATCAGTACCGATCCGCAGATGTATCTGACCGCAATTCCGTTAGCGGCAGTAGCATCCACGATCGTGCAGATGCTTGTCATGCCTCTTTCGCAGACATACATCGCGTTGATGTACGTCGACGAACGTATCCGCAAAGAAAACTTCGCTTACACGTTGATGGAGCAGATTCGTCACTGAGCCTGCTGAGCGCGTCCGTTTAGTGCGAGTGCGGAGCGTCAGAATCAGAAATAACCGTGAACTGAGCCCTGCGTTTCGCATACGGAGACTGCGGGTCAAGAGGGCTTGAAGTATCAGGATCTTGGGACGTAAACGGACCTCGTTCGCAGGCCTCGTAGGTTCGCGGTCTGGAACTACGCGATGGCGAATCCGTTGCCTGAGAGGCGGACGAACGCGGAGGAACTCCAGCCTGCGATGCTTCGGATGACGAGGTAGGCGTCTTGGCGGCCTGGCGAACCGCGTCCACAAGGGCAAGCAGATCGTCGCCCGAAGGCGGAACCGAATCAAAGTGGGTGACAAGTCGGATGAGCTGCCAGTCCTGAGGCGGATTAAAGCGGTTCGCGTGGTCTTCGCACATGTCATACGCGTTGGGTTGCGCATATGTTGACAGGGGGCCGAGGACAGCCGTAGCGTCCGCATAGTCATAGGTCAACGTGGCAACTGCCGGACGCGAGCATCCTGGCTTAGAACAAAGACGAGCCGAAATCACCCCCATAGCCTACGCCAGGATTACCCATTCGGGGCGTTGGCACTCTGGCTAAGGCGAAGCACGTTAATGTTGTGGGGTGCCTAGTCGAATTCATCATCCTCGTCGCGATCCTCATGGTCGTGGTGGCAGGGGTCCCGTCTTTTTCCCGGGAACACCCGCATGGCGAACCAGGCGCGAAGCCTTCGATGAAATGATCGGCGCGCACATCGTAGAGCTCACTCGACGCTGGCCCGAAGTGGCAACAATCGAATTCGCTACCGAGGATGTTCCTCCGTCAAATCCAGCTCCGTGGGAATCACACGCTGAAGTGCTTGCGCGCATTTTCCACGCTGATCGCAGGCGAGGTCTTCGAGACAGAATTGTCATCTATCGGCTTCCGATCGTTCTTCGCGCAGGCGATCAGGACGTCGTGAAGATTACACGTCAGATTCTGGTCGACAGGATCTCGCACATCTTGGCGATTCCGCCGGATGAATTAGACGAATACCTGCGCTGACAGGTTGAAGACACACTGCCAGCCGAACACGTTGTCAGCGCGTCGGCTAATATGCGTGCCTTACCTAGTTGAAAACACACTGCCAGCCGGGACACCGTCAGGGGCCGACGTGGACCCTAGCTTGTTGCGTTGCCAACCCTCCGGTGCCGACATTCCACGTTGCGTGCACAACACCATTCGGAGTTGTTGCGCTGACAACGATGGAGGCGTAAATCTGCTGATCAGATGTCACTTTGCCGTTATCTCTAGGAAGATCAACGACGGTGGATGTGCCCGCAGGAACTTGGATTTCCCGACCAGCAACGCTGACCGTAGCGTCTGAGGACGCATCCGTGAGAGGATTCACCAGTACCATCTGCGCATTCACGTCGCTCACACCGGAGTTACTTTCCAGAGACGTTGCGCGCAGAGGCGTGGCACTCAGTTCCTTTGTTACCAGATCACTCAGGGTTGTTAGCCCTGGAACATCTGCCTTCGAGAGAGCGTTCGCAGTGGCGATACTCGACAGGATCGTCCACGTCTGATCCGTCTGCGCCCACTTTCCGCCATCCCACGATTGTTCAATGGCACTCACGACCGGCGCATCGGAAGTGACCATAATGCCACTGGCGGTTGACGCGATACCCGTCAGTGGAATATCCAGAACGGTTTGGGCATCAATTTCCAGTTCTGTTCCTTCGACAACCTTTGACCCGTCCTCGCCGATCAAGGTGACCTGAATCGACGCGGGGTCTTCCCCGGGGACACCGATGCGGAGAAGAGACGCTGTTTCGCCACCAAGACCCGCGAACACTACTTGTGTCGCAGGTTTCGTCGACGCACTCCATGTGGCACCAGCGGGGATTTCGCCATCCAATCGGGAAGTTTGAGCCCACGCGGAGATGCCCACCGAATCGGACTCAATATGCAGGGCGATTCTCTCTTCGTCGGGGTACCAGCCCGAGGGCACGACGGTGATCGTTTTCCCAGCGGGCACGGTGAGCGTGTGCGGAGCATCGTCCAGCAATCCAATCGGCCCATAGCCGGTCACGGAAACGGTTGCTGGGGTTGCGCTGGGATTGGCCAGAGCAAGAACAACGTCATTACCCGCATACGTCGAGCCCGTAAGAATCCATTGATCACCGCTGGGAAGTGAGCAACCCGTGGCTGACAATCCCAGTAGTTCTCCGCCGCCTTGGCCAGTGATGACAACACCTGTAGGAACGCTGATTTCTTCATTTGGCGCCCCTGAGGCAGTGATCGATCGGGCCAGTTCATCACCGTCTGTGGGGGCAAGAGTCGACCAGATGTGTCCTGCAGTCGTGGTGGCAGGAGTCGACGCGAATGGGTCAATGATTCCCGGTGGACATGCAAGCGTCACCGACGACGGGGCAGCCGTGATGACGGGTGTTTCAATCGTCGTGGGTTCTTCACCGGACAGGAACGTTGTAGCGCTAGCGGCAAGCCCCAAGAGTGCAAGCGCACCAAGGGAAGCGAGCAGTGCGACCGGTTTGTTCATGCGTTCAGTCATGAGCGACGCTTCCTCCACGGCATACCGGCCAAGAACGCGAATCCTAGAGCCACCAGTGATGCGATCATCCACGGGAGTTGCCACCAGCTTTGATGCCACACGTGAAGCTCTCCGTCGGTAACCCCACTAAATGCTTGCGCCCAGCCATTGGAGGCCAGCTGCGGGGTTAGCTCGGTTCCGTTCACTGTTGCTTTCCAGCTGGAATGCGCGCGTTCTGCCAGTTGCACTGTCGCATTCGTTCCGGTGTTTTCAACCGTTCCACGCGCATCAAGCAAACCGGAGTCGAGGCTGGCGACGGTGTTGAACGCATTCAGTGTCACCCGCGCAGGGGTACGGCCTTGCGGGCGGATACGCCACAGGTATCCCGCATCGGTTTCGCCAACGCGTTCAATGTCGGGGGCAGATGCCAGTGCTTGCACGAACTGCTGGACTTGTACAGAATCAGAGCGCACCAGAATCGAGTCGATTCCGTGTTCACCGATTGCCTGGACTGTAGAGGCGTCAGGGTAGGAAACGAGCGTGAGCACCAGCGTTTGAAGGTCTGCTGTTGCTGCGTCCGATGGTGCACCCGCGGCGGCCTCGTGGTAGGCGATCGCGCGGGTAAGCGCTGTTGAGTCGGTGAATGACGGTCCGTTTGCGCGCCATACGTTGGCATCAATGACGAAGAATGTTGCGTCTGCGTCCAGGACAAGGACGCGTCCTGCAGTTTCGGACGTTTGCGCCTGCTTGGACACTGCCGCGATCACATTCGGGTTGGCGACGACGTGGTCTGAAGTCAAGCGTTGAGTTTGCGTCAAGTCGCCGTCAGCGCCAAGCGCACGAATGTGAGTAAAAGCAGGAAGCACCCCACCGGCGACGATTCCGATTGTGCCGATGAAAGCGACGAGTTTCAGCCAGAACGGTGCTTTGGCGTCCCACGTCTTGACGTGAGAGGACGAAAGTGCGATGGCAACAAGCATGCCGACCGCGCCAAGCGAGAAGTAAGTGCCAGTCCAGATAGTTGTCGTGGCTGCTCCGCTCAGGCCTGCATCGAGTCTGGAGGCGAAGGGTGTCGACGCAAGAATCAGTGCACTGGTGAACACGATCAGTGGGACGACGCGGTTGCGACGGTGCGCGCTAAGCGTCGACGTGGTCATGACTGCGAAGGAGCATGCCACTCCCCCGATGATTAAGAATGCCGAAGGCGCGACCCAGATGCTCATTTCAAGAATCGACGAGGCCGTGCTTCCCAATCCGAGCACCGTGAACCACGAGGGCGCGGACGTGGAAGCAAAGGTTCCGCCCGAAGCATCCAGCAAGGCTCGCCAGCCTCCGGGACTGGTCAGGGCGAAAGCGTAGAGCGGAGTGATAAGAACAACCGAAGGAAGAAGAGCGAGCAGAGCGTGAACCCATGGCAGGCGCCGGGTTGCGGTAGCCACAATCAGTGCGAAGAGCACTGCAAGAAGCCCGGAAGGAAGCGCTGCAACAAGGAAGGCCGAGGTCAACGCAAAGCGCGCTAACGCACCGGTTCGTTCTGACCTGAGCAGTTCCACGGTGCCTTGCGCTCCGGCAATTCGCAGAGGCTCTGGCGCAATGAGAACGCGGAACCATTGGTCAACGGCAAGGGGAAGCAGGACGTGGAAGAGTGCCGGTCCGATACGCCCCTGCGAGGCGGCAAGGCTGAGGGGCGGAAGGAATGCCCATGCGAGCGATCCTAGGGCACGCACTGCGATGGACTGAGTCAGACGACCGGTCAGGTGCCATGCGCTCAGGCAGGAAAGTGGCCCGGTGAGCATCGCAATGATGCCGATAACGGTAGTCGGTTCGATGCCGGCAAAAGAGAAAGGCCACGTAATAAGTGCGAAGGGAATCAACAGCGGATCGTTAGGGCCGGCCATACCATCGCCACCGGGGATCCATGAAGCCCATGCTGCGTCCCAAAGATCGCTCCACGACGAAGGGAGAGTACGCCACGCGCCACCACTCACTGACGAGGTACGTCCCCACCAGAAGGCCACGCCAAGGGCGATCGTGGCGAGCATGATGGTCGCGAAAGCTACGCGTGAGCGCGAACGATACTGAGCGCGCGATGCGGTGACCAGCGGGTCTTCGTCTTTGTCTTGACCGATTGCCTGGCGTCGTCTGCGCGCACTGTCACGCACCTGTCGACCGCTTACGTACAGCTCGCGAAGAACCTTGACGGGAACGATACGACTACGTGCTGCACGGTGACGCGCTAAGAGCAGGTGCGGGGTTATCGCAATCAGAGCCAACCATGCCCGCAATTCAGGCCAGAACAGTTCACCGCGACCGCTGACTAAGCGCCCAAAAGCACGTGCGGGCGACCAGAAGGCAAGCCAGAGCGCCAAGAATGGCAAAGTGAAGACTCGCACGCCCTTTGCCCAGTTATAGAGCTGGGCAAAGCGACGCTGGCCAAAACTCATATCGCGGGGGACGCGCACGGAAATGGAGGAAGGCTGGTTGAACAGATCGAGAACGCGGGCATCGTCACTCGCCGTTGCAGGCTGGTCGTCTAAAGACTCTTCAGTGTTTTCGCTGAGCGCCAGTAGTGCCGGAGGAATGTACGAGGTACGAAGGTGGCGAATCCTCGCTTTGGGCGCTACAACAACGCGATAGCCGGCAAGGTGCAACCGGCGGGAGAAATCGAGGCCTTCTCCGAACGGACCGAGAGCAGTGTCAAATCCTCCCACTGCGTTCCAGGCAACGGTGGAGACGAGCATTCCCGCAGTGCCGACGCCCAGGACATCAGAGGTTGAGTCGTATTGTCCTTGGTCGATTTCGCCACGGAGAATTCCGTCAGCTCGACGCGCGCTGGACGTTGCCTGAATACCGCATTCAATGATGTGGGACCCATCGGAGCACATTTGTTTTGGACCGACGGCACCGATGGTGCGTGAGCGGTCTGCATGTGCCCAGAGGGCATTCAAGCAGTCTGGTTCAGGAATGGAATCGGAGTGAAGGACCCAGGCCCACGCGTAGGTGTTCAGAGCAGCGTCTTTATCGGCGAACGCCCGATTGAGAGCCTGCGAAATGTTCTTGGCGCGGGGCGCGCTGATTCTGTGGGCCGTGGGAGCAATGCGACCAATGAGCCCAGCAATTTCAGTGTCTGACGCTGGAGAACAATCAATAACATAGATTGCACCAGGCTTCATTGTCTGGGCTTGAACAGCAACGAGGACATCGCTGAGGATTTCAGTGGCCTCGTGAGCAACAACGAGAGCTACGACAGAGGAGCTCACTGGAGAGTCATCTTTCAGATAGCGAGGCGACGCATACGACGGCGTTCGCGCTCTGACAGCCCGCCCCAAATACCGAATCGCTCGTCGTGGTCGAGAGCGTACTGCAAGCATTCTTCACGAACTTCGCAGGACTGGCAGACAGCTTTTGCTTCGCGTGTTGACCCGCCCTTTTCGGGGAAGAAGGCTTCCGGGTCGGTCTGAGCGCAGAGTGCGTGCTCTTGCCATGCAAGAGGACCGTCAATCGACGCGTAGAAGTCAGCATCGAGTGCTTCAGACCAAGAAATCGGTCCGTCACCGAGAATGTTCCACACGCGAATATCTCCTTGCAGTTTTACATCAATATAAGAATTACACGCGTGTCATCTTCATAAGTCAAGCCCGAGGGAGTAATTGAGAAATCCTTGCCTGCCAGTTGCAAGAAGTGAACTATTGTGGTTAGCCAGTATTTGTGCGCCTCAAGCAGGTTTTCGGCAGGAATCCGGCATTGTTATTCGATGAGCTTGGAGAACATCTGTCCACTACGATTCCACTTATGACCACTTTCCCGCAACTCATTTCGCTTCTGGCAACACGTCCATCCCCGCAAATGACGATCTATTCGCAAGAACGCGTTGAGTTCAACGGACCGGTCATTGCCCGCTGGTTCGCGAAGGTCGCCAATCTTCTGGGAAGCGACCTTGCTCCGAACCTGTTTGATGGCCCCTTTGGCTTCGAAACTCCCTCGACCGTCTCTTCTGACTCCAACAATGAGACGCGCCAAACACTGTGCCTCGCCGTGGGCCCGTGGCAGAAGCTCACGTGGAGCGTTCCCGCGCTTGCTATGGGATTGAAGCTCTGCAGTGATTCAGCAACGCTAGGTGTTTCCGACATCCTTGTGACAGATTCGGTTGACGAGGCCTCACGCGACGCGCTGAAGCGCGGCGCGTGGGTGTTAGCCCAACCAAGCACCTACCTCACGTTTTCGTGGAATGGAGAGCCCCTGCCTGATGGAGTGCTCGATGCACTCATGGAGGTCGGCGCTCAAAGCGACGCACTCGAAGTACCCATTCCACAGCGGGCACCCACATCCGTTGAAGAAGCGTGTGGCATCACCCACCCGCTTCCACCAGACACCGCGTCTTCTGAATCGCAACGCATTGCCCTTTATCAGTTGGATCATTGCGCCCCCATCGCAGTCACGCACTGGTTAACTGGGCGCAGCCTCGTACTTATTGATCCGAAACTGTATTCCGAGCAAGAGGCACAACGAATCGCTCAGTCAGAAGGCGCATCGCTCCTTCACGACGGCGCGCACTGAACGCGACCGAACAATCGGCGACTACCACACGCCCAATACGTGTGCGAGCGCCAGCTGGAAACCTTCACGAGGCTTGCGTCGAATCTGACGCCAACGACGAGCGAACTTCAGACGACCAGAAACAGACGTGTCCTCAAGCTCGCCGATCAGTGAGCTCAGATCCGCCATCACCTGATCGTCGTATCGTGCCACCTGACGCACAGCACGCGCGACCGCCAAAAACTGACCACGATAGAAACCGCTACGCAGACGCGCAAAACGGTCGGCATACGCTCCCAATCCCCTATTCGCGCCCTGCACATTCGCTTCATGCTGACGATAATCCAGGGTCGGCGTCGCACTCACAATCCACTTGGCACCAATCGCACGCGAAATCGCATACACGTACCAATCGTGGACCCCGATGGCAGAGTAGTCCAAAAGCTCTAGAGCATCACGAAGTTTTTCATGGAATTCCGGCGTAAAAACATAGGTCGACCCCGGTCCGGCAGCCTCAAAAATGTGGTCCCACCGTTGCATGGCACCCGCTTTATCAATCAGAGTCTTCTTCCCCGACTGATCGAAGCTCGTGACATTCGAGGATGTCACATCCGCATGTTCAGCTTCAAGAATCGCAATCTGTCTGGACAACTTATCCAGATGCCACACATCATCTTGATCCGTAAACGCAACATACGAACCATCCGGACGATGCGTCATGAACAGATGAAGGAAATTCCCCGTCACACCCGGCGTACCGTCGCGAGGCGGAAGAAGGCGAATACGTCGATCCTGACCAGCGCGCTGTGCAACGTGTTCAACAGTGCCGTCTGTTGACCCGTCATCAGAAACGAGCAACGTTACGTCGACTCCCCTCTGATCAAGGATTGAATCGATCTGTTCGTCAATCCACGTCCGACCGTTGTAGGTCGCCATTAAGACCGTGACGCGCGGGTTTTCACCCAACGCGCCACGTGCGTGGCTATCCACGAATCAGTGACCTTCAGCCGCGTACTTCGCTTCGACGGCTTCCTTCAGCGGCGCCCACCATGCTTCGTTATCGGTGTACCACTTGATCGTGTCGGCAAGACCCGAGCGGAAGTCCGTAAAGTGGGGCTCCCACCCAAGTTCTTCGCGGAGCTTCGTGTTATCGATCGCGTAGCGCAGGTCGTGGCCAGGGCGATCGGCGACATGATCGAAATCGTCTGCCGGGTAGCCCATCAGTTCGTTCAGGATCGTGACAACATCATGGTTGTTCGTTTCACCGTCAGCGCCGATCAGGTATGTTTCGCCGATACGACCCTTCATCAGGATGTCCCAGACCGCCGTGTTGTGGTCGCGAACATGGATCCAGTCGCGAACGTTCAGACCATCGCCGTACAGGCGCGGACGGACACCGCGCAGACGGTTCGTGACCATGCGAGGAATGAACTTCTCGATGTGCTGGTAGGGACCGTAGTTGTTCGAGCAGTTCGAAATCGTTGCTTCCACACCGAACGAACGCACCCACGCGCGAACCAGATGGTCCGAGCCGGCCTTCGATGCCGAGTAGGGCGACGAGGGGTTGTAGGGAGTGGTCGGCGTGAACTTAGCGGGATCGTCCAGTTCCAGATCGCCGTAGACCTCGTCGGTTGAAATGTGGTGGAAACGAACCTTGTGGCGTCGGACTGCTTCAAGCAGGGTGAACGTACCAACCAGGTTCGTCTGAATGAACGGCGACGGATCGTTCAGAGAGTTGTCATTGTGCGACTCGGCAGCAAAGTGCACGACAGCATCAGCTTTCGCAACGACTGAATCGACAAGATCAGCATCCGCAATGTCGCCTTCAATGACGCTCAGACGTTTCGCCATGTCCTCGGACACGTCGGTCAACGAGCCACGGTTGCCTGCGTAGGTGAACGCATCAAGAACAACAACATCCACATCCGGATGGTCTTCAAGAAGAGTGTGGACAAAGTTGGCTCCGATGAAACCAGCACCACCAGTAACGACGATTCGCACGATGAACTCCTAACGAATAAACAGTTATAGGCAATTATGCCGTACGAGGACAGTGAATGAACCTCAGACGCACCATCAATAGGAAAGAGAAGCCGAGGGAGGCACATTTCTTGATGCCGTGCCTGCGAGTAAAAGAAGCCCCGGCCCCGCGGGGAGAAACACGCCCTCCCCTGATCCCCATCAGCAAGATGTGCATCTCAGGAATCAAAGCTCCGCAGAAGATCACGACCGAACGCCCAGATACCCCGCGAATACTTCGAGTAGTTGCCTTTAGACGCCTCCCCCATAAGCGATGGGATCCGAGAAAGATGCCCTTTGGGCATGAGTGAACGAGCCTGCTGATGCTTCACAGCTTCTTCAAGGCGGTGTCGTTGTTCGGCTGTGCCACGCTGTGTTGTATTGACGAAGTGGGATGCGCTGAGGGCTCGCGTCAAGCGCCGCGCATCATCATCAGAGTCTGCTGAAATCTTGCGTTTGATCTGAACAAATAACGGTTCTTTTTTCGCGCCGATTTGGTTGTTCTCATGCTGGCGATAGTCCGTCAGAGCTTCTGGAAGAAGAACCAGCTGACAATCGAAAGCGGCAATGAACCCAAGCCACTCGTCGTGGATCCAGCCGTCAGGAACCGGCATAATACTGCGCGCGAATTCCCCCTTCACCGCAGCCGTTGCGCCCGTAACAAGGTTCCGCTTGAGTAGTACCGCGAGCGCATCGCCATCGACGAGGTTCCGTTTCTCCCACGCGCTGACGTTGAGCTCTTCAAGAAGCGCCGATCCCTTTGGATTCCCCTCAGCGTCGACAAGGCGGGCATCAGAATGAACGAGCTCTTTGTCGTCAAGAGTTTCAACTAGTTTCTCAACTTTGTCCTGATGCCAGACATCATCCTGATCGCACAAAATAATGACGTCACCGGTCGTCGCGCTGATTGCATCAGCAAAGTTACTCCTGACGCCAAGGCCGGGATTATGACGCCGGACCATGAGGTCGATGTTTGTTCCAGCAACACGCTCTTCAACAATCTGAACTGTGTTGTCACTAGAAGCGTCATCGCCCAGAACAATTTCATCCACCGGCATGGATTGAGCCAGAATCGACTCAATCTGCTGAGCGATAAATCGTTCGCCGTTATACGTACACAGGGCGACGCTGATGCGCGGAGAATCAATCATTGAAAGTAATTGTTGGCATCATCGCAATCGGCCCCGTACCTGCATAAGGCCCAGCAACGATCAAGTCCCACGCGTTGTGGCGATGATTGATGGTCCTCCCAAGTCCATCTGCAATCCCCGCATGAAGGCGATACATTCCATCCCCAAGAGGAAGATTAGGAATCGAGAATGTGACTCGATTCTGACCCGTAACTGAAGGCATCACCGATTTTGAGGCATTGGTATCAAATGTAAACAAGTGCTGACCAAGATTGGTCTCGAATGTAATACCAACCAGCCAGTCATCCATTTTCTCTTCAGTGGTGAAAACCATCTGGACTTTCATATCATCGCCAGTATTCAGGCGATGAACACGATTACCGTGTGCGTCCTCAATATAAACATCATCGAGACGGACTTTGCCAAACAAGTAATCTGAAGGATCGCTTTCCTTCTGTTCCCTATCGGCAAGCTCAAATGCTTCACGAAGAGCATGAACTGCTTCTTGCGTATTACCGTCAAAAACAACGTGTCCATGATCGAGAACAACACCGCGGTCACAGACCGCATTCACTTGATCTGCTGAGTGCGAGACAAGAAGAATCGTTCGTCCTTCACGTTGAAATTCGGAAATCTTATCCATGCACTTTCGTTGGAATGGCTCATCACCAACCGCAAGGACTTCATCAACAAGAAGAATGTCCGGATCCGAGTGAACCGCAACTGCAAAGGCTAGGCGCACATACATTCCGGAGGAATAGAACTTCACCTGAGTGTCGATGAAGCGTTCGATTCCAGAAAAGGCAACGATCTCATCGAACTGTCGTTCAGTCTCCACGCGAGTCATGCCAAGAACTGATGCATTGAGAAAGACGTTCTCTCTACCAGTTAAATCCTGATGGAAGCCAGCTCCAAGCTCAAGTAAAGCCGCCATGCGCCCACGTGTAGTCACCGTTCCTATCGTCGGACGAATGATCGAGCCCATGATTTTAAGCAGTGTAGATTTACCAGAACCGTTGTGTCCCATCAGACCGACTGTTTGATTCATTGGGATCGACAAAGAAACGTCTTCCAACGCATTAAACTCTTCGATATGAGCTTTTGAAGAATGGACGACTCGATCCTTTATCGACATATCTCGATGGATCTTAAAAGATTTTGACACATTATCTACACGGATAACATCTGGATAAGTCTTAGCCATTATCACAGCTCCTGTGCGAAGTTACCTTCGAGACGCACAAACACGCGGTGCGCTCCGAAAAGAAGAAGAATTCCGACAATCAAAGCAATTGTCATGCGGAGAATCATATGAGTGGGATAGGGAGCATCGACTCCTGCCGCCCACATTGTCCTTTGGAACCCAAGAATTGCTAGGGTAATTGGATTAGCCAGGTACAGTTCAAGAATCCATCCGGAAACTGTGTTTGCTACGAAAGAATAGGAATAGACAATAGGGGAAGCCCAGAATCCTAGAAATGTAATCACTTCAATCAGATGTTGAACATCACGCAAGTAAACATTTATTGCTGAGAGAAATAAGCCTCCAGCCAAGCCGTAAACGATAAGGAGAAGAAGGGCTAGCGGAAAGAATACGAGTAAATGCAGATGCGGGAATTGAAAAGTACATACGACAGCAATCAGGAGGATGATGAACTGAGTTAAGAAGTTAACAAGCGCATTTCCTGCAACAGATAGTGGGAATACCTCACGTGGAAGGTAAACCTTCTTTACAAGCCCGGAATTTGCGACAATTGATCCGGTTCCTCCATTAATGATGTCAGCGAATAGCGTCCATGCTGTCAACCCGGAGAAGACGAAGATAGCAAACTGCGGGATACCTCGCGCTGCTCCAAGAAAATGACCAATAACGATGAAGTAGATCAGCAATTGTGCCAGTGGCTTCACTAGCGACCAGGCAAAACCGAAAGTTGAGTCCTTGTATTTTGCTTTAAGCTCTCGTCTGACAAGGTAACCGAACAGTTCTCGACGTCGCCACAGATCTCGGACAGCCGTCCGCGTACCTTTGATAATTCCCGTCTTGTCCCCGAGCTCTTTAAGAGGTTCTTGAACCAGGCGTGCTTCCCGATCAGCAACGATCTTGTCGAGTGTTTCTGGTGTCATCCCTGATAATTCGGCTCCTGATTCAGAGGGGCTATGAAACTCTGAGTTCGCTCTTGTAGTCACTTCACTCTCCCCCTCATTCTCCATAGCGCTTCAACGCTGAACGCACTCCTCGACGTACGCCTCGCCAGCGCTGGACATGATAGGCCGGGTTCACAAGCAATCCGTGAAGCTTGCGTTTGGTTGTAACCTCGCGATCACGAACTAAACGAACAGCATCCCGAAGCACTCCACCAACAACAAGCTTTGCGACTGTAGGAATCGACGGAAGGGCTACATCAATCCCGACTTCGCGAAGGCCCTGCGTTTCTTCGAACATACGATCGTCGTATTCTAAGATCGTCATCTCGTTAGAGTGCCAAACGACAGCTCGCGGAGCGTACGCCTTAATATAGCCAGCATCAATGACATCTCGGCCAAGCAACTGATCCTCGGCATACGAAACATCGCGGTAAGGAATCTCGCCTGTGAGAACTGAACGACGAGCTGCCGAATTCACGTCGGAATAGAAGGTCACCGCATTACGCACGCCCTCGTCCTGAATGAAATCATCGTCGTAGAACAAGGTTGTACCGTGCATCGGCCCAAAACTGGCAAAGGTGTTTTTCACGTCGTAGCGCAGCAATGGGAATGCATCTGCACGAGGCACTTGAGAACCCATAACTGCAACAATGCGCTCGCTAATATCAAAGGGAGCAGTGATCTCATGAAGCCAGCGATCAGATGCTGGAGTCGCATCGTGAGTCAGGTAGACAACATAGCGCCCCTTAGCCAAGTGGGCACCAAGGTTGCGTGTTTTTCCATGACCAAACTCGCTATTCGGGATCTGATGAAGCCTGACCCACGGATTCTTCGCGATGATGTCGAGCGTCGAGTCTGTGGATCCCGAATCAATGACGAGCGTTTCAAACGTGCCACCATAGCGCTGAGCATGAACCGCATTAAGAATTTCCTCAAGGTGTTGCTCACCGTTATAGGTCAGAATGACGACTGTTGCGTCGAATTCATATTCTTTTTCAGAAGCCATGTTCACAAATCTCCTGCCACGTACGTTGAATACCGACCTCAAGTTCAGTCATTTCGAACGGTCCGAACTCGTTTTGGATGCGTGTCGTGTCAAGAACGCTACCGTGGACATAGGTGCTGGGAACGTCACGGTATTCGATAACAGGATGCCTACCCGTCACGTTGACCATCGCGTCGACAAGTTCGTTCACCGTAGTGCCACGTCCCGAACCAACGTTGTATACCGGCTGGCTTGGGCCCGTCGAAATCATCGTAGCGACGATATTCGCGAAATCTTTGACATAGATGTAGTCACGGAACATCGTTCCGTCTCCCATCACTGTCAGAGGCTTATTGTTCAGAATATTCCTCAAGAAAATCGGAATAATTCCCTGGCGCTTATGCGGGTTTTGACGAGTCCCATACGGGTTCGAAATACGGAAACTCGTTGAACGCAAACCATATTTCCGTTCAAAGAAACGCATGTAGTTTTCGATGGCAAGCTTTCCAATGCCATAGGGAGAAACTGGAAGCGTCAGATCCTCTTCGGAAAAGTTTTCTTGATCGCGGTCTCCGTAGATCGTGCCACCTGAAGAAGCAAAGTAGACATGCTCAACTCCCTCGTCAGCACAGATCTGGAACAACTCAACCGAGCCAAGAATGTTCGTGCGAATATCCACGATCGGGTCATTTTCTGCTGTTGCAGGATCCGTCGTCGACAGCATGTGAACAACAATCTGCTTGCCGCGAACCGCCCGTCGAAGATCAGCTATGTTCAGAAAATTTCCATCAACGATATCAACGCCTTCCGAGGCCCAATGGGTAGTCCCCGAAAACATGTCGAATACGGTGACACGATGCTCACGCACTACGAGAGCATCCACGAGGTGGGATCCAAGAAAACCGTTTCCGCCAATGACGAGAATGTTAGCCACGCATTGCCTCCTCGAAGGCGGTGACAAATTGAGCCCCCGCATCGTCCCATGAGAAATCCGAAACGGACGAGGCTGCCTCGCAAGATTTTTCAATCTGCTGAGAATCATCGAGAATTTCAACGATTCTATGCGCCAATGCCTTTGGCGACAGTGGCGTGTATGCGATATGCGGATTAGCTGAAACCAGACGGTTATTCTCTGCGTCATTGACGACCGGGATCGTTCCACACGAAAGCAATTCAAGTGGGAGCAACGACATGTTCGTCAGTGACATCACCAGAGCGGCCGCACATTTGTTGTAGAGAGGACTCAAATCACTGATACTCATCGCACCATGATCGATAAAGTCGAATGGCACATCCCAACCACCGAGAGGCCATCCTGCCATGTGAATCGTTGTTAGAGGACGTAGCCGTTTCACTTCAGCAAGAGTCATGACCCCCAGCTCAAACCCTCGACGAGCCGTCACTGGTCGCGCATAGAAGAACACATCTGATCGGCGCTGTTCATTCGTTCGCTTATAGAGTGAAAAATCTGCCGCAAAATCGAAGGGATGTGTTTTCATTCCGTAGTCAGTGGAAAGCTTCTTTGCAAGCCAGCGTCCAGCAGTGAAAGCTTCAAAGCCAAAGCGGTACGTATTTTCGGCAAGCACGGATTCGGAGCCAACAGAGTAGAACGACGGCTCGAAGTCCTGCACAAAGTAGTATCTGCGCGCATTCGAACGGTCGAGGTACGAGGGGTATGCCGTCTCCCAACCGGTGGAGAAGATCGCGTCGACTTCTTCGCCGACTCCAGCCGATGGCGAATACACCTCGATTGAAGCATTCAACTGAGGATAAGCAACCGAATCACGAAGTATCTTTTGGATGCCCTTGATGTTGATCGGCAGGGGGTTAGAGGAATAGAGAAAGATCTTGACCGTATGTCCGGCTTGTTCCAAGAAAGAAAGGAAACGGAATATATTCTGGTGTCCACCTGAATGCTCTCCGGGGGGAGACATAATCCAGGCAGTCGTAAATGGGCCGTCTCCGACCGATCGAGGCTCTTGTTTCCACTGCGGAGCTACTGTCCAGTCAGCAACCGCCGCGTCCTCGAACTTCACCAACGAAGCATTCCTTCGTCCGCTGAGCCCACCCGCATTTTTGGGAGAGGATAAGTGAGTGCCCACTCCAAGGAAGAGGCGCCCTACTGTCAGTCGTGCGCCGTTACGTTTGTAATACGAGGCGCCCAGCTTTGAATAGTTCGCGAGCTTCTTCATTCCATTCATACGCGTCAGTGTATATGTCCGAGGCCTTGATACAGGGCAGTACATACACAGGTCTGCCAGTTCCCCATCACACGACGTTGACGGGAAACTGACAGATCAGATCACTTCAACAGGTCCAGCAGGTACTGCCCGTAACCGGACTTCACCAGCGGTTCAGCGCGCTGACGCAGTCCTTCATCATCAATGAAGCCCATACGCCAAGCCACTTCTTCAGGAGCTCCAACCTTCATCCCCTGGCGTGCTTCCACTGTACGAACGAAGTTCGTTGCATCAGCAAGGGAATCAAATGTTCCAGTATCGAGCCAAGCAGTACCTCGAGGGAGAACCTCAACTTGAAGCTTTCCTGCTTCAAGGTAAACCTTGTTCACATCCGTGATTTCGTATTCACCGCGTACGGAAGGCTTGAGATTCTTCGCGATCTCTACGACGTTATTGTCGTAGAAGTACAGACCGGGAACCGCATAGTTCGACTTCGGATGAGCAGGCTTTTCTTCAATAGAAATTGCGGTGTAGTTATCATCGAATTCAACGACACCGTACGCGGTTGGATCTGCCACATGGTAGGCGAACACTGCACCACCATCAGGATCCACATGACGGCGAAGCTTCGTGCCCATACCGGGACCGTAGAAGATGTTGTCACCAAGAACGAGAGCCGCGGGGTCAGTTCCAACATGATCAGCACCAAGGACAAATGCCTGGGCAAGTCCGTTCGGCACTTCTTGAACGGCATACGAGATATTGACACCAAGCTGCGAACCGTCGCCCAGCAGGCGGTGGAAAGCTTCGGCATCATGTGGTGTCGTAATGACAAGGACGTCTTGGATACCTGCAAGCATCAGCGTTGACAACGGATAGTAGATCATCGGTTTGTCATACACCGGAACAAGTTGTTTTGACGTTCCCAATGTAATCGGATTCAGTCGGGTTCCTGATCCGCCGGCAAGAATAATGCCTTTCATCGTTCCTCCGCAGGTTGAGTGCGCGCACTGGTCGACTTACTTGTGCACCTTGACGCTCATTATGCCAAGACTTTTTCTCATGTTGCGCATCACACTCACACATGTACCAGAGTGCAACTGAGGAATATCACCGTCTGCTTCACCGATAAACAGCCCCCTATCACCTAAACTCGTTCCAGTACTAGTTTCCACTCAGCGCCAGCCATGGATGTAGGAGCACGATTCACGATGACGACAGCGACAGGAAAAGCTCTTGGCATTGAAGAAACCCCTATTCCTGGCTTCCTACGCATTGATCTCACCGTGCATGGAGACAACCGTGGCTGGTTTAAAGAAAACTGGCAACGAGAGAAGATGCTTGCTCTTGGGTTACCTGACTTTGGCCCCGTGCAGAACAACATTTCTTTCAACGATGAAGTTGGCGTAACACGCGGTATTCACGCTGAGCCGTGGGACAAGTTTGTTTCGGTCGCAACCGGCCGAGTCTTCGGCGCGTGGGTAGATCTGCGCGAAGGCCCTTCGTTCGGAACGGTTTACACGACTGAAATTGACCCCTCGGTTGCAGTCTTCGTTCCTAGAGGCGTGGGCAATTCATACCAGACTTTGGAACCAAATACCGCATACACCTATCTGGTGAATGACCACTGGTCTGCCGACGCACAATACACCTTCTTGAACCTCGACGATGAAACTGTCGCAATTGATTGGCCAATTCCGTTGGAGGACGCGATTCTGTCCGATAAGGACAAAGCTCATCCCAAACTCGCAGATGTTATTCCTTTCCCTTCCCCGGATACGCGACGTGTTTTGGTAACCGGAGCAAATGGTCAGCTTGGACGCGAACTCCTCAAGCAACTCCCCGAAGCTGGGTACAACGTGACGGGTGTCGATCTTCCAGAATTTGATATTGCTGACGATGCCGCCATGGACGCGCTCGACTGGTCGCAATACGACATCATTATCAATGCAGCAGCGTGGACAAACGTCGACGGAGCAGAGACACCTGAAGGACGCCCGCTTGCTTGGCGAGCCAATGCCCATGGACCTGCGAATCTCTCTCGAATCGCAAGCAAACACCACTTGACGGTGGTGCATATTTCTTCCGAATATATCTTCGACGGTTCAGTGGAATTTCACACGGAGACCGAGAATCCAAGCCCTCTAGGCGTGTATGGTCAGTCGAAAGCTGGCGGCGATGCAGCAATTGTCACCACTCCCCAGCACTACTTGGTTCGGACCAGCTGGGTTGTTGGCGATGGAAAGAACTTCATTAAGACGATGAAGGGTCTTGCTGATGAAGGTGTTAATCCCACCGTTGTCAACGACCAAAAAGGGCGTCTTACCTTTACTACCGACCTAGCAGCTGGCATCATTCACCTTCTTTCAACTAACGCCGAATACGGAACATACAACCTTTCTGGTGGAGGTCCCGTTGTCTCGTGGTGTGACATCGCGAAACGAGTTTTCGAATTAGTCGGCCGTTCAGCAGACGACGTTACCCCCGTAACAACCGTTGAGTATTACGCAGGAAAAGAACAGATTGCTCCCCGTCCTCTCAACTCGACGCTTGATTTGACGAAGCTTGAACAGACAGGCTTCACACCACGAAACTCGATGCAGGTTCTTACAAAGACTCTCAGCTGAGAGCAACTTACCCGTTATGACCGCCCTGGATACCAAACCAAGCGAAGGCACTCGCACCATCATGAACATGAAACTGTATCGGGATGCTTCTGAGGCGCCACTGTGGGTACGAACTATTCTTTTGGCTCTTATCTTTACGGCGCTCTCAGCGCTCGTCGGTTATCGCTATATTTCGGAGCATAGTGCGATCTCCCCGCAAGACGAGTACGTATATATCGACGCTGTTGATAAAGCAATGCACGGCGAAGTTACTCGTCAATACTCTGAAACGGACGAATACGCGCGTTCGCTCATTACATGCGTAGGCATCGAGATTTACGGCCCGCAAGGTCCTGCCTGTGGTGACACCAATGCGCCCTCTGAAGATTATCCCTTTAAAGGCTATTCAACCGCTTCAGTTCACTCACCTCTCTATTTCTTTATCACTGCTTTCTTGACGAAGATTCTTCTCTTCCTCGCCCCCGGCAAGCAGATGTATTTGTTAGCCAAGTTCACCGGTACTCTGTGGCTCGGGCTGGGATTAACTGCGACATGGCGCCTTGCACGATACCTTGGCGGTTCACGCCTTATCACAGCATCAGTGACCGCCCTTATGCTTGCAAGTCCCGCGATCAGGTGGGCGAACTTCTATGTCACCCCTGACTCGTTCAGTTTGCTCGCAGGTTCATTCATCTTCTTATCTACGCTGAAAATGGTCCGCAAAGAATGGACTTCGATTCCCCTCATCGTTGCTTCGATTTTTTTTGGTCTGATTAAGTTCCAGATGCTCTTTGCAACGGGTGCAGCACTGCTGTTTATCCTCATCTATTTCATACGCGTTAAAGAGGAACGTTCTTCACTCAAGCGACCAATTCTTCTTGCATTATTGGCCCTACTTTTGGGCCTTGTCGCTCAATTTGCTTACCAGCATTACAGGAGCCTCACTGCAATCCACATCAGAGAAGATTATTCAATCGATGCCCATGTTCCCTTCTCGCCGACTTTTGCGGTCGAGCAACTAGATAATTTCCTTACCTACCTTTACATGGGCCCTGTATCACTCAATGGAGGCTTACTCAGCGCAGTCGGGCTCCCTTATGCTTTCACAACGTTATCTTCCTTGCTTCTAGTTTCAGGTCTCGTTGGAGCAGCTCTCTTCGCTGTTAACACTGAAGTACTTAACCAATCATTCGCGCTTGCCCTATTGTTGGCCTCAATCTTCGTAGCCCCCGCGTTCTACATCTACCTGAACCTCACAATGGGTGTTGGGTTTGACCTTGCTCCGCGATATGGTGCCGCTCTTCTACCGGCTCTTGCGATAGGTCTACCCGTGACAGTAAAGTCCAAGAGTTCTTCGGTTCTAGTGGCAGTATTCGCCGTGTTTGCACTCGCGTTTGCTCTGATTGCAAACAGTATTGTCTAGGTCGATACATCCACTATGCACTCGACACCGATGAACAGAAAGTAACAGATAATGGCTGAAGCAAAATCACGAATCTTGGTCATCGTTCCGGCATGGAACGAAGAAGCAGTCATCGGACCTGTGCTTGAAGAACTTCGTAGCGAAGTCGGCTCGATGGCTGATATAGCTGTTGTCTCTGACGGCTCCGGCGATCGCACAGCAGCAATTGCCAAAGAACACGGCGCGATAGTTCTTGATCTGCCAATCAACCTCGGTGTCGGAGGAGCGATGAGGACAGGTTATTCCTATGCTCAACGCAACAACTACGACTATGCTGTTCAGCTCGATGCAGACGGGCAACACGACCCCAAGGAGATCTCGAATCTCTTGGCATCCGCGAAGAAAACGGATGCCGATGTTGTGATCGGCGCACGCTTCGCAGGAAAAGGCGACTACACCGTTCGAGGCCCCCGTCATTGGGCAATGAAAGTTCTCTCCACAATCCTTTCGAGAGTATGCGAAACAAAATTGACTGACACAACGTCGGGCTTCAAACTAAGCAACCGAAAAGCTATCGCTTTGTTTGCACGGAACTATCCGGCTGAGTACCTGGGTGACACAATCGAAGCACTTGTCATCGCAAAACGTCACGGTTTATCGATTCGGCAGGTCCCCGTAGAAATGCGTCCCCGTGCTGGAGGAGAACCCTCACATAATCCTCTTAAAGCTGCTCGATTCCTGATTCGCGCGTTCATTGCACTGTCCGTTGCCTTGACACGCCCCTCTGTTGGCTGACGAGTGAGAGAAACTGGAGATCAGAAATGACATCAACATACTGGCTCGGCATCCTTTTCGCGCTCGTCATCTTTTACGCAATCTTCATCAAGATGCGCAATGCTGGAATGAAGGAACGCTACGCGACGTGGTGGTTCGTCATTGCAATCGGGGTATTGATCGTTTCCTTGTTCCCGAAGGCCCTGAGCTTTGTTGCTCACTTCTTGGGAGTTCAGGTTCCTTTGAACCTCGCTCTAGTAACCGGCGCGGTCGTTTTTATGCTTCTTACGCTCCGAATGAGTGTTGATCTTTCCCATGCCAGCGAAGAACGACGAAAGCTCACTGAAGAAATCGCAATCCTCAACTACGAGCTCGACATCATTAAATCCCAGCAAGCTGGAAAGCAATCAGATCACTAAAGTCACTCAACGTGTTATCTCGGAGAGCTAAGACCTCACTGGCAACGTGACGAGCACCAATCTTTCCGCTATCAAGAACTCTAGATCAGTCAGGTACGCTCAAAACATGAATTTGCAGTTCCTAAGAGACTCCGTGCGTGCCACGGCACTTTTTCTGTTTTCTTTGATCGCAGTTGCTCTATTCGGAATGGTCGTCAAGACTGGCATCGCCTTGGTATTCTGGACAGCCATCATCGTTGCGCTTGTCCTTATTGGTGCCGTCATCTATCGGAACTACCAGACACTGAATCGTCGGTCTTTCTTCACCGCACTCGCAATTCTTCTTCCCTCTCTTGTCGGTGTCGCTTCAGTCGTCTATTTGCTCTCGTACTATGACGGTGGCGTTCCGGTTCAGTTCACGCGTAACGATATGGTGATGAATACCATCGAAGCGCTGACAATCCACCAGAACGGCGGACTAGGCTCCGGCGATGAGGTCAAACCTGTCTTCCTTACTGCGGTTATCACCTCAATTTTCTATGGGCCAGGTACTTCCTTCAGCCCACTTCTGACGATGTTGTATGGCAATATCGTTGCGGGTCTCGTTGTATGTTGTCTCGCCAGTATGTTTACCGGCTGGTTGACGTGGGCGTTGTTGTCACACGCTCCATGGCCTCTACGTACAGCTGCCGTGTTTGTTATCGGATGGGTCCCCTTTACTCGTAATATTTTTGGCGCGGTTGAATTTGATGGCTACCTCAACATCCCAGTTATCTATTTGATCTTGATCCTTTCGTGGATTACCTATCGGACCCTCCGTCCTGCCCAAGCACTCATCTGGCTTCCTGTGCTACTGGTCGCCACTCTTGCTACGTGGTCTCCGGCTTCCCTGATGCCCGGCCTGTTGCTACTAATGGCACTTGTACGTTGTCTGCATAATCTTCCCGCACATCGCCCAACGTCACGAGAGTTGATTTGGATCGCACTGACTTGGCTCTGCGTTGCAGTATTCTTCTTCGCTTGGTCACTCCCAGCACTCCGCGTCGACGGTGATTACCTCTCTGCTGGTCCCGGCTATTTTGCTGGTGAGATAAGCGACCACCTTACAATTGCCAGCATTCTTCTGCTTCTCCTGCTCTTCGTTTTCGCTGCTGCCCTTCCCCGGCATCGCTCGCCCGAGGCAATGGGACTTGGCGCCTTTGCAGTTGGCAGTTGGCTCGCGATCTTCTTCCTCCTCTTACTGCGAGAATCTGGCGATTCTCGCTGGGGCTACTATCCCCTGAAGATGATGTGGATCTCAACGATCACATTTGCAACCATCATGACGATTGAAGCGCTCCGCCAAGCGTTTACCCCTCGATCAGCATCTGACCGACGCTCCTACGCATGGTGGCGAGGGCGTTGTGTTCAAGCCGCCTTCTTTGCCCTGTCGGTAGTCATCATGGGCGTAGGCTCTCTTCTCCCATTTGAACATTTCGGTCGGGGTGGGACTCTCTTCCCCACGCTGCCTCGCTACGCAACAATGCCCACCGATAAAGACCACAAAATGCCGACCCCTGAGGAAAAGAAACTGTACGACCAATTGGTTGAAGTTTTTGACGAAAACCAGGGCGCTCCTGTCGTGTTCATTCGTCACGCGTCCAACCTCGCATTCGATGGTGATCGAAATCGGTACCTTATTCAATTCTCAGCGCCTACCAGTTATGATGTGCGTATTCACGCATACCGCGAATGGCACGGCGACTACTACGGAATGCTCTGCCCGCTCCTACGCGCTTGGGATAAAGAAGCGACTGTTATTACGTCCACTGAGGGCTACAAAACTACGCGCGAACAGATTGACTACTGTGGTCTATCGGATCGCGTCAAGCTCATCACCCTCGACAACTGATTCAGTCTTGTCTTTAGCTCTTGAGGAATCCATGCTTGATAAGCTACGAAAGACCTTCGTCCAAAAAGATCTCAGTTCTCGAGATAACTCGCTGAATTTTCTACGTTTGCTCTTCGCTCTACTCGTCGTCTTCTCCCACGCGCAGATTCTCACCGCTACAGGTGATGGCGTCGTTGTTCTAGGACAACACCTCGGAAGCTGGGCAGTTGTTGGATTCTTTGGAATTTCGGGTTACCTCATTACCGGAGCCCGAGTCCGAAGCGATGCGGGAAAATATCTGATTAACCGCGTCGCCCGCATCTATCCTGCATTCCTTGTAGCACTAGCATTCGTCGCTTTCGTGCTCGCTCCTATTGCCCACGTGATTGAAAAGGGCACTATTGACGGATATTTTGGTTCTTCCCCTACCCCACTTGACTACGTTTATAGCAATATCCTGCTGAAAGTCAGCTACTACCACATCGGTACAACCCTGTCAGATCATCCGCTTACGGCGTGGAATGGGTCGCTGTGGACGCTCTCATATGAATTCTGGTGCTACATCATCATCGGCGTATTCATGTCCTGGGCATTTATGCGCAAGCATGTCTGGCCAACTGCCGTTCTATTCGCAGTTTCAGTGTTGGCCCACGCTGGTATTGGACGCCTCAATCCCTACATCGATAGCAACTACGATTTGGGACTACTCATTTTCATGCTTCCCTATTTCTTGGGCGGTGCGCTGATTTTCCAGCTGAAAGACACTCTTCCAATGCGTGGTCGCTATGCACTGATCGCTGCTATCGCTTCAGTTGGCATCATCTATGCCCTGCCAGACTTCGGTAAGCAACTCGCCTCTCCACTCATGGCATACTTCGTTCTCTACCTAGGTACGATCGTGCCATCACCACGTTGGGTGAAAACACATGATATTTCGTACGGGATCTACGTATTCCACTTCCCCATCATTCAGTTCCTGATCACTCTTCACCTAGACAAACTCGGATTCATTCCATTCTTGATTGTCACTGCACTTATCACGATGACACTGGCGACTCTCAGCTGGTTTGGAGTCGAACGTGCTGCGATGCGGTGGGCACGTGGAAAATCACCATGGGGTGGCCTAAAGAAGACTTCTTCTATTTCTCCGGTGCCAGCGAGTGAACACACAACCGAAGACAGCTCTGTTGTACGTTAGAATCTGCTTTCCCTCACCGGGAATCTAGCTCGAAACCACAGCTGAGATTCCAAAAGGGTACTCAGATCATTAGACTCGCCTTATGGGATCTCATCGCATTCGCTCTGTTGCGTCACTGTGCTTCGCGCTGACACTGCTACCTTCAATGGCACTTTCTTCCAGCGCTGCACCAACTCCAGCCTCCCAGGACGGATGGTCACTCCAGGACAATAGTTGGGTGTTCACCCGTTCGGGACACATTCTGCAGGGCTGGTTCCAAGATCGCGGTTCTTGGTATTGGGCTGACTCAGAAGGTCGAGCCGTCCTTGGATGGAAGCAGATCAATTCTTCGTGGTACTACTTCAGTTCCTCGAACGCGATGACTACTGGCTGGCAGTCCATCGGTGGCAAATGGTATTACTTTGCCACCAGTGGCGCCATGCAAACTGGGTGGCTCCACAATGGAAACACGTGGTACTACCTCGACTCTTCCGGAGCAATGGCCACCGGCTGGACCCTCGTCAACAACACCTGGTACCACTTCACCCAGAGCGGCGAAATGAAAACCGGCTGGGTCGACAACGGTGGCACGTGGTACTACCTCACCACCTCCGGAGCAATGGCAACCGGTTGGCGATCAGTGAACGGAACCTGGTATTACTTTGAAGCATCAGGCGCCATGAAAACCGGTTGGCTGGAAAACAACGGCACCTGGTACTACCTAGCCCCTTCAGGAGCAATGGTCACAGGCCAGCAGGACATTGATTCGGCCACCTACTACTTTGCCTCCGACGGAACGTGGTTTACTCCTACGCCGATCATGGGAGCCCCCCACACAAACCGTGCCACAACAATCCAAGCAATGCTGAACGCATACGCCCAATCGGGTCACTCCTATCCCTCGGGTGCACTCAGCATTGGGGGCGCTCCCACCGCTTTAGACTTCTTCTCGATCCTCTATGACGAGGCAATAGCCGAAGGCATCAACCCGGAAGTTGTCTTTGCCCAGTCCATGCTAGAAACCGCGTGGCTCTCATTCGGTGGCGACGTCAAGATCCAACAGTTCAACTTCGCAGGACTTGCCGCAACAGGTAACGGAGCACAAGGCAACGGCTTCCCCGACGTGCGCACCGGTCTGCGGGCACAAGTCCAGCACCTACGCGCATACGCTGACCCACATGCAACTGAATCTAGTCTTGCCTACCCCTTGGTAGATCAACGGTTCGCCTACGTTTTAAGGGGAAGCGCGCCCATCGTTGAATACCTCGGCATTCAAGAAAATCCCCAACACCGCGGGTGGGCGACCGCCAAAAACTACGGGTTCCACATCGTTGCCCTGATGAAGCGGTCTTTCAGCTAAAAAGTGAACAGAGTGTACCCCGCGTTGGGATTGAAGTTGTTTCGGCTCTCACATACGACTACTGTTCGACGGCTTTCTTATCCCTGTTCGCCACCAGTACGAGTCCGAAGATCATGGAGAGCACGGTCATCGCTATCCCATAGGCAATCGAAGCACCCATAATCTGATAACGCGGGATCAGAATGGGAACAAGAGCTGCAATCGTCAACGCTGACACGGCGTACCCTACAAAGACCAGCTTCTGCTGGCGCATCGTCGTAATCGCGTAATACAGAATCACACTGGCAGAGTTCATGGCTCCACCAAAGACAAGAACGATCAGCTCCGTTCGATATGGAGCAATATCTTTACCGAAAACAAGATTGAGAATCGGAACACCAATAAAGTAGGTCACAATCGCAACCGCGACAAATGCGCCCGCTGTAGCGGTAAGCCCGCGACGCACGATCCCAACAAATCCTGACCAGTTGTGGCGAACCCAATGATGAGCCATCTGTGTGAGGAGTGGTCTAAAAACAACCAACGCCAGCAAATTGATTGCTACCGCAGGCATGTAAAGAATTGCGAAAATACCCTGTTCTGTCAGGCCCAAGTAACGGTCAATACCGAAACGTGGAGCATTCGCAAGATACATGGAAATAAACGATGCAAGAGCAAGCGGTAGACAATCAATGAGGAGAGCAGAAATCTCGCGTTTTGTCCATAGCGGTTTGAAAGCAAAAAGTCGCACGCTCTGAGGAACAAATAGAACGATCATCGCTACGAGCGACGCAACCAAAGTTGCAATTACTGTCATCCAAAGGCTCTGCGTAATGACAAGCCCAGCGCTAAATACAGCTGTAGTGACAAAAGTACGCCAGAACCCTGCTGCACCAGCAATATCCAGATGGCCACTACGTTGAAGCTCGCAGTAGTAAACATCTTCGAACGCATCAAAGACGCGGATCGAGGCAACCAGGATCATGAGCATCACAGCGGAGAGCCCATCGCCACTCACAACCGCGTATCCTGCAATGCCAATAATCATTGCACCGACGGTCAAGATTCTAGTTGCATGATAGGTGCCGAAAGTAAACTTCCCCGACGCATCTGTCACATGGTACGTGCGTACTTCAAACATTCCCAGCGTCTGGAATTGTTGACCGACCGCAATTGCTAACGAATATAAGCCGGCAATCTCAATACCGAGAACACGAGTGACAACGATCAACATGACTACCGTCGCAGCAGACTGCATCAGAGAATATGCAGTATTCCAAAAGTAGTCACGTTTGAGAGAACTACTGGCACTGGCGTCCGACATGGACTCGTCCTTCTCTCAGGCGAGGCTTTCGTAGGGACCGAAATCGATTTCTACCGGCTTATGGTTACGGCGCTTCTCTTCCGGTGGCATCTGCATGTAGTCGCCGTACGAACGTGTCAGAACCGCGTCGTACTCGCGCTGGAGTTTGACCGTAATGTCTTCAAACGGAACATCCAGAGCTGGGAAGAGCTCCTCGCGAGTCACTGTCCAGTTCCACGGATCACGCATCGAAAAGTCAGCGTAGATCCCTGTATCAACCGATTCGAAACGACGAGCAGCCTTATCCCACTTGTTCTGCAACATTTGTGGGGTTACACGGAATAAACGCATAGCCCAATGAGCAAGCGAGGTTGCACTGTGGATCGCAAAACGCTTGAAGCCGTGTGTGTCAATCAAGTAGGGAGTCGGGGTTCCCTGTACGTAGAGCAGACGACCCCACACCCATGTTCTGCGACTCATTGCTTTAACCGCTGCAGGATCATCGCCCGGAACATTATCGAGAGGGAGTAGATCGATTGCTAGGCGCATCCGGTACTTCGAGTCCTTGCCAAACTCAGGAATGAAGACAGTTCCATCCAGCCCAAGTTTGGTAAACATGAAGGGATATTCTGGCACCGTACGCGTATTGTCGAAACGATAGTCTTTCGACATAATCTTCGGCGCCTCGGCAAGGAAACGCTCGTAATCGGCACGAGTCATAAGCACGTCAACATCATCGTCCCACGGGATGAACCCCTGATGCCGCACAGCCCCAATAGATGTTCCACCGTAGACCGTGTACTCGACCCCAAGCTCGCGACAGGCTTGATCAAAATCCTTCAGAATCTTTAGGAGAACTGCCTGAATCTTCGCAAGTTGCTCCGGATCTGAAAATGCATCAGGCGTTGCCATACGTTGTCCTTAAACTCGAGCATCATTCCAACTTGATCGTTACCCGATTATCGCACAGGAGAGTATTTCAGCCGAGAAACACATCGTGCTTCAACAATGATCCCAGACTCGTTACGCCACAAGAATTCACATGCACATCCACGTTGTTCACCGCTGTCGTAGGTTGCACACGAGAAACAAGAGTCGATCAAGGGGAGCCAGATATGCGTCCATTACACTAAGTGACCATGCATCTGCCCCAACCATATACGCGAGATCTTGGCTCTCGCGATAACGCCCTCAACCTCCTGCGATTAGCCCTTGCGTTTCTGGTTGTGTTTTCTCACGCCCAGATTCTGGCAGGTGTTGGAGATGGTGTTGTCTGGCAGGGACAACACCTGGGTAGCTGGGCAGTCGTTGGTTTCTTTGGTATTTCCGGCTTTCTTATCACGGGCGCACGAACTCGAAGTAATGGCGCACACTATTTGATGAATCGCATTACTCGCATCTATCCCGGATTCTTGCTGTCCCTCGTTGCGGTTGCTTTCATCTTCGCACCGATTGCCTATTACGTTGAAAAGCACTCGTTCGACGGGTTCTTCGCAACTCCGACTACGCCACTCCACTACATTTACTCGAATATCTTCCTTTTAATTAATCACTACGATGTCTCGGGCACTCTTGCATCGGTGCCTTATCCGTCGGCTTGGAATGGTTCCCTCTGGAGTTTGTACTACGAGTTCTGGTGTTACATCATCATCGGTGTCTTCCTGTCATGGGCGTTCACAAAGAACCACGTGTGGCCAACAATCCTGCTATTCCTCGTGTCGGTAGCAATTCACGCGAGAATCGGTTGGTTCCTTCCCTACGTTGGAAATAGTGGCGATTTTCAGCTACTCATCTTTATGCTCCCGTACTTCCTTGGGGGCGCGATTATCTTCCAGCTAGGCGATAAGTTGCCAATGAGATGGGAGTACGCTTTTGTTTCCCTCATCCTTGCGCTTGTGTGTATCTACGGTTCGGACGGTTTCGGTAAGCAAGCAGCATCACCATTTATGGCCTACGTGATCCTCTGGCTGGGAGCTGTTCTCCCCTCTCCGAAACTCATTCAGGTTCATGACATCTCGTACGGCGTGTATATTTTCCACTTCCCCGTCCTTCAGCTTCTTATCCTGTTCGGCGTTCACACGATGGGGTTCTGGTTCCTTTTAATGGTTGCCACGTTCATCACTGTCATCTTGGCGACAGCGAGCTGGTTGGGTGTTGAACGTGCAACGATGCGTTGGGTTCGCGGAAAATCCCCCTGGGGAGAGCTCTCCTTAGCTGCTCGTTAGTAAGCCTCAGCAAACAAGGCTTTTCGCTACAGAGAACTCACTTCCCTCATTTCCGCCATTGCCTTCCAACGAAGTGATAGCCATTCACTGAAAGAGGTTGGTGGGCGCTTTTCAGAAGCACCCACCAACCTCTTTCAGTGTGCTCTGACACACTACGAAATCACATGCTTCAGAAGTTGCGAGACAGCCGCGTTATCCTTCTGCTTCAAGGCTTGGGGAAGCAAAGTCAGAGCATGTGCTCTCGACGTTGAATGAATACGCGCAGCACGTGCAGCGCGCCTCCAGCCATTCTTCAATACGAGCTTCTCGGCAATCGCAAAGTAATCGCGTTCTCCTTGGAAACGACGGCCATCAAAAAGTGCAGTCGACGATGCAGATTCAGCGTGACGACGGTATGCAAAACATACATAGGGATCGAAGAGCAGAGAGCCTCCAGCCACGATGACATCCATGACAAGCGCAAGATCCTGAATAATCGGGAAACCCGGACGGAACTGCGTTGTTTCAAAAACCTCACGCTTGAAGACGAGCGAAGGCCAGTACAACCAATCGGCTCGCAACAGCGATACGGCAAGATCCTCACCGGACAACAGACGAGGCCGCTGCGCATCAGGTCGCAGTAGGGACTTAACCCGGTCGACAACAGGAGTGACCGCAGAGCTGCTCTCATCAATGATTCGAACTCCCGGCTGGATAATGGATGCAGAGGGAAATTCAGAGTGAAGCTTCAAGATTCGTTCGACGAAGTCGCGTTCTGGAACATCATCGCATCCAAGCAACATAATGAGCTCCGCCGAGGCAAGTTCAACGCAGTGCTCATAGTTCTGAGTGATGCCCAGATTGTTTTCATTGCGAATATAAGTCACGCGCTCGTCATCAAGGTGCGAGAAGTACTCGCCCACCTGCGGATCTGGGTAGCAGTCATCAACAACCGTCAACTTCCATCCGCCCACGCTTTGGTTACGAACGGCCTCTACTGTTTCAAAGAGGTACGACGGTTCGCCCCAAAACGGCAACATAATGTCGAGGGTATGCATAGCTCAATCTCTCAGATTCTTCGGGGGAAGGTAGACAACGGGTCTGGCTTCTACCTTTCAGATAACTCCATCTTAGTTGCTCGATTATTATCTCGGCAGAACCTACAGGGAACGCCAAGATAGTGCGCGAACCCTCACCTATATTTTTCAGCTCACGGTGTCTGATTTAGCTCGTTTTATACGAGGTAATGGCAAAGCCAACTGATACCATCACACCTATGCGAAAGACTGTTCTCGTTACTGGTGCCGGTGGCTATATTGGTCGCCATGTCGTCGACGCTCTGCTGAAGCATGACGTCAATGTTTCTGTCGTGGATTTGAAGTTTGACGGAATCGATGAACGCGCTAAACGCCTGAACGTCAATATCTTTTCAGGCGACGCTGACATCTACGAGCAGCTAGGCAAGCCCGATGTTGTGCTTCACATGGCCTGGAGGGACGGTTTCAAGCACAATTCTCAGGCGCATGTGGACGATTTGGCTTCCCACTACCACTTCATCTCACATCTTCTTGAAGGTGGGTTGTCTCAGATTGCAGTGATGGGCTCAATGCATGAGGTCGGATATTGGGAAGGTGCTATTGATGCTGACACCCCCTGCCACCCCGCGTCCCTCTATGGAGTAGCAAAGAATGCTCTGCGTGATCTCACCGCTATTCGCGCTTCTCAAACTGGCTCATTGATGCAATGGATCCGTGGCTACTACATCGTCGGCGATGACAAATTCGGTAATTCCATTTTCAGCAAGCTTCTTCAGGCTGATGAAGAAGGCAAGACATCTTTCCCCTTCACCATGGGAAAGAATCTGTACGATTTCATTTCCGTTGATGGTCTAGCGCAACAGATCGCCGCGATCGTGACGCAGGATGAGTACACGGGCATCATTAACGCGTGCTCGGGTCAACCGATCTCATTGGCTGACCGCGTTGAGGCATACATCAAGGAAAACAATCTTTCTTTGACACTCGAGTACGGCGCCTTCCCCGATCGTCCTTATGACTCCCCCGGCGTTTGGGGCGATCCAACGATCATCAACCAGATCATGGCAAAGAACTGACTTCGCGTTCATATAGGTGTGGCCTCCCTACAGACAGGGAGGCCACACCTTTTTTGACCAGGATCCTATGTGAACTGCGAACGCAGTTCCTTCCAGTTCGGCGTAGCAGCCAGAACCGTACCCACCAAGATAACCACACAGCACACGATCTGTAGGACGCTGGGAACGGTCCCTTGCAAAAGGAATGCGAAGATCACCGCCCACGCAGAGTAAGAGATGTTCAGTGCCATCCCTCGCGAGGCGCCGACTGTGTCGATGGCCTTGTAGTAGAAGAGATACGAAGCCGTTCCGGCGATTGCGGCAATCGCGATCACACCAGTTCCCGCCGTCGGGATTGCACGGAGGGTAAACCCGACGACCCCAGCGATCGGAGCAACAACAATGACATACACGAGCGCCGATGTTGTTTCACGAATATGGAGGGCAGTCTCGTTGTCAACGGCATCGTCACGCATTCCCCACGCGAGAATGACAGCTTCGGAGCCCCAACCAAAAACACAGGCAAGAGCGGCAATGACGCCAAGGACAGGGTTGCCCTCGGTAACCGTCTGCGTTGACGAATAGCCGATCATCACAATGGCTCCAAGAGCTACGAGCAAAGCAATAATCTGCTTGGGGCTCATACGTTCTTTCAGGAATACGAACGCCAGAACGGTACCCACGGCCGGGTAGAAGGTGGAAATGATGGCCGTAAAGCCCGGCCCGATGTGATTGATCGCAATCAGGTACCCGGTCATACCGAACGGACCACCCAGCAATGCGCCGAGCATGACGGCTCGACCCGATCGAGTCTTCACCGCAGCTAAAGAGTCACGTAGACGACCTCTCAGGCCCATATAAACAAGCAGGACCAGGGCGGCCGTCACATCGTGCAGTAGTGCTGATGAAAGCGATGATTCTGACGCATCGAGGAACGGGACAAAGACTAGTGCGAGAGCCAGGATCGATGTGTCCAAGCCCCAGAGAGCACCCGAAAAAATACCCCACTTCATTGCGTGTCTCCTCTTCAGTTATCCAGCTCGGCGTTCTCGTACGCAGCAAGTAATTCGTTGAGCTTTCCGGTTGCGTGCGAGTAGTAGATGTACAGCCATTCACCGACGTTGTCGCCCTCTGCTTCCTTTACGAGGGACCAGATGTACCAACACCACCCGGCAAAGACAACGTATGACCAGAAGTGACGCTGTTCGGTTGGGGTGGGTGTTCGGCCAAAATAGTATTCGAGGGCTTGGGTAGCAAGCTCATCGGTGAGATCGGTCGCGCAGACGACCATTGTCCCGAAGTCAGCAGCGATATCGGACATCCCCGCGTATTCCCAGTCGATCAGGTCAAGATGCCCGTTCTGAGAAACAAGGAAGTTCAGGTTGAAGAAATCGTTGTGGCTGGGACCCAGCGGGAAGTTGTCCGCATCGGCGTGTGTCTTCAGCCGAAGGACCTTGGTGCGAAGCTCCTCATATCCAGGTACGTCGATGGGACCAAACTGTTTCAGAATCTCTTCGTATCGCAGACCTTCAGTGACGAAGTCAAAGTTGCGCGTGAGAGTCTTCCCGCTGTCATGTAGGCGTCGGGACATCTGCATCGCGCGACGAAGCTCGTCGGGATTCGTCACGTCAAGGTTGCGACAATCGGGGATAAAGCGAGAGATCTTCCATCCTTGAATCGGGTTGGAAGCAAGGAATGTCGAGTCTAGTTCCAGTTCACTCGCCAGATTCAGTGCTTCGCTTTCGGCTTGTCGGTCCACGATCTTGTCAGTTCCCAGGCCCGGATGGCGATAGACATACTCTTTGTCTCCCACAGCAAAGTGGCATGACAGATTAGTAATTCCCTGCTTGAGGGGGTAGACATCCTGGATATCATTCACATCGCAGTTCAATGTTGCCGTGATGTTGTCAAAAATCTCGGAGTCAACGTTCTCCATGAAGAACGGGTCAAAAGAGCGAAGTTCATCAAGAGAATCAAATTCGTTAATCAGGCCAGCAGGGTATGTGCGCATGACCATCGAGAACTGCTTGATATTGTCGACATAGATCTGTTCCCAGAGCTTCGGGGCGGTTTCTGGAAGGTGATAAACGCGCTCGAGGATCTCCACAAACGTGGCTGAGAATTCACGATCGAAGTAGACGTGGCCAAGCATGATCCACGCGTCATGTCCGCCAACTTCAACGCCGGTAATGCGACCGCCAGCGCCGGTTGTCAGACACCACTCATCGGTCTCACCTTCAACATACTGGGCCGAGTAGTAGGCGCGGTAAACGTGGGATTCGAAAGGATTCTCGGTGAAGTAATCGTCGGACGAGCAGACGTAGGTATTGGCCAGTTTGTCGCGTACTAGCCACAGCGAACCATTGTTGTTTCGCGTGGCGTATTCGGAGTTCACAACGATTTTCACGCCGTATTTTTCGACGAGGTAGAAGAAGTATTCCTTCTTGTAACCGACAACAACGGTGATGTCTGTAATTCCGGCTTCGTGGAGCTGCTCGATCTGGCGTTCGATCAGAACCTCTCCGTGAACACGCAGGGTCCCCTTCGGTCGTTCATAGGAGATGGGGGCAAAACGTGATGAGAGACCTGCTGCCATAATGACTGCGTTATCGACAGCATATGGCGCGAGAGCTTCCAGGCCAGCGTCAGTGATCTGACGGGCCGCAAGATACCCGCTCGCTTCAAGCTCACGAACAGCCGAGTTCACACGTCCTAGTGACATACCCGTTATTGCTTGGATCTCACGCTGAGTGAGCGTTTCTTCGTTACAGTTCACTGCGTAAAGAACATCGAATTGCGCATGTGACAGTGGTGCAGACATCAGCCATCCGTTCAAGAATTGTTTTCCGAGACTCACGTTCAAACATAAGCCTTGTGTAAATAATTATGAACATACAGCGTGGTGATGTCACGCATTTTTGCGTATTTCACATATTTTCAATCGACTTCAACGAAGCAAATACGTGCACTTCATCGACTTTCTGGCACGTTATTCACCAATAACGACGCGTGGCACCCCCGCCCACAACTCGGGTGAGGTCACGCGACGCCCATCGAGTAGCAGACGAATTCCTGGGCAATCCGCTGGGGTGAGCGTGCGGTACAGTGCATGATCGGCCTGAACAATGGCACAGTCGCACACATCAGCCCCCAGATGATACGGCTCCCAACCGAAGCCTCGTAACTCATCGTCTGAGTACATCGGATCATGAACGGCGACGTTTGCCCCGCGAGCGCGCAGAGCCTCAACCGTGGCGAACACGCCGGAGAACGCCGTCTCTTTCACTCCCCCACGGTACGAGGCACCTAGAACCGCAACTCGTAGCCCCGCTAGCGAACCCAGCACGGACTCCGCGCGAGACACAACGTATTCCGGCATCGTCGCGTTGTAGGAACGCGCAGTGCGCACGATCGATGCATCCGGGTCGGTCGACAGGTAGAGACGCGGGTAGACGGGAATACAGTGTCCTCCCACTGCGATCCCCGGACGGTGGATATGCGAGTAGGGCTGGGAATTGCACGCGTCGATCACTCGCTCAACATCAATCCCCACCTTGTCCGCATAGACTGCAAACTGGTTGGCCAAGCCAATGTTGACATCGCGGTAGGTAGTTTCAGCGAGTTTCGCCATCTCTGCAGCCTCGGCGCTTCCCATATCCCAGACTCCGTTGGGGGAAGGCAGGTCAGCGCGCTCATCGAAGTCGAGAACCGCTTCATAAAAAGCAATGCCCGCCGCTGTTCCCGCATCGTTCAGCCCACCAACCAGCTTCGGGTATTTACGCAGGTCAGCAAAGACTCGTCCGGTCAGCACGCGTTCGGGTGAGAAGACGAGATGGAAGTCTTGCTTTTCCTTCAATCCCGAAATCGACTCGATCATTGGCTTCCACCGGTTGCGGGTTGTCCCCACGGGCAGCGTGGTCTCGTAGGAGATCAGAGTATTCGGAGTGAGATGCGTGGCCAGCGAGCGCGTCGCATCATCCATCCACCCGAAATCCGGCTCCCACGTCTTGTCATTAACGAAAAGCGGAACGACAAGGACAACAGCGTCAGCGCCGGGAATCGCTTCTTCATACGACGTTGTCGCACGCAAGCCCCCTGAAGCAACAACGTCGCGCACGTATTCATCAAGGTGCGCTTCACCTGGGAAAGGTTCGACACCCTTATTCACCAGGTCAACGGTCGTTTCATTCACGTCGACGCCGATGACGTCATGCCCTTTCATCGCATACTGCACGGCCAGTGGCAGTCCAATTTTTCCGAGGGCAACAACAGCGATACGCACGGGTACTCCTTCAGGGCTCTGTTCGCCATCAAGTATGCGCTGAAGAAGCCGTGACTCTCTTGATTCACGCGCGGAGCGCCGGTATCCGTGGGCGCACACAGCAGATAGATAGAATGAATTCCATGTCACGTCCCCAGATTCTGGTCCTCTCATTTTCTCCGCTTATGCGCGATGCCCGCGTACTGCGTCAGCTCAGCGTCGTTGCTGAGTTTGGTGACATCACGACCTGCGGATACGGTCCTGCGACGCCCTATTCCACGCATCATGTTGAAATCCCAGCAGGCGCGGCCTCGTTGCCCCAGACTCCCCTGGGAGTTGCGTGCTTGGCACTTCATTGCCACCGCGCATCGGACTTGGCAGCCCCCGGCACGCGCGCAGTCATTGACGACTTACGGGCACGTCACTTCGACGCAGTGATCGCCAACGATGCGCGCGCACTTCCGCTTGCGTACGAGGCCGCCCAGTCTGCACCGATCTGGGCTGACCTGCACGAGTGGGCACCTGAAGAGCGCACCCACGTTGCAGCGTGGAGGATCCTTATTGCGCCGTGGATCGATTCGGTCTGTGAGCGTTATCTTCCCAGGGTCGCGAATGCGACGACGGTTGGCACAGAAATTATGAAGCTCTACGAGCGCCGTTATGGTGTTCGCCCGCAGCTCATGCGTAATGCCGCTCCTTTCGCGGACCTCACGCCATCAACTACTCCTACACACAGGCCACTACGCATCGTCCATTCGGGTGCGGCAGTGCCCGGGCGTAGCCTCGAAACAACGATCGACGCAACCCTGGCTACGGACGGCGATTTCAGCCTTGACCTGTACGTGGTGCCCGGTGGGGATAAGGGCGCTTATCTCAAAGAATTGAAGGCGCGAGCATCCGGTTCGGACCTCGTTCGTTTCCACGATCCTGTCGCTCCCGCTGACCTGCCGGCCACCCTGAACGCCTACGACATTGGTGCATTCTGGATGCCACCGGTGACAACAAACGCACGCCTCACGCTACCCAATAAGTTCTTCGACTTTGTGCAGGCACGTCTTGCCCTGGCAATTGGGCCGAGCATTGAAATGACCGCTTTACTCGAAGAACACGAACTGGGCGTCATCTCCGCCGGGTACGAGGTTCCTCAAATCGTTGATTCCCTGCGCCAGCTGACACCAGAAGTGGTTGACCAATTCAAACAGGCTTCGCACACCGCCGCACCCGAGCTCTGCTTTGAGAAGGAAGCTGAAGTCGCACGCGGAATCATGCGCGACATGTTGGGATGTTCTTAACGAATAGTTCGCTCCCACATCAGCACATTGAGTCGCAGGTTCCCCGAAGTGACCCCCTGTTGAAACTCAGCGTGAAGATTGAGCCACTTCCAGCACGATTGCGGTAGCTCGCGCAGATGAGACCGCAACCGATCGGTGTTCTACAACCCAGCGATGAAGGCGCGCACGATCACAGCGCGGATCATTGTCATCAAGAGTTGACAGCTCAACCATCGCATCACACACCGCATCGACATCTACATCAACTGCGCACCCCAGGTTTGCTTCCGCCACGTCGAGTGCAGCCTGCCCGGGACCAGCAAAAATAACAGGAGTTCCCGCTGAAAGGGACGATAAAATCTTCGTCGGATACGCGTAGTCGTAGGCGCCGGGCTTCATTGAGGCAAGCGACGCAGTGGCGAGCGCGTACCAGCGTTGGGCTTCCTCGGCGCTGACAGTTGGGTGGAATTCAATTCCAGCAATCCCGCGAGCGCGATCGCGCAACTGCGCCCACGCACTCCCCTGCCCTAAATAAATGAGGCGCGCCTCCGGAAGCTTCTCCTTCACCTTTTCGAACGCATCGATAAAGATCTCCGGAGCGAGCCACTGGGCGACTGTGCCCGCGTAAAGGAAGACGGGGCCTGAAGTTTGGGGGAATCCTTCGGGGACGAGGCCACGATCCCCGCTCAATTTGCCGTCGCTTGTTTCATCGCGGGTCGTATCAATGCCATTGGGGACGACGACCGCTTCCCGACCTGAAATGGCCTGGACTCGATCTGCGACCCCCTGGGATACGGCGATGACTGCCGTTGCTCGCTTCATTGCGGTTCGTTCCATCCACGTCACCGCGTCAACGACAAGTCCAGTGGTTCCTTGGGCGCGCGCCGCGTCCGACACGATATCCGCCGCATAGTAAATGTGAGGAATACGCCGTATACCACATGCGATAGCGGTAACAAGACCGGTGGTCGGCGGCGGTTCGTTGACCACTGCATCTGGGCGTTTCGCCGTGAGCAGGCGGAAAAAGAGCGGAAGGTCGAAAGACATATAGGGAACGTATCCGCGTACTGCTCCCGTTGCGTCACGAAGAACCGGCCAGCGCCTGACGTCGATATCGTTCATCCACGATGGGAGTGGGAGGCTCCGCAGTGATTTTTCGGGCTTTGAGGTGAAAACACTCACCTGAGCCCCGCGCGCATGCAGGGCACGAGCGAGAGCACTCAAGCGAAGTGCCGCGGCAGCTGGATCAGGCGTAAAAGTACGAGTCGCAATAACGACACGAGCCTGTGATCGCGATGGTGAGCGTCGTCGTTTCACCCTTTAAGTGTGCAGTACTCTCCCCTGATACTCCAAGCAGGCACCGTAATGGCACAATTGCACGTATGGGTTCGTCTATCCTGCGTCGAATGCGAGCTGAGCATCCTCAGCTGGCACATATTTCGACGCTTCTGACGGGAACCGTCATTGCACAGCTGATTGTCCTTGTGACAACCCCCATCATCGGGCGTCTCTATACTCCCGAAGATATTGGATCGTTTGCCGCGTTCCTTGCTGTTCCGCAGATTGTCGCAGGCGTGAGTGCTGGCAGATACGACATGGCAATCGTGCTTCCCGCCCGTGACAACGAGGCGCGACGCCTTGTCCGCGTTTCGCTCACGCTGACATCCATCGTTTCAGCGCTGACGTCCGTACTCTGTTGGATCTTTGCCCGCCCCATTTCCCGCGCTTTAAACCACGAGGAATTGGCAGGGATTCTTGGCTGGTCAGGCATTGTTGTCATGTGCCTTTCCGTCACGTCAGTGATGAATTACTGGCTCACTCGGCTCGAACGATTCTCAGCCATTTCATCAAATAGGGTGCTCAATTCTGCCGGTATTGAGTTGAGCCGCATCGGAGCCCCATTTGCTGGCTTAGCTCCCCTAACGGGTCAGATTTTCAGCCAGTTCTTCGGGCAGATCCTCTCTACTTCTGCTCTGCTGTATCGTGGCCGATCGAGCCTCGTTGCCCCCGAGACTGGCGGACGCACCACGAAGCAACTCCTGCGCCGCTACCGGCGAATGCCATTACTTAACGCTCCCAATGTGTTGGTTGATGCTGTGCGAGTCAACGGAATCGTCCTGCTGATTGGCGTGTGGTATTCAGCTGATCCGCAGGGGCAGTTTGCCAAAGCGTGGCTCCTCATGCAGGCGCCCGTAGCTCTGATTACCAGCGCAGTTTCTCAAGTGACCTATCGTTCCCTCGCGGTTGCACCCCGCGGAACAATGCTGGCCACAGTCCTCAGGTCGATCCGTTTATCCTTCTTTGCCTCCATCGGCCCCTTCGTTCTGCTTGCCTTGATCGCTCCTTCGTTGTTCCCCTGGTATTTGGGGTTCGGTTGGGAACAGTCTGGGCTGATTGCTCAAGCCCTCCTCCCCTGGCTTCTGCTCAATGTCGTGACATCGCCGATTTCAACGGTTTTCGTTGTCACAGACAGGCAAGGTCTGATGCTCGCTTTCGCGTGCATGTATGCGGCAACTCCCCTTGGAATCATCCATATCATGGGTGGCGCAGGCTTTCCGATCGTCACCACGCTCTGGGTTGTCTCCATCGTCCAGGCACTGTTACTTGCCGGCCTCACCGCGCTCACGGTTCGCGTTGCTAGAGTCTGGGATAAGTCTGACAATACGGAGTCTTACCCCGTTACGCCACGCACTAGTGGCGTGGCGCCCATGACCGTTGAACAGGCAGATACCGAATGAAAGTCACACTTGCCAAAGGTACCCTGTCGATTCCTCCCACGTATTTCGCCACCGCCCATGCGCTCGCAATGCCGGATATCGACTGGACCATCGTGACTCGTACGGCGTTCATCGATGATCCATCAATGAGCATTCCTGTTCTCCAGGTGGTTCCCGATCGTCTTGCCCCTACAGTTCAACGCGCTGCGAAATGGGCGTATGGGCACGCCATGACACGCATGATTGTTGCCAGCCACCCCGACATCATTCATCAACAGCAGGCAACGTGGTCTCTTCCAGCGGCTCGAGCATCACGCAAGCTCGGTGTTCCACTGGTGACAACCGTGCACGGTGGGGATGCCTATCATCATTCCAACCTTGGAATCCATCTTCCCTCTATACCGAGAAGAGCCGGCGCATATTGGAATGACCTCAATATTGAGGCTGCGTTCCATCAATCTACACAGGTGCTCGCCGTGTCGAGGTTCCTTGCTGACAAAGCTGTTCAATCTGGAGTAGATGCCCGCAAACTGACTGTTCATTACCAAGGCGTCGACACCAGCTGGTGGACTCCCGCCACTTCTTCCATCACCGGCGAACAATCTCCGCTTGCCACCGATGATCCAATCCTGCTTTTCGTCGGAGCGCTGAGCGAGCTCAAAGGGATCCCCGACCTGCTTTCTGCTCACGATTCCCTCTTAAGTTCGTACCCCCATCGCCTTGTCCTGATCGGAGATGGGCCGCTACGTTCTCAAGTCGACAAGGCCGCTTCCGCCGACCCATCAATTCACGTGCTCGGACGCGCAACAAAGGAAGAGGTCCGCAAGTGGATGCGTTGCGCGACCGGCCTCGTACTCCCCACCCAAACAACGAACGGTAGAGCCGAAGCCGCCGGACTTGTCCTTCTTGAAGCGCAAGCGTGCGGGACCCCCGTTATCGCGAATCGGGTCGGTGGAACTCCTGAAATGGTCGCACCATCGTGGAGTGAACATCTCGTAACGGAGCGCGATGTGCAATCCCTTGCATCCCAGATGACAGCCCTGTTGAGCATGAACGAGTCTGAGCGCGAAGAACGCGCTCAGCGTGCGTCACGCTGGGTCAAAGAGAATCGCAGTATCACACGCGCAACCAAGCAACTACGGGATATCTACAGTCAACTCACACACTCGTGAGCCTTGTGAGCGAGCGACTTACCGAAAAAACACCGTGGGCGTGTGAGGAGTATTCCTCACACGCCCACTTTGCTGTTTCTGGTCATCTAGCTGCGCACATCCGGGCTTTCATGAGAACTTCGTCTGAAACGGCACCGGTTCCACCGAGAGCGACAACCTTCTTGGGTTTAACGTCCTTCAAGTAGTCGCAGACACTGGAGGGCAATGAAGCGGTTTCGGTCAACAGACGAGGACCATCGGTGAGGGTGCCTGATGCAACACCATCCATGAAAACATCGCCACGGACAAGATAGACAATTGAAGGCTTTGTCGGATACGAGTGACGCGCTGAAGCAACCGACGTGGAGTAGCGATCTGTCCCTCCGAGCGAGGTGGCGCCAGCAGCTAGGGACACCGAGCCCAGCTGATACTTCTTTCCACCCAGCTTTGATGCCAAAGAAGCAGACGCACTATCCAAGCCAACTCCCGGCTTCGCCAAGAGAATCGGCCCGTCTTCGGCGTTCGCAGCAACCAGAGCGTCAGCTGAACCAACCCCGTTCACACCCAAGCCATCTGCAACGTAAACCGCTGCGGATCTCGTGGGAAACACGTATGAAGCAACACGACGAGCAGTATCAAAACGATCAGCTCCGCCCAAGCGCACCCGAGAAACACCCGGAAGCGAGTTCCAGAGCGAATCTGGCAAGACTCCGGTTCCACCAACCATGACGACCTTTGAAACACCAAGGCGCCGGATTTCGTTGACTGTTTCAGGCTTCACTCCCCCGCGCGAAGCGAAGAGAATTGGTCCGTCTTTAACAACGCCGGCAGCCAAAGCATCAACCGGCGACAGACGGTTCACCAGATAGGCTGTCGTCGCTCCCGAGGGGAAACGCGCTTGCGAAATGGCAACTGCGGTGGAATCACGGTCTGCACCCGAAAGACGCCCGCCTTCAGCGGAAACAGCTCTGGGCCTCTCCTGAACATTGCCTGCTCCGTCAATCCACGCGTTGTTGCCTTCAACGAGGCTGGCAACAACCTTACGCAGACGCGGAAGCTTGTCATAGAACGCTTGACCTGGGCACTCTGTTCCCCCAACGTCACGGTGGCCCGACAATGCTGGAATCCAACGACCACCGGCTGGCTGACCCTGAACCCAGATACCCTTGTAGGGATCCTCGATACCGATTCGTTTAAACAGCCACGCAGCAACCTTTGCCACGGAATTCTGAGCTGCATATGGCGGTTCTTCGTAGACGAAATTTCCGACAACAGAAATGCCCAGCGTGTTCGTGTTCGCGCCGTAGGCATGACCGCCTTCGTAGAAGCCAGTCAAAGATCCTTCGCGACCTTCATATACGGTGCCATAGCGATCAACGAGGAAGTGGTAGCCCACATCACCCCAATCATTCACGTTAGCGTGAAAATTCCAAATCCCCTTCACCACCGCCGCGGCGTCTGCCTTGGAGTAGTCGTTTGCCGAGGCAGTGTGATGGATAACAACACCCTGAGGCTTAATCGCTTCAAGAGTCCAACCTGACGACCGCGGCAGACCGTATTCTCCACGGGACAAAATATTCAGTCCCTGCATTCCAGTGTTGTACGAAGCACCTCGTAAAACAGTATTCACTGCACGCGCGTCTGATTGCTCCTTAAAGTCAACCTTCTTCAACGAAGAATCAGAGCCAAGTTCATTTTCCTGGGTTTCGGTGTACACCACGGCCATATGAACGTTCCCCAGGGCCTGGACATCAGTATCAGTGCCAGGCGCCGCTTTCACGACAGCTTCGATTTTCGAGGCATCCTCAAGATAAATGGGATTCGTGCTCTGCGTCATTGTCTCAGCAACAGCATCCTCAAGTTCGACGTCTGTCCAGCCAGACCACATACCATCGGCTTCGCTTCGGTATGCGATCGTGACTGCGCCTTCTTTAATACCGTCTTCGAACACAACACCGGCAATAACAACACCTGAAGGAAGATCAGACGCGACGTGCAGAACAGATTCTTCATTCTCTTCGGGAACTACTTCGGAAGCATTGTGAAGAGAGCGCTGTTCAACCTCAACAAGGAACGGATCTTCACTTTCACCAGTTCCGTATTCACTTGGAGCGACTTTTTCTTCCATGGGAGCTTCAGCGATGTCTTCCATGCCATGAATATCAGCAATGGAAACCGTGGCAGGAGCAACATCCATGTCAGAGGGAAGAACTAAGTCAGTAGCAGTCGAAGGCGTCGATGGCTGAAGGGCAAGAGCAGCAGCTAACGCGCCCACACTCAGAAGCGACACAATAGACAATCGGCGCACAATTACTCCAAAACGCGGTGACAGATGTTGCTAGTGTGACACATGTTGTTAATGGAAACAATGTGAATTCACCAGTATCACGCCATTGAGCCCCTATTTGTTACAGGGTCACCGCGTACCCTTCGCGCGCAGACTCCAGTATCGCTTCCGTGATTCGTAGGGTCTCTAAAGCTTCACGCATCGAAACATGATTCGCCCCTATACCGTTGATCGCATCGCGGAAGTTCTCCTGTTCAACAACAAGAGGTTCACGCTTATCAATCGCATAGCGAGTCACTGTTCCCTCACTGACACCCCTAAAAGCTGCCACTTGATCCCACTGAACGCGTGTTGAGCCGTTTTCGTAGAACGTCAGGTCCGCCATCGCAGTATCGGCGACCAGGGCCCCCTTCTCTCCAACGACAATCGTCGTGCGATCTTTATAGGGAGAAAGCCAGTTGATCTGGTGGTTGACCAAGATGCCATTATCCAAACAGCCCGAAGCAACCAGCATGTCTTCATCTTCGCGCCCCGAACGATACGCCGTTTGGGCAAAGATTGTCCGATAGCTACTCCCCGTCACCCACTGCGCAAGATCAATGTCGTGCGTTGCCAGATCCTTCACTACACCGACGTCGGAGATGCGCGCCGGGAAAGGTGATTGCCTCCTGGTTGAAATCTGAAAAATTCTTCCAAGCTGACCGCCAGCGATGCGCTGACGCATTTGCATGAGCGCAGGGTTACAGCGCTCAACGTAGCCAACAGCACCGATAACACCAGCATTATCGAATGCTTCAACGATCTTCTTGCCCGCTTCGTATGACGTGGCAAGTGGCTTTTCAACCAATGTGTGAACACCAGCGTCAGCAAGGCTCAGTGCCACTTGCTCATGGAACACCGTCGGTACAGCAACGATCGCCGCATCAATACCTTGGGAAATCATGTCATCAACGCTAGGCAGGACGTTCATGTCATTGCCGACACCAAAGCGATCTCCTGCTGGATCAACAAGGGCAACCAGCTCAACTCCATCGGTTTGTCGAGCAATGCGAACGTGATGGCGCCCCATTGAGCCAACGCCAACGATACCCAAACGAATAGTCATCGAAACCTCATGCCCCAGCGCGAGCAAGCGTGTTCACGGCTTCAACGATGCGTTCACGTTGCTGGTCGATCAAGGATGGATATACGGGCAACGACAATACCTCGCGCGCAGCGCGAAGCGTATTGTCGAGTTCGGTCGATGGCGCATAGGGTTTCAATGACTCAAGCCTATGATTCGGAATCGGGTAATACACTCCGCTTCCCACTCCCCATTCCTCAGCCAATGCCTTCATGAAACGGTCTCGATCAGTATCAATCAGACGAATCGTGTACTGGTGATATACGTGAGTCGCTCCCTCAGCGACACGAGGAACAATTACTCCTTCTAAATGAGTGTCAAAGAATGCGGCATGAGCTTGACGTTGCTTGGTCCACTGTCCAACTTTCGTCAATTGCACCCGCCCGATTGCCGCATGGATGTCGGTCATGCGGTTATTCAAGCCAACCAGCTCATTCGCATACCGTTGTTCCATACCTTGGTTACGCAAAAGACGAACGTTTCGTGCAATCGTCTGATCCGTTGTCGTCACCATGCCACCCTCACCGGATGTCATGTTCTTCGTCGGATAGAAACTGAAAGCTCCAAATGCTCCAAATGTTCCAACGAATTGACCATCAAGCTGAGCCCCGTGTGCTTGGGCCGCGTCTTCAAAGAGCATAAGCGAGTATTTGTCCGCGAGCGCTTTCAGCTCATTCATCGGCGCCGGATGACCATAGAGGTGAACCGGCATAATGGCTTTCGTTCGCTCAGTGATTGCATTTTCAACCGAAGCGGGACTCAGACAGAACGTATCAAGATCAATGTCAGCAAAAACAGGCGTTGCTCCGGCGAGTACAACTGCATTGCCCGTTGCCGCGAAAGTAAACGACGGAACAATAACCTCGTCGCCGACGCCGACCCCCGATGCAAGAAGACCCAAATGAAGCGCAGAAGTTCCTGAATTAACGGCAACGGCATTGGCGCCACCAGCAAGCTGAGCTGAAAACTCGTTTTCAAATGCGGCGACTTCTTTACCCTGGGCAAGCATTCGAGAACGTAGAACTCGGCAAACAGCGTCTACTTCCTCTTCGCCGATAAGGGGATGGGCGGCAGGAATCATTGCAGGCATCAGTCATCGTCTTTCGTCAGGACAGTATCGCCAACGACAGTGTAGGTTTCACCCGTCTTGGGGCAACGCAAACGCGACGGTTGTCCCTCAATCTCTTTCAGTGGAACGCCAGCCGTTCCTACCCAGCCAACCTGTCGGGCAGGAACACCAGCGACAAGGGCATAGTCTGGAACATCTCGCGTAACAACAGCGCCTGCTGCAACCATCGCCCAACGACCAATTGAGACGGGAGCAACCACAACAGCTCGCGCGCCCACCGAAGCTCCATCACCAATTGTGACGCCGACAGGTTGCCAATCATCAGCAGATTTGATGGAGCCATCTACGTTCACTGCTCGTGGAAAATGATCGTTTGTCAGGACGACTGCTGGCCCAATAAAAACTCCGTCACCCAATAGGGCAGGTTCGTACACCAAGGCATAGTTCTGAACTTTGCAGTTAGCTCCCAGCCTGACACCTTCGCCGATATACACGCCGCGACCGATGATGCAGTTCTCGCCCAGAATCGCGGCCTCGCGAATCTGAGCGCAATGCCAAACCGCGCACGAAGGCGGAACTGAGGCGTTCTCGCTCACATCCGCGCTTGCTTGAATACTCACCGGTCATCCTTTCATAGGCAACACTCCTACTGTACCGGCGACGTTTCTTTCCTCTCAATGCTCTTCATCCCCATACACTCACGTCGCCACGCTGCATATAAGAGTGCGAGAATAGCGGTCATGAGGATTGATGACGATACGTGGATCATCATCCCTACGTACAACGAGGGACAGATGATCGGCACCGTTATCGATGCTTTGATGCCTTATTTTTCTCGGATTCTCTGTGTAGACGACGGGTCAAACGATGATTCTGCCAAGGTCGCCCGCTCACATGGAGCCACTGTCATTACCCACCCGATCAATCTTGGTCAGGGCGCAGCTCTGCAAACAGGAATCGAATGGGTGAAGACTCATACATCGGCGCGCTGGATTGTCACTTTTGATGCTGACGGTCAACACGATCCGAAAGATGCTCGTTCAATGGTGGAATACGGGAAAGAGAATCAGCTGGGTTTCGTGCTTGGATCTCGTTTCTTAGGAAGACACGGCAAGTCCGTTCCGCTACTACGTCGCGTTGCGCTAAGAACAGTGGCATTCATTTCCGGTCTACTCGGGGGGCTTCGTCTGTCGGATGCACACAACGGGCTTCGAGCTCTGAACCGTGATGCTTTTAGCCACGTGCACCTGCATCACAACCGCATGGCACACGCCTCGGAGATTAATTCTCAGTTGGCACGCACTCACTTGCCTTATGCTGAGTACCCGGTCCACATCACGTATTCGGACTATTCGCAAGCTAAGGGACAATCCCTTTTAAACGGCGTCAATATTCTTGTTGATCTTATGTGGGAGCGATGATGACAGAGTATTTTCTTATCCGCGCCCTACTGATCATCGGTCTTGCCCTTGTCACGTGGCTACTGGTTCGCCCAGTTCAAAGCCAATCGCATCTTGCCGCCCAACGGCTACTGATCCTCGTCATCGTTATCTTTGCCATCATCACAATTGTGTATCCGCCACTTCTGAACCAGATTGCGCGGGTTGTCGGTGTAGAACGGGGCATTAACCTTTTGGTCTACGCCCTCATTATCTGTGTACTCGCCCAGATGAGCGCGTCGTATCGCAATTCCATGGCGCTGGAAAAACGAATCACTCTTCTTGCCCGCCAAGTCGCGCTTCGCAACGACCCACCTTCGCGCGAATCCCCTCTGACGACGCATACTCACACCACCGACGAGCCCGGGAATCCCTCAAGTGAGCCAAGTACCACTCTGAACAACACGGGCGATTAAAAACGCCACTTTTGGGTGCCCAACCGCCGAAAACGCTTCTATTCACGCTACGATCGACACCGATGAGTAAAAAAACGTTGAAGAATCGGGCAAACCTGGTTCAGCATGCCGCACGGAACCCCTTCCGTTTTGGTGTTCTGCGAACCGTGCTCGCATCTCTTTTGACCGTGACGCTATTCGTTGGCTCCACTGCGGCTTTCGTCTATCGGAGCCTTGCCAATCAGGTGAAGAACGCGTCGCTGGATATTTCTGCGCTTGAGGCACCTCAATCCACCAAACCAGAACCAATGAAGCTCATCGATGCTTATGTGGGACAACCGATCAATATTCTTGTCTCCGGTGTCGACTCACGCTATAACCAAAGCTCTGACTACGGTGACGCCGAAGAACTGACGACGATTCAGTCCGACACGACGATGATCGCCCATATTTCCGCCGATCGTTCGGAAGTCACATTTGTCTCCATTCCTCGCGATCTTCTGACCCATATCCCTTCGTGTATGCGTTCAGATGGTTCGATTACGTCGTCGTACTACGGAATGTTTAACTCAGCATTTGCAATGGGTGCCGGTACAAACGATCTGGCAGGTGGCGTTGCCTGTACCAAAGCAACGGTCGAAGAACTGACTGGTTTAACGATTGACGGATTCATTGTTGTTGACTTCACCGGCTTTAAAGGGTTGATCAATGCTGTCGGTGGCGTGTGGCTAGATATTCCTGAAGAAATGTACGATCCCGCGTCCGGTCTCGATCTTGAGGCAGGGTGCCAGTACCTCGACGCGAATAGCGCGCTAGCGTACGCGCGCGCTCGTAAAAATGTCGGCGACGGTTCAGATATTTCTCGTATTGGACGCCAGCAACAGCTGATCGCGGCAGCGCTTCGTGAACTTTTGTCCCGAAACTTTATTACTGATTTCCCCGCCCTGATTTCTTTCGTTCAGGCAGCAATTGCTTCTCTTACAGTGTCACCGAACTTCGGCGACATTAACGCTGATGCCGGTCTGTTTGCCTCCATGCTGAAGTTGCAGGCATCGAACATTCGCTTCACAACGATGCCGTGGGCTGAAGCCCCCGAGGATCCCAACCGAGTGATTGAGATTGAATACCTTTCGCGACCATTGTGGCAGGCATTAGCAACTGACACTCAGCTACCGGGAGGTACAGAGTACACCGACGGGACCGGGGCTCACATGACGATCCCTTATGAAGACGCACCTGCTGATTCCACTCAATCAGTTGCTCAGGCTTCTTCCTCCTCTTCCGGCGGAGTCATTGAAGAACAAGATGAATCTGACACGACTGCCGTGTCAGATACTGCATCATCTGCTTCCAGCGACACCGCTCAACCTGTCCCTGCAACCTGTCCCCCGAACCGATGAGCACCGAACCTCCCTCTTTCGTCCCTTCATCTGGTCGAAAGCGTCCTACACGCGCGGATGTAAAGAAGGTGAATGGCGAGACACGCCACCCTGATTCTCCGGGCATTCCTCGCCTCTCTGTCGAACAGCGAGCTATTTCGTCCTCAGAATCGGGAGCAGATTCGAAGGATCAGGTTCTTCAGCGCCCCGTTATTCGGCTCCGTGAACGCCCTCGTGTCAGCGGTATTGCGGCAGACGATGCCGAACCGCATGCGTGGCGAATCGGATCAGAATCAGCAGATGAACAGATGCCGAAGCGTTCTTTGCTCCCAACAACCGCTGACCAACCTGCTGAAAATCTTCCTCCATCTTTTGCTCCCGGACGCAAACATCGCGTGGGGCGAAACTCAGATTCAAGCGAGCATCGGCAAACAGCAAATCCCCCTGCTTATACTCCGGGTCGCACGATGTCGAAGCCTAGCGGGATCACTCATACTCCACCTACTCAGGAATCTCGCCAACGTGGAATGTCAACAACCACGTCTTCTGTTCAGCGCTTTCAACCACGGGGTCAATCAACGAACGCTGTCTCTTCGAAAGCGTCGCTTCGTCACCCTGTAGCACCAAAGAAACGTTCTGCTCATTGGGGACGCAAACTCGTCTCCCTTGTGGTCGCCCTTCTTGTCCTGATCGTTGCGTGGGGAGCTTTTTTGGTGTGGGATGCTAATTCTCACCTTGGTCGAACAAACGCTTTGACAAGCGGAGCGAACACGCCCGGTACAACCTATCTTTTAGCAGGATCTGATTCCCGCGCAGACGGCGCAGTGCAGGATGATTTTGACGGGAATGATCGCTCGGACACCATTATGTTGGTTCACGTCGCTCAGAATGGTCAAGCAACAGCCCTCTCCATCCCGCGCGACAGCTACGTGGAGATCCCCGGCTACGGCTGGGACAAGATCAATGCTTCTTTCGCATATGGTGGAGCAAATCTGCTGACACAGACAGTTGAAAATCTGACCGGATTGCACGTTGATCACTATGTTCAGGTCGGCATGGGTGGCGTTGCGAATATTGTCGATGCCGTTGGCGGAATCAATGTATGTTTCGACGGTGATGTCAGCGATGATCCTTCTGGGCTTGTCTGGCAAGCTGGATGTAGCGACGTTGATGGGATGACAGCCCTAGCCTTCTCACGTATGCGCTACTCGGATCCGAAGGGCGATATTGGTCGTGCTGAGCGGCAACGTCAGGTGATTTCAAAAGTTATTGACAAGTCCGCAAGCATCGGAACATTTGTTAACCCTGCACGTACTTTGCGCCTTGAGCGAGCTGGCTCTGAGTCTTTCACTGTCGATGAGGATTCGTCCGTTGTCGATGTTGGGAAGCTTGTTTTGGCGTTCCGCTCTGCATCGAATAACGGATTGATCGGCGCTCCCCCCATCGACGAGATTAACTATCAGACTGATATGGGCACCTCTGCTGTCCTTCTTGAAGGAACAACAGCCCCTGATTTCTTTGAGAAGCTGCGTTCAGGCTCACTCTCCACCGAAGATTTCAATATCTTCAACGGTTAATTCTCAGTTTCAGTATTGTTCGGTATCTATACGATAAGATTGCGATTGTCCCACCTGCGCTACTGCGTAGCCCTTCTTGAATCATGACTGGAATACCGAGAATGTCGAACTACCCCCCCCCGTTCATTTGCGCACTCACGTGAAATAATCGGATTATTAACGATTACTACAAGCATTATTCTGGGGAGTTCCGTTCTAGCGTCACCAGCGTTTGCGGAAGATAATCCTACTCATCCGGCGAAAAGCGCAACGGATGACAAGATCCATGTGATGGCGTTTGAAGGAAGTGACGCCATTATTCTTGAATCGAATGGGCGCTTTGCTTTCGTCGATTCAGGAGAAGATGCTGATTATCCTGACGGTTCGGATCCTCGTTATCCGCTTCAGCCAAACACCACACGGTCAACAACGTATGATAAGAAGCTCTTTCAGTACCTTGATTCACTCGGTGTCAACGAAACCAACGTCGACTTTTACCTAGGAACCCATCCGCACTCGGATCATATCGGGACTGCCGACGAGGTCATCTATCGGTATCGCCCGCATCGCGTTTATACACCAGAATATGACGACTCTTGGATCACCGAGCCAGCACGTCTTTGGGATAACCAGTATGTCTACGACCGTCTAGTCAGTGCGGCAAAAGAGACTGGGGCACATCTTATCCAGCATTTAGCACCAGGAGCTCCCCTTATTCCCGACGACGATAATCCCGGGGTCGCTTCACCCGAATTCGATTTTGGTGATATGCATATCGAGATTGTTCACTACGGCGAGGAATACCACCACGCAGGAGCGATCGCCGACGCAAACGAAATCGCTTGGGGCGTGAAAGTCACTGCTCACGGACATAGTGCTTTCTTGGCCTCAGATATTCAGACAACTCATGGTGCTGAACATGAGGTCGCCCAAGTAGTCGGAGACGTTGATTTCCTTAAACTTGGCCATCATGGAACATACACGTCGAATAGCGAAGAAATGTTGACAGCATTGCATCCCGAGATTGCTGTTCAAACTGGCTCTTTTGCGTATATGTTTGCTGATTCCGTGCAAGTTCTAGAAAGAATTGGAACGGAATGGTACCCGGTTGATGAGGTTCTCGCAGCCGGTTATCAGGCACTCGTTGTGAATTTTGCCGATGACGCACTCACCATCAGTGACCTCGGAAACGATGTCTTTTTCAGAAGACGTTTTAATGCTTCACCCTATGTGACCGCATATAGTGCAGGACATCCTATTGCTCAATATGGCTGGCATCGCATGAGCGACGGAACATATTTTTGGTTTGAGAACAGCCCCTATGCAACTGAGAATGACTGGATCCACACCGATAGAGAAACATACTATGCAGGAAGCAACGCACAGCTGACGCGTGGCTGGGCCAAAATCGACTCCTCTTGGTATCTGTTCAGTTCAACGGGCACATTGCAAAAAAATCAGTGGGTTTCTTCGAATGGCCGTTGGTCATATTTGAATGCCGATGGCCAAGCTGTCACCGGATGGCAGGAAGTGAACGGTGTTCTTTATCATTTTGACGACAATGCCGTTATGTCCACAAACGCCTGGGCACAGCGTGACGGTCATTGGTACTACCTCAACTCCAACGGGCATCCCGTCACTAATCAGTGGCTGAGCGATAACGGAGCTTGGTATTACCTGACTGCATCCGGGGCAACGGCAACCGGATGGAAAACCATCGGAGGCACCAGCTACTACTTCTTAGCCAGTGGCGCAATGGCGTCAGGTCAGTGGATTGAGGACAACGGCACTTGGTATTACGCTTCACCTTCAGGTTTTCTTGAACGAAATGCGTGGAGGAAATCTGGAAACACCTGGTACTACCTGACAGCATCAGGTGCAGCTTCTACTGGATGGACCAGCGTAAACGGAGTCTGGTACTACTTCTTTGAGAATGCTTCGATGGCATCGTCGCAATGGGTGAAGGACAACGAACGCTGGTACTACCTGGCTTCATCGGGAGCGATGGAAACGAACCAGTGGAAGCAATCTGGAAACACCTGGTACTACCTGACAGCATCAGGTGCAGCTTCTACTGGATGGACCAGCGTAAACGGAGTCTGGTACTACTTCTTTGAGAATGCTTCGATGGCATCGTCGCAATGGGTGAAGGACAACGAACGCTGGTACTACCTGGCTTCATCGGGAGCGATGGAAACGAACCAGTGGAAGCACTTCGCTTCTGACTGGTACTATTTAACTGGTTCTGGAGCAAGCGCAGTCGGGTGGTACAGCGTCGGGCACACGTGGTATCACTTTGGCCCCGATGCAAGGATGCAGTCAAACACGTGGGTTCGCGAGACTTCAGGTGGGGCTTCCAAGTATTTCCTCGGACCCACGGGCGCAATGGCAACCAACCAATGGGCACTCGATGGAGCAGAGTGGTACTACCTGTCTAACTCCGGATCTCCTGCAACAGGATGGCAAGCAATCCGTGGAAGCTGGTACTATCTTGGAAAGCTTGGCCGTATGGTGACTGGAACTATCCAGATCGGCGAGAAGACATATTCATTTGAACCGACAGGACGCTGGATTTCCTCAGTTTCAAGCTGAAGATCATGCAACGGGGTGTGGGGGATGGTCGTAACGACCATCCCCCACACCGCAAGTAATCGAAGACTTACTTCATGTACTTTGTCACGTCGATACGGCGAGGTCCGGCCTGCCAGCCGGAAAAACTTGACTCCAAAATATCGTGAAGCGTATGGCGTGCTACCCAACCGAGTTCTTCACTGATCCGTGTTGCGTCCCCAACAAGGACGGGGGGATCACCCGCACGCCGCGATTCCTCAACGACTTCGAAATCCCAACCGGCAACGCGTCGCAGTCCGTCAATGATTTCGCGGACAGAAGTGCCCCTCCCGGTTCCAACGTTGAAGACGTTATGTTGAAGTGGACGAGAATCAGCAAGAGCATCGAGGGCAGCGATATGAGCTTCTGCAAGATCTCGAACGTGGATGTAGTCGCGAACGCATGTACCGTCCGGAGTGTCATAATCCGATCCGAAAATCCTGGCGGGCTCATCGCGTTCAACACGATCGAGAACCATCGGAACCACGTTCAAGATTGCCAGATCTGCTAGATCATCCCAGCCAGCACCGGCAACATTAAAGTAGCGCAACCCGATCCATTTGAGGCCCCATGTGACCTCGCAGTCATGCATCATCCACTCGCCTATAAGCTTCGTTTCACCATAGGGATTAATCGGATGGCATTCGGTATCTTCGCTAATGATATGAACGTCCGGCATTCCGTAAACAGAGGCTGACGATGAGAAGATGATCTGTTCAATACCAGCATCGTTCATGGCGCGAAGGAGATTCGCGAGGCCACCAATGTTCTGCTGGTAGTACCACATGGGGCGTCGAACCGACTCCCCTACCTGCTTTCGTGCTGCACAATGAACAACGGCAGTGACGTCTTCATCCAGCATGACGTTCGCAAGATCTGTGCTTGCGCTATCGGTAGCGATATCAAGAGTGATGAGTTTTGCGTCTTCTACCCTTGATGCTGTGCCCGTTGAAAGATCATCGACAACGATGACCTTTTCGCCTCGTTCCAATAGCAGTCGGACTACGTGGGATCCGATATATCCAGCGCCACCAGTGACAAGAATGCTCATGCTCTCATCCTAGTCACCGTATAGCCGCCTCAAAGGACTTCGTCGGTTTCTTCCGCCTTTGTCCACCTATTGGCGAGGCCCAGCTAGGTCGTACTTCCGTCACACACAATGCGAGCCACGATGCCCGCGGGAATCTTGCGGAGCCACGTTTGTCTTGGCGTTAATGCTTAGCTCAACGAAGCTTTCACTGTGTCAGCTAGGGCGCTCCCCTTTGCCGTTGCAACGTCACGCAGAGCAACTTGGAATTGACGCATTTGGGCGCGCAGTTTCTCGGCCTGGGCTCCTTCACCTGCTCCAAGGATTCGTGCCGCCAGAAGGCCAGCATTGCGCGCACCGGCAATCGAAACCGTAGCAACGGGAACGTCTGCCGGCATCTGGACGATCGAGTGCAGGGAATCGACACCATCAAGGTGTTTGAGAGGAACGGGAACACCGATGACTGGAAGTTCCGTAAGGGCTGCGAGCATACCCGGCAGGTGCGCCGCACCGCCTGCGCCAGCGATGATGACGCGCAAACCTCGAGCGGAAGCGCTTCGCCCGTACGCAACCATGTCTTCGGGCATACGGTGTGCAGAGACCACACCCACCTCGCAGGCGATACCGAATTCTGCGAGCGCAGCAACAGCGGGTTCCATGGTGGGCCAGTCGGAATCGGATCCCATGACGATACCGACTGCAGGGTTGTCTCCGGTCTTTGTCAGAGTGATATCGAGCTGGTGTGTTTCGGTTGTCATCGATGGCTCCTTCACTAAAACGGTCAATGGGTCATGTATGCGGGCATGATTACGGATCGGGGGTGTGAGTGCCACCCGGCCTCGTCGGTGACGAAGAACGAGAGGCGAAATATGTGAGCGTTAGCCACGCAGAGTGGCGACAACGGCTTCAGCTTCGGCGCGTGCAACGGCTGGGTCCTTGTCGACGACGGTGACGTGACCGAGTTTGCGCCCGGGGCGAACCTCTTTGCCGTAGAGATGCACTTTGGCGCGCGGGTGGTCTGCGAGCGCAGAGGCAAGGTGGCGTGCTGGGTCGGCGAATTCGGAGCCAAGCAGGTTCACCATGACCGCGTGTGTTCCAGGATTGACGAGGTCTGTTGAACCGAGGGGCAGGTCAAGGACAGCGCGAAGATGCTGTTCGAATTGGCTGGTGAACGCCCCATCGATCGTCCAATGGCCGGTGTTGTGTGGGCGCATCGCAAGCTCGTTCACAAGGACGTGCTGGTCGCTTCCTTGTCCGACGACGAACATTTCGACGGCTAGGACACCCGTGACGCCAAGTTCACGCGCGACCGTTTCACCAATCGATGTGGCCTGGGCACGTGTTTCCTCAGTCAGGCCTTGAGCAGGCGCGGTAACCACGGAGCAGACTCCGTCCACCTGTTCGGTGGATGCGACCGGCCAGGATGCGATCTGACCGGAGGGAGTACGTGCGCTCAGGGAGGCGACTTCTGAGGTGAAGGGGACGCAGTCTTCGGCAAGAAGAGTTCCTTTGGCAAGCCAATCGACGGCGTCTTCAGCTTGGTGAATCACTCGTACACCGTGGCCGTCATATCCGCCGACCGGAGTCTTCACGACGATCGGCCACGTGCCAGCATCACCGAAAGAGGCGAGTTCTTCAAGGGTGGACACTTTCGCCCAACGGGGACATGGAATGCCCAGCTCGGTTAACTTTTCGCGCATTGCAAGTTTGTCTTGGGCATACAGCAACGCGGTTCGCGGGGGCTCTGCTGGAAGGTAGCCCTTGGCGACATCAAAGACCGAAGCCGGAATATGTTCGTGTTCGAACGTGACCACATCCGCACCGTCAATCAGCTGTGCAACGGCGTCGGTATCGCCTGGCATTCCGACGATCGACGTGGCGAGTGCCTGTCCTGTTGACCCATCCGAGGATTCAACAAGCGCACGAAGTTCAAAACCGAGGGCGATCGAACTTTCCGCCATCATTCGGGCAAGCTGCCCACCGCCAATTACTGCAACAACCGGACGAGTGTCCTTGGCTTGATCCATGGCTCTTAATCTAGTCGCAAGGGGCTTATGGGCGCACCTACGTTCACGGCGATGTCAGAGCCTCATTGTTCTTCCATTGGGATGCGCGCGAAAGCAACGCCAATTTCAGAAGCGACGAGAACGACGCCCCATCGAGACAACCGATCCCTGTGGCATGACGTGATCCGGGTCCATCGAAGCAGGAATCGCAGAAAGCGAAACGGTGAAAATCGGAGGATGGTTCTGTGTCAGTTCCAGACGCCCACCCATCGCTTGAGTCAGGTCTTTCGCCAGCGCTAAGCCGATCCCCGTCGAACCGTGGCCGGAAACTCCCTTGGCAAAAATATCGGGAGCAAGATCATCGGCGACACCCGATCCTTCGTCTGAGACTTCGATAATGACTCCGCGCTTGTTCGCCGACTTCCGTGCGACGACCAGGGTTGTGCCTTCACCGTAGTTCAGCGAATTTTCAATCAATGTGGCAAGGACCTGGGAAAGCTTGCTGGCGTCGGCAAGCAACGGCAGTTCAGCTTCGTCGGTGAATACGAGGCTGCGCCCGGCTTTTTCGAACGCGGATTCCCATTCTTCGCGCTGTGTGTTGAACGCTTCAAGAATGTGGATTGCTTCAGTTTGCGCAGATGCTCGGGCGTTCGCATCAAGGAGTTCAGCCACAACGCCCGTGAGGCGTTCGACCTGTTCGAGACAGTTGCGAGCTTCTTCTTGTACCTCGGGTTCAGTGGAGATCATTTCAATCTCTTCGAGGCGCATGGAAAGTGCAGTCAGTGGAGTGCGAAGCTGGTGTGACGCATCGGCTGCGAACTGACGTTCGGCAGCTAGCCTGCCCGCCATGCGTTCACTGGTACGCGACAGTTCTTCTTGGACCAAGTCGATTTCTTCGATGCCCGAAGGTTTGACCTGAGCACGAACCTGGCCCGCACCGACCTGCTCAGCGTGGGCTGCCAGGTAGATGAGGGGCGCGGATAGCTGGCGTGAAAAGCGGAGGGCAAGGGCTAAACCAACCAGCAGGCACACTGCGATTCCGGCAATAAAGATTCCGAACACGAATGCGATACGTTTCAGCGTTTGTTCTGCGGATACTTCCATGCGGATCGACGTTCCCGCCGTGGATGACGCATGCACGACGAACGACATTCCCCGGGGTTTTTCCCCGGCAAGCATCAGTCCGTGTTGGCGCGTGTTCACACTGATATAGGCATTACCCCGCATGTCGGTCACTGGTTTCGCCAAAGACGTGACCGTGTCTTGATCGACATCTGCACCAGTCGCTATACGACGATCGATTGTGTTCACAATCGTCTGTGCCCTGGCTTGGACGCGATCCTGATCAGCCTTCCACACAATGGTGGACGTTGCGACCGCACCGGGAATACCCATCAGGAAACACACCACTGCAACAGCAGTGACAATCATGCGAACGGCTTTTTTACGCATGGTCCCCTTTCATTCCCTACGATTCCCGGCGAAGCGATGCTGTCAGATCGTTCCCCTGAAATAGGTTACCCGCGGCGAAGGATTCGCCGCGGGCCCCATAAGGTTGTCAGTGTGTCAGCGGACTTCGAACCGGAAGCCCATACCCCTGACGGTGGTGATGTAGTGCGGTTTGGTCGCATCATCGCCAAGCTTTCGACGAAGCCATGAGACATGCATGTCCAGAGTCTTCGTGGATCCTGTCGGGTCCGATCCCCAGACCTCACGCATCAGAGCGTCACGTTCGACAACGCTTCCCGCGTCGCGAAGCAGTACGCGCAACAGGTCGAATTCCTTCGCCGTCAGCTGTAATTCTGTTGAACCAACGAAAGCACGGTGAGCGTTCACATCAACGCGAACATCCTGAGCGCCCAGGTCACCCTCGACGCTTTCGGTTCCCGTGCGACGCAGAAGAGCACGGACGCGCGCAAGAAGTTCTGCAAGGCGGAAAGGCTTGGTCACGTAATCATCGGCGCCGGTATCCAGGCCAACAACCATATCGACTTCATCAGTGCGCGCCGTCAGGATCAGAATCGGAACGCTCTTTCCCGACGCACGAATTTCACGCGCGACATCCAGACCATCCATGTCTGGAAGGCCAAGGTCAAGCAGAACGAGGTCAGCGCCATCTACTTCAGCGAGTGCGCCACGACCGGTGCCGTGCGCACGCACTTCGTAGTTCTCGCGGCCAAGGGCGCGAGCGAGAGGTTCGCTGATCGCGGGATCATCTTCAACGAGCAGAACAGTAGTCACGTACCCCATCATATACTTTCAAGATAATTTCTTTCAGATTTCTTGACCTTTTGGACACGGGTTTGTTGAGAAGCTCATGCACGTCAAAGTGCCCGGCCTCGTATATAAAAGCGGGCCCCTAGTCTTGGAGCGTCAGCAAGTAGGGGGAAACCGGACCAAATCCGTGGAGGTCCGCGGAGGGGAATTCCTCCAAGCGATACCCATCCCCCGCCTTCGAAGCAACGGCAGTAGCGGTCGCTGGGTCCGTCAAAATCTGACCGACCGGCGCAATATCAACCAAACGAGAAGCCAAGTTCACCGTCGGGCCGAACACGTCACCCGAACGTGAGAAGACATCGCCACGGACGAAAGATGCACGAACAGGAAGGATCGTATCATCCGCATTCAAGCGCTCAATCAGCGAAAAAATCACGTTCAAACCGGTCTCAAGATCATCGGCAATGTACAAAACAGCATCGCCCAGCGTCTTCACCACGCGACCGCCAGCCTGCGTGATCGCCTGACGCGATTCGGCTTCAAAGTGCTCGATCAGTTCGACGACCTCACCACCCAGGATTGTCGACGACGACGTGTAGGACACCATGTCGACAAAGCCCAACGAACGATTGAGTGGGAACCGAGCCTTGGAGTTCTCGTGACCGCGCTGGGACACTTCCTTATCCAAGCGCGACAGCAATGCCTCCATCTGACGCTGCCACGAGTGAATGAACATCCTCTCGAATGCCTCGACACGGTCCTTCATATGGTCTAGAACGTAGAGGCGAGCCGTCGTGTCATCCAAGCCTAGGCGTCGCACCGCGTCTTCAACAAGCGCTTCACACTGCCACAGCGCTAGACGATCGGCCAAGTGGGAATTCGCCCTCAGAAGCGAATGGCTGGTTGCCGTGTCAATCGCCTGTGAATCAATCATGTCGTTCCACGAGACGAACACGTCCAGATCACGTTCGGTGAACGTCTTTTCGCCAGGCTCAGGGGGGCGGAATCCCAGTGAATTCCAAAAGTCATTGATTTGTTCAACGGTAGTACCAGCGTGCTGGGCGAGCTCGTCGGCACTCATCGTCAGAGGACCGCCCAAAAGGCGGGGAACGTAGCGTTTAACGGTCTGATGGTCGTCCGAAGTAGGGGACTGAGACTGGTGAGCTTGAGCTTCGCCATTGGGCACAGCGCTGTCCATCTCTCCCCTTCACATACAGATCCACACAGATACTTTAGTAGCGTACATCACGTTTGACAGATTCGTGCAGTTACTGCACACAATTATCAAGATGTATCAATTGCCGATTGAAAAGGCAAAATAGACCTATGCGTTTTCTTCTTGCCTCAAAGTCACCGGCTCGCCGAGCAACTCTGATTTCCGCTGGCATCACACCTATTGTTCGCATATCCGACGTTGATGAAGACCTCGTGCTCGCCGACTTCTGCGCGCGTAGCGCCGGCGTTCCTTCGCCCGGCGATCAGGTGACAACCCTGGCAGACGCGAAGTGCGGTGCGGTCATTTCCGGCTTAGTCGATGGCACGATTGTGATCGACGAGGCCCACTGCGAACGCCTCCTCGTCGTTGCGTGCGATTCGATGCTGCTGCAGGACGGGCAGATGCTGGGCAAGCCCCACACTGCAGAAATTGCACGCGAGCGCATCCGAGCTTTCAGAGGCTCCGAAGCAATTCTGTGGACCGGCCATAGCGCAGCGCTCGTCGAGCGAGATCCCTCTACCCCGCTAGATTCCTACGCTCTGATTGCGCGCACCCACGCCTCGACTTCAACCATCGTCCGATTCGGCTCGATGAGCGACGCCGAGATTGATGCCTACGTAGACTCCGGCGAACCGCTCCACGTTGCGGGGTCTTTCACGATCGACGGTCTTGGCGGACCCTTCATTGCTGGGGTCGACGGCGATCACCACAACGTTGTCGGGATTTCACTCCCACTGGTTCACACGATGGCTGAAGAAATTGGTGTTTTCTGGCCGGATCTCTGGGATCATCGCCAGCCTCGCTGAACTTTCCCAGCATTTGGGAGCACTCATCACACCTTGCAAACCTGCCGAAAGGCGGAATGGGCACCCCACAGCGGGCACTCTCGCTTTACAGTAAGCCCATGGATACGAATCAGGCATGGGGCATTGGCCTCGCAACAGTGACGAAGAACGGCGAGACTCTCGACGTCTGGTACCCGCGCCCACACCTGGGTCAGATGGAACCTGGCGATGACACAGATCTGCTCGACACCCTGACTCACATGCAGCGCCACAATGATGCGCGCGGTGTTCGCACCACGGTTGTCACCTGCAGGTCAGATCTGGACGATCAACCGCAGTCCACTGCGGATTCCTACCTGCGCCTCCACCTGCTTTCCCACCGAATGAAAAAGCCGAACACCATCAATCTTGACGGTATTTTTGCTCGCCTCCCCAACGTCGTATGGACCTCCGAGGGCCCGTGCGCAGTCGCAGACTTCGAAGAAACACGTCTGCGTATGCGCGCTCACCTTGGCCACCCGGTCACCGTGATCGGCGTCGACAAGTTCCCCCCGATGGTGAACTACGTCGTACCGAAGGGCGTGCGTATTGCAAACGGTGCAACCGTACGCCTGGGCGCCTACCTGTCTGAAGGAACAACCGTCATGCACGCCGGTTTCGTGAACTTCAACGCCGGCACCCTCGGTCGATCCATGGTTGAAGGCCGTATCTCTCAGGGCGTTGTCATCGACGACGGTTCCGACGTGGGCGGCGGCGCATCCACAATGGGCACCCTGTCCGGCGGTGGCCGCCAGCGCGTGAAGCTTGGTAAACGGTGCTTGCTCGGCGCAAACTCCGGTCTCGGAATTCCTCTTGGCGACGACTGCGTCGTCGAAGCTGGTCTGTACTTGACCGCAGGAGCAAAGGTTGCCGTCATGGAATCCGGTGGCGTCGTCCCCGGTTCGAACGGCCTCTTCGCAGAACCTCGGACGGTTGCAGCGCGCGAGCTTGCAGGCGCATCAAATGTCTTGTTCCGACGCAATTCTCAGTCGGGTCGAATCGAAGCACTGGCCCGCGGTGGCAAGGGCATCGAATTGAACGATGAGCTACATGCAACCAACTGATGAAGGCTCGATCCTTTTCATGCTCACGGGGGTGGCAGACCACGGTCTACCACCCCCGTTGACGTTCAGTTGATCGGCCTCGTCCACGCGCGGCAAGGACTTTGGCTATGCGCCGAGCGCAAACCCGACAGCGCGTTAGTCAATCACGCGAGCCGAGCGCTGGCGAAGAAGCACATAGTCGCGTTCAGTCGAGCCAACGTACACCTGACGCGGGCGACCAATCTTCGTCGACGGATCCTCGGTCATTTCAACGTACTGCGCAATCCAACCGGGCAGGCGACCAAGTGCGAACAGTGGCGTGAACATCTTGGTCGGGAATCCCATCGCCGAGTAGATCAGGCCCGTGTAGAAGTCGACGTTCGGGTACAGCTTGCGCTCCTTGAAGTAATCGTCATTCAAAGCGATATCTTCAAGCTCCATCGCAATATCCAGGAGCTCGTCGCGCTTGCCGAGGCGAGACAGAACATCGTGTGCGGTTTCCTTCACCAGAGCCGCGCGCGGATCGTAGTTCTTGTACACGCGGTGCCCGAAGCCCATCAGACGTACACCTTCCGCCTTCGACTTCACCTTGTCCACATAGCTCTGGACCGACTCACCAGTGTCGCGAATCTGATTGAGCATGCGCAGAACCGCTTCATTCGCGCCACCGTGCAACGGGCCAGCAAGCGCGCCCACGCCGGCCGCAACAGACGCATACAGGTTCGCTTGCGAGGACCCGACCAAACGAACGGTCGAGGTCGAACAGTTTTGTTCGTGATCAGCGTGAAGAATCAGCAACATATCGAGTGCTCGAACAATCGCAGGATCAATGTCGTACGCCTGATAGGGCATGCCGAAGGTCATGCGGATGAAGTCTTCGGTGTAGCTACGTTGCGAGTCTGGGTACAGCAGTGGCAAGCCTGCGGCACGCTTCGCGATGTAGCTGATCATGGTCGGCACCTTCGCCAGCAGAAGCACCAGCGCGGTATCCAGCTGAGTGCGGTCGCGCGGATCAAGCGTGTCTTCGTAGTAGGTTGCCAGGCCTGCGACACCCGCTTGGAGAATCGCCATGGGGTGGCCCCTGTGCGGGAACGCGGTGAAGAAAGCCTTGAAGTCTTCGTGAAGCAAGCGGTGACGGTGGACGGCGCGAATGAAGCTTTCCAGTGTGGAGGCATCAGGGAGTTCGCCGTAGATCAGCAGGTAAGCAACCTCTAGGAACGACGAGCGCTTTGCCAATTGTTCGATCGGGTAACCGCGGTAGCGCAGAATTCCCGCACCACCATCGATGTAGGTAATCGCAGACTGGCATGACGCTGTGTTCGTAAAACCGGGGTCGAGGCTGACTACGTCGCCGTCGGCGAGCAAGCGGGAGACGCTCAAGCCATCATTACCGACGGAGGCGCTGGTGCGCGGGAGAACGATCTTCTTTTCCCCGACGGTAAGCACACCGTCGGGAGTAGTGTCGACCGATTCCACTTTTGCCTTGGCCATGAGGACTCCTTAACGCGTTGGGCAATGCGGAGCCATGCAAGCACACAGGTTGGAAGAATGCGCGAAAGCGCTTTCGTTCTCAACGAGTCGCTTCACTGCGACCACAATCGCCACTTAGGACGAAAGTCCGTTATTTCTGTCACTCTATACGCCACTGTTCGGCCTGTAAAGCGCTAGAACATCAAACTTTCTCAAAGTTATTGTAAAGGACTAGTCAACAACATGCTAAGTGTGGGCCATTATTCGAAAACAGGAAGACACCACGCCCGGGAGAGTTTCCCCTTACGCAAGGAAATTGACGCACGTTTCAAGGCGCTGCGAGGCAGCCTCGATTCGCTCATCATTTGCCGTCAGAGCCACTCGCACACGCCCCTCCGCAGCCTCCCCATAAAAATCGCCGGGGGCAACCAGAATTCCCAGTTTCGCGAACGCGTCAACCAACGCCCACGAATCCTGCGTGCGCGGATGTGCGAGCCAGAGATAGAGTCCGGCAACAGAATTTTCATCATTCACGAGGCCAGCTTTACCGCACGCTTCGACCAGCCTCTTACGTCGCCGTTCGTACACAGCACGCTGAGCCTCGACATGCGCCTCGTCGCGAAGAGCGATTGCCATCGCATGCTGAACGGGAGCAGGAACCATCAGTCCAGAGTGCTTGCGGACCTCGACGATCGGGGCGACGAGCTCAGGATCCCCGTAGACGAGTGCGGCGCGATACCCCGCGAGGTTCGACTGCTTGGAGAGCGAGTAGAGGACGAGGAGGCCGCTCGGGTCGCCCTCGCACACGGTCTCGTCGAGGAGGGAAGGGACGCCCTCCGAGATCCAGGGCTCGGCCCAGGGCAGGGCCGCGTAGCACTCGTCGGACACGACAACGGCATCGTGCTCACATGCCCACTGACGAACGGCACGAAGTTCGTCAGCTGACAGGACATGACCATCCGGGTTTCCAGGAGAATTGAGGAAAACAAGAACGGCATCCGGCCACGTATCCGGCTTCCTAGGATCAACTGGAACGGGGGTCGCGCCCGCGAGACGCGCACCAATGTCATAGGTCGGATAAGCAACCTCTGGGACAAGCACCGTATCCCCCGGGCCAACTCCCAGCAGACGCGGAATCCAGGCAACCGCTTCCTTCGAACCGATGGTGGGAATAACGCCGGACAAGCCAACGTCCACCATATTGCGACGTTGCCCCCATGCAAGGATCGCTTCGCGCACTTCCCGAGTGCCAATAACCGTCGGATAACCGTGAGCATCCGACGCTACCGAAAGTGCCTCGCGGATAAAACCCGGCGTCGAATCGACGGGGGTTCCCACCGAAAGATCGCAGATCCCATCGGGATGCGACGAAGCAAGCGCCTTCGCGGGAGCGAGGAGGTTCCAGGGGAACTCGGGCAGTCCGAGCGGGCGGGGCAGTGTGATCATCACTGGTGCGACTCGAGGTAGTCCGCATTCTGCGGGGGCAGCGCGGCGACCATCTCGTCGTCGAAGTCCTGGACACCGGTCTTCTGCGCGCCACCGGGGGAACCAAGATCCTTGAAGAAGTCAGCGTTTGCTCGGTAGTAATCCGACCATTCCTCGGGCAGATCGTCCTCGTAGAAAATTGCCTCGGTCGGACACACCGGCTCGCACGCACCACAGTCCACGCATTCTTCGGGGTGAATGTAGAGAGTACGCGCACCTTCGTAGATGCAATCGACCGGGCACTCATCAACGCAAGCGCGGTCCTTCACGTCAACACAGGGCTGTGCGATGACGTAGGTCATGGCAACTCCTCATTGGAATCGATAGGGAAGCTTCTGCCCTCTATTATCTCCTTTATGAGTCAAAGTGCCCCAATTGAAAGCGCCAATGCGCATAATCGCGCCGAAGACAAGGCCTCGTCCCCCACGAGCGAGACCAACGCGAAGGCGCGATTTTCCAAAGACCCACGGGGCGCAATTCCTGCCAACATAACCGAAGGCGCGAATCTACCACCACTCCCATGGCTCGCATGGATACCTGGCGAACGCGTTGTTGTCCGCTACCGTTTAGCCGACGGACTCCATGACGCTCTTGGCACCCTCAAAACAACGTCCCGCGACTACGTCGAGATTGAAACCCGACGTGGACTGGTCCGAATCGATGCCGAAACCATGGTCACGGGTAAAAAAGTTCCGCCCCCACCAGCCTTCGGATCGTTTCAGAAGGAAAACTGACGGGGACGGAATCTATAGCTGAGCTAGTAAAGCATGGTCGCGCCACTCACTTCGCTGCGCGACGCTCGCGTGCTGCGATCTTGAAACGTTCCTGCGCATCCAAGACGACCTTGCGGACGCGAACCGCTTCAGGCGTGACCTCGACACATTCGTCGTTAGCCGCAAATTCAAGCGACTCTTCAAGAGTCAGCTTGCGCGACGGAGTCAGCGATTCGTACACATCAGCGGTAGCTGAACGCGTGTTCGTCTGCTTCTTCTCACGGCAGATGTTGACGTCCATATCTTCGCCACGCGGATTTTCGCCAACAACCTGGCCTTCGTAAACCTCGGAAGAAGGCTCAACGATGAAGGAACCGCGTTCCTGCAGATTCGTCATCGCATACGGAGTTGCCTGGCCTGCACGGTCAGCAACCAGCGAGCCGGTCAGACGCTGCTCGATGACACCCTGCCACGGGGCGTAGCCGTCAGCGATCGACGATGCGATACCGGTACCGCGCGTTTCGGTGAGGAAGCGGGTACGGAAGCCGATCAGACCGCGCGCCGGAACGACAAACTCCAGGCGGATCCAGCCCGAACCGTGGTTCGACATGGTTTCCATGCGACCCTTACGGGCTGCCATCAGCTGCGTAACGGAGCCGAGGTACTCTTCGGGAATGTCGATAGTCATACGTTCCATCGGCTCACTGCGAACACCTTCAATGTCCTTCGTGACAACCTGAGGCTTACCGACGGTCAGTTCGAAGCCTTCGCGACGCATCTGCTCGACCAGGATGGCAAGAGCCAGCTCCCCGCGACCCTGAACCTCCCAGGCATCGGGACGCTCGGTCGGCAGAACCCTCAGAGACACGTTGCCCACCAGCTCGCGGTCAAGACGATCCTTGACCTGACGTGCGGTGACCTTCGCACCCTTGACACGACCAGCCATCGGCGAAGTGTTGATACCGATCGTCATCGAGATCGCCGGATCATCAACGGTGATCAACGGCAGAGGACGAGGATCTTCAAGGTCGACCAGCGATTCACCGATCATGATGTCTTCAATACCGGCAACAGCGACGATATCGCCGGGGCCAGCAGTCTCAGCAGAAACGCGCTCCAGGCCTTCAGTGCGTAGCAGTTCGGTGATACGCACGGAACGAATGGTGCCGTCATGGCGGGCAAGACCCACATTCGCACCCTTGGTCAGCGTGCCATTGTGGATACGAAGCAGAGCAAGACGACCTAGGAACGGCGATGCATCAAGGTTCGTAACGTGTGCCTGAAGCGGAATGTCCTCTTCGTATTCTGGGCCGGGGATACGGTTCAGAATCGTTTCAAACAGGGGCTCGAGATCCTCGGTCGGAAGCTGGCCGTCACCGGGGTTTTCCAGCGAGCACACGCCAGCCTTGGCGGACGCGTAAATAACGGGCACATCGAGCAGAGAATCAACATCGGTTTCAATACCGTCATTCAGCAGATCTTCACCCAGCGACAGCAGAAGGTCGGTCGTTTCAGAAACGACCTCTTCGATACGAGAGTCCGGGCGGTCAACCTTATTCACAACGACGATAACCGGGAGCTGTGCCTGCAGAGCCTTACGTAGAACGAAGCGAGTCTGAGGAAGCGGCCCCTCGGAAGCATCGACCATCAGGACAACACCATCAACCATGGACAGACCACGTTCAACCTCGCCACCGAAGTCAGCGTGACCGGGGGTGTCAATAACGTTAATGGTGACGCCGTCTTCAAGACCGAGCTTCTGAGCGGCTGGACCACGGTAGTGGACAGCTGTGTTCTTCGCGAGGATCGTAATGCCCTTTTCGCGTTCAAGATCGCCCGAGTCCATGACGCGCTCGCCCGTCTTCTCGACGGTGTCACGGTCAGAAAAAGCGCCGGACTGCCAGAGCATCGCGTCGACCAGGGTTGTCTTACCGTGGTCAACGTGCGCCACGATTGCGACATTACGCAGGTCAGAGCGGGTTGGCATAGATGAACTCCTCAATAACACGATGGCCAGCAACACCTGAATCAGTCAGTGCGAGCATGGCCGGTGGGTACACATTCGACCCACAAAATAGCTGAAACCAGAATATCGGCTTAACGCCGGCATTCCCCTACCCATACCTGCGACGTTCACCACGTCATGTGGGACGCTCATGCACGCTCGCGAGCGGGCGTACTACCGTTAGAGAGGAAGTGAGACCGCATGATGCGCCTCGTCGCCCATCATTGTCGAACACCACACAACCACCCCGAAGCACCCACCATCGAGAGGGACACTGTGCGAATACGCCCGCTGATCGCCCGCACGTACATGAAGTTCTCGCGTTGGACTCTGTCCGCCGAGCCACTGCCTGAAAAAGTCATGGTCATCGGTGCGCCTCACACGTCCAACTGGGATGGCGTTTTCATGGCGCTCGCATTCTGGTCGATTAACCGCGAATTCACGTTCCTCGTCAAAGACTCCGTGGTGAAGGTCCCCGTCTTCGGTAGGTTCGTCAAGTGGATCGGCGGACGTGCGATCGATCGCAGTGGTGCACACGGCGTCGTGGGGCAGATTGTGGAGCAGTCGAACGTCGCGGATAAATTCACCATCGTGCTCACCCCGAAGGGTACGAGGTCCCCGCGCGACTACTGGAAGTCCGGTTTCTACCGGATTGCGACGGGTGCCCACTTGCCTGTTCAGCTCGGGTTTGTCGATAAGAAGACGATGACTTTCGGATGGGGTCATAACATCACCCTGACCGGCGACGTGCGCGCTGACATGGAGGTCATACGCGAGTTCTACGCTGACAAGGTGGGCGTGAACCCCGAAATGGCGTCGGTTCCACGCCTGCACGCTGAGGACGAAGAGGCCTAACCCCCTGGTTTTTTACGGGCAGAACGCCAGATTGTGTGGCCTCGTCTCCTATTTTGCGTTGAGAGAAGTCGCTCCCTTGGGGCGCGCAAGGCACCGTCGCAGGCCTCGAGTCCGGTGGCGGCGGAACGGTCGCAGTGGTCATCATTTCGATCCTTCTGATTGCGTTCTTCTGGCTGCCTCAGGCAAACGCATGTTTCATCAGGACCACTGAAGAAGCTGACCGGGCATCGGGCATGACCCCCTAACCACACAGCTGATTTCAGAAGCAGCCGAAGAGCGTTCCCTAGTCGATGACGAGGGAACGCTCTTCGCTTACAACGAGCACCTCGGCCCCCTTGAGGGCCTCACCGAGAACGTCGTTGACCGCCCACTCAAGAGAGTCAAGGGCGTCTTCTCCCCCGCTGATGGCCTCAGCCTCGCAGTCGTTGACCCGGATGAGCGCAGCCCCGCCGATTGACACAACACCCTCGGCATCAGAACCGTGCTCTTCAACAATGCGCGCCCACGCGGAGTCCAGCGCTTTCGGCGTTATGACACGCACCCGGACTCGGTATGCCAGGTCTTGGGTTGTGTGCCGATCAAACCAGTCATCAGACACTTTCCACATCGTCATGCTTCAAGTATCAGACCGAGCAGCAGAAAACTGCAATGGGTGGGGCACCTCGCTCAACGTTGAAGCGGAGCTCAACCACGTTTCGCACGAGACGAACGTCACAGCCTCTATTCTACTTCTTTGATGTAAGCCCCGTTCGGAACTTGGTCAGAGGTTCAGACGTTGAACCTGAACTCGACGATGTCGCCGTCAGCCATCACGTAATCCTTGCCTTCCATGCGGACCTTGCCGGCCGCGCGGGCTTCCTGCATGCCACCGTATTTGATCAGGTCGTCATAGGACACGATCTCAGCTTTAATGAAGCCCTTCTGGAAGTCCGTGTGGATAACGCCGGCAGCCTGCGGAGCAGTATCACCGCGATGGATCGTCCACGCGCGCGATTCCTTCGGACCTGCCGTCAGATAGGTCTGCAAGCCAAGAGTTTCAAACCCAACGCGCGCCAGCTTGTCCAAGCCGGCTTCGCTCTGTCCGGATTCTTCCAGCATCTCGCGCGCATCGTCTTCATCAAGCTCAACCAGTTCGGCTTCGAACTGAGCGTCAAGGAAGATGGCATCAGCCGGAGCGACCAGCTCACGCAACGATGCTTGCAGGGCCTCGTCTTCCATCCCCTTCGCGTCCATGTTGAACACGAAAATGAACGGCTTAGTCGTCATGAGCTGGAACGATTTCAGCGCATCGGGATCCAAGTCAGCGCCCGCAGGGCCCGACAGGAGCTCGCCACGTTCGAGGATTTCAAGAGCTGCCTTGGCAGTTTCAAGAACGACCGCTTCGGTCTTCTTACCTCGTACCTCTTTTTCGAGGCGCGGGATCTGCTTTTCCAGCGTCTGGATATCGGCAAGAATCAGCTCGGTCTGGATCGTCTCAATGTCGGAAGCAGGATCAACCTTGCCGTCAACGTGCACGACATCCGGGTCTAAGAATGCGCGAGTTACCTGGCAGATCGCGTCGGCCTCGCGAATATTCGCGAGGAACTGGTTGCCCAGGCCTTCACCCTCAGACGCACCTCGGACGATACCTGCAATATCAACAAAGGAAACCGTCGCGGGAATGATCTTCTCTGAATGGAAGATATCCGCCAGCACCTTCAGGCGAGGATCCGGCAAAGGCACAACGCCAACGTTCGGTTCAATGGTTGCGAACGGGTAGTTCGCCGCCAGAACGGTGGCGCGAGTCAGAGCATTGAACAGGGTCGACTTGCCGACGTTGGGCAGTCCTGCGATTCCGATAGTAAGAGACACGCTGACCATTCTAGGTCAGCGCGCCATCGTATGGAGTATCAGCTAGTGTGATCAGGGCCAGCCTTGCGCGGTGCGTGCGGGCGCGCGTCGACTAAGCCGTTCGCTTTCAGTTCCGTTCGCAAATTACGAGGCAACGCGAAGGTGATCGTTTCCGTTTCAGTTCGAACAACGTCAACCGTGGGGAACCCACGAGGTTGCAACCACTCAATAACATCGCGAACCAGGATCTCAGGCACGGAAGCACCCGAGGTCAGTCCGACCGTCTTGGCGCCTTCAAACCAGACTTCCTGCAGTTCTTCAGCCTTATCCACGCGATACGCTGCACCGGCACCGGCTTCAAGAGCGACTTCGACAAGGCGCACCGAGTTCGAGGAGTTCGCCGAACCGACAACCACCATGACGTCAACCTTCGGGGCAATCGTCTTAACGGCAACCTGACGGTTTTGGGTCGCGTAGCAAATGTCATCCGACGGCGGGTCAATCAGATTGGGGAAACGCTGACGCAGACGGTCAACCGTTTCGCGCGTCTCGTCAACGGACAGCGTGGTCTGTGAAATCCACACGACACGGTCAGGATCACGAACCTCAACGTTTGCGACCTCGTCGGGGGTTCCCACGACCTGAATATGCGAAGGGGCTTCACCGAAAGTACCTTCGACCTCTTCGTGCCCCTGATGTCCGACCAGAATGATGTCGTAGTCTTCCTTCGCGAAACGCATGGCCTCGCGGTGAACCTTGGTCACCAACGGGCACGTCGCATCAATCGTGGCAAGCCGACGACGTTCAGCTCCATCACGTACTTGTGGCGAAACACCGTGCGCGCTAAAGACAACGCGAGCTCCTTCGGGGACCTCGTCAGTCTCTTGGACGAAAACCGCACCACGCTTCGTCAGTGACTCAACGACGTATTTGTTGTGCACGATCTCTTTACGCACGTAAACCGGCGCACCGTAAAGGTCCAAGGCCTTTTCAACGACATCAACAGCCCTGTCCACTCCGGCGCAGTACCCACGTGGGGCGGCCAAGTAGATATGGCCGGTCTCGTTCCCCGATTCCTTCGAAGAAGCGGAGTAGGTCGAATCGATGGCGGGAAAAGCATCCGTCAGGTCACTCATGCTCTCAATTTACCGACATCTGTGTCGTGAGTGCGCGCTGAACGAGGCTTTGAGCACAGCTCCACATTTCTGCAATTCGATTCACCCATGGCCTGTGGCATTCTTGGATGCGTGACGAATCAACCTCTGGCACTTCGGGCCGCGGACACAACCGCAGATAACCCCTGGCCTCTCCGCAAGCTAACGGAGAACATCAAAATCTACGTCGAACGCATGTCTACGCTCTGGGTCGAAGGCCAGATCGTTGAATATAAGCCACGCGCTACCTCGAAAATCGCATTCTTCGTCCTCCGTGATGTTGAGACCGACACTTCGATGACCGTCACCGCATGGCCGGGGATGCTGAAGGAACTTGGTGGCGCTTTCACAGAGGGCGCACGGATCGTCACGCGTGTTACCCCTCAGTTTTGGACATCTAAGGGTTCCCTGAATCTGCGCGCACAAGAAATCCGTATCGCGGGCTCGGGCAATCTTCTGCTTCAGATCGAGCAATTGCGCGCTCAGCTTCAAAAAGAAGGACTCTTTGCCCTTGAGCGAAAGAAGCCCATCCCCTTCCTGCCCGGTCGAATCGGCCTGATCTGCGGGTCGAACGCGAAGGCGAAAGACGATGTCCTCGTCAACGCCACAGACCGCTGGCCCGTCGCCGACTTCGAGATCAGGGAAGTCGCCGTTCAAGGCGAGCGCTGCGTACCCGAAGTCATGAGTGCTCTCAGTGAATTGGACGCACGGCCTGATATTGATGTCATCGTCATCGCACGCGGCGGCGGCTCCGTCGAAGACCTTCTGCCGTTCTCTAACGAGCGACTACTGCGCGCCGTCGCATCAACTTCCACTCCGGTCGTGTCGGCGATTGGACACGAGGCCGACGCTCCCCTGCTGGACTTTGTCGCCGATTTCAGGGCGTCGACTCCGACGGATGCCGCGAAGCGAATCGTCCCGGACTATGCAACTGAGCAAGCGCACATTCAAACAGCAATCGACACAATGCGCGGAGCCATCATGCTTCGATTGGGCCGCGAGCGCCAGCTCATCGATTCATACGCTTCTCGCCCGGTTCTGCTCAGCCCGGGGGCAGTCGTCGATACGCATCGCGCGGGGCTTGCTCAAACGCTCACCGGTTTGCGACATGCAGTCGAGCGACGCCTTTCAGCTGAAACAACCGCACTGGGACGGATGCAGGCAACACTCACTGCTCTTTCCCCGCAGGGAACACTCGATCGCGGATATTCAATTCTGAAGCTTCCCAGTGGAGCAATCATCAAGGATGTTGCCGACGCACCAAAAGGTAGTTTGATCGAAGGCATCCTTGCATCGGGCCGAATGGTCGCTCAGGTTGTGGGAACTACGCCCGCGTCGCCGACAGGCCAAGCGAACGGATAAATGGGCGCGACCTCGTCCCCCTTTCTTTGCACATCAACCATTCACTCTCACATCGACTGTCATACCCCGGAGGTACATATGGATAACGAACTGGCTCCCGTCGAGTCACTGTCCTACGAGCAAGCACGCGACGAACTCGTGCAGATCGTCAAGCAACTCGAATCGGGTCAAGCACCGCTTGAAACGACTCTGTCTCAGTGGGAGCGCGGGGAAGCGTTGGCCACTCACTGCAAGCAGATTCTTGATGTTGCCGCGTCTCGTCTGGATAAGGCTGAGGCCCCCACACAGTAAGCTGGCAGGCGCGAATGATGGTTCGCGATAGAGCTTGTATCAGATTCATTTGGGAGTCTTTGTGGATGTGCTTGAGATCCAGTTGATATCCGCTTTGGGGTCGAACACGGCGACCATGGCGGGCAACAGACCAACACCCTGCGCACAGATGCCACACGCGAGCATCGATTGGGCACGTTGATACCCTGCTCAGACTAAAATCGGTACAGATCGCGCAGCCTGTCTGCGCACCCGACAAAGGATGTGCCATGGATCTTGCTCACGAGCCTCATATTCTCGCCATCGGCGAAGCGCTCATTGACATCGTTACGCCTATTTCTCACCCTGAAGATGCACGCGAAATCCCCGGTGGTTCGCCAGCGAACGTCGCTATGACCCTCGGGCGTCTGGGACGCCCGTCGGTGCTCTCCACCTGGTTTGCAAACGATCAACGTGGCAAGGTCATCGAGGAACACTTCACCGCTTCCCACGTGGTCATCACCCCCGAATCGCGCGGGGCTCACCACACGACCACTGCTCTTGCATCCATTGATGACAAGGGCGCGGCCACCTACACCTTCGACTTCGACTGGAACCCCACCAGCCCGATCCCCGTTTCTGACCAGGCGCTGATCGTGCACGCAGGCTCGATTTCCGCGGCCGTCCAACCCGGTGCCGACACCGTGTACGAGGCCCTGAAAACCGCGCGCCCTCACGCACTGATCACCTTCGACCCGAACGCTCGTCCTGCCATTATGGGCTCGCCAGAAAAAGCCATGCCCCTGGTCGAAAAATTTGTCGCAGTATCGGACGTCATCAAGGTGTCCGACGAGGATCTTGAGTGGCTTACCAATGGTGAAGACCTCGATCATGTGATTGCCCGTTGGCTTGACCTTGGGCCTTCGTTGATTATCGTCACTCGTGGCAAGAAGGGCGGTCTAGCCGTTTCGAAGTCAAGTGTCCGCGTCGAAGCTACCCCCGGCGATGTCAAGGTCGTCGACACCGTTGGTGCCGGTGATTCGTTCATGGGTGGCATTTTGGATGCAATGTGGGGTCTTCAGCTGTGCGGTGCTGAAGGACGCGTCGCTCTTGAGACAATTGATGCTGACCAGGTTCAAACAATTCTTGACCGCGCTTCCCGCATCTCTGACGTGACCGTGTCGCGCGCGGGCGCTAACCCACCGTGGTCGTACGAAATCGACTGACGCGCTACGTACAATACGGGCGATACCTCATGAAGTATCGCCCGTATTCTTTATCCAACAGGTGGCTTTACTCCACCAGTGTCACACTCCGACGGATCTATTTTCCCAGCCTGCGTTCACGTTGAGCATAGGAGCGCAGAGCACGCAGGAAGTCCACGCGCCTAAAGTCCGGCCAATAGGCCTCGCAGAAGTAGTACTCCGAATGGACTGACTGCCAAATCATGAACCCGGACAGTCGTTGCTCGCCGGACGTGCGGATCACCAAATCGGGGTCCGGTTGGTCTTTCGTGTACAGGTGAGCAGTGATATCCGCATCGGATAGACAGTCCGCGACTTCGTCAAGGTTCTTCCCCTGGGCCGACGCCTCACGCATGATCGCGCGAACAGCTTCGGTGATTTCGTGGCGTCCTCCGTAGCCGACGGCAACGTTGACTTTCATGCCCCGAACGGTCGCGGTCGATGCAACCGATGCGCGGATCCGCGCTGCTACGTCTTCGGGGAGTAGGCCCAAGTCTCCAACGACGTTGAGATGCCATTTTCCTTGCATAGCCAAGTGGTCAACGGCGTCGGCGATGATACCAAGGAGTTCGGTCAGTTCCTCTGATGTGCGAGAAAGATTGTCGGTCGACAGCATCCACAAGGTGATGACTTCGACGCCGAGTTCTTCTGCCCAGACGAGGAATTCGGAGATCTTTTCGGCGCCGGCACGATGACCTTGCGACGCTTGTTTTCCGGTGGATTTGGCCCAACGACGGTTTCCGTCAAGAATGACACCAATGTGTCTGGGGATGGCCGACTGGGGAAGCTGCTTGCGCAGACGTTCCTCGTACAGGTCATAGGCCAGAGCGAGTCGCGCCATGGTCCCTCCCATTTCAGACTACCGGTAGCAGTTGACAGTGTCGTAACCGTTAGCGACACCGTATTGGGCAACCGCTAGCGATCGTTGATCTGCGTTAAGGGTAATCGTTTTTCATAGTGAAAGTGACCTTACCTGCGCGCGTATGCACAGTGGAGGTGCGCGATGACCACGATTGTTGGAACCGAACACCTTGGAGGCCTTGGAAGATGTTCATCTGCTGAATTGCCACTCGTACGCATTCGTTAACTTACGGTAACGTAGGTTATGTGGATGTCAGCGTGAGACTGACAGCCACGGTTTGATTAATTCGCGTTTGAATTCGTTGTGGGAGGCATCATGAAGGTCGCATCGCTTCATCCGAAGTCGTGGGTTCCAAACCAGCTGATCGCTATTAAGCCTCACCTGCGAGGATGGTTGCATCTTGTTACAGCCCCACTCTCGCTAGCGGCATCAATTGTGCTGATCTGTCTTGCCCCAACGACTCCGACGAAGTGGGCATCCGCGGTTTACCTTGCCTCGTCTCTTCTTCTTTTTGGCATCTCGGCTCTCTATCATCGCTTCTACTGGAAGCCGAACTGGGAGCTCGTGTGGAAACGGCTTGATCACTCGAATATTTTCCTTCTCATCGCTGGCACATACACTCCCTTGTCGGTTGCCTTGCTCACCAGGCACGATGCAATGGTTCTGCTGTCGATTGTCTGGATTGGGGCCGTCATCGGGATCCTCATCAACCTTTTCTGGCCGACCGCCCCGCGGCGGCTCTCAACGTTAATCTACGTGGTTTTGGGATGGACTGCTGTCGCATACCTCCCTCAGCTCTGGAGCGCTGGTGGCCCGGCTATGGTCTGGCTGATCGTCGCGGGGGGCATTCTTTACACACTGGGCGCAATAGTCTACGCAACAAAGCGTCCGGATCCTTCCCCGACGTGGTTCGGGTTCCACGAAATCTTCCACGCTTTCACCGTTGCCGCCTGGGCATGCCACTGCGTGGGCGTGTACTTGGCCGTTCTTCTCTGATTTTCTCTGCCCGTGTTGACGAGGCCGGACGGCTCATCTGCACGTTACGTTTGCGCCCGGAATTCACCTGACTACTTCACATTCGGGCAGGAATGTTTTGACATTGCTAGACTGACTGAGTCTTAGCGCCGGTACCATCGTTCCGGCTATCGTTTTTGGAGGACACTTATGGCCGACACTCAGTGGCTGACTCAGGCTCAGTACGACCTTCTGCACAAAGAGCTCACCGAGCGCATTGAAATCAAGCGCCCGGAAATTGCGAAGCTGATCGATGCGGCTCGCCAAGAGGGCGACCTGCGTGAGAACGGTGGCTACCACGCTGCACGCAACGAACAGTCGATGAACGAAACGCGCATCCAGACTCTCCAGGAGATGCTCGCTTCAGCAGAGGTTGGCGAAACGCCCGCTGATGACGGCATCGTTGAACCCGGCATGGTTGTGACTGCTCTGGTTGGCGGACGCGAGATGACGTTCCTTCTCGGTTCACGTGACGCTGGTGGAGACTTGGGCGTGCAGGTCTTCTCTGCGAAGGCTCCTCTGGGTGCCGCGGTCACCGGGCACAAGACGGGCGACAAGGTGTCATACGAGGCTCCAAATGGCAAGGAGATCGAGGTCGAGATCCTCACAGCAAAGCCTTTCGCGGGCTGATCCGCTCTAGAGCGCCCCTTCATTCCTACTCTTTCACGGTCAGCGTTTCAAAGAAGATACGCTTCCGTAGAACACCCGGAGGGAAATAGCGCCGAAGCATGTGTGGCGGGGTCAGTAGTCTTTGGCTACTGACCCCGCCACACGTGTTGAACAATCTTAAACGCTACCTAGCCTCCCTGGGCTTTCCATGCTCTGGGCACTTTCAGTGCCGTCCATATCCGGTTTTTCCCCTGGAACGGGGGCCTCACGCCTAGAAGTGGACGCAACCGATCCGTCAGCCACGATCTGAGACGCCGCGTCTTGGGATGAAGATTGAGCTGGGGCCTCGTTGACGTGCGTCTTCGACGCGTACGATGCTGCGACCATTTCATCGAGCATTCCAGGAGGACCGCCGGGACGATCCTGCTTTGTTGCCAGCTCTGGCATGGAGTCATATCCGTGCAGGTAGAGGAACGTGGCATTCAAGAACGCCGCAATCGGAACACCGAAAACAGCGCCAGGAATGCCACCCAGCGAACCAGCGCCTGCCACGACAAGCAACACGGCTATCGGGTGAAGAGAAACAGCGTGAGACATCAACAGAGGCTGAAGAAGATTCGATTCGACCTGCTGAACCACCAAGATAACAACCAGCATGATAACGCCAGCCGTAATCCCCTGATCAACCAAAGCAACCAAAACAGCGATGGCACCAGACACCATTGCGCCAGCAATCGGAACGAAGGACGCAAAGAATACGACCACAATGATCGGAAGAACCATGGGGAGCCCTAAGAAGAAGGCTCCCAAACCGATACCCACCGCGTCGATAGCGGCAACTTGAATCTGGGTTCGAACGTACGAACCGAGCGTCACCCAGCCACGAATCGCAGATTCGTGCAGAGGAGTACGTGCCGGAGCTGGGAACAGTCGCACAATCCACAGCCAGATTGTGCGTCCCTCTTTAAGGAAGAAGAACAGGCAGAACAGCATGATCAGGAAGCCGGAAACCAGCGATACCACCGAGGATGTAACCGAGTAGGCCTGGCTGAAAATCTGCTGCACGTTCTGCTGCACATAGTTGGTAATCTGAGTCATCGCACTGGTGACAACGTTGTCGAAGACCGTCATGTCGATCTTCCATGGCAACTGAGCCAACCAGTCACGGAACGTATCAAGACCACCGCTAGCCTTCCTCATCAGATCAGGCAACTGCATGGCAATTTCTGTTCCCGCCTGCGACAGAGCACCGGCGACAAGCGCAACCAGGAATAGCAGACCCAGAGCTGCTGCCAGCGTCCTCGGGAGCTTTGCCTTTACTGTCAGCCAACGCACAAGCGGTTCAAGTAAGACAGCAAGAAGCAAAGCGATCGCGACGGAAATAATCAGCGTCCAGATCTTGGAGGCAGCCCACGCGATACCCGCAGTTGCGATCGCAACGACAATCAGACGCCATGACAGTGCGGCAGATAAGCGAAGGGGCCAGGGAACGGACCTTGTTGCATCGCGTTCACTTTCAAGCGTATCCCCGCGGTGAAACTCCATCGTGGGCTCTTCTGCGCCGACGGCATTCTTGTGCTCCGCTTCTGACGCAAACCGAGCAACAAACGCACCAAGGCGCGCTTTGTTTCGTCCGCTGCGATCAAACATCGCGACCCCTTTCACTGTTGAACTGTTTCAAGACTACCCAAGACCATGTACAAATTCCTTTGTAGCCTATTTCCTCCTCCTGTCGCGCCTTGGCGTATTCAGTGTTTGGATGAAGCCATGAAAAACCTGACTGACCTTTTCAGCGGTGGCAGTTTCATTGCCCCTGTCGCTCTCAACGCTCCCATTCACACCGAGCCCGGCGAAAACGAAGAAATCATTTATTTTGCAGCGGGGTGTTTCTGGGGAGTCGACAAAGCCTTCTGGAATACTCCGGGGGTCGTTGCAACCGCAACGGGCTACATGGGTGGCACGCTGGAAAACCCCTCCTACGAAGACGTCTGTAGCGGGCTGACCGGCCATGCTGAAACCGTGCGTGTTGTCTATTCAACCGAAAAGACCAGTGCGGCTCAGCTCATTTCCCTCTTCTTTGAGATTCACGATCCGACTCAAGTGAACCGCCAGGGTAACGACCGTGGACCCCAGTATCGCGGTGCAATCTGGACTTCGACGGATGAACAGTTGGCAGTGGCTCTCGCTGCCCGTGATGCGTATCAAGAAAAGATCAGCGAAGCTGGCTTCGGCCAAATCGCAACTGAGATCGCCCCTGCATCTAAAGCCGGTCAATTCTGGTACGCAGAGGACTATCACCAAAAGTACCTGTTTAAGAATCCCAACGGATACGAATGCCACGCACGAACAGGGATCCCCTGCCCGATCGTCTAGTCACCTCGCACGTCAACACCCAACGTTTTCCGTTCGGCTTGTGCGCATATATACGAGGCCGCGCCCGCAGCAACGCATTGTGCTTGCTACGGGCGCGGTTCGTTGTCTCTGAACTCAGGCAACGCCCATGATGTCGGTGACGAACACCAGCGTGTCACCGCCACCGATACCTGCCTGCGGAACACCACGTGCGCCATAGCCGTATTCCGGCGGAATGGAGAGCAGAACGCGCGAACCAACGCGGTGGCCTAGCAGGCCCTCGTCCCATCCGCGGATGACCATGCCAACGCCGATCTGGAAACTCAGAGCCGCCCCACGATCGTAGGAGTTGTCGAAGATATCGCCACCGAACACCTGGCCAAGGTAGTGGCAGTGGATGGTGTCTCCGGCTTCAACGACATCGCCGTCGCCTTCTGTCAGGACCTCGACAAGAAGTTCGTCGGAGGGATCATTTTCGAAGGCGAGCTGAGGCTTACGGGCAAAGTCGCCGGTAACAGTGATGTTTTCCATGAGGATTCCTTCAAGATTCGTGATGCACGGTAAGGATTCGATTCCTTGCGTTGGAATCGGAGAGGAAGAGTCAGTTGTCCCTGAATGCTGCGATGAGTCGCAGAATCTCCAGGTACATCCACACGACGGTGACCAGAATACCGAAAGCACACATCCACGCATACTTTGCAGGAACGCCCTGCTCTACACCGATTCGCGCTTGGTCAAAATCGCCGATCAGACAGGCTGCTCCAACGAAGACAGCCAGCAGACCAACGACAATGCCCAGCGGAATACCCATCACAGTAATCGAGTCGAAGCCACCGGAGGAAAGGACACCCGTCAGGGTCAAAACCCATGACAAGAGTCGGTAAACGAGGATGCCGATCAGTGCAATCAGCGTGAACTTCATCAGCTTCGACGAATTACGGACCTTACCGGAAGCAAAGAGCGCAAGGGTCACACCGAAGACGGCGGCCGTCGCAACGAGTGCTTGAACGACGATTCCGGGGTACATCAATTCGAAGACGGCAGAAACTGCGCCAAGAGCCAAACCCTCGAAGGCTGCATAAGCGAGGATCAGAGCGGGACGAATCGTCTGAGAGAACGAATTCACCATCGCCAGAATGAAGCCAACAAGCACGCCAACACCGGACAGCGCGATCGCCATCGACGGGTTCACGGCAGACAGCATCCACGTTGCCGTAGCGGCAACCAGCAGGACACCCAGGGAAATTCCGGTCTTCATAATGACGTCGTCGTAGGTCATCACTCCACGGTCAACAGCATCCGCGGCCGGCGCTTGATACATCGACTCCATCTGAGACTGCGTGTACTGCCCGTAGTCCATCGACGAGGCCGACCCAGCTTGGGTGGAATACGAGTTCGCCGTCGAATATGGGTAACGCTGATCCGCAGCGTTACCGGCGCTCGGCTGCGATGATGGAGTGTATCCGGGCATTGCGGGGTATCCCGCCGGCGTATACTGCGATTCCTTTGCCCACTGAGTTTCAAGCTTGTCAAAAACTGGGTTAGACAACTTCTGGCCTCCTAGGTCTTACGTGTCTATCTCTATTGTCCCATGACTATCACGGACTTTCCCTAGAAGAAACCGCACAAAACCGCCACAAAACCTGTGTCTTTCCTGAAAACACTCGTCCCTCGCCAGAGGGAGAAGGCCTAAGAAATCGGTGAACAAGCGCGCATGGCCGGCAGATCCTTATGCTCAGGCAGTGCGTTCTTTAGGTTAGAATGAGACGCGCACATGCGCGGCCCCCATGGCCCAATTGGCAGAGGCAACCGACTTAAAATCGGTGTGTTGTCGGTTCGAGTCCGACTGGGGGTACTTTTCACTCCCCACCTATCTCAGGCAATTCCTCTGGGCCTAAGCAAGCGATATGGCAATGCCATCAAGAATGTCATGCTCGGACGTCACAACATGGTCAATGACACTCCCCTGCTCAGTTGCGCGAGCAACAACACGCTTGACGATACGGCTCCAAATCAGCGCACCCGCCGCAATCACATCTTCACGCCCCTCAGGCATAAACCCGAGAGCGGCCTTCACCTTCGTCGGTTGATCCACCATGAAACGCACCGCTTGATCAATCTGATCAAGACTCAACGACGCACCGTGAATGAGTTCCGGCTGGTATGTCGCAAGCCCCAAAGCCTGAGCGGTCAACGTCGTGACAGTGCCAGCAACACCCACCAATGTCTTCACACGCTCAAGGTCAACAACCTTTTGCGCCCCATCGAGCTGTTCATCAATCCACTCGATTGCACGCTCTTGATGAGCAAGGGGAATTCCCGCTTCCGGATCACAGTCAGCAAAGAATTTTTCTGTCACGCGCACTGCACCCATATCGACAGAAATTGCCTGACGAACCTCAGTATCGCCCAAGACCAGTTCGGTCGAGCCACCACCAATATCGACGACAAGCATCGGGCTTTCGACGCCTGCCCCTAGGTCAGAGACTGCGCCCGAGAAAGACAGGGCGGCCTCGAGCGTTCCTTCAACAACCTCCGGCTCGATGCCGAGAATCGAACGAACAGCATCGATAAATTCATCACGATTGGACGCATCCCGCGACGCAGACGTCGCCACAAACCGCACCTTCGACGCACCCAGGCGGGAAATCATGCGCTCATACTCAACAACGGCATCAATTGTGCGATCAATCGCAGCCGGATCGAAACGACCCGTCTTATCTACTCCCTGCCCCAAGCGAACAATACGCATCTGACGAGTCAAATCAGTCAGGCGCACACCGTTTTCATCACGCTCCACATCGGCAACAAGCAACCTGATGGAGTTCGTTCCACAATCAATACCAGCGACACGATTCATTAAATACACATTCCTTTTCGGGGCACACTCCCAAGCTACGCCGTCACCTAATCAACGACACCATCATTGCCACACAACAACCGCCGGTCGGAAACCACCAATTAGCAGGAGCAGTGCTGAGCGCTCCACATCCCTCGTTCTTCCATCATCGCTAACGCGCGATCACCAATCGGATTCACACCGGGACCCGCTGCCAGGGCATGACCAACCAGAGCATGAAGGCACTTGACACGCGTCGGCATGCCACCAGCGGAAACACCCGAGATTTCAGGAACATCCCCCAATTCGAGACGACGTTCAATATAGTCATGATGAGCTGCCTGGTACTGAACGGCAACCTCTTCATCATTGGCCAGCAGGTCATTGAAATCTTCCATGACATGCTCGGCCTCGAGCGTTGAACACGCCTTCACGATCGGAGGGCTGGTCAGATAGAACGTCGTCGGGAACGGACTACCGTCTTCAAGACGCGGGGCCGTCTTCACGACAGTCGGACGGCCGCACACGCAACGTGCACCAATACCGACAACACCACGAGGCACACGATCCAACTGCTCACGCAAAACATCCAGATCTGCTTCGGTAGCGATCGACGGGTCTTTCCCCACTTCGGTCACGATAACGTGCTCCTTACGATTTGGCCGCGACACGCGGCTATTGAGATTGAGCGCTTTGCGCGCCACTGGGCGCTGGCTGATCACCAGACTGCGATGGTACAGCCTTCGACTGACCCACTTCAGCTTCGTCAGCTTCTTGAATCAGTTTACCGACAACTTGAATCCACGGCCTTGCTGGACCTTCAGGCGACGCAGCGTTGATCTGCGCTTTGTCCACATACTCCTCGCCAGGATCAACCACCGCGTACTGCACCTCACCCGGCTTCACGTACCCGAGTCGTTCACGAGCCTGCGAGGCAATGAACTCCGGGTCGCTCCACAAGTCGAGCTGCTCACGCATCTGAGCATTCTGTTGCTTCGTCTGTTCTACCTTCGCGGTGATGTCGCGAAGCTCCTGCTCCTGTTTCCACCACGCATACAAATTGGGGACGAGCAATGCCCCAAGCACACCAACAAGAACAACAACGGAGAGCAAACGCGTCGAAAGCTCCAGACCGCCAACAAGGAACGTCTTTCCTTCAGCAAGACGGCGTTCTTGGCGAGCTTTCTTCTCTTGACGACGCTCGCGAACTTTAGCTCGACGGCGTTCTTCACGACTCTGCGGAACACGTGCAGGACGGAACTGATGAGCTGAAGCGGCGACATTCGCCTTATGAGCGCTACGAATCTCCCGTGCTCGCTCTAGGCGTTCTGCGGGAGAGGGTGGCACCTGCACATCTGCCTGCACCTTTGCGCTATCAGACTTCTTGGAGCGCTTGAACAAGGATGATTTTTCTGAAGCCTTCTGATCCTTTTTGGGCGCGGTTCCACGCGATAGACCACGATTGTGGTCTGGTCGTCGGGGCGCTTGGGGACGCTCACTGCGTGGATTACGAGGCATGCTTCTAATGGTGCCCCACTTCGGGCTTTGGCGCGCGTCAGCCTAACGGCGAGCCGAAGCGTGCACCTGTGATGTGCTCCAACTTTTAGGTTTCATTGACTTGATACAGCAGTGGGCCCCGAACCGTCGGTTCGGGGCCCACACGTCGCCTCAGTGCGTGGAGCACATCGTCAACGAAGCGTTTTTCCTAGCTACGCTCAGTTCAGCGACCGAGGCGCGGGAAGGAGGAGCGGCCAGCGTAAACAGCTGCATCGCCGAGTTCTTCTTCGATGCGCAGGAGCTGGTTGTACTTGGCAACGCGCTCGGAACGAGCCGGTGCGCCAGTCTTGATCTGACCGGAGTTGGTGGCAACTGCGAGGTCAGCAATGGTGACGTCTTCGGTCTCGCCGGAACGGTGCGAGGTCATCGAACGGTAGCCGTTACGGTGTGCTTCCTCAACTGCATCGAGGGTTTCGGTGAGCGAACCGATCTGGTTGACCTTGACCAGCAGAGCGTTGGCGGCACCGAGCTCGATGCCCTTGCGCAGACGCTCCGGGTTGGTAACGAAGAAGTCATCGCCAACGAGCTGGACGCGATCGCCAATCTTGTCGGTGAGGGACTTCCATGCATCCCATTCGTCTTCCGACAGCGGGTCTTCGATGGAAACCAGCGGATACTTCGAGATGAGGTTCTCGTAGTACTCAACCATGTACTCGGTCGTGCGGCCTTCGCCTTCGAACTGGTACAGGCCGTCTTTGAAGAACTCAGAGGAAGCAACGTCGAGGGCGAGAGCAACGTCTTCGCCTGGCTTGAAGCCGGCCTTTTCGATTGCTTCGATGATCAGGTCGAGTGCTGCAGCGTTGGACTCGAGGTTCGGTGCGAAACCGCCTTCGTCGCCGAGGCCGGTGGACAGACCGCGTTCCTTGATGACGCCCTTGAGGGTGTGGTAGACCTCTGCGCCCCAACGGAGGGCTTCGCGGAAGGTCGGTGCACCGATCGGAGCGATCATGAATTCCTGGATGTCAACGTTGGTGTCGGCGTGCGAACCACCGTTGAGGATGTTCATCATCGGGACGGGCAGAACGTGAGCGTTCGGGCCACCGAGGTACTGGTAGAGCGACAGACCAGCGGATTCAGCTGCTGCGTGCGCAACAGCGAGGGAAACACCGAGGATGGCGTTTGCACCAAGCTTGCCCTTGTTCGGGGTGCCGTCGAGATCCAGCATGATCTGGTCGATGGCGCGCTGATCTGCAGCGTCCTCGTCGATCAGTTCGGGGGCGATGATGTCGTTCACTGCGTCAACGGCGTCCTGAACACCCTTGCCCAGGTAACGACCCTTGTCGCCGTCGCGACGCTCAACTGCTTCAAATGCGCCGGTGGAAGCGCCTGAAGGCACGGATGCACGTGCAAGCGTTCCGTCTTCGAGCAGGACCTCAACCTCAACGGTCGGGTTACCGCGCGAGTCCAGAATCTCGCGAGCTCCAATAGCCTCAATCCTTGCCACGTCATTCTCCAATCGATCAATTTCGTGGACTGTTGTCAGTCATAACGGTAGTACGTTTGCGGCCATTCGGCCTAGTTGCAGACGCAAATCTGAACAAGCATTCACGCCGTGTGGGGTGCGATGATCCGTTCAGCCGCCTTTGGTCCCGATCTTTGACGGAACCAAGGAGGAATGGATCACACGATCACTCGCCAGACTCAGCTCCGCCACTGGTCTGGTCAGCCGTGAAAACGGAGGCATCCACAACGTCACCGAAGATCGGTGCCTTGAGGCTGCCATCTTCTGTAATCGTGCCGTAGCGGGGGTTGATGTCAACCTGCTGCGTAGCAGCGATTTCCTGGTAGTCCTCCGCGAGGGTGGCAAGCGCATCCTGGCCCATCTGGTCCAGCTGAGCTTTGATCACCGAGTAGCGAAGAATCTCGGTCAGAACGGGGCTGAGGTCACCGGATGGAGCATGAATACGTCCCTGGTCGACGAGCGACGCAACGAACTCATTCACCTGCTCATCGGTTGCAGAAATCTGGTTCTCATTAGCCAGCTGCGTGAACTTCAAAGCATCGGGAAGCATGGCCACAAGGGTTGCGCGATCCATCGGCTGGCCGGTCAACTCAGCGTACTGGGAAAGGGCGTCTGAGACATCAGCTTCGGAGTAGTTGACGCCGTTCACTGAAACTGCGGTGCCCGGGTGTGCCGAGCATGCTCCGAGTCCCAGGATGGAAATGCTTGCTACAGCAACCATTGCTGCTTTCTTTACGCTGAACACGTAGGTCCTCCCTGCCGTATAGCCCATGTTGGCCATGGTTATTTTATGACACGTTCCTTTAAAAGTGCTGAAAGCGCCGTGATGATGAAATCAGGCGTTGAAAGGGACAAGAATCTTCGTTACCAAAGTTTCAACCCAATCCAGCAACGCTTCATCCGTGAGCGGTTCTCCGCCGATTCGACTAGTCATGGGAAGGGGAACCATGACCTGTCGAACAGCAGCTTTAATGACCGCACCCGGGTGTAAACGCTTCAAGCGAAGAAGCTGAGACTCGCGCAGGTCTACCGGACCAACACGCAGATACTTGCCCTGGGTCACGATCTCTTCAATACCGGTTGCGCGCACGATAGTGCGAAGGCGAGCAACATCGAACAGCAATTCCACATTTCGGGGCAACGGCCCGTATCGGTCAATCAGTTCCTCGCGCACATCGGCTGCTCGTTCGGGCGACGTGATCGACGCAATCTTGCCGTATACCTCCAAGCGCAGACGCTCACCGGGCACATAGTCCTCAGGAATGTGGGCATCAACGCTCAGATCCATCCGCAGGTCGCTCTTCTCTTCAGGAGCCTCGCCCCGATAGGCTGCGACCGCATCGGCGACCATCCTCACATACAGGTCGAAGCCAACCCCTTCAACATGACCGGATTGAGCCCCGCCCAGCAGGTTGCCGGCACCTCGGATCTCTAGATCCTTTTGTGCGACAGCAAGCCCTGCACCCAGGTCGGTGTTCGCAGCGATAGTTTTCAGGCGCTCATGCGCGGTTTCCGTCAGAGTCTTGTCCGCCGGATAGAAGAAATACGCGTACGCACGCTCGCGGCCTCGTCCCACTCGACCACGCAACTGGTGCAATTGGGACAAACCGAACACATCGGCGCGATCCACGATCAGCGTATTCGCGTTGGAAATATCCAAGCCGGTTTCCACAATGGTGGTACACACCAGAACGTCGAACTCGTGGTTCCAGAAGTCGACGATCACGTCCTCTAGCTGGTGTTCGCTCAGTTTTCCGTGAGCGATCCTCACGCGCGCCTCGGGAACGAGTTCCTGAATGTGGGCTGCGACCTTCGAAATTGAATCCACGCGATTGTGGACGAAAAACACCTGTCCGTCGCGTAGCAACTCACGGCGAATTGCCGCGCTGACCTGCGCATCCGTGTACGCTCCAACAAAAGTCAAAACCGGCTGACGTTCTTCTGGCGGAGTCTGCAGAATCGACATCTCGCGAATACCTGACACTGCCATTTCCAGCGTTCTTGGGATCGGCGTGGCTGACATCGACAGCACATCCACATCGGTGCGCAGCGCCTTCAGCGTCTCTTTATGCTCAACGCCGAAACGCTGTTCCTCGTCAATCACGACAAGGCCGAGGTTCCTGAACACCACCGTTCCCGTCAGCAAGGAATGAGTGCCAATCACAAGGTCAACGCGCCCCGAGGCAAGCCCCTCTTTCACCTCTTGCGTTTCCTTCGGCGTTGAAAAACGCGAGAGGGACGCAATGGTCACGGGGAAGCCCGCGTAGCGTTCGGTGAAAGTTTCGACATGCTGTTGTACAAGCAGGGTCGTCGGAACAAGCACTGCAACCTGCTTGCCATCTTGAATTGCTTTAAACGCAGCGCGAACAGCGATTTCTGTCTTGCCGTATCCGACATCGCCCGTCAGCAGGCGATCCATGGGGATCGGCTTCTCCATATCAGCTTTCACTTCATCAATTGTCACCAGCTGATCGGGGGTTTCCACATATGGGAATGCATCCTCAAGTTCGCGTTGCCACGGAGTATCGGGGCCGAACGCGTGTCCTTTGGTTGCTTGGCGAGCAGCGTAGAGACGAATAAGCTCCTTAGCAATCTCGTTGACCGCTTTCTTCGCCTTCGCTTTCCGCTTCGCCCAGTCAGCTCCACCCATCTTCGTCAGCGTCGGCTGATCCGAACCCGTGTACTTGGAAATCTGTCCAAGGGCATCGGTCGGAATAAACAGCTGATCCCCACGCTGGCCTCTCTTTGAAGGCGCGTACTCCAAAACCAGATAGTCACGGGTGACAGATGCGGAGCCACGTCCCACGGTGCGCGAGACCATCTCAATGAATCGGCCGATACCGTGTTGCTCGTGGACGATGTAGTCACCCGGGTGCAGTGACAGCGGGTCGACACCCTTCTTGCGACGCGAGGGCATCCGTCGCATGTCCCGGGTTGTAGAACCCGTACGACCCGTCAGATCCGACTCCGTGAGGATAACGAACTGCTCATCCGGCAGGACAAAACCCTGTCCAGCTTGCGCGGTCGTAACGGCAACCGAACCGGCTTCGACAGGAGTCTCAATATCGTCGCGCAGAGTTGCCCGAACCCCTGCTTCAGCCATAATTGTGCGGATTCGGCGTGCAGGACCGGGGCCTTCGGTTGTGATGACAATCCGCCAGCCCTGCGACGCAAGCTGCTTCAAATCTGCGCTCGCCGACACAAAATCGCCCCTGTACGAGCGTACGTCACGCGCTCCCATGCTCATCAGAGTTGGGGACGCAACCACTGCCTTCGTCTCTTCCGCGAGCGCGTCGGAAGTGTCCTCGCCAAGCGCGTCGGCAAGTTCGGGTGGGGGGAGCGTGGTCAATTCCCACCAGGCACGATCGTCCGACTTCCAGATGTCCTCGTACTGAAGGAACGAGGCCTCGCCTGCTTGAATGGGCACGTGTCCCCCACCGGCGGCGGTGGACCAGGCGGCCGCTAAGAATTCTTCGGTCGTTGCGATCAGGTCTTGGGCGCGGGCAGCGATCCTCTCCGGGTCGCAGGCGATAATCGGGCTATCTGCGGGCAGAAGGTCAAGCAGACGATCCATGCCGGAGGTCAGAACCGGTGCCAGGGATTCAATGCCGGGCGCCGCGATACCTTCGGAAGCGAGTGCCAGCATTTCTGCCGCTCCTGGAAGCTTGGTAGCCAGTTCGCGTGCGCGAGCTCGCACGGCCCTATTGAGCAGGAGCTCACGGCATGCGGTTGCCCAGAGGCCGTCCGGTGCTTCCCCTAAGGTTCGCTGGTCTTGAAGAGAGAAGGCACGAATCTCGTCGACTTCGTCCCCCCACAACTCGATGCGTAGTGGATGCGCTTCCTGAGGCGGGAAAACGTCAAGGATTCCACCGCGAACGCTAACTTGTCCGCGAGATTCGACCATGTCGGTGCGCTGGTATCCCAGTTCGGTCAGTCGGTCAACAAGATCCGTCAAGTCAACACGATCCCCGACTTTGACGCGTACGACTTCAATGTCAGCCAGACCTCGAATAATTGGCTGGAGGAACGCGCGGATCGGGACAACAAGAACCGAAAGTGGACCCGCATGCGGATCGCCTGCAACGGGATGGACCAGCCTGCGGAGCACAGCAATACGACGGGCCATCGTGTCGACCTGAGGTGAAAGACGCTCATGCGGGAGCGTTTCCCAGGAAGGGAACATTTCAACACTGTCCGTCCACGACCTCAGGGCAGCAGTCAAACGTTCAGCTTCACGCCCTGTCGCAGTCAGGGCAATCAGTGGCTGTGCCTGTCCGTATTCGCTTAGAGCAGCAAGAACGGGAGGATGCGCGCCAGCGGGAGCAACAAAACAACCGTTCCGTGCCGACGAGATCGAACCGCATGCCTGATCAAGTGCAGAATCTGAGGCAATGATGCCTTTTAAACCGGTAAGGTTCACTCTTTACTTCCCTGAGTTCGCTGAGTGCAGAGCCATCTGAGTCGGAGCAAAACCGTTTGTCACGATGGATTCGACGACGTCGGCAGCATTTTCAAAGGTCACGTCCCATTCGGGGCGGTCTTTGGCGCTCAGACGAGCAAGAACAAAGTCTGCGGGGGCCTGCCTGCCTGGCGGGCGACCGATACCAATACGCAGGCGATGATAGTCCTTCGTTCCAAGGACCTGAGAAATGGACTTCAACCCGTTGTGGCCACCTTCGCCACCGCCCTTTTTCAAGCGAAGCTCATGCGCAGGAAGATCCAGATCATCGTGAATGACTAGAAGATGACCGGCATCGATTCCAAGGAACTTCATCAGTCGGCCAACCGGGCCACCCGAGGTGTTCATATAGGAATCCGACTTTGCAAGCACAACCTTCGGGCCGGGCACACCACCAGGAAGAATTCCAAGACGCACATCCGCTACGTGGGTGCCACTTCGATGAGATGACCACGATGCACCTGTACGTTGGAGCAACACATCTTCGGTCAACTGACCGACATTGTGACGGGTCGCAGCATACTGCTCCCCCGGATTACCAAGGCCAACAACAAGCCACGTGGATGAAGACGTCATACGTCGATTCTGCCATTAGCGTCCACACAATGACGTATAAGGCGTTGCACACCACGCGGACCGAAGTGGGTTAGCGGGCATATGCGTTGCTCACGTAGGCTTGTCAACAGCTACTCCGCTTGTTCACCATCTACCCTAGGCATTGCAATGTTTCTTCCTCAGCGTTCCCCCGGCCAAGACTGGCTCGGTGTCGTTGTTGCAATCCCGGAGCCGTGGGTCACACAGCTGACAGAACTTCGCTTGAACCTCGGAGATCTTCAAGGGTCGATGGTGCCGGCGCACATTACGATCCTTCCGCCGACGCCGTTCCCCTCGGGCGAGCGTCCCGAAGTCATTCGTCACCTGCGTGAAGTGGCAAAACACCACCGCCCCTTCCGCCTGACCCTCAAAGGCAGTGGCTCATTCCGTCCGATTTCACCGGTTGCCTTCCTCAATGTGGATCACGGTGCACGTGAATGTGAAAGCCTCGCCGACGAAGTCCGCACTGGGCCACTGAACATCGAGCAACGTTTCCCCTACCACCCGCACGTCACCTTGGCGCAGGGTCTTGAGGATCCTGTGCTTGACTTGGCCGAAGATATCGGCGATACCTTCGAAGCCTCGTGGATTGTCCCCGGATTCCGCCTCGACAAAGTCGATGAACGAGGTATGTACTCCACCATGGCCCTATTCGACTTCGAAGCAGCCACACTCTAATCTCTTCACCCCCTCACTAAAGGGATCCGTCACGTTCGTTGTGTCCATTCATCCACCACCGTTACGGTGAGTACATGACCAAAGAACAGGCGGCCTCGTCCCCTCAAACACAAGAGGATGCCATCCCCACTTCCGCACCCCCGCGTCTCGGCGACGCGCTCCGCGCCCCGACCCTGGGCGATAAGGTCGCCCAACTTGGCGCCTGGTGGGCACATACGCGCCTGGCGCGCATGCTCGCACGCTACAACGGGGTCTCCGGCAACCTAATTTCTTCAGGCATGGCCCTGACCGCAATCCTGTCATTGACCGCCGCTTTGACCGTTCTTGTCACTGTTTTCCTGTCGATCATCGGCGACAATCAGGAGCTCCGCACCGCATTCTTCGATGCGATTGCGCATGCCATCCCATCCCTGATCCAAACAGATGACAACCCGAACGGCATGGTCAGCCCCGATGATTTCGTGATGACCGGAGCCGTGTCGATCACCGGCATCATCGCTCTTGCGATCATGGCGTGGAGTGCCATCGGCGTGATTGGACAGCTCGCGAATTCGATTCGCAAAATGTTCGCGATCCCCACGGTCCCCGACAATCCGGTGATACAGATTCTGCGTAACGCGCTGGGGGCACTCGGCCTTGCGCTCTCCATCATTCTGGGCGCCGGCCTTGGCATTGTCGTCGATCTTGGTGGCCAGTGGATCCTAGGCACGATTGGTTTGTCTTCCGGACCCGTTGCCACCGGCCTGCTGAAAATTGCTTCCTACGTGGTCGCTTTCGTCGTCTATGCGCTGGTCACATGGCTTCTCATCTGGGTTGTCGCACGCGTTCATCCTCCGCGCAAAGACCTGATCTGGGGGCTGGCAATCATCTCAGTCGCATCGATCGTGCTACGAATTCTTGGCACGTCTGCAGTCAGCGCTTCGTCGAGCCCACTCCTTGCGGCGGGCGCTTCCATCATCACGCTGATCCTCTGGATCAACCTACAAATGAGAGCTTTCCTGATGGCATGCGCGTGGATGGCAAACCCGCCGGCACCCGGAAAGCCCGCGGATGCTGACGAAGTCCATTTCACAGAACGCCCGAACTACATCACCTGCTCGGATCCGCGAACACTGCTCTGGCCACACCACCCGATTTCCGGGGAAGTTCGCCCCGACCCGTTGTATTCGGCAAGCCGTGACTTGGAGTGGCAGACGATCAAGTAACTGCCCTCCGCCGTTAGTTCACGAGGCCGGGCAAGCTGAATACGACTGTGGGGGAACACCAGATGGTGTTCCCCCACTTCGCTTGTTTCATGCTCGAGTTGAAAAGAAATCCAGAAGATTCCCTTCCAGGACCCACGACAGCCCTAGCGGTCAAACCTGGTAGGTCACGGTGAGTGGTGCATGATCAGAGAATCGCTGGTCGTAAGCCTGAGCGCGCCCGATCGCGAATGCAGTCGCGGTCGATGCCAGAGTCGGAGTTGCATAGTGATAGTCGATGCGCCAGCCCGTGTCGTTATCGAAGGCTTTGCCTCGCCACGACCACCACGTGTACGGCCCCTGCACGTCACCGGCTAGGTCACGAACAACGTCATGCCAGCCGGCATCGACCCAATCGTTTAAGAATACGATTTCCTCGTCCAAGACACCCGCACGTTTATTGTGGTTCGGCGTCCAGTTCTTTATGTCCTGACGTGAGCGAACAACGTTGTAGTCACCGCAGACGACAGCCTTTTCACCCGACGCAAGAATCTCAGCCATGCGCTCGCCAATGCGAGGCAGATGAGCCATCTTCGCTTCTTGCTTCGGCGTATCCTTTTCACCCGAATGGAAGTATGCGGACACAACACGAACACTCTGAGAGTCCGCGGTGACAACGGCTTCAATCCAACGCCCAGAGTCAACGTCAGTGTCCGAGTCCCCCAACCCTGCGCGAACATCATCTAGGGTTGCACGGCCTCGTCGCACTGCAATCGCAACACCCGCGCGACCTTTGATGCGACACGGCTCGGTGGCAAGCAACCACTCTTGCCCCAAGATGTCTTCGGTGATCTGAGTATCGGCGCGCACTTCCTGCATCAGCAGAACATCCGGGTCTTCGACCGCAATCCAATCAAGAAAACCACGTTTTACCGCTGCGCGGATCCCGTTCAGGTTAATGCTTGTAATCTTCACGCTTATCCCTTGTGCGTTGAATTCGGCAGGGTGTCAGTCGCCCAGCGTGGCAACCATGACCGCCTTGATCGTGTGCATACGGTTTTCTGCCTGATCGAAGACGATCGAAGCGCCTCCTTCGAAGACCTCGTCGGTCACTTCGATACCATCCATACCGGTGGCTTCAAACAGCTGCTCACCGATCACGGTCTTACGATCGTGATACGCCGGCAGGCAGTGCATGAACTTTGCCTGCGGGCCAGCCTTTTCCATCAGCGAAGCATTCACCTGGTAGTCACGTAGCATCTCGATGCGTTCATTCCAGACATCTTTCGGCTCACCCATCGACACCCAAATGTCAGTGTGGACGAAGTCAACACCCGCAACACCTTCATCAACGTTGTCGGTCACCGTCACCTTCGCACCGGTTTCTTCGCCAATACGGCGTGCGTGAGCGATGCATTCTTCATCCGGCCAAAGTTCACGCGGCGCAACAATGCGGACATCAGCTCCGATCAACGCGCCATTGACCAGCAGGGACCGACCCATGTTGAAACGAGCATCACCAACGTAGGCGTAGGACACCTGATTCAGAGGCTTACCAGCGTGTTCACGCATGGTCAGTGAATCGCAGAGCATCTGAGTCGGATGCCAGTCATCGGTCAGACCATTCCACACCGGAACACCGGAGAGCTCCGAAAGAACCTCAACCTTTTCCTGCTCATCACCGCGGTATTCGATACCGTCAAACATGCGACCCAGAACGCGAGCGGTATCAGCAGTCGACTCCTTGTGTCCCATCTGCGAACCGGAAGGATCTAGATAGGTGGTGTGTGCCCCCTGATCGAAAGCTGCCACCTCGAAGGAGCAACGCGTGCGCGTCGACGTCTTCTCGAAGATCAGCGCAATATTGCGCCCCTTGAGGTGCTGAACCTCGGTACCATTCTTCTTCGCGGCTTTGAGTTCAGCTGCCAGATCAATCAAAGACAGCCATTCGGCAGGAGTGAAGTCGATTTCGCGGAGGAACGGACGACCATGAAGAGCGTGAGGCATGGATGCTCCTTGTGAGATTGTGTAGGTCTGAGAGTAGGAACGTTGAACGTTCGAGGCGTCAAACGTTAAACGCGTGCGGGTAAAGTATCGCGCACAATCGGGCAAGTCATGCAGTGCGCCCCGCCACGTCCGCGACCAAGTTCATTACCGGGGATCGTAATGACCTCGAAACCCTGGTCCGAGAAGTAGTCGTTCGACACCGTATTTCGTTCGTATGACATGACGACACCGGGCTCTAGGGCAAGGAGATTCGAACCGTCATTCCACTGTTCGCGTTCGGCGGTCAAGGAATCCGTGGGGACCGTCAGCACGCGGATGGAATCGAATCCCAATCCGGCAGCGATGACGTCATACATCTCATCAGCTTCGTGAACGGTGATATCCAATTCGCCAGCAGCACCGGGGCGAATCACCTGAGTACGAACCTTCCCCAACCCGGCATAGGCAGTAAATGTTGCTTCATCGAGCATCGTGAAAATCGTGTCGAGGTGCATCTGAGCACGCTTCTTTTCGATCTGCAAAACAATCACGGTGGACGCTACTTCGCCGGCAAAAAGCCTGCGAGCAAGACGTTCAATTCCCTGTGCAGTCGTACGTTCTGAGGCGCCAATAATCAGTGTGTCGTTTCCAGCGTTAATGATGTCGCCACCTTCGATTGTGGCCTGGCCGTCAAGAGTCCCGTGATTCCAGAAGGGGATGTTGAGATCAGCGAAACGCGGGTGCAACCGGTAGACGATCTCTTGGTTGATCGTTTCGCGACGACGAGCCTGTTTCCGCATAGACAAAACCGCAACTCCCCCGCCGATCCACGACGAGGTGTCACGAGTGAACAGGTGGTTCGGCAACGGGGCAAGAATGAAGTCATCCAAGTCCATTCCGGAGATCCAGGCGGACTTCGGTTCATCGATCTGTTCTAAAAGCTCACGCTTCGTCATGCCGGCAATCAAGATCTCGGCAAGGTGAGACGAATCCAGTCCGGCTGTAAAAGCGCGGAGTGAATCCAAAGCTGCAGGACCAACCGTTTTATCGGTGAAAACGAGTTCCAGGGCTTCATCACGACCGCCTGGAACTTCGAGGGCTTCAGTCAAAAGAGTCGAAAAATCAAGAACCTCGATGCCATGACGACGCATCTTTGAGGTCATCGCATCGTGTTCTTCTTGGGCGCGCTCCAACCAGATCACGTCATCGAAGAGGAGTTCTTCCATGTTCGTTGGCGTAATACGCGACATTTCGTTACCGGGACGGTGAACGAGGACTGTCTTCAGCGCACCAACTTCAGATGTGACTGACGGATTCAATGAACTCACTATCTTCAACTCCAACATATGTGGCACTGGGGCGGAGCCTCAACGCCAAGGCTCCACCCCACCACCACAAACAGTTACGCGAGGCGCTCTGCTGCCTCGACAACGTTCGTCACCAGGAGCGCGCGAGTCATGGGACCTACGCCCTTCGGGTTCGGGGACAACCACGATGCGACCTGGTCAACACCGTCTGCAACGTCGCCGCGCAGGCGAGCCTTACCGTCTTCACCTTCAACGCGGGATACACCAACATCGAGCACTACTGCGCCCGGCTTCACCATGTCTTTGGTGATCAGTCCAGCACTACCCGCTGCGGCCACGACAACGTCCGCCTGACGCACGTGAGCAGCAAGATCCTTCGTGCCGGTGTGGCAGACGGTGACGGTTGCATTGATTTCCTTGCGGATCAGTAGCAAACCAATCGAACGGCCAACAGTGACACCGCGACCAACAACGCACACATCCTTGCCACGAAGGTCAATGCCGTGTCGTTCCATCAGTTCGATGACGGCGCGAGGCGTGCACGGAAGCGGAGTATCGATCGGCCCAGAGCCACGAAGAACCAAGCGACCAAGGTTCATCGGGTGCAGGCCATCTGCGTCCTTCGCAGGATCAATGCGTTCTAGGATCGCGTTCTGGTCGATGTCCTTCGGCAGTGGCAACTGAACGATGTAGCCCGTGCATGCCGGGTCAGCATTCAACTGGTCAATCGCTGCTTCAATTTCAGCCTGCGAAGCCGTTTCCGGCAGGTCAACGCGGATGGATTCGATACCCACTTCAGCGCAGTCGCGGTGCTTGCCCGCAACGTAGGACACCGAACCGGGATCTTCACCGACGAGGATCGTGCCAAGGCCGGGCACAACACCACGAGCGCGGAGATTCTTCACACGCTGGGCAAGTTCCGCCTTGATTGTGGCAGCTGTACCCGCACCGTCGAGGACCTTAGCGGGCCCTTCCCAGGGAGCCCTCATTCGCCAAGTCCAACGTAGAGCGGACGAGCGTCGGTCAGAGCCTTCACGCGTGCGCACAGGCCGTCAACGTCAACCGATGCGCCCGATGCCCCCTGAACCAGCGTGGTGCCGATGATGTCGGCGACCTCAGCGAAGTCCTTGGCGTCGAAGCCACGGGTTGCTAGAGCCGGCGTGCCGATACGCAGACCGGAGGTGCGCATCGGGGGACGCGGATCAAAGGGAACTGCGTTGCGGTTGACGGTAATGCCGACCTCGTGCAGAAGATCTTCTGCGTCGCGACCGTCCAGCTTCGATTCGACGAGGTCAACAAGGACCAAGTGAACGTCGGTACCACCGGTGACCAACTTGATGCCGGCTGCTTTCGCATCGTCTGCATTGAGACGATCAGCCAGTAGCTGAGCACCTTCGAGAGTGCGACGCTGACGATCCTTGAATTCTTCGGTCTGCGCGACCTTCATGGCGATTGCCTTTGCGGCAATCGCGTGCATGAGCGGACCGCCCTGCTGGCCGGGGAAGACTGCGGAGTTAATCTTCTTGCCCCACTGCTCGCCACGAGACGACAGAATCATGCCCGAACGCGGGCCACCGATCGTCTTGTGGACGGTAGTGGTGACAACGTCAGCGTGCGGGACTGGGCTGGGGTGCAGGTCTGCTGCGACAAGGCCGGCGAAGTGTGCCATATCGACCCAGAGTGCTGCGCCGACCTCGTCAGCGATCTCACGAAATGCCGCAAAGTCCAGATGACGCGGGTAGGCGGACCAGCCGGCGATGATGACCTTGGGGCGCTCACGCAGAGCAGCTTCGCGCACCTGCTCAGCCTCGATACGCATGGTCTGACGGTCGACCTCGTAGGCCACCGCGTTGTAGTTTTTGCCGGAGAAGTTGATCTTCATGCCGTGGGTCAGGTGACCGCCGTGAGCGAGGGACAGGCCAAGAATCGTGTCGCCCACGTTTGCCATCGCCATCAGGGCTGCAGCGTTTGCCTGCGCGCCGGCGTGTGGCTGAACGTTGACGAAGTCGGCACCCTTGAAGACCTGTTGTGCGCGCTCGATCGCAAGGTTTTCTGCGACGTCAACGGCTTCACAGCCACCGTAGTAGCGACGACCCGGGTAGCCTTCCGCGTACTTGTTCGTCAACACGGATCCCTGCGCTTCTAGGACTGCGCGCGGGACGAAGTTCTCTGACGCAATCATTTCGAGGGTCGCCCGCTGACGTGCCAGTTCAGCGTCGAGCACAGCCTGAATCTCGGGATCCAGCTGGGCAAGGGTCATGTCATTAAGGGAATCCATTGGGTTCTCCTGCTCCTTGAACTGCCGATTTCTCGGTCGGCGCCTTAGCCCAGGCGGGCGGCTATGGTGCCTGTTCATCGCTCCCCGGTGGTTTCCCACCTGTTCGCCAGTCACGACTCATCCACCATATCGCGAAGCGACCAGTTCGCGCACTGCCTTCCCACGTACGAGGCCACCTCCATCTAGGCACTCCCAGCCTGCTATGGGGCGGATGTGGCGAAAGCCGAAACCGTCGCTCACACTCACCAGCGAGAAGCGGTCTCGGCCTCGTGAATCAATTCCTCAGCAGTGCGTGCGTCACGCATCCGCCTGGGGAATAGACGAAAACTAGCGGGAGAACACCACGGTTCGCGTGCCGTCCATAAGGACGCGACGCTCGGCGTGCCAACGGACTGCCTGAGCCAAAACGCGACGCTCCACATCCTGGCCAAGCGCCACCATGTCCGGCGTGGAGTCGGCGTGCGTCACGCGCGTGACGTCCTGCTCGATGATCGGGCCCTCGTCCAGGTCGGCGGTCACGTAGTGTGCGGTCGCACCAATGAGCTTCACGCCACGATCATGCGCCTGCGCGTACGGGCGAGCACCCTTGAACGACGGCAGGAACGAGTGGTGAATATTGATGACGCGCCCCTGCATTTCTTCGCAGACCTTCTCAGACAGAATCTGCATGTAGCGTGCCAGAACAACTAGCTCCACCTTTTCCGAGCGGACCAGGTTGAGCAACTCACGCTCAGCGTCAGCCTTCGTTTCCTTCGTCACCGGAATATTCAGGAAGGGAACGCCGTAGAACTGAGCAACGGGAGCAAGATCCGGGTGGTTACCCACGACCGCGACAACCTCGATCGGCAGGCCCTGGCTACGCTGACGGTAGAGCAAGTCAGTCAGGCAGTGGCCCTCGCGCGACACCATGATGACCGTACGCAGGCGACGACCGAGGGCATCAATATGCCAGGTCGCATCAAAAGTCTTCGCAACCTTCGCCAGACCTTCTTCGACGGGACCTCGACCGACCGGCGAGTCAACCTCAATACGCATGAAAAACAGTCCCGAATCCGGATCCCCGAACTGCTGGGACTGAATAATATTGCCGTTCACACTGCCGATCACACCCGTCACCGCGTGGACAATACCCGGCTGATCCGGGCAGGACAGCGTGATGACAAGCTTCGTGTTTTCTACGGTCGATTCACTCATGGGTACAGATTAGCGGAGGCGGACGAGATCGGGTCGGACCGCCCGGCCCTCAGTCGCGGAGGCGGTCGGCCTCGCGGAGCATCGCGAGGGCCCCCTTCTCGTCGACGATGAGGGCGTTCGCGATTCCGATCCGCAAGGAGACGACCAGGGGCAGGGCCTTCGCTTCGCCCCAGCCTATCGCGAGGGAGCGCTTCGACGTCCGCACCGCGTCGAGGGAAACAGCGATGGTGCGCTTTTCGAGCTCAGGTGAGATCGCGTTGCCGTCAACGTCGACGACGTGGGAGAAGAGATCGGTGACGGCGCCGAGCTCGCGCATCCTCTGCATGCCCTCCGCCGTGAGGAAACCCGAGCGGACGAGGACCGACCCCGGCTCGAGGATGCCGGGCGAGAATACGACGAGGTCGGCCCTCGGGCCGGCGTCCAGAGTCGCCGCGACCGAGGGCTCGCGCAGCAGTCGGACGCTGAGCTCGGGGTCCGTGACGATCGCCGGGGCGGGGAGCATGTGGCCGACGCCCTGCCCGCGACGCGCCATGAGACCGATCGAATCGGCCACCTCGTCGTCGTTCGAGCGGACGAGGCCGCCGTACATCTGGTAGACCTCCAGGCCGCTCGTCCATTCCTCGGGCATCGCCCGGGCGACCGCGGTGAGCGATCGGCCCCAGGCGATGCCGAGGGATTGCGGAAGCGGGCGTTGGGCGGTGATGTAGTCGGCCGTCGTCGCCGCGACGAGGGCGCCGGTCGCCGCCTCGGAGTCCTGGCTGCGGACGACGAAGACCTCTGAGATCCCGAAGCGCTCCGCCAGCTCCTTCTCGAGGTGGCGGACCCTCGCGCGGGGGTGGTTGATCGTGATCCTCACGATCCCCGACTGGCGCTCCTCCTCGAGGAGGCGCCCGACGGTCCAGCGCGTGCAACCGAGACGGTCGGCGATCGAGTCCTGCGTCATGTTCTCGTAGTAATAGAGCTGCGCCGCGCGGAGCACAGCCATTTCCCGATCGTCGTCCATCACGTCGGATCCGTACCTCTCTTCAGCCGGTCACTCCCCGGTGAGGGCGCGGTCGCGCAACCTCTTAAGGGAGTACATCCTGTTGTCGCCGCGGCCGAAGGAGTCGTAGAGGTCCCTGTACACGGCGTAGAGCTCATCGTATACGGCAGCGGCCTCCTCGTTCGGCTCGTAGGCCGTCTCGGACACTCCGCCCATCGCCTCGGCAGCGGTCGGCACATCCTCGTAGAGCCCCGCGGCGACGGAGGCGAAGATCGCGGAGCCGTGCGCGCCGGCCTGCAGGGTACGCGCGGTCTTGAGCGGGCGGCGTGTGACGTCGGCGTACATCTGCATGAGGAATGCGTCCTTCAGCAGGCCGCCGGCGACGCGCACCTCGTTCACGGGCACGCCGTGCTCCTCGAAGTTCTCGATGATCATGCGTGCGCCGAAGGCCGTCGACTCGAGGTGGGCGCGGTACATGTCCTCGGTACTCGTCCGGAGAGTCTGCCCGATCATCAGGCCGGTGAGATTCGAGTCGACGAGGATCGATCGGTTGCCGTTCCACCAGTCGAGAGCGACGAGGCCGTGCGCGCCGACCTTCTGCTCAGCCGCCTTGTTGCCGAGGACGCGGTGGATCGACACGCCCTGGCGCTCGGCCTCGTCGAAGTAGGACTGCGGGACGCAGTGGTCGATGAACCAGGCGAAGATGTCGCCGACTGCGGACTGTCCGGCCTCATAGGCCCAGTAGCCCTCGCAGACGCCGCCGTCGACGACACCGAAGACGCCAGGGACCTCCTCGAGGGTCGCGGACGGGAGGATCCAGCACGTCGACGTCCCGAGGATGCCGGTGAGCTGGCCCGGGAGCACCGCCCCGACGGAGACGCACTGGACGTGCGCGTCGATGTTGCCGGCGGCGACCGCGATTCCCGCGGGCAGGCCGAAGGCCTGCGCGTACTCCTCGGTGAGGCCCGCGACCTTCGAGCCGAGCGGGACGATCGGGTGGCTCATCTTCTGGGCGAAGACGTCGCCGAAACCGGGGGCGAGGGCCTCGAGGAACTCGGGGTCGGGGTACTTCCCGTCCTGGTACATGCGCTTGTAGCCGGAGTCGCCGGCTGCGTAGACGAGGGTGCCGCTGAGCTCCCAGGTGAGCCAGTCGACGATGTCGAGGACCTCGGCGGTCGCCCGGTAGAGCGCAGGCGCCTTCTCGAACATCTCGAGGGTCTTCGGGAGGAGCATCTCGGCGGAGAGGACGCCGCCGTAGCGGGAGAGCCACTCCTCGCCGCGCTCCTTCGCGAGCGCGACGATGCGCTCGGACTGCTCCTGGGCGCCGTGGTGCTTCCACAACTTGAGGTAGGCCTGCGGCTCGTCGACGAACTCGGGGTACTCGCACATCGGCTTCCCGTCGGCGTCGGTGACGACGACGGTGGCGGAGGTGCAATCGAGGCCGATGCCGACGACCCGGGAGGGGTCGACGCCGGATGCGAGGATCGCTGCGGGAACGACCTCGCGCATCGCCGCGATGTAGTCGGCCGGCACCTGGAGCGCGAAGTCGGGGGGCAGGGGCGCTCCCCCGCCGACCGCGAGGGTCCTGTCCATGATGGGGGTCGCGTATTCGCTGACGGCGTCGGCGAGCACTTCGCCGTCGCTCGTGCGGACGACCGCGGCGCGCACGGAGAGCGTGCCGAAATCGAGGCCGATGGTGTACGTGATGTCGAGGTCTTCCTTGATCATGCTCTTCGCCTTCTCATGAGTCGAACGGGCCCGCCCCGACGGGGCGGGCGGCGCGAGGGCGCCGGAGCGGGCCCCTGTGAGCCCGCGGAGTCGGCGCGCCCGCCGCCGAGTGATGGGCGGTGGGCGCGCCGACGGGTCTCAGGCCTCCTTGTGGGCGTGACGGCCCCAGTAGCCGTCCTCGGAGAAGAGGCGCTCGACGACCTCGTCGAGCATCCCGAGGTCGGTGAGCAGGTCGAGCACGGTGTAGCGATTGCGGATGGTCTGGGCCTTGATGTGCGTCTCGCGGAAGCGCGCCATGTCGATGCCGATCATCTCCGGGTGGTACGGGGCGCCGACCTTCTTCAGTCGGTCGACGGCCTCGTCCGCGGTGATGAGCTGGTCCTTCACTCGCGCGACGATGCGGGGCCAGGCCTCGCGGATGGCGGCGATGCGGGCGCGCAGTTCGTCGCCCTGGAGGTTCTTCTCGATGGAGTGCTTGACGGCCTCATCGGCGATACGCGGGATGAGGAGGCCGCGGACCTTCGCCTCGATCTCCTTGTCGGTCTTCGCGGCCGCGACGATCGCGTCAACGTCGAGGGCATCCATGTCGATCTTGAGGGCCTCCTCCCAGATCGCGCAGGAGGCGACGGTGCCGACGCCGACCTTCATGCCGTGCGAGAGCGGCGGCTCCCAGTCGAGGCCGTGGCCCTCCATCTCCCACACGTGGGAGAACTGGTGGCCGGCGCCCGAGGCCGGGCGCGACGACTGGGCGGCCTGCATCGCGAGGCCGGACATGATGTTGCCCTCCGCGAGTCCGGTGATGGCCTCGGCGTCGCCCGCGCCGATGCGCTCGGGATCGGCGAGGGCGCCGCGGAGCGGGCCCTGGACGAGAGACCACACGTAGTCGTCGATCGGTTCGATGCCGAGCTCGTCGGCGAGTATCCAGTCGGCGCCCGCGGGGATCTTCTCGATGAGATCGCCGTAGCCGGTGGCGATGAGGCGCTGGGGAGCCGCGGCGATGACGCGCAGATCGGCGACGAGAGCGGTCGGCGCAGGGCAGGAACGGGTGATCTTGAAGCCGTCTTTCGAGATCGACGCGCCGAAGGCGGCGTAACCGTCGACCGAGGGCGCGGTGCAGACGTTCATATACTTGCGGCCGAGCTCGCCCGAGGCGAGCTTCGCGATGTCGTTGAGCGTGCCCGAGGCTATCGAGCAGACAACCGTGTTCTCGAGGGGGCGGATGTGCTCGCGGAGCTTCTCGACGTTCTCGTAGCCCGCGTAGAGGGTCGGGGTGCCGGGGAAGACGTAGGGTTCCTCCGCGAATTCGATCCCCGCGGCCTTCAGGGAGGCGACGACCGCCTCGCCGGCTGCGGCGAAGGTGTTGCCGTCGGCGACGACGAGGACCCTCGCTCCGGGGAACATGCGGACGAAGAGCTCGCCCGTCTTGTCAAGGACGTCCGTGCCGAAGACGATGTCCTTCGTCTCGGTGGCCGTCTTCAGCGCCTGTTCGATGAGTTCTTGCGACATTTCTTCTTCACTCCTTGCCGGTCACGCGAGGTGATCGATCATCTGATGCGAGAGGTCCTGCATCTGCGGGTAGGTCTCCATGTACTTCTCGAGGTAGAACTGGTACTCCTCGTGAACGTCGGGGCGGGGCTCGATGCGCGCAGTCTCGCGGACCATGTTGCGGGCCGCGTCCTCGATCGACTGGTACTGGCCCGAGCCGACGGCGGCGAGCATGCACGAACCGAGGACGACGGCGTCCCCGACCTCGGTGAGCGTGATGGGCAGGCCCGTGACGTCGGAGTGCATCTGCATCCAGTCGCGCGACTTCGTGGCGCCGCCGCAGGCGACGAGCTCGGTCGACTCGAAGCCCGCGTCCTTGAAGGCCTTGAGGACGTGCGCGGTGCCGTAGCAGACGGCCTCCTCGATCGCGTGGTAGACCTGCTCGGGCGTCGTGCCGAGGGTGAGGCCCCACATGATGCCACGGGCCTTGGAGTCGGTGTAAGGGGTGCGGTTGCCCTGGAAGTACTCGTTGATGATGAGCCCGTTGGAGCCGACCGGGATGTCGGCGACTCGCTCGTCGAGGATCTTGTAGGGGTTCATGCCGAGGCGCTCGGCCGCGCCCGTGAGGTCGCGGCAGAAGTTGTCCTTGAACCACTTGAGCACGGATCCGGAGGAGACGAGACCTCCCTCGCACGTGTACTGGCCGGGGATGACGCCGTCGGTGTATCCGCCGAAGAAGCCCTCGCCGTGGAGCGGGTTGCCGGACTGGCCCGTGATGACGTGCGAGGAGCCGGTGATGACGGCGGTCTTGCCGGGCGAGACGACGCCGAGGCCGATCTGGCCAGCCCACGCGTCGGCGCAGCCCTGGGCAACCGGAGTGCCGGGGAGGAGGCCGAGCTCCTGGGCGGCGGAGATCGAGAGGCCACCGATCGGGTGGCCTAGATCGTAGATCTTCTCGGGGATCTTCTCGAAGACGTCGCCGCAGCCGATGTGCTCGTAGAACTCGACCGGCCAGCCGCCCTTATCGCGGTTGTAGTACATGCGCAGGGCCGCGGAGTTGATGTTGAGCGTCCACTCGCCGGTGAGCTTGTAGGTGAGCCACTCGGGCGCGTCGACGAGGCGGTAGGCGTTCTTGTAGGTCTCAGGCTCGTTCTCCTTGAGCCACGCGGCCTTGAAGGGGTACCACTCGGCGGTCGCGGGCATCGTGCCGCCGCCGTTGTAGAGGCGCGCCCAGTGATCGATCGTTTCGGCGCGGGCGGACTGCTCGGTCGCGCGGACGTCCATCCACATGATCGCGTTGCGCAGCTCACGGCCGTTCCGATCCATGGCGACGACGGTCATCGTCGTCGCGTCGTAGGAGATGCCGGCGATGTGGCGAGCGGGGATGCCGGTCTCGTCGAGGACCTTGCGGGTCGAGGCGACGAGGGCATTCCACCAGTCGGCGGGGCTCTGCTCGGCCTGGCCGGGGCGGGGGTGGTGGGTCTTGTAGGGGGTCGCCGCGAAGGCGATCGGGTGTCCGGCGAGGTCGAAGATCGCGGCTCGGCACGACTCCGTACCGTAGTCGAATCCCATGACGAACGGGCCTTCGTATCCGGGTGCAACCATTTCTTGGTCTCTTTCTTGTCTGCCGCGGCACTGCGGCTCGGGTGCTGTTGGAGTGGGGCGCTCGGGGCGCTCAGACGATGGGGTCGTTTTCCTCGGTCCAGCCGATCTCGTCCCAGAGTACCTTCGGGATGAGGCGGTCGACGCGGTCGAGGACGTGGGTGGGGCGCTCGGCCTCGGGGAGGGCGAGCGCCTCCTCGAGGGTGGATTCCCCCGTGAGGGGCATGGCCGAGAACATGCCGGTGTTCACGGCCATCTTGATGTCGGTCATGATGCGGTCGCCGACCATCACGCATCGGGTCGGGTCGACATCCGTATTGCCGAGGGCGGCCTCGGCCATGACGGGATCGGGCTTGCCGACGACCATCTCGCACGTCGTGTTCGTGCACGCCTCGATGGCGGCAATGATCGACGCACAGTCGGGTTCTCCGCGTCCACCCGGGAACGGGCAGAAGCGGTCGGGGTTGGTCGCGATGAGGGTCGCGCGCTTGTGGAACCAGATCGCGTCGAAGGCGATCTGGAGCTTGCGGTAGTCGAAGGTCCGGTCGTAGGAGGCGACGACGACATCGATCTTCTCCGGATCGTCGCTCATCTCGATGCCTGCCTCGTGGAAGGCACGGATGAGGGGCTCCTCGGCGATCGGGAAGACGACGGCGCCGGGCTTGTTCTCGAGGAGCCAGCGGGTCGTCGTGACGACCGTGTTGGCGATCTCCTCGACCGGGGTCGGCAGTCCGAGCCGTTCGAGCTTCTCGACGTACTGCTCGGGATCCTTCGTCGGGTTATTCGAGAGGAAGCGGACCGGGATGCCGCGCCGCCGCAGCTCCTCGATGAGGCGCTTCGCCCCGGGGAGGAGGTGGTCGCCGAGGTAGATGGTCCCGTCCATGTCGAAGACGTACGCGTCGTAGAGGCGCTCGGGCCAGGCGGTGAGGGCTGTGGCGGACACGGCGTTCCTTTCGGTCGGTTCGGGTCGCCGTTCAGGCGACGAGGGCGGCGGCGGAGACCGCGAGGGTGTTCATCAGCCAGATGACGCCGGCGGGCGGATCGATGTGCGTGTCGCCGTGGGCGTAGGTCCAGCGGGCGAAGTACTCGCCGGCGAAGCCCGCGAGAACGCCGAAGCAGGTGCCGACAAGGACAGCGAGCATTCCGGAGCCGGTCGCGTTGAAGAAGAGGACGGCGGCGAGGCCGGCCGAGATCGTCATGTGATGCGTGACCGGGAACTTCAGGCCACCGGCGACGAAGAAGATGCAGAGCGCGGAGATCCCGAAGGGGATCGCCTGGGCGTTCGCGATGATGACGTCGCCGTTCGCGCTGTTCGGGGCGATGTAGCCGACGAGCATCGTCGCGATGCCGGAGGCGAAGAGACCCGCGAAGGCGGAGACGGTGAGGAGCTGGCCGGGGGTCTCCTGCCAGTCGAGCCAGCGGGTCGTGCCCTCGGGCTTCGTGATCGAGTGGAAGACGCCGGTCTTGCCGAAGATTACGCGGACGAGGATGCCGGAGCAGACCACGGTGAAGGCGACCGAGTCGGTGTGCGTGCCGAACCACGGGACGAGGGCGACGAGCTTCTGGAAGAGGTAGCCGCCGACGCCGAAGAGGGCGCCGATGAGGAGCACGTCGGGCTTGCCGAGGCCGGCGAGCGGGCTGTTGATGTCCTTTCCGCCGGACTTGAGGTAGCCCTTCTTCGCGGCGTAGGCCGCGGCGGCGACGCCACCCGCGAAGGCGATGTGCGGGCCGAAGGCGGGGCCGAAGGAGACGTAATCGAGAACTGTGGTAGAGCCGGTGGCCGCGGCGACGCCGAAGCCGAGGAGAATCGTCACGCCGGTGAACGAGAAGGCGTAGTTCGCGCCGATCATCGTGCCGAACACGCCGCCGGCGGCGGCCATGAGGAGCCAGAAGAGGTTCATGTTCGAACCGATGGCGAGTGCTGCGTCAGGTGTCATGTCTTCATCCTTGAAGATTCGGGGGTCGGCCTCGTCCTCGAGGCCCTCGCCCTGCTGTCAGATGGGGTGGTCGCGAGCGATGCCCTGGGGAGGGCGCCGGGACTGCTCGTGCTCGCAAACGAGCGGTCCCAGGTTCTGGGGGCTTCAGCAGCCGACGAACTGAAAGTCGGGGTCACGGTCGTAGGCCTCGAGGGCAGCGACCTTGGGGGCGGAGGCGGAGGTCTCGTCGAAGGTGTAGCCGAGCCACTCCTTCGCGAGGCGCCGGGCCAGCTGGAGCCCGATGACGCGGGCGCCGAAGGTGAGGACCTGCGCGTTGTTCGAGAGGATGAGGCGCTCAACGGAGAAGGAGTCATGCGCGACCGAGGCGCGGATCCCGGGGACCTTGTTCGCGGCCATCGCGACGCCCATGCCGGTACCGCAGACGAAGAGACCGCGATCGGCCTTCCCGTCCGCGATCATGCGGGCGGCGGCGACGGCGACGTGCGGGTAGTCGACGTCCTCTCCGGGCTTAAGGCCGGCGTCAATGACCTCGTCGACGCGCGGATCTGCTTCGAGATCCTTCTTCAGGACATCCTTGTACTCGACGCCAGCGGAATCGGCGGCGAGAACGATTCTTAGACCCACGGTGGCCTCCTCATCGATCCTAGGCGGCGCCCGGGTGGCTCCGCTCCTTCGCGATAGGTTCATCCTAGCCACCGCGCACGGGGTCGCGCTGGGAATGCGCACAGGTGCGAGGGGTCCCCTCACGCTCATGCGTTGCCGAGTGCGCGCCGCCCACAAATGTGCACATCGAACCCGGTTGCGGAAATCCGCCGGGGCGTCTCCCCGGGGCCCTCGGGTCTCCCGATCCGCGAAGGCGAGGCCCGGACACGACGAGGCGGCCGGGGATCACGAGGATCCGCGGCCGCCTCAGCCCCGAGCGCGGGGCCTACAGGCTCACTTGATGAAACCGAGAGCCTTCACTGCGTCATACTCTTCCTGCAGAGCCTTGATGTTGTGATCGATGCCTGCGCGAGTTGCCTCGGAGATCTCCAGACCGTCGACAATCTGCCACTCGCCACCGTCAGAGGTGACCGGGAAGCCGAAGCAGAGGCCTGCTGGGACGTCGTAGTGGGTGCCGTCGGACATGACGCCCGCAGTGACCCATTCACCCTCGGGGGTGCCGTGGATCCAAGAGTACATGTGATCGATTGCTGCGTTTGCAGCCGATGCTGCTGAGGATGCGCCACGAGCTTCGATGATGGCGGCGCCACGCTTTGCGACAACCGGACGGTAGGTCTCAGAGAGCCATGCTTCGTCAACCAGGTCAGCAGCCTTCTTGCCAGCAACGGTCGCGTAGGAAACGTCCGGGTACTGGTCTGCGGAGTGGTTGCCCCACACGACAACGTCCTTAATGTCGGCAACTGCTGCGCCGGTCTTGTGGGCCAGCTGAGCAACTGCACGGTTGTGGTCAAGGCGCATCATTGCGGTGAAGCGGGATGCCGGAACATCCGGAGCAGCGTTCTGAGCAATGGTGGCGTTGGTGTTGGCCGGGTTGCCAACGACGAGGACGCGGATGTCGTCTGCTGCGCCATCGTTGATAGCCTTGCCCTGCGGGCCGAAGATGCCTGCGTTGGCTTCCAGCAGGTCTGCGCGCTCCATGCCCGCCCGACGCGGCATTGCGCCAACGAGGTAGGCAACGTTGGCACCTTCGAATGCCTTGGTGGCATCGTCGAAGATTTCAACGCCGGCAAGAGTCGGGAATGCACAGTCATCGAGCTCCATTGCGGTGCCCTCAGCGGCCTTCACGCCCTGGGGGATCTCAAGAAGGTTGAGCTTGACGGGGACATCGGGACCGAACAGCTGGCCGGAGGCAATACGGAAAAGCAGGGCGTAGCCAATGTTGCCGGCGGCGCCGGTGACGGTAACGATGCGAGGTTCTGCCATGATTCGGCACTCCTTCTTAGTTTGTGTGCGTCGGCGGTGTTCGCCGTCGCCTGGTGGCGGTTTCGCCACATACTGACGTTCCAAGCCTAAACGCTTTCGGCGTGGGAAAACAGGGCTAGCAGTCCTACTTTTCATATACGCAAGCACGTGATCTAGACCATGATTAGAGTTGCACATACGTACATTCGTTTTCGAGCCTTGCATTTTCTAGGTTGCGTCGAGGTCATGCGGTGGAGGTCATCATGGAATCGAAAGAAAACACAGGTCAGGAGTCACCTGAAGACACCATGACCTACGTGTCTGGGCCGTCGAAGTATTGGACGGGTGATCCGCGCGATCTGCTGGTTGCCTCTGAGGCGTTCGACCTGAATTCCTTCATTCGTGACGCCACGCCCGGTTGGGGCGCAAGCAAAAAGAAGGCGTTGAAAGCGATGGCTAAGCGGGCAGTTGATTTTTCTGAACTCCAAGAACGCCTGTATGCCGCGTCGAAGGAAGGTGCGTCGGATTCAGTTCTGTTGATCCTTCAGGGTTTAGACACGGCTGGTAAGGGCGGAATCGTTCGCCACGTCATCGGGCAAGTGGATCCGCAGGGTGTTGCTCTGAAAGCATTCAAAGCGCCCACGGAAGAAGAGCGTGCCCACGATTTCCTTTGGCGTGTCCGCCCACACTTCCCCCGCCCGGGATACATCGGTGTTTTTGACCGCTCGCACTATGAGGATCTTCTGGTTCCCACCTCCGCGCGTAACGCCAACCAAGAATCTATCTTCACCGCTGATGAGGATGAGCTAAACCGTCGCTATCACGATATCTACGAGATGGAATTAGAAGCCGTTCGAGCCGGGATGAAGATCATTAAAGTCTGCTTGGTCGTCTCCTATGAAGAACAGGGGGAACGTCTGATGGAGCGCTTGGAGCGCCCAGATAAGCACTGGAAGTTCTCCACGGGTGATCTCGATACTCGCGACAACTGGAGCGCCTACCAAGACGCCTATTCCGAAGTGATTCGCCGGACCTCGACGCGTATTGCTCCGTGGTATGTCATTCCTGGCGACCACAAGTGGTATGCACGCTTGGCAGTCCAAGAGCTCCTTGTCCGTACGCTCGAAGGCATTAACCCCACATGGCCACAAGCCGATTTTGATGTCGATGCTGCGAAAGATCGTCTTTCGGCTTCGCTCACTCCTGAGGTTCTGTCATCTCATGCCCACGAGAAGTCGGGTGACGCGGGATCCCAAGATAAGAATGAGGGCGAATCAAAGTCCAAGAAATCCAAGAAATTCGACAAGAAGAAGTCGGATGCTTCCGCTTCACAAGATGCGCCCCACATTTCCGTGAGCGCCTGGGGATAGGTGCTCCCCGCTCACTCCCGGCTATGAAGGGAGAGAGCGACAATAAAGTTTCGGCCTCGTCGATAATGAAATCAACGAGGCCAAAACTGTGGCGCTACGCTTGTCGCGCACAGCCGTCAAACCGGCGCAGCACTTAAGCTGAGAAGGGTCACTTGCGGTTCGCGCGGTAGTACTCGATGAGAGCCTTCGTGGAGGCATCCTGCGCGTCGAGTGCAGCCGAGTCACCTTCGATGGCCGGCAAGATCTGCTTGGCCAGGACCTTGCCTAGCTCTACGCCCCACTGGTCGAAGGAATCGATGCCCCAGACGGCGCCCTGGACGAAGGTGATGTGCTCGTAGAGAGCAATCAGTTCGCCAAGAACACGCGGGGTCAGGGCCGGTGCCATGATCGACGTGGTCGGCCGATTACCGGTGAAGACGCGAGCCGAAACGATGGCCTCCGGGGTGCCCTCGGCGCGAACCTCGTCCGAGGTCTTGCCGAATGCCAGAGCCTTCGTCTGAGCCAGGAAGTTCGACAGGAACAGCTCGTGCATGTCAGCCTCGCCATCCTTCAGGGGCCACGCCGGATTAGCGAAGGCAATGAAGTCGGCGGGAACCATGCGGGTGCCTTGGTGAATCAGCTGGTAGAAGGCATGCTGACCGTTGGTTCCCGGTTCGCCCCAGAAGACCTCGCCGGTCTCGTAGGTGACGGGAGCACCATCGCGCCGGACGGACTTGCCGTTCGACTCCATGGTCAGCTGTTGAAGGTAGGCCGGGAAGCGGTGCAAGTACTGCGAGTACGGCAAGACAGCGTGTGTGTCGGCACCGAGGAAGTTCGAGTACCAGACGTTCAGCATGCCCATGAGAATAGGTAGGTTTTCTTCCGGCTTCGCGGTGGCGAAGTGGACATCCATCGCGTTGAAGCCCTCAAGGAATTCAGCGAAGCCATCCGGGCCGATCGCGATTGCCAGCGAGGTGCCGACAGCGGAATCCACGGAGTAGCGGCCGCCAACCCAGGACCAGAAGCCGAAAGCATTGTTCGGGTCGATGCCGAACTCAGCGACCTTGTCCAGAGCGGTGGACACGGCGACGAAGTGCTTGGCGATGGCGCCCTTCTCGGTTGCCTCGTCGGTAACGATGCCACGGTCGCGCAGGGCGCCGAGGAACCAGTCGCGCACAACCTTGGCGTTCGTGATCGTTTCAAGCGTCGTAAATGTCTTCGACGCAACAATAACCAGGGTGGTTTCCGGATCGAGATCCTTCGTGGTCTCACCCGCGTCGGTCGGATCAATGTTCGAGATGAAACGGCATTCAAGACCATCCTGGACAAAGGGCTTCAGGGCCTCGTAGGCCATGACCGGGCCCAGGTCCGAGCCACCGATACCAACGTTGACAACCGTTTCAACCGGCTTGCCGGTAATACCGGTCCACTCGCCGGAGCGAACGCGCTCTGCGAAGTCGTAGACCTTGTTCAGAACCTCGTGAACGTCCGCGATCGCATCCTGGCCGTCAACGGTCAGCTCGTCGGTTGCCGGGCGACGCAACGCGGTATGCAGAACAGCGCGGTCTTCGGTGACGTTGATGTGCTCACCGGCGAACATGCGATCGCGCAGGTCGTAGACGCCAGTCTGCTCAGCAAGAGCCAGCAGGTCAGCAAGCACGCCTTCGTCAATCAGGTTCTTCGAAAAATCAACGTGCAGGTCGGCGCCGTCAATCGTCCAGCGAGTTGCACGGTTCGGATCAGCTCCGAACCAAGCGCGAAGATCCGGGTCAAAAGCGTCGGCACGTCCGTCCAGTGCTTCCCACGCGGGAGTCATTGTGGGGTCAACGACCGGATTGTCAGTCATGAATTCTCCTGTATCAATGGATCTGCGATGAGTTCGCGGTTCTTGAATGAAAAAACAGTTTTGGTCGAATCAGACGATTCGGCGATGTCTTACTCGGGATCTGCGTCTGCGATGGAAATCTCGACAGCGGGCTTACCCGAATCCTTCATCGAAACGATGCGCTGAACCGGGCTGAGCTCTCGCCACCACTGATCGAACGGACGACGATTGCGGATATCCAGATCCTCAAACATGTTCTTCACCAGGCGAGCTTCGATCTGGTTGCGCACCTGACCGATGTACACGCCCTCGGATTCGCCACGATTGAACTGGTTGTTGATGTGGTCGAGCGCGCGGTGAGCAAGACGCGTTGCCAGCAGGCGGTCGAACGGGCTGGGCGAACCCCCCTGTTGCAGGTGGCCGAGCGCCGCATGACGCACGTCGTACTTGCCGTCAGATTCTGCCTCGTACACGGACGCAAGGAATTCGCGGTCGTAGTACTTCGACACTGCCTCGTTGACGAGGACCAGGAACAGGCGGCGTCCTTCAGCGAAGGAATCAACCATGCGCTTCGTGTCATCAGCGATCTCATTCAGAGTCACATCATCTTCGTTGAGATAGATGTACTCAGCACCGGATGACAGTGACGCCATCAGCGTCAGGTACCCGCAACGTCGTCCCATGATTTCGGCGACGAAACAACGCTTGGTCGCTGCGGCGGATTCCTTGATGCGGTCAAGCGCCCAGGTGGCATTGTTGATCGCGGTATCGGCACCGATCGATAGTTCCGAACCGGGCAGATTGTTGTCGATGGAGGCGGGAACCAGAACGATCGGGATACGGAACGCCGGGTAGCGGTCACGCTCGGAGATCATCGAGTGGACAGCAAGGTAGGCGTTGAGGCCGCCAATAACAATCAGCGCATCCAATTCGTTACGTTCAATAGCGCGTCCCAGGGCGTAGAACTGCTCAACTTCGGGGACATCGCGCCTCGTGCCGAGTTCCGCGCCACCCTTGAACGCCCAGCCTTCAACGTCAGCCCAGGTCAGTTCTTTGACCGCGTTATCGGCCAAACCCTTCCACGAGCCTTCGATTCCCAGCATCGTCCAACCGCGAGCGATGCCTAGGCGGACTGCCGCGCGCGCTGCCGTGTTCATGCCAGGTGCAAGACCGCCAGCGTGCAGGATACCGATTCGACGAGGCTTTTCAGTAGGTTCGGGCGTCAGCTGAGGCGGAGTCGAAAGGATCGTGTTAATTTCGACCATCGTCGTGAAAGAAACACCGCGCGAAGCCTGGGCAGCTTCATAGTCGCCAGCCACAATCAGGTGCTTGACCGCACGAGTATCGTGCACCGCCTTCATCAGCGGAATACGGGTCACACGATTGTGGCGGACACCCAGAACATTCGGGGTGTTTTCCGGCGTTGCTGAAAGCATTTCCTGAACAGCGGCGTAGCCAAGCAACGATGACATCCAACGGTCATAGGCTGACGGCGAGCCACCACGCTGGACGTGGCCAAGGATCGTCACGCGAGCGTCTTCACCCGTGCGCTCAGTAATCACATCGGCAATGTGTTGAGTGGTCAGTACATTACCCTCGCGGTCGGTTGCACCTTCGGCGACCAACACGATGGATTCGCGTCGCCCTGCTTCACGACCCAAACGCAGGTGTTCAGCGAGGTCTTCTTCCCAGCCCGGTCCAACCGGATCTTCGGGGGTAAACACGTAGTCAGCACCACCGGCAACCGCTGCCATCAGGGGGAGGTAGCCACAATGGCGACCCATGACCTCGACAACGAATGTGCGCTGGTGAGATGCTGCCGTGGAGGTCAGCTGATCCATCGCGTCCAAAATGCGATGGAGTGCAGTATCCGCACCGATTGTCATGTCGGTGCCCACCATGTCATTGTCGATCGAGCCGACAAGACCAACAACCATCAGAGCCGGATGCTTTGCCGCTTCTTCTTCACTGAGCACGCCTTCATCAACGAGTTCGCGAATGTGCTGCGACCATTCGCCTCGGAATTCATCCGTGCCAGAGAGGGAGCCGTCGCCACCAATAACGACAAGGTGGTCAATACCGTGTTCGACCAGATTCTTCGCGGCCGCATGCCGGCCCTCGTAATCGCGGAATTCTGGACACCGGGCCGTACCGATGACCGTGCCACCCTCGGCGAGGATTGATGAGACGTCCGACCAGCAGAGCTTCTTGATCGCATCTCCGCCTTTAACGGCGCCGGCCCACCCTTCCATGACCGCATAGGGTTGGGCGCCCACGGCAAGCGCGGTTCTCACGACGGCGCGGACGGCCGCATTCATTCCCTGCGCGTCACCGCCTGATGTGAGAACGCCGATCTTGAAGTCAGCAGGGGCTTTGAGCGGTTGCGGAGTAGCCATTGCGTGAAGCTCCATTCCTGTTCACGGTCTGAAAGTGTTACCAGCTTCGTCCAGTTTACGTTTCGTCCAGTTTACGGCGAAGCGGGAAGTGATGGGTAGAGCAATCGGGTATTCAGGGGTGTCAGAACACTTTTCGGGAATAAAAGAGTGGTGGCCCGCATGTCTCATTGCGGACCACCACTCTGAAGGGGCATGTGAGCTCGTGCGTTGAAGAATCAGCGTCTATTCGTTTGATGACGAATAATGACGGGTACGCGCTTGAGCCAATCCGTCAGTTACTCGCCGACGGGTTCGCAGCAGCAGATGCAGCGAGGTCTTCGGCGCTGACAACGCCTTCGACCGAGACGCGGTCAAGGTAAGCCATACCGTCGAAGGAAAGCTCACGAGCGTTCTCCGGATCGCCTTCTGCGCCGATCTTGCCACCGGCCATCCGGTCAACGATGATCGCGATTGCGCCGTCACCGGTCACATTGGTTGCGGTGCCGAAGGAGTCGAGGGCGATGTAGGTGGCGATCATGAGGGCAACCTGGGCATCGTCGAAGCCAAGCATCGACGAGAGTAGACCGGTTGCTGCCATGATTGCACCGCCGGGAACGCCGGGGGCTGCGACCATCGTGATGCCGAGCATGAAGATGAAGCCAACCCACTGTACAGGGCCGACATCGATGCCCTGGGTGATGACGATGGCGAACGCGAATGCGAAGATCTTCGAGGTCGAGCCTGCCAGGTGGATCGTTGCGCAGAGCGGAATGGTGAAGGATGCAACGGCGTCGGAGATGCCGTTCTTCTTTGCCTGACGCAGAGTGACCGGGATAGTCGCCGCGGACGACGAGGTGCCGAGTGCCGTCAGGTAGGCGGGCATCATGGTGAGCAGCGACTTAATCGGGTTCTTCTTGCCGATTGCGCCAGCAACGATGTACTGCGTGAGCAGGATGACGACCTCAAGCAGGAGGACGACGACAACAACGCGGACCAGGGTGCGCATAATGTCCCACGCCTCACCGGTGTAGGTGAGGTTCAAGAAGATACCAAAGATGTGCAAAGGCAACAGCGGGATGATGATGCGCTCGATGAGCTTGGTGATGATGGCACGGAATTCAATGAAGCCCTTACGCATAACACCACGCGGGATCATTGCAAGTCCGATGCCGACCACGAAGGAGAGCAACAGCGCGGTCATAACCGGGACAGCTGCAGGCATTTCGATGGTGAAGAACGATTCGAGTGCCGAGCCGGGCTCGGTAACATCAGCAAGACCGTTCGAAAGGAGCTTCGGGAAGACGGCTGCTGCGACCAGGTAGGTCAGGAAGCCTGCGAAAAGAGTCGAGGTGTAGGCCAGCGCGGCGGTAATGCCGAGCCACTTGCCCGCGCCACGTCCGAGATCAGCAATAGCCGGAGTGACCAGACCGATGATGATGAGCGGAATCGAGAAGGACAGGAACTGGCTGAAGATAGCTGAGAATGTCGCGAAGACTCGTCCAACTGCGACAGGCACCAGGTGCGAGTCACCCACTTTGATGGATCCCAGCACGAGGGCGAGGATGATTGCGACGAGCACCCACACGAGGATGCTGCTCTTCTGCATAAACTTTCGCATGATTTTCCTTGAGTCGTTCGACTGATCGGGATACGTACAGGATGCCCACAGACCGCATTCCGATTAGTTTTCGTTCACTATTCGAACATTCCGACACCGCTACTCGGGCAGTTTCACGCGCTATAGAGACGAAACCGGGGCGGGCAAGCCGAAGCTCACCGCACCCCCGTTTCGTTGAGTGAGCAGATCAAGCGAGGGCTTTCGCCAGATTATCGTCGAGCGCTACAAGGAACTCTTCGGTGGTGAGCCACGGAGTATCGCCACCGACCAGACGAGACAGATCGCGCGTCATCTTGCCTGAAAGAACCGTGTCAATGATGACCTTCTCAAGCGTGTGGGAGAAATCGATAATCTCAGGCGTATTATCAAGCATTCCTCGGTGAGCAAGAGCGCGGGTCCAAGCGAAAATCGAGGCAATCGGGTTGGTTGACGTTGGTTCCCCCGCCTGATGCTTGCGGTAGTGACGGGTAACAGTGCCGTGAGCGGCTTCAGCTTCCATCGTGCGACCATCTGGGGTCATCAGGACGGAGGTCATCAGACCCAGCGAACCGAATCCCTGAGCGACAGTATCCGACTGAACATCACCGTCGTAGTTCTTGCACGCCCAGACGTAGCCGCCTTCCCAGCGCAAGGACGAGGCAACCATGTCATCAATCAGACGATGTTCGTAGGTCAAGCCAACTTCGGCAAATCTTTCCTTATATTCGCGCTCGAAAACATCGGCGAAAATGTCCTTGAACGCACCATCGTAGGCCTTGAGGATCGTGTTCTTCGTCGACAGGAAGACCGGATAGTTGCGCTTGAGTCCGTATTCAAAGGATGCTCGAGCGAAGTCTGCGATCGATTCGTTGAAGTTGTACATGCCCATCGTGACGCCACCACCTTCAGGCATACGGATCACTTCGTGCTCGATCGGTTCCGAACCATCGTCGGGAGTGAAGGTCAGCGTGATGGTGCCCGCTCCCGGAACCTTAAAGTCAGTCGCACGGTACTGGTCGCCGAATGCGTGTCGACCGATAACGATCGGCTTGGTCCATCCGGGGACGAGGCGCGGAATGTTGTCAATAATGATTGGTTCACGGAAGACAACGCCACCAAGAATATTGCGAATCGTGCCGTTAGGGCTACGCCACATCTTCTTCAGGCCGAACTCTTCAACACGCGCCTCATCGGGAGTGATTGTCGCGCACTTGACGCCCACACCATGCTCTTTGATCGCATTGGCAGCATCAATCGTCACCTGGTCGTCAGTCGCGTCGCGATTCTGGATCGACAGGTCGTAGTAACGCAGATCAACATCCAGGTAGGGGTGGATCAGACGGTCTTTAATGAACTGCCACATGATGCGGGTCATTTCGTCACCATCGAGTTCAACGACTGGGCCTGCAACCTTAATTTTCGACATCGTTTCTCTTTTCGTCGGGCGAGCTGGCGCTACGCGAGAAATTATCTTGACATCAAGATTAGTTGATTAAATACACTCGCGCTCATAGATGCGACAGAAGAAATACGTTCGCCAACCCAAAGACCCCGACAGCACAACCATGTCGGACCGAGCGGTTAGGACAGAAGGTTCATCGTTGCCGTGAACGGCGAAAAATACCAAATACCAAGCGCCAAGAAAGCGAGCACCACGGCATCCATCCACCGATTACGTGAAGCAAACCATGGGCGTCCCGGCAAAACAAGACGCGCACAGGCCATCACAAGCAACGTGCCAGCAAGGGCATAGACCGCACGATGAGGGTGGTTCAAAAGCGCCAAAATCGCCGTAACACCAACACCGACGAGGACGAAAACGATCGTCCCCCAGTACGCATACGACGGCGAAGTATTCATTCGCACCTGCTTCTTCACACTGCAAGCCTACGGGGTAATGCATTATTCACACATCTTCACGTCTTAATTTGCCTCCGGAGCGCGCTACCATGTTCATGCGACCGTGCAGGCCGCGCACATTTTCACGTGTTGAAGGAGCATCAGTGACTTCCCGTTACATCGTTGTCGGGCCCGATTCCGCAAATGCTGCAACAGACGCAGCTCACGAACTTGCCACCGCGCTTTCAGCGCGTGGAACGCTTGCGCGCATGAACGCGCTCGCTGGCACGACCCCATCCGCAGCAGCGACCTCCGGCACCTCGGCTTTGCCGGCAGCTGTCGAAGCTGTTCGCGCAGCTGACGCAGACTTCGTCCTCATCGACGGAGTTGTCGCCGGAGAAGCTCGCACGTTCGATGCCATCCGTTGGAACGTGAACCTGGCAGCATCGGCTCGCGCAAACGTCATCTTGGTCCTCGACCCCGAAGGTGTTCCAGCCGAACTGCTCACCGAAGAAATCAACGTTTTCGCTGCCCGCTGCAAGTCGCACCAGGCGCAGCTCGTGGCAGTGATTCTGCCCGGCACCCCCACTGCTCTCGGCGTCGACGTCCCCGTCTTCTCCCTTCCCCTTTCCGACGAGGCAATCAAAACCCTGGTTGAGGCCCCCGCCCCGACCGCAGTCACTCCCCTCGCTTTCCAGGCAGATCTGATTGACCGCGCACGCGCAGACCGCAAACGCATCGTCATGCCCGAACCGGAAGACGATCGCGTCCTCCTAGCAGCTGCTGAGGTCCTCGCTCGCGGTATCGCAGATGTCATCCTCGTTGGTGACGCAGCTGCCGTTGCAACCCGCGCAGGTGAACTTGGTATTGACCTCACCGCAGCATCCGTCGTCTCCGTAGACGACCCAGAACTGTCCGAAAAATACGCCGTTGAATTCGCACGCCTGCGTGAAAAGAAGGGCGTCACCGTCGAGCAGGCTCGCGAAAAGATCAAAGACGTGTCCTACTTCGGCACGATGATGGTCCACATGGGCGACGCAGATGGTATGGTTTCCGGCGCAGCCCACACGACCGCGCACACGATCGTTCCCTCCTTCCAGATCATCAAGACCGCTCCCGGTGTCTCGATTGTTTCTTCTATCTTCCTCATGCTGATGAAGGATCAGGTGTGGGCATTCGGCGACTGCGCCGTGAACCCAAACCCGACTCCAGAACAGCTTGCCGACATCGCCATCTCCTCGGCACGCACCGCCGCTCAGTTCGGTGTCGAGCCTCGCGTTGCAATGCTCTCCTACTCCACCGGCACTTCCGGCTCCGGCCCGGACGTCGACGCCGTTGTGGAAGCAACCCGCATTGCTCAGGCAAAGGCTCCAGAGCTCGCTCTGGAAGGCCCGATCCAGTTCGACGCAGCCGTTGACGTGGCCGTTGCTTCGAAGAAGCTCCCCGGTTCCCCCGTTGCCGGCAAGGCAAACGTCTTCATCTTCCCGTCACTATCCGCAGGCAACATTGGCTACAAGGCCGTTCAGCGTTCCTCCGGTGCCGTTGCTGTCGGCCCGGTTCTGCAGGGTCTGAACAAGCCGGTCAACGATCTGTCGCGTGGCGCACTGGTCGAGGACATCGTCAACACCGTTGCTCTGACCGCCGTTCAGGCACAGGGCTGAAGCTTCCAAGTTTTTACCGATTACTCACAGGAAAGGCGAACTCGTGTCCCAGACCGTTCTCGTCATTAACTCCGGCTCTTCATCGATCAAGTACCAGCTGGTCGATCCCGAAACCGGTGAAGCAATCGCCAAAGGCCTTGTCGAACGTATCGGCGACCCGGTCGGCAAGATCAAGCACACCCACGGTGACGACGTCACCATCGAAGAAATTCCGATCGCAGACCACGAAGTTGGTATGCGTGAGGTTCTTCGCCTCTTCGACAACAAGGGCCCGAAGCTTGCAGAAGCTGGCATCGTTGCCGTCGGCCACCGTATCGTTCAGGGTGGCAAGTACTTCGATGGCCCGGCCGTCATCAACGACGAGGTCCGTAACCTCATCGAAGAGCTCTGCCCGATGGCTCCCCTGCACAACCCCGCACACCTCAAGGGCATCGACGTGGCTCGCGAGCTCATGCCGGAAATCCCTCACGTTGCAGTCTTCGACACCGCGTTCTTCCAGGCTCTTCCCGAAAAGGCCTACACCTACGCACTCAACGCCGAAGTCGCTGAGAAGTACGCTGTTCGCCGCTACGGCGCACACGGCACCTCGCACCAATTTGTTTCCCGCGAGGTCGCAAAGTACCTGGGTCGCGATGATCTCAAGCAGATCGTCATGCACCTCGGAAATGGCGCTTCCGTGTCCGCAGTCCTCAACGGTAAGCCGATCGATACCTCCATGGGCTTGACCCCGTTGGAAGGCCTCATGATGGGCACCCGCACCGGCGACATCGATCCGGCCGTTGTCTTCCACCTGGCTCGCCAGGGTGGCATGACGATTGACGAGATCGACACGCTGTTCAACAAGCAGTCCGGCATGAAGGGCCTGACCGGCGAATCCGACATGCGTAGCGTGTGGGAAATGATTTTCAACGATGACGACAAGGAAGCGCAGCACAAGGCTCGCGTTGCCATGGACGTCTACATCAACCGCCTGCTCAAGTACGTTGGCTCCTACACCGCTGAACTCGGTGGCCTGGATGTCATCACCTTCACCGCTGGCATCGGCGAGAACGACTGGGATGTTCGTAAGGAACTCGCCCAAGCATTAGAGCCCTTCGGCGTGAAGATCGACCTGGCAGCAAACGACGGTCGTATCGGCGAGCCTCGCGTGATCTCCACCCCCGATTCGAAGGTCACCCTGCTGGTGTACCCAACGAACGAAGAGTTCGCGATCGCGCGCCTCGCACGTGAGGTGATCTGAGTTCTGCTCGCGCCTCGCACGTGATGAGCTGTGGTGGGCTGGCTCGAAAGAGCCAGCCCACCATTGTTTTTCCTGCCATCAGCTTTGAGCGTAAGCGCGTGGGCAAACGGATGGGTCATGGGAGACAATAGAGGCAACACTAGGAGGAAAGTTGAACTTCCATTCGCTTTACGATCAGGGCTTCGCGCGCGTTGCTGCGGTGACGGTTCCTGTTCATCCCGCTCAGCCACTTGCTAACGCTAACGAGGTCATTGACGTTGCTCGCGAGCTTGATGCCAAGGGTGTTGCCGCGGCCGTCTTTCCCGAGCTGGGCATTTCCGGCTACGCCATTGATGATCTGTTGCTTCAGGATGTCGTGCTGGATGAAGTGACTGAGGCTCTGCATCGCATTGCTGTTCAGACGAAGGATCTGTTGCCGATCCTCATTGTTGGTGCCCCGATTCGCAACGATGGTTCCCTCTACAACTGTGCGGTAACGATCCACCGAGGCAAGATCCTGGGTGTCACCCCGAAGTTGCACCTGCCGAACTATCGCGAGTTCTACGAGAAGCGCCATTTCGCGACTCCCGGCCCGACAACTCCTTCCTTCATTGACACAACCGCGTGGGGTTTTGTCGACGATGACTGTGCTTCGGCATCCGTTCCTTTCTCTCCGATCACAATCGATGTTGAGGATGTTCCTGGCCTCGTCATTGCCCCCGAAGTGTGCGAGGACATGTGGGTTCCGCTCACCCCGTCGACTCTTGCTGCTCTGAATGGCGCAACGGTTCTGATGAATCTTTCCGCTTCGCCGATCACCGTTGGTCGTGCGGAAGACCGCCGACTGTTGGTTCGCAGTTTGTCAGCGCGCCTCAACTCCGCCTACGTGTACTGCGCGTCGAGTGCGGGCGAATCGTCAACCGACCTGTCATGGGACGGCCAGACGATGGTGTACGAGGCCGGCGACCTGCTGGCAGAGGGTGAGCGTTTCAAAGCCGGCGGTCGTCAGATCACGATCGCTGACGTGGACATTGATCGTCTTGTCACTGAACGTACGCGCCAGAATTCGTTTAAAGACAACGCGGATCGCTACCTGGGCGAGGATCAGGGGCTGAAGGCAACCGCTCCTATGGACGTCTACACCCAGCTGAACCCACCCCGCACGGATCTTGGTTTGGAACGCGCCGTTGATCGTTTCCCTTTCGTTCCCGACGATCCGGAGCGCCTGGCTCAGGACTGCTACGAGGCCTACAATATTCAGGTTCATGGTCTGGTTCAGCGCCTCAAGGCGATCGGTAATCCGAAGATCGTTATTGGTGTTTCCGGTGGCCTCGATTCCACGCATGCTCTGATCGTCGCGGCGCGCGCAATGGATATGCTGGGTCGGGCGCGAACGGACATCTTGGCCTACACGATGCCCGGTTTCGCAACGTCCGATCACACGAAGTCGAACGCGATTGCGCTGTGCGAAAGCCTCGATATTCCCTGCCAGACGATCGATATTCGCCCGGCGGCTCGCCAGCTGTTGGCCGACATGGGGCATCCCTACGCCGACGGCAACGACACGTATGACGTCACCTTCGAGAATGTTCAGGCGGGTCTGCGCACCGACTACCTGTTCCGCATTGCCAACCACAACGGAGGAATTGTTCTGGGCACGGGTGACCTGTCCGAGCTGGCGCTCGGTTGGTGCACGTACGGCGTGGGCGACCAGATGAGCCACTACGCCGTCAATACGGGTGTTCCGAAGACTCTGATCCAGCATCTGATCCGCTGGGTTGCAGCTTCCGGCCAGTTCTCCGATCGTGCGGGCGAGGTTCTAACCTCGATCCTCGGCACGGAGATTTCTCCCGAATTGGTTCCCGCTAAACCCGGTGAGAAGATGCAGTCCACGCAGGACAAGATCGGCCCGTACAACCTGCAGGATTTCAACCTGTACTACGTGTTGCGTCGAGGGGCTCGTCCGTCGAAGATCGCCTTCCTTGCTGAGAAGGCGTGGGCTGATGTGAATGCTGGCGAGTGGCCGGCCGGGTTCCCCGAAGGCGACCGCGTCGCCTATTCACTCGAAGAGATTGTCAAGTGGGAGACCCTGTTCCTGCGCCGCTACTTCACGCAGCAGTTCAAGCGTTCTGCTCTGCCAAATGGCCCGAAGGTTGTGGCTGGTGGCGCCCTATCGCCTCGTGGTGACTGGCGAATGCCGTCCGACGTGACTGGTGCACGGTGGATCGCAGAGTTGGAAGAGGCCGTCGCGGGCGTTCCTCACAGTGGTGTTCCGGCTACTCAGACGAAGGAGAACTGATGACGACGCTGACGTTGACCGGCGTGATCGGTTTTGCCGTGATCGCGTGTGTTTTCGGCTTGGTTGCCCTGAAAGGCAGGGCCGGCACTCTGGCACGAGGCTCAGGCTTGGGTCTTCATTCGGCAGTGTTGGAGTCCTCCGACGACGCATGGAATACGGGTCACGAGGCCGCCTGGCCGATCATGGCCATGGCCTGCGTTGTGGCGGTGTTTCACGCGGTTGGCTGCGGTCTTGCTTCACTCATGGGCAATGACGGCGAAGCCTTCCTTCACGTTCTGTTGATCTCCGGGATTATTGTGTCCCTCGCTCTTGGGGCGTTGGCGCGCGCGGCCGCGATTAACGCGGCAAAGCGCCAGGCGGAGTCTGATCAAGCCGAGAGCTGATCTTTATCCTTGATACGGCGCGCCCCCCGGGTTTCTACCCGGGGGGCGCACGCTATTTCACAGTCAGTGTTTAACGCTCAGTGTCAGCCGGTGGCGCATACGCTGACATCGGGGTGAGCGCCGATTGCGGGGTGTTCACTTCTGCGTTTATACCTGCCGGCTGAATCATATGAGGAATCCGAGGCACCGGATGAGTGCCAGCGCTTCGTGCCACTGCTCGACGGAGAAGAACCTCCAGGGGACCTCGTTGATATCCCTTCGATTCGAGCACCCAGCAGAACAGCGCCATCAAGGTCCAGACCGCGAGCGCAATAGCAAGCCCGAGGGTCTGGGAAACTCCTCGAATACCCGCCAAGCCGAGAGCAATGAACGTGGCAAGGAAAAGAACGGTCTGGCCAACATATGCGGTCATTGAACGCTTACCAACCGCGATAAAGAAGTGGCGCACTCCCCCGAGATTTTCGCGTGCAGGACCGGCAAGCAACCCGAGCAGGGCCAGCCAACCTGCAGCTCCAAGCAAACCAGTAATCTCGTGAAGAGCGTCCTGACCGAAGAAGTAGGAATCCATCAGGCCCGAATCCTTCAAGGAATAGGACAGGCCACCAAGGGCACCCAGAGCAAGACCCAGGAACGCCACCAGCATCAGGCGCCCCTTGTGAACGTCCGGGCGCGAAATATAGTCCGTGGTGGCCAGCCAAGCACCGAAGACGGTCGCAGGAAGGATGGTCGTCATGATCAGCCCAAGGAGCGACGAGAATACCCAGCCAAAGACGCTGATCAGCGGGTAGTACCAGCCGAGCATCAGGTCGGCGGGAGCGTTCGTCATCTGCGTATTGGTTGCGCCACCAAACCCCTTCAGGCTCTCGCCCCAGTTCACGAACGATTCGGCTCCAAACTGGCTGAGCATCATGATGACAAGGACGATGAGAGCAATCACGGTCAAGATCGTGAAGCGTCGCCGCGCAATGAGTCCTGCGAAAACAATCGCAACCAGCGCATACGCGCCGATAATGTCGCCGGAGAAGAAGAGTGCGTGGACAAAGCCGAAGAGGAGCATCCACCAGCCGCGCCTACGGATCAGACGGCGAGAGTCATCAATACTCTCGTTTTCGAATCCTGCGATCCACGTTGCGCGCACCTGCTCAGGCATTCCGGGCAGGTTCTCATCAAGTTCGTCGATTCGACGTTCCACGTATGCACGCTGGCGTCGCAACACCATCGTCATCAGACCGAAACCGAAAAGCATCGAAAAGAGCGGATACGAGCGGTGGTCGATGAACATTCCGCGAATGAACACCCACCACTGATCGCTCAGTGAGTATTCGGGATTGTCGGGGAAGAAAGAAAGCCAAAACGGCACGTTTGCGACCGCGATCAGAATCAGCATGAAGCCGCGCGCAAGATCCGGCGCGGGATAGCGGACAGAGTTCTTCGGGGTAAACGAGGCCGAGCTAGACATACTCGAACACTATCCAAGGATTCGGGCTCGCTTCAATCAGGTGTCTCCCTGATTTGCTTGTAGGCGCTCGCTGAACAAGCGCGACCGCAAGCTAGGCAAACGGTGAACAAGCGCGGCTGAGCAAGGTAGCGAAAATAAAGGAGGCGCGGCCTCGTCGAAGACAACACGACCACGCCACATTGAAACTTTTCGCTCAGGCGAACAGCTTCTCACCCACGTAGGTGTCGGAATCCTTCACGCCCGGCAACATCAAGTACATGCCGGTCGCGATGTGCTGGAGGTACTCCGTCATCTGGTCGTTCACCATATTCGACAGGATCGGAATGAAGTTCGTCGAAGGATCACGGACGAAAACGATGAAGAACAGGCTGGCTTCGAGGCGACCCAGCTTGTCCACCTGCTCTTTTACCGCGCTTGTTCACCGCTTCACCCCTCTATTCGAGCAGGAAAGGTTAGGCAAACCGTAGAGATATCCGCAAAATACGTAGCCCGTTAAGCGTCGCAAATCCGCGCCACAGACAAGGAAAGACACTAGGAATGTGGGCGTGGCCTCGTGAATTCATCAGTGCACGTCACCGAATTATTCGCACCAGCTTGCGAAAAACAAAAGGCGAGAAAAACACCAAAAGATCTGACGCTTTCAAACGGGACAACGGTCCCGAATTGGTGAACAAGCGCGCAATAGCGTGGGGACGAACATGGCGTTTTCTGGGCGCAATCCAGCGCACGGAAACTGCCAGATCTACTGACACATTCCCTTCCAAGGAGTCCTAATGACCGAGTTCTTCTACGAAGACATGCTGCCGCTGGGTGAAGACACAACCGAGTACCGTCTGCTCACCACCGAAGGCGTCGAAACCGTTGAAGGCCCTGACGGAACACAGTTCCTCAAGGTTGCCCCCAGCGCACTCGAACTACTGGCGAAAACCGCGTACCACGACATCTCGTACTACCTGCGCACCGCGCACCTCGAACAGCTGGCGAAGATCCTCGAAGACCCGGAAGCATCCGCAAACGACCGCTTCGTCGCACTCGACCTACTGAAGAACGCAAACGTTGCCTCCGCAGGCGTTCTGCCGATGTGTCAGGACACGGGCACGGCCATCATCAAGGGCGAACGTGGCCAGCGCGTCATCACCGAAGGTGTGGACGGCAAGCCCCTGGCGCACGGTGTCTACGACGCCTACACCGAGCTCAACCTGCGTTACTCGCAGAACGCTCCGATCACCATGTACGAAGAGAAGAACACGGGCTGCAACCTGCCGGCGCAGATCGAACTCTACGCGGACACGCAGGTCGGTCACGAGCTCGACTACCACTTCCTGTTCATGGCTAAGGGTGGCGGTAGCGCGAACAAGTCGTACCTGTACCAGATGACGAAGGCAATCCTTGATCCGGAACACATGATGCAGTTCCTGGAAGAAAAGATTCGTTCCCTCGGCACCGCAGCATGCCCGCCGTACCACTTGGCAATCGTCATCGGTGGCACCTCCGCTGAATACGCGCTCAAGACCGCGAAGTACGCGTCCGCCCACTACCTCGATACGCTACCGACCACCGGTTCGGAACTGGCGCACGGCTTCCGCGATGTCGAGATGGAAGACGAGGTCTTCAAGCTGACCCAGCAGATGGGCATCGGCGCCCAGTTCGGCGGCAAGTACTTCTGCCACGACGTCCGCGTCATTCGCCTCCCTCGCCACGGCGCATCCCTACCGGTCGCCATCGCGGTATCCTGCTCAGCTGACCGCCAGGCAAAGGCAAAGATCACGCCCGAGGGTGTCTTCTTGGAGCAGCTCGACTTCAACCCCGGCCGTTTCCTGCCGGCAACCGACCCGTCTGAGCTGGGCGAAGACACCGGCGCCGTGTCGATCGACCTCGACCGCCCGATGAGCGAAATCCTTGCCGAACTGTCGAAGTACCCGGTGAAGACGCGCCTGTCCTTGAACGGCACGATGATCGTTGCCCGCGATATCGCCCACGCGAAGATCCGCGAGCGCATCGAAAACGGCGAGCCGATGCCGGAATACATGCTCAAGCACCCCGTCTACTACGCGGGCCCAGCGAAGACTCCGGAAGGTATGCCGTCCGGCTCCTTCGGCCCGACGACCGCGGGCCGCATGGACTCCTACGTGGATCAGTTCCAGGCGCTCGGCGGATCCATGATCATGGTCGCGAAGGGCAACCGCTCCAAGCAGGTCACCGACGCCTGCCACAAGCACGGCGGTTTCTACCTCGGCTCAATCGGTGGTCCGGCTGCTGAACTGGCCGCAAACTGCATCAAGAAGGTCGAACTTCTTGAATACCCGGAGCTCGGCATGGAAGCCGTGTGGAAGATCGAAATCGAAGACTTCCCAGCCTTCATCGTCGTCGACGACAAAGGCAATGATTTCTTCGCTGGCACGCAGGAGGTCACACTGACAATCGGCAAGCGCCCCGGCATGTGCTGATTGTGTTTCTGCCGGCGGGCATCGCGGTTGCGTGGTGTCCGCCGGCAGCTGCGTGTCGGCTTCGTGATTGAGATGAACGAGGCTGCCGCCACGCCCTACCCCGCGCTTGTTCACGTTCCTTCCGGTTCAAGTGCGCGCTTGTTGACCACTCAATCAACCTCAGAGGGGAATGACATCACCGTCGGCGGTGAACAAGCGAAGTCCTCAGCAAGTAAGTCGGTGAACAAGCGCGGTCGGACCTAAATTCCGATCGCGAGCGCGAACTCGGCCTTGATGGTTTCGAGTCTCGCCCGAGCCTCGTCCCACGGCACTTCTCCGCCACCTGGAGCATCGAGAATGACCTCAAGGTAGCACTTGAGCTTCGGCTCGGTGCCGGACGGCCGAGCGATGACGCGGTCGTTCGCCTCAGTGGTGACCATGATCGCGTTCGTACCCGGCAGGCCGTCCCACCCCTGAGACATGTCGACGACGGAGACGACCGACGAGCCCGCGAGCTGCGCCGGCGGGTTCCCGCGCAGACGATCCATGCCCTCGGCGATGAGACCGAGATTCTCGACGCGGAAGGTGAGCGGCATCGTCACGTAGCAGCCGTAGGCGCGAGCCATGCGCTCGAGCTCGTCCTGGCCGGTGCGGCCCTGCGCCTTAAGCTCAGCGAACAGGGAGGCGGCGACGACCGAGGTCGAGATGCCGTCCTTGTCGCGCACGTGCTCGGGATCGGGGCAGAAGCCGATGGCCTCCTCGTAGCCGAAGACGATGCCCGGGGTGCGGGCGATCCACTTGAATCCAGTGAGGGTGTGGCGGTAGTCGAGGCCGTGCGCCAGGGCGATCCGCTCGAGCTGGCGGCTCGACACGATCGAGTTGGCGAAGACCCCGCCCTTCGGGGCCCGCCCGGCCAGGAACTCGCCGAGGATCGAACCGGTCTCGTCGCCGGTGAGCTGACGCCATCCGCTCGCCGAGGCCTCGTCCGGAATGGCGAGGGCGCAACGATCGGCGTCGGGGTCGACTGCGATAATGAGGTCCGAGCCGTGCTCGCGCGCATGCGCCATCGCCAGATCGAGGGCGCCGGGCTCCTCCGGGTTCGGGAAGGAGACGGTCGGGAAATCGGGGTCGGGCGCCGCCTGCTCGGCGACGAGCGACACCCGGGTAAAACCCGCCTCCTTGAGGACGCGCTCGGTGAGCGCTCCGCCGACGCCGTGCATCGCGGTCAGGGTGATCTTGAGGTCTCCCCGGTGGTCGCCGGCGGCCAAGGCCGCGGCGACTGCAACGTAGTCGTCGCGCGGATCGACCTGCTCAATGCGCTCCTCGTCCTGGGGGACCTCGTCGGCCGGGGCGGCTGCCGCGATGGCGGTGGCGATGCCCGCGTCGTGCGGAGGCACGATCAGGGCGCCCTGACCGGCGTCGGTGACGATGCTTCCGCCGAGGTAGACCTTGTAGCCATTGTCCTTGGCGGGGTTGTGCGAAGCGGTGATCATGATGCCCGCGTCGGCGTCGAGGGCGCGCACCGCGAAGGAGGTGAGCGGGGTGGGGTGCGAGACGGGGAGGGCCAGAGCCCGGCAGCCCGCCGCCGACACAACGCGCGCGGCCACACGGGCGAAATCGACGGAGCCGTGCCGGGCGTCGCAACCGATGACGACGCGAGGTTCGCGCTCGGTTTGCGTCTTGAGGTAGGCGGCGAGGCCCGCGGTCGCACGGATGACGACGGCGAGGTTCATCCGAGATTCACCCGGGCCAATCTCGCCGCGCAGACCCGCGGTGCCGAACTCAAGGGGCCCGTTCATCGCGGCCCGCAGTTCGGCCAGGGCGCCCTCGTCACCCGCCGAAGCGGCCTCGACGGAAGCACGGAGCGCTGAGGAGGTCTGGCCGTCCGGATCATGGGTGGCCCATTCGCGGGCCGTCGCGAGAAGCTGATCGTTCATCGTCTCACTCTTCGATCCCCTCGAGGATCGCGACCGTCGCAGATACGCCGAGACGCGAGGCTCCGGCCTCAATCATGGCGAGCGCGGTCGTGGCATCGCGGATCCCGCCCGAAGCCTTGACGCCAAGGCGGTCGCCGACCGTTTCGCGCATGAGCTTAACGGCGTGCACCGAGGCGCCACCGGCGGGGTGGAAGCCGGTGGAGGTCTTCACGAAGTCGGCCCCCGCGTTCTCGGAGGCGCGGCAGGCCATGACGATCTCCTCATCGGTCAGGGCAGCGGACTCAATGATGACCTTGAGGACGCGTGGAGCGGGGACGGCGTCGCGCACGGCGCGGATCTCAGCTTCGAGCTCAGCCTCACGGCCTTCTTTCACGAGGGCGATGTTGATGACCATGTCGACTTCGTCGGCGCCGTCCTCAACGGCGCGCGTGGCCTCGGCGGCCTTGATCTCAGGCTTGACAGCGCCCGAGGGGAAGCCCGCGACGCAGGCGACCATGAGGCCCTCGGGGGTCTCGAGGGGCAGCATGGAGGGCGAGACGCACACCGAGTAGGTGCCGAGTTCGGCGCCCTGGGCGACGAGGGCCGCGACATCGGCGGCGGTCGCCTCGGGCTTGAGGAGGGTGTGGTCGATCATCTGGGCGACTTCAGTCTTCTTCATGGTGGTGCCTTCCTCAGATCTGCGCCAGGGGTGGCGCGAGTTCCATCATCTGGGTGAACGCTGTCTCGCGTTCCTTTGCGGTTGTGGCTTCGCCCGGGACGGCGAAACCATTCGCCGGGCGTCCTTGCGCCGGGGTCCGATTAGACTAATCAGAGGTATTCCAAAGTGTCAAGCTTTACTTTTACATTTGTTTGCGACGAGGGCGGGGCTCAGGCGGGAGAGGATTCGGCGAGAAGCATCCTCGCGAGATCCTGATCGACCACGACATGCGTCGCCAAGCCCATCCGCAGAGCTGCCGCAAAAGCCACAGCCTTCTTCGGACCGCCCGCGACGAGCACGCGGATTGGACGCGAGGCAAGATCCTTCAAGGAAATGCCCACGGTCCTCTCATCGATTCCCGGCACCGCGATCTCGCCCTCGGCGGTGAAGAAGCGCGAACACGCATCCCCCACCGCCTTAGCGAGCAACTCAGTCACCTCGGATCCCTTGAGGCGGGAATGGCTAATCGCCAGGCTCTCGGCGGCGACGTCCCCGACCGTGAAGACCACGAGATCCGTCTGCCTGCCAGCCTCGAGGATCGCCGCGATATACGGGTCCGAGCACACGATCTCCAAGGTGCGGACATCCTCGAAGATCACCGGCAGGGGCAAGTAGCGCGGAATCGCATTGAAGGCCTCGCAGAAAGCCCTCATGACCTCGAAATCATTGGCCACCTCCGAGGAATGCGAGATCCCGCCCTTGAGCTGCACGATCTCGATATCGCGCCTCAGCGTGCGACCCAGACGCGACGCGATTGCGTTCATCGTCCGCCCCCAAGAGACGCCGACGCTCATGCCGTCCTTGACGAGGGACTCGACGAGGCCGGCGCCGACGCGCCCGAGATCGTCAAGGTTCTCGCGCTCGGATGCACCGAAACCATGGACGACCCGCGCTTCAACCAAGCCGAATCGCTGAGCGAGCTGCTCGCCCAGCACAGACGAAGTCTCTCGTGGATCGTGGATCTCCACGGTGACGAACCCGGCCTTTTTCCCGCGTAGCAGGAGCTTGGCGACGGTCGGACGCGAAATGCCCATCTTAGCCGCAACTTCGGCCTGGCTCAGGCCACGCTCAAAATAGAGCCGGACGGCGTCGATCGCCTGTTCGTCTCTCTTATCCACTCCTCCTCCTTCCGAATCGTGATCCGCGCCCCGATGCACGCAACCACGGGCATCCTTGCCAGGGGATCGGAATCGAAACGGGCATCAACTTTGACATCCCGCAAATCCCAAGATTAACAAATAGACACCCTACTCGTGAACGAAAATCATTTATTTACTTCTCAAAGACCCTTATTGTCCGCCCGAGTATGCGAATACAGAACATCCCAGTCGGGATCGAAGCACACATGGTTACCACGGGGCCCTCACCCTAGTAAGGGCCACCTTGCTCCATCAAACATGCCGAAGCCCCCACCACACACTCGCCCTACAACGGCTAAACGGAGACGAGAAGCGCCCAAGCACGGCAAAGAACCGCGACCGTACGCACCTAGGCGATCCCACAATGGAGGTTGAAGAAGTCAGCTTGGCTGATAGGGCGAGACCACCACATCCACCTTCTGCAAGTCTTTGACTTCCGAATAGCCGGTCGATGCCATGGTTCTCTTCAGGGCACCAACAAAGTTCAGGGAACCGTCTGCACGCGTCGAAGGACCGTAGAGAATCTGCTGCAGGCTTCCGGATGTGCCTACGTGAACACGCTGACCGCGAGGCATGTCTGGGTGCGTGGCCTCGGAACCCCAATGCCAACCGCGCCCGGGCGCTTCTTCCGCGCGAGCCAGAGCGGCACCCAGCATGACCGCATCCGCACCACAGGCGATGGCGCGCGATAAATCACCAGAACGCCCGATGCCACCGTCAGCAATGACGTGAACGTAGCGTCCTCCGGATTCATCCATGTAATCGCGACGCGCAGCGGCCACATCGGCGATTGCTGTTGCCATCGGGGCGTGCACGCCGAGCGATTGACGGGTCGAGTGTGCCGCTCCCCCGCCAAATCCGACAAGAACACCGGCGGCACCCGTGCGCATCAGATGCAACGCTGCCGTATTCGTGCAGACTCCACCAACAATGACGGGGACGTCGAGTTCATAGATGAACCGCTTGAGGTTGAGGGGCTCAGATCGGCTGGAAACATGTTCTGCAGAGACTGTTGAGCCTCGGATGACGAAAAGGTCCACGCCCGCATCGACGACTGCTCGCCAGTACTTTTGGGTACGCTGAGGCGACAACTTACCTGCAACAACTACGCCGGCTTGCCGAAGTTGAGCGAGGCGAGCAGTGATAAGCGACGGCTTAATTGGTTCCGAATAGATCTGTTGGAGTCGCGCAATAGACTCGTCTTCTCCAAGATGGGAGATTTCTTCGAGAAGCGGCTCCGGATCTTCGTAGCGCGTCCATAGACCGTCCAGATCTAGAACACCCAACCCGCCGAGTTTTCCGAATGCGATTGCTGTTTCGGGGCTCATGACCGAGTCCATGGGGGCAGCCATGATCGGAATATCGACGTGGTAGGCGTCGATTTGCCAGCCGACGTTCACATCTTCGGGATCACGAGTGCGCCTTGAGGGAACCAAGGCAATATCGTCCAGACTGTAAGCGCGTCGCGCACGCTTTCCACGACCAATTTCAACTTCGTTGCTCACGACTTGATACTAACCACTTTGGGCCACTGACATGCGCTTTTGTTGATGATTGCAGCGTGGGTGCGATGAGGTAGTCGACGAGGCCGGCTTCGCCGACCTGATGATTGCCATTTTGTTTCTCCATGGTTTAGGCGACACTAGTTCCATGAATGAAAACACTTCTTGGATTGATCAGCCTTGGCTTGGTTTCGACACAGAGACAACCGGCACAAATCCTCTTTCGGATCGCCTTGTCACGGCTGCGCTTGTTTTGCGACGCGGGGGTATCAACCCGTCTGGCCCTGACGAAGTTGTCACATGGCTAGCTAATCCCGGGGTAGAGATCCCTGAAAGCGCCAGCGCTATTCACGGGATTTCCAACGAAAAAGCTCAAACCCAGGGACGGAATATTTCCGAGGTTTTAAATGAGGTTGCTGATTCTTTGGTTGCGCACTGGCAACGCGGATTCCCTGTTGTTGTCTTCAATGCGGCGTTCGATATTACGTTGATGAATGCCGAGCTCACTCGCCATGGTCTGCAGACTTTGGAAGAACGCCTTGGTGGCCCTGTTGGACTCATTCTTGATCCGATCGTCCTTGATCGTCACTTCGATAAGTACCGGAAGGGAAAGCGAACCCTGACCACCATGGCACCGCACTACGGTGTGGATCCGGATCCGAATGCTCACACGGCAGAAGTTGACGTTTCGATGACATTAGACGTGTTGGCGAAGATTGTCCAGGCGTTTGGCGCTCCGCTCACGCTAAGCAGCGCTCATGCGTTGATGGCATTGCAGGCCAGCGCTTTTAAAGAATGGGCTCAGGGGCTTGAAACCTACTTTGCACGTCAGGGTAAACCCCAGCAGATTGATTCCCAGTGGCCACAAAGGGCTCTCAATAGCTGAAGGGGTTAGCATCCCCATCATTAAACGGGTCGGTTAATGAAAGAGGTCGATGACCCAATAGAACGCCCTTGTTGCTATCGGGTCACCAGTCTTCAGCGCGCTGTCACTTCCATGTGCGGGCGCGACTTCGTCCCATAGGTGGGACTGATTGGACGCGTGGTGGTCAGCGCTAAGCGCTGTCCACCACTGTGACGTCACTTGGTATCGATCAGGTCTTTCCATGTGCGCTTCTCACCGACCAGAAGGCTGAAGTGCTTGTTCTGTTCAGCGATCGCCGCATCGGTTGCGGGATTCTTAATCAGTGCCGCAAGAACCTCGGGGGCAGCAGTGATAGCACCAACGCCCTGGCGGACCAGTTCAAGAACCTGTTCAGAGTTCTTGAAGGACGCAGCTAAAACATCAGCTTCCATCCCATACGACTTCAGCGTGCGGTGGATTTCGCTAGCAACGCGAACACCATCAATGCCGTAGTTATCCATGCGGTTCACGTAGGGAGCAACATAGCGGGCACCAGCCTTTGCTGCCATGAATCCCTGCATCGAAGAGTGAATGCCTGTTGCCGTCACCTGCATGCCCTCTGCGACAATGCGAGGAATTGCCGCGAAGCCGTCGCGAGTGACAGGAAGCTTCACAAATAGGTTGCCACCAATTTCTTCACGCAGAGCACGCGCTTCGGCAACCATATCGTCGGCTCGTTCCGACACGATCTGAACATGCAACTGCGACCCATAGGGCAGCAAATCTTGGATCTTATGCAGAACATCCAAAGGCTCTTTGCCCTCGCGGTACAAGATGGTCGGGTTAGTCGTAACACCGTCAATCGGAAGGTAGGACAGTGTCTGTTCAATTGCTTCGACGTTTGCATAATCGATCAGGATGAGCATGTGCGCGATCCCCTTTTCAACAGTGTGAAAACATGTTCCGACAGGTTCAGATTAATGCCCAATTTGGCACAAAAATAGGACCCCCGTCGCATGCGTGAAACCGCCTGCGACGAGGGTCAATACCTGTCAAACGTTTATCAGCGAGAAGACCCTGACGAATGGTAGTTCGGAGCCTCGCTGGTCATCTGCACATCGTGCGGATGAGATTCGCGCAGACCTGCAGATGTGATTCGAACAAAGCGACCATTCTTCTTGATCTCCTCGATCGACGAAGCACCCAGATAGAACATCGTCTGATGCAGGCCACCAACAAGCTGGTAAATCACCGAGGCAAGTGAACCAGTGAACGGAACCTGCCCTTCAATACCTTCTGGAACGATCTTGTCATCACTGGTGACATCGGCCTGGAAGTAGCGGTCCTTCGAGTAGGACTTGCGACCACGCGAACTCATTGCGCCCAGCGATCCCATACCACGGTAACGCTTGTACTGCTTACCGTTCGTGAAGACAACCTCACCCGGGGACTCTTCACAGCCGGCCAGAAGCGAGCCGAGCATGACCGTATCAGCACCGGCCACAAGAGCCTTACCGATATCGCCCGAGTACTGCAAGCCACCATCAGCGATCAGCGGAACACCGGCGGGCTTACACGCTTTGGCAGCCAAGTAAATGGCAGTAATCTGCGGGACACCGACGCCAGCAACCACGCGGGTGGTGCAAATCGAGCCCGGGCCAACACCAACCTTCACCGCATCGACACCGGCATCAATCAGCGCTTGAGCACCTTCAGTGGTTGCGACATTGCCACCGATGATCTGAATGCCAGCGAACAACGGATCCGCCTTAATACGGCGAATCATATCCAGCGCAAGCTGGGCGCCACCGTTAGCCGTATCAACAACAAGAACGTCAACACCTGCTTCAGCAAGCGCGGTTGCACGTTCCCACGTATCACCCCAATAACCAACAGCAGCGCCGACAACCAGACGACCACGGTCATCCTTCGTCGCGTTCGGGTACTGCTCGGTCTTCACGAAGTCCTTGACCGTGATCAAGCCGGTCAACCTATTATTCTCGTCAATAATCGGAAGCTTCTCCACTCGATGCTCAGCCAGCAAAGCCTTCGCATCTTCACGAGAAATACCAACCTGACCCACAACAAGATCCTCGCGCGGGGTCATGCAATCGCGAACCTTCAGCGTTGCCCACTGGGATTCAGGGACAAAACGCAGATCACGGTTCGTGATGATGCCAACAAGACCATTTTCTTCGTCAACAACAGGAAGACCAGACACACGATAGTGACCGCAGAGCTCATCAAGCTGTTCGATGGTCGCATCGGGACCAACAGTCACTGGATCTTCAACCATCCCAGATTCGGAGCGCTTCACCTGACGAACATGCTGCGCTTGTTCTTCAATCGAAAGATTGCGGTGAAGGATGCCAATACCACCCTGACGAGCCATGGCAATCGCCATACGAGCTTCAGTCACAGTATCCATTGCTGCAGAAAGCAACGGAACACGCAGGGTAATTTTCTTCGTCAGCCGCGACGTAGTGTCAACAGTGGATGGAACGACGTCAGTCAGCTCTGGGAGCAGAAGAACGTCATCGTAAGTAAGGCCAGTCAGTGAGAACGGATCATGCTCTAAAAAGTCTCCCATGAGCCAAGTCTAGGCTGTGGCTCAAGCCGGATAAAAACTTCGGACGAACCTCACAATTCCGAGTGGTCGTGTGCCCTCAACTGCGCTAATGCCGCCGCAAATCCGGGATACAAGCCAATACGAGGCAACAGCAACATCTGACCGACATGGTAGGCATCAGCCTTGCCTGCCCAGACACTTTCACTCTCGTGTCCATCTGCGTCGACTTCATGGATCCAGCGTCCTGGGCCAGCATGAATGACCTGATCCGCCCACGCCACATAGCGGGCGAAACGCTCCGACTGGACCATGACGTCGTCATCATTACCTAGTTCTTCACTGACTTTCCCCAGAGCGAGCGTTGCATTCACAGCTTCGCAAGCAACCCAGTGCATGCGAGTATCCACAACAGTCTTTCCATCAAAGTCCGTCGTGTAAACGATCCCACCCTTTTCACTGTCCCAACCATCCTCATCCGCTCGATCAACAAGGCAATGCGCAACGTCATACATCCATTCACCCGGAGTATCCCCGCACGCAATGAGCGAGGCTCGACCATGCAGGATCAAACGCGCCCACTCAAACCCGTGTCCCGGAGTTGCACCGTAAGGACGGAAAGGATCAGCGGGATTTTCAATGAACATCTCGGGACAAACAACCCAGTTTTTATCGAAGTGCTCAGGCAAGCGCCAACCAAAGCGAGCACCAAGATCGGCAACAAAACGCATCATTTCGCGCGCACGATCCAACCAACGTCGTTCACCCGTCGCATCGAAGGCAGCAAGATACGCCTCGACCGTGTGCATATTCGCGTTCAGACCTCGATATTCTTCACACTCGCTCCAGTCGCGGTTCCACGAGTTCGCGACGCGCCCATACGACGGTTCCCACCAGTGCGCGTCCTGATCGGCAAGCGCTTCATCAAGCAACGCCCGGCCTCGTTCATGCCCAGCCAAATAGGACGCGGCAGTCGCGAGAATCACGAACGCGTGCGCATAGGCTTCCTTGCGGATCGGTTCAACCGGGCGAGCCTGCTCCCCCGTCGCATCCAGAGCGGAGAACCACCCGCCGTATTCATCGTCATGCAACGAGGTGGACAGCGCATCAAGCCCGTGCTCGACAAGACCAGACACTCCCTGGACACCACGCATCTCAGCAAGTGCAAACATGTACGTCATTCGACACGTAATCCACAGCTCAACGCCCTTGGACTCTGTAATAGCACCATCAGCATCCAGATAACCGAAGCCAGCAGGGCACGCTGAAGCTGAGGCGAACTCAACAAGCGCAGAGAAATCAGCATCAAAAGCGTCGATAAGAGCGGAATCATTCCAGGGGGTCTTCATTGTCACTCCCGGTCAAAAGATGTGCGTAACACCGATAAAGGTATCACTGCCTCAAGTTTCGATGAGAGGTTCTATGGGACTTGTTAAGACACAACCGAGGAAAGATCAACACCGGGCGCAAGTACCGCAAGAGTTTCTTCTACGCCGGCAGCAATTGTGCGCACGCGCAGGACGCGCTCATCAACGACCTTCGGAGCATCCGCGCCAACCAGCATGACATCAAGGTCAAGATCAGTAGTAAGACCATGAATAAATTTCTCGCAGGTTGCTCCAGAACCCATGACAATAGCCAACACGACCGGGCGTTCTTCGGTATGAAGCGCAACGCGAGCACACGCTCCCTGATCATCAACTGTCGCAGTCGAAACGACGCGCACATCAATGCCGTACCAGCCAAGAGCAACACCAAGAACGTGCGCTCCCAGCTCGTGGGCAACGTCCGTAAGAACAACAACAGCCCCCGGGGCTGTCTGAGGAGAAACGCACTCGCTAGCAAACTGAGCAAGCACATCAAGGAAAGCGTTTTGAAGAATCGTAGACGGCGCACATCCAGGCTTCTGCCCGCATGTAGAGGCACGCAAGGTGTCGAGCGCTGGGCTGACTAAGCGACTCCAAGTATGAACAAGCCCCTCGTCGCCCACCGCGGAACGAAGGACATTCTTCAGCTGATGCCCGTGGCAGGCCGATACACAATTCAGTAGTTCAGAAACCGTATGAGGAACGGGCAGGTCTTCTTGACGTGAACGCGCAGGGGCCGTCGCCAACACGGTAGCGGCAGCATCTGCGGGAGAAACCCCCTGATGCACAAGGTCAACCATCGCGGTCAAACGCGCAACATCGCTGGCACGATAGCGACGATGAGTTCCTGCTTGGCGTTCATCTGGGCCAAGACCATAGCGTCGTTCCCAGGTGCGAAGAGTCGAGGGGGAGATTCCGAGACGAACGGAAACAGCAGTCACTGTCAGCGGAGCATCGACGCCTGAATCAGCTGAAGACGCAAGATGTGCGCGAGGCATGTCGTTTCCTTTCCGCTCGCCAGCTACCAACGTTTTTATTCAACGTTGTTCACCCCTACAACGATTGTTCACCGAAGAGCGAGCTTTCGCCACCGGAGCGAAGAAGATGTGTCAAGTAAGTGAGACAAATCTTCTTCATGGCATTCCGCATGTTTTGTAGCGATATATTCAGATTTTTCTCAGGTTTATTGCCTTTTCTGAGAAATAACTAAGAATGTATGAACGGGTCTTGAACAACTTACGAACAATATCTAAACTGATGGAGGCTGCTCGCGAAGAAGTACTTCGACTGGCAGTCACCGAATGAGAGGTACACATGTCTGACGTTTCACGTCTCCCCGGCCCAATGATCGACGCTTGGGATTGGCAGTACGACGGCGCATGCCGTGACCTCGACACCGAGCTCTTCTTCCACCCTGAAGGCGAACGCGGTTCAACGCGTCGCCGTCGCGCAGCAAACGCAAAGGCAATCTGCGCAACATGCCCCGTGATCGACCAGTGCCGCGAATACGCGCTGGCATCACAAGAGCCCTACGGCATCTGGGGCGGAATGACAGAAGAAGAACGACGCGAAGAAATACGTTCATCGCATCGTCAGCGTCGAGCGTCGTAATCTACCCCAGTCTTACAGAGGCGTTGCGCACATAGCGCGACGCCTCTTCACTTCTCATGCCACACTAAAGAATCATCGATAGTTTTCACTATTCCCCAACAACCAATCGGAAGCGAAGTCGTGACATCACCAGTTGTTTCATCCCAGCCACGCCGTAAATCCCGATCGCTCATCATTTCGATCGCACTCATCATCATTGCAGCATTCGTCCTTGCCGTCAGCATTTGGACAACTAGTGGAAACAAGCAAGCAGATTCGGCAGCATCAGCGCAATCGTCAGACTCGACGCACACTCAATCTGCCCAATCTGCATCAGCGACGCCAGGAGCCTCGTCCGCTGCCGCGGCGGCCGCCGACGTTGACCCGAACGTCGCAGCACCCAGTGAGAAGAACGCAGAGCTCCTTGCAATCATTCGATCCGCACCCAAGCGCGACGCCAACGACAATCAGGCCAAAGGCGCTCTGGACGCTCCGGTTGTCCTCACACTCTTCTCTGACTTCTCCTGCCCCTACTGCACGCTGTTTGCTAAAAAAATCGAACCCCAACTTGCCGATCTGATCGAAGACGGAACTCTTCGCATCGAATGGCGCGACCTGGCACAGATCACCCCCACGTCCCCCTTAGCAGCTCAAGCGGGACGTGCGGCAGCCGATCAGGGCAAGTTCTGGGAATTCCACGACCTGCTGTATCAGGCAACCAACGAACACGAACACCCGGAATACACCGAGGAATCTCTCGTCGCATTCGCTGAACAAGCTGGCGTTTCAGACATCGACACCTTCCGCGCCACGATGAATGCGGCCGAAACCGTTCAGGCTGTCGCCGACGCGAAGAAGGAAGCCTACTCCATCGGCATCACCGGCACACCTTTCATGTTCATTGGGGACACCTACATTTCGGGCTACCGCGATTACGAGTATGTGCGCACAACGATTGAACTTCAGGCGGAGGCTGCCCGTTCATGACTTTGACCCCATTGGCTGCCCTGCTCGGTGGCGTATTGACGGTCTTCGCCCCCTGTTCGGTGATGATCCTGCCAGCATTCTTCGCATACGCATTCCAGTCGCGTTCTGCACTGCTACTGCGCACCGGAATCTTCTGGCTGGGTTTGCTGACTTCTCTTCTGCCTTTGGGCGTACTTGTCGGCGCGGCGGGATCAGCTCTGCGCGATCACCTGGATCTGATCACACGCATCTGCGCCTTCATCATCATCATCCTTGGCATCGTTGAGATTATCGCTCTTGAAATCCCCACGCCCCATCGCAAGGCGTCGGCGGGAGTACGCAAAGAACGTGATCGCACTCATCCTCTGTCGATCTACCTTTTGGGGCTCACCTATGGCTTTGCCGGTATCGGTTGCGCTGGGCCAATCCTAGGGGCCGTTTTGGTGGCCGCAGGTATCGGAGCTTCGCCGGCAACAGGCGCTGCTCTGATGGCTCTGTACGCCACTGGCATGGTTGTTCCTCTGGCAGTGCTCGCATTGGCGTGGCAGTCTACGAATTTGTCCTCAAGCACCTGGTTGCGTCCCCGCCCCCTTCGACTATTCGGTCGCGATACAACGTGGACGAACGTTGTCTCAGGCATCGTTTTGGTTGCGCTGGGCGCGGCGCTTCTGGTCGCTGGCATCGCGAATCCACTTGGGGGATTGATTTCAGCAACGACCTTGGCTTCGTGGGAACAGTCTCTGATGCGGTTCGGTTCGACGATTCCTACGTGGGCAATGATCACAGTTGTTGTCTTGGTGATTGCCGCCGCGTGGTTCGCGTGGCCTCGTCGGACAAAGGAGACGGAAACAAACGCCGCGTAGTTCTTTGCTGTTCTCGATACAGTGTGGGCCTGGCACCTGAGGTGCCAGGCCCACACTGTTTGTCAGTGGTGAACTCTAGGTTCAGCGCTCAACGATTGCGAGGACGTCGCGTGCGGAGAGGATCTGGTATTCCTTGCCTTCGTACTTGACCTCGGTACCACCGTAGCGCGAATAAATCACAACGTCGCCGACCTTCACGTCGACGGGAACGCGGTTTCCATTGTCATCAACGCGGCCAGGGCCGACTGCGATAACTTCGCCTTCCTGTGGCTTTTCCTTGGCGGTATCCGGGATAACCAGGCCAGAGGCGGTGGTCTGAACTGCCTCGACCTGCTGGATAACAATACGGTCTTCGAGGGGCTTGATGGAGATCGACACTGTCGCTCCCTTTCTTCTTGAAAGTTTCCGTCATCCCTTCCCTGCCGTCGCGGGGGTCAGGGGCAGGATCGCTTCGCGGTTTTCACCGCTTCATGCATGAGCATATTCCGCCTCTGGCACTCGAGCAACCTGAGTGCCAAACAGTTCACTTTCAGCAGATTTCCCACCGCGCTTGTTCACCAAACCACCACCTCCACCACCGCGCTTGTTCAAGAAAAGTGACCAGTTCATGTGCGCGGCCTCGTCCCCAACATCTGAAATCCAGACGCACTAACGCTGAACAAGCGCACTAAATCGGGGAAAGCGAATGCCCAACAATGTGCGTAAACGTCGAACAAGCGCGGTCCGTGGCAGAATCGGAGGGTGAATTCTTCCCTCGACCCTGTTCTGACGCGCGAGGGGTGGGACCTGCTTACCCACCTGCAGGCCCTCCCGCACACAACAGAAGCAGACCAGGCACAATTGAACGCGCTCTTACGGAAAGAAGGGATCGAGCCGGCGCTCGTGTCAGCGCTCCTCACCCAATTGGATCTGCGCGTTCACGCTCACACGAAGTTCGGCGAATTTGCCAACCTTATGATTTTCACGCGCGACGGGCTGGAGCAGGCAACGCGCCTTAATGTCGCCGCACACCACGCTGGGCGGTTTCGGGACAGCGGAGCAACCTACGTCGCAGACCTCGGATGTGGGATTGGTAGTGACTCGCTGGCGATTGCCGGCCTGGGATTAAAAACGCTCAGCGTCGACCTGAATCCCGATGCCGTCGCATGCGCAGCAACCAACCTGCGCGATTTTCCGGACAGCGACGTGTTGCTTGGGAATGTCCTGGATCTTGACATTCATGAGCTTGCCGACCGTGGCGTCGACGCTATCTTCGCTGATCCTGCACGACGCACCGGAGCAAAACGCGGATCCAGGCGTCTCATGAATCCTGAATCCTGGTCTCCCTCACTTTCAACGGTACTGGGCTGGCGCGAGGCAATTCCCCGCGTTGGCATCAAAGTCGCGCCCGGAATCACCTATTCGGCTCTGCCTGAAGACGCGTGCGTGCAGTGGACAAGCGTCGATGGATCCATAGTCGAGGCGGCAATTTGGACTGGCCCGCTCGCCCACGATGGCTCGGGTCGGGTTGCGTGCGTCATCAAGGGATCGCGGACGTTCACCTTGCGCGCAATTCACGAGGCCCCAGCAAACGCTCCACTTATCCCAACCCCCGTCGGAAAGCTGGCGGATTACTTGGGTGAACCCGACGATGCAGTGATTCGAGCCGGGCTCATTTCAACGCTCGCCGACCAGTTGGATGCACACCTGATCTCTGAGTCGATCGCGTATGTGAGTGCGACTGAGGCAACGCCGAGCGAATTCATCCGCTGGTTCAAGGTCGAAGATGTCGTCACGTTGAAACCGAAAACAATTTCCGCTGCTCTTCGAAGCCTTGGCATCGGACGCATTGAAGTCAAAAAGCGAGGCGCCGACATTGACCCTGCGACTCTGAGGCGTTCACTCAAGCTCTCAGGCGATAAGGACGGCGTCGTCATTGCCACGCGCATCGAGGGACGTCACCGCGCGATCATTGCAACGCGTGTCAGCTGATCCGCGCACACATGCGCAGTGATGTGACGGTCAGTGACCTCGTCAATTAACTTCTTCGCGCCGCCGACGCGCCAACCTGAACGGTGAACAAGCGCGACCTCACCCCACACAAACGGTGAACAAGCGCGGTGGTGATTAGGCGCAACCGATAGCAAAGAGGAAGATCAGGCGCTAGGCAACATTGACGTCTGCGTCAGAGGCATACCCGAATCTGGCGAGAAATTCCAATCCGACGGAGCAACACCTGCGCGAACAAGCTCCGACCCCATCGCAGCGATCTGCGCACCGTTATCCGTGCAGAAACGCAACGGGGGCAGGCGAACCTCAAGACCAGAAGCCTCAGCACGCTCAGCAAGAAGCGCACGCAGGCGAGAGTTCGCAGAAAAACCGCCACCCACAACGATCGTCTGGCACCCCGTGTCCAACGCCGCGCGCACTGCTTTAGCGGTCAGAGAGTCATTCACTGCCTCAGAGAAGCCTGCGCACACGTCTTCAGCGTTCACAGCTTCACCGCGAGCCTCAGTACCCTCTATGTAGCGAGCAACAGCGGTCTTCAGACCGGAAAAGCTGAAATCGTACTTGTGACGTTCTTTATCCTTGCCACCGGACAAACCGCGCGGGAACTTAATGGCATTCACGTCGCCAGCCTGGGAGAGCCGATCGACGTGCGGCCCACCCGGGTAAGGCAGATTGAGCAGGCGTCCAACCTTATCGAAGGCTTCGCCGGCAGCATCGTCAAGCGTGCCACCCAGTTCTTGAACGTCGGTTGCAATGTCGTTAACCAGCAAAATATTCGAGTGACCACCGGAAACAACCAGACCGATAAAGCGCTCAGGGAGCGGGCCGTCAGCAAGCTTATCGACAGCAAGATGGCCGATCACGTGGTTCACACCGTACAGGGGCTTACCAAGGGACGAGGCAAGCGCCTTCGCAGCACAAATACCGACCGTCAAAGAACCAACGAGGCCCGGGCCAGCAGCAACAGCAATCGCATCCACGTCATCAAGCGTCACGCCAGCTTCATCAAGCGCCGCATTCAAGGTTGGGATAAACGATTCAAGGTGAGCGCGCGACGCAATTTCTGGGATGATACCACCGTAGCGGGCATACTGATCCATCGATGTGGCCGTGCGGTCGACGAGCAGTTCGCACCCGCGCACAAGACCAATGCCAGTTTCGTCGCAGGTGGATTCGATTCCGAGGATGAGTGGTTCCTTCACCCTTCCAGTTTATGCCGGCAAAGAACGAGGCCGTGAATCCAAATGTGTGACATCCGCGCCGTGGCACGGACCGCCATCACTGTGAGTTTTCTACGGGGTCATCATCCTTCAGTGGAGTCCGCTTGTTGGCAACGATCATCGCAACACATGCAACGGCGAAGGCAACAAGCGACCAGGGGAGTGCTTTATCCGCGGTGACCTTGATTGCATCCGAGCCGAACACCAAGCCGAGCAGAAGCAGGATCGACAGAATCGCGAAGACAATCATTGCTCCGATAGCAATCGATGATGAAACCTTGTAGCGACGAGTGTGAGTGTTCGGGCCTGTTTCGTCGAATTTCTCCATTGAAATCACCTTCCGCATCGACGCCGAACAATGACGCTGACCAGCAGTTTTATCTGCTCTTATTCTAGCCTCTTCTGCATTGAGTAGTCGGCGAGATGGGCCGATGCTTCCAGACTTAATGTGTAATTCTGAGCGCCCGATGGTGAACAAGCGCGGTATTACTTGGAGGCGAAACGGTGAACAAGCGCGGTCAGGGAAGACGGATATAGGGCAAGGAAGATGGAGAAACAAAAGCGGGGTCCCGGTGGCAAACCACCGGGACCCCGCGAAGGCCACAAGCCGGATCAGACGCCCTTCAGGGCAGCCTTTCCGAGCTGACGGTTCAGCGTGGAGATGACATCAAGCGGGATCTGCTTCGGGCAGACCGCAGCACACTCACCGATGTTGGTGCAGGAGCCGAAGCCCTCTTCATCCATCTGGTTGAGCATGTTGACAACGCGCTTGTAGTTCTCCGGCTTGCCCTGGGGCAGAAGCTGGAGGTGCGTCACCTTAGCCGAGGTGAACAGCATCGCCGAAGCGTTCGGGCAGGCTGCCACGCAAGCGCCACAGCCGATGCATGCAGCCGCTTCGAATGCGCGGTCTGCGTCCTGCTTCGGGACCGGGGTTGCGTGAGCATCCGGGGCTGCACCGGTGTTGACCGAAATGTAGCCACCAGCCTGGATGATGCGGTCCAGTGCGGAACGGTTGACAACCAGATCCTTGATGACCGGGAATGCTTCTGCACGCCACGGCTCAATGGTGATGGTGTCACCGTCATGGAAAGTACGCATGTGAAGCTGGCAGGTCGTGGTGACCTCTGGGCCGTGGGCAATGCCGTTGATGACAATGCCACACTGACCGCAGATGCCTTCACGGCAGTCAGAATCGAATGCGATGGGTTCTTCACCACGTGCGAAGAGTTCCTCATTGAGGACGTCAAGCATTTCAAGGAAGGACGACTCCTCGGAGATTCCCTTCACCTGGTACTCGTGCATCGCGCCACGGTCCTCGGGACCATCTTGGCGCCAGATCTTCAGTGTCAGGTTCACTTGTAGCTCCGCTGCTTCAGCTCGATGTTGTTGTAAATGAGGTCTTCCTTGTGGAGGATCGGTGGCTGGTCTTCGCCACCCCACTCCCACGCGGCGACGTACAGGAACTTGTCGTCATCACGAAGCGCTTCGCCTTCGGGGGTCTGTGACTCGGCGCGGAAGTGGCCGCCACAGGATTCCTCGCGGTGAAGAGCGTCGATGCACATGAGTTCACCAAGCTCCATGAAGTCGGCAACGCGACCAGCCTTTTCGAGGGACTGGTTGAGTTCACCAATGGATTTGCCGGGAACGCGAACGTTCTGCCAGTACTCTTTGCGAAGTTCGCGAATCATACCGATTGCCTTCTTCAGGCCTTCCTCGGTGCGCTCCATACCGCAGTATTCCCACATGATGTGGCCGAGTTCCTTGTGGAAGGAATCAACCGAGCGGGAACCGTTGATCGACATCAGGGTGTCGATGCGCTTCTGAGCCATCGAGAGAGCTTCGACAACGTCAGCGGACGATTCGTCCAGCTTCGGCAGATTGAAGCACTTGGAGAGGTAATCGTTGATTGTGTTCGGCAGGACGAAGTAGCCGTCCGACAGCCCCTGCATGAGCGCGGATGCACCCAGGCGGTTGGCGCCGTGGTCGGAGAAGTTTGCTTCGCCAGCAACGTACAGACCGGGAAGGTTGGACTCGAGATCGTAGTCAACCCACAGCCCGCCCATGGTGTAGTGGACTGCCGGGTAGATGCGCATCGGCACCTCGTAGGGGTTGTCGCCCGTAATGCGCTCGTACATATCGAACAGGTTGCCGTACTTCGCAGAGACGGCGGCCACACCCATGCGCTCGATCGCATCGGCGAAGTCGAGGTAGACGCCGCGGGCGACGCCGGCGATCTTCGGGCCGACGCCACGACCTTCGTCACACATGTTCTTTGCCTGACGCGATGCAATATCGCGGGGAACCAGGTTGCCGAAGGACGGGTAGATGCGCTCCAGGTAGTAGTCGCGATCCTCTTCGGGGATCTGACGCGGGTCCTTTTCGCAGTCTTCAGCCTTCTTAGGAACCCAAATACGACCGTCGTTACGGAGAGACTCCGACATGAGGGTCAGCTTCGACTGCTGATCACCGTGCTGCGGGATGCAGGTCGGGTGGATCTGCGTGAAGCAGGGGTTACCGAAGTAGGCACCCTTGCGGTATGCGCGCCAGATTGCGGTGGCGTTACACCCCATCGCGTTGGTTGACAGGAAGAAGACGTTGCCGTAACCACCGGTTGCCAGGACAACTGCGTCAGCGACGTAGGTTTCCAGCTTGCCGGTTGCCATGTCACGGGCGACGATGCCACGGGCGCGACCATCGGAAACGATGATCTCAACCATTTCGTGGCGCGAGTATTCCTTGACCGTGCCGGCTGCAACCTGACGCTCCAGCGCCTGGTAGGCGCCGATCAGGAGCTGCTGACCTGTCTGGCCACGCGCGTAGAACGTACGGGAGACCTGGACACCACCGAAGGAGCGGTTGTCGAGCAGACCACCGTATTCGCGCGCGAACGGAACGCCCTGTGCGACGCACTGGTCGATGATGTTCGCGCTGACCTCTGCCAGACGGTAGACGTTGGTTTCGCGGGCGCGGTAGTCACCACCCTTAACCGTGTCGTAGAAGAGGCGGTAGACGGAGTCATTGTCATTGCGGTAGTTCTTCGCAGCGTTGATACCACCCTGTGCAGCAATAGAGTGCGCGCGACGAGCGGAGTCCTGGTAGAAGAACACGTCGACGTTGTAGCCCATTTCGCCGAGCGAAGCGGCAGCAGCGCCACCCGCAAGGCCGGTGCCTACGATGATGACACGGAGCTTACGACGGTTAGCCGGGTTCACCAGAGCGGCGGAGAACTTACGCTGTTCCCAGCATTCGGCGATTGGCACATCAAGAGGAGCCTTGGCGTCAGCGATCTTCTCGCCTTCACGGTAGAGGCCCTTGATCAGGGTTTCAGTCATGAGTAATCAGCTTCCTCAAGAGATGAATCCGGCGGCGATTGCGATCGGAGGTGCCATGAACATCACGAAGATGATGGCGCCAACGAGGCCGGAGAGGACGATCATCGGCTTACGAGTCGCGGGGCGAACCCAACCGAGCGTCTGGAACATTGACCAGAAGCCGTGCGAAACGTGAATGCATGCAAGACCGACGAAGATTGCGTACACGATGACGAGCAGCGGCGAGTTGAACGATGCAACCATGCGCTCGTAAGGCGTCGAATCAGCGGTGAAGCCCGTGCGGACAGTGCCGGTCGTGAAGTGCAGGATGTGGAAGATGAAGAGGAACAGGATCAGAACGCCGGACATGCGCATGGTGCGTGCAGCGTACGAATCGGTAACGGACTTCTTCACGACGTAGCGGGTCGAACGTGCGCGACGCGAACGCTTCCACGTGTATGCAGCTGCGTACAGGTGGATGACAAGCATCAGGAACATCGCGGCGCGGAATACCCAGATGAATCCGCCGTGCGGGAAGATCGGCACGAAAGCCTCTTCCTTCAGCCAGTGCGCGTAATGGTCATACGCTTCCTGACCGAGGAACATCTTGAGGTTGCCGTAGGAGTGGAACAGCAGGAAGAAGACGAAAATGAAGCCCGAGATGGCCATCAGTTGCTTAATAAAAACACTGGTGGTCCACGCGCGGCGCTTCTTCGTTGCGACATTTGTAGTGGCCATGTCCCAAGAATATCCACACGTCTTCGAGCGTTTTAGGACTGTTGTCCGCCCTTGGTCCTAGATGAGCGTTTTGTCAGCTCAGTTTTCCGCGTAATTTAGCAAAATTCTAAGGGGCTTCCTTGGCAGTTTGGAGGCTGCTTACGCGTGTGACAGAGATGTTTCAGGCGGGTATTGACTGTCTTTTACCTAACCGTCCTGTTTCAAATTTCGGGCATATGACAGTTTTGAGAAACCCGTCGTAAAACGCAGGTGCGCGCCTACTTGTGTGCTCTCTTCCGCCACCGTCACGCTCGACATTGAAGGGACGAGGCCACCCACACTTTCAGTTCGTCAGGTCCAATCGCATGGCGATGCCGTCTTCGAGTGGATTCTTGAAATATCCCCTCAAACGGTCCAGGACGATAAAACCTGAGCGTTCGTAGAGGCGTCGCGCAGCTTCATTCGACTCGCGAACTTCAAGGAACACGTAGTCCGCTCCAGCTTCACGTGCGCGAGATACCAGCAGGTCGAGGATCTGTTTACCCAGGCCCTGGCCTCGTACATGGGGGAAAACGCCGATTGTCATAATGTCGGCGCCGTCGCCCACCACTTTCACTCCCCCGTAGCCGACAACCTGCAGGTCAGGGCCATCTGGGAGCGCCGCCAGGTAGTAGGTGGAAAACGGGGAGGCCAGCTCGTCGGCGATCATTCCCCACGTCCATGGGTCCTCCGAGAAAAGAGCTTCTTCAAGCGTAACCAGGATCTCTTCATCCCCCGGTTTTGCCTGATGGAATTCAACCGGAACGCCGATCACATGCGCTCCATCGGCTGGCCGTGAATCTCGGGACGGCGCAGGTAGAGCGGCTCGGTGCCGAGACGATCTTCTTCACCCCTGGCCAAACGAGCAGAAACAATACGCGACAGAACTGCCGGATCTCCATCAACGATCGGCCCCTTACCTGCGGAGGCAAGGCAGTCGACGGAGTGAGCGGGAAGTTCACCCGCGCTGATGATCAGACCGTCCGCATCACGCATCGAGTTGAGCAGGCTCTGAGCCGTGCCGACCTCAAGGCGGCCGATCAGACGCACATCATCGGCACCTTCTGCGACGTAGTGTCCCCAGTACAGTTCCTTACGGCGCGCATCAGAAACGGCGTACACGTGGGTGTCCGGGGGAAGCAAGTCGAGTGCCTGGCGGGCAATGACATCCAAGCTTGAGGCTCCGTAGACGGGCACGCCTGCCGCGAGCGCAAACACTCGCGCGGAGACGAGGCCCGCGCGCAGACCGGTAAACGGTGCAGGACCCGTACCAACCAACACGCGTTCAATACCAGCGTCCTTCGCCTCGACCGGCAGACCGGCTTGACCGAGTGTCTCGCGGACAAGCTCGGTGATCGATTCAGCGTGGTGACGCGTCGATTCGTTGCGAGCGTGTCCCACCACGGTTCCGTCTTTCAAGAGGGAAACGATCGTGGCGGCGGAGGTATCAAGGCTCAGTTCAATCACAGGGGTAATCCTACTCGTCGGATCAGCGGGTCACGATGTACGCTTCGGGAGCGGGCGACCCCAAGAAACGCGTGGCTTGCCAATCAGTCTTCGTCCAAGGTGGCAATCAGTTCGCTGGCGCGCGCCATGACTGCTTCGAGAACGCCGTCCCAGCGGTTGCCGTGCGGGTGGAGTGTAATGACGCGCTCGCCGTCATCCATCGTTTCAAGGTCGATCGTGTCTCCGTCGTGGGCAGCTTCACCACCGGTCTTGCGCGTGACATCAATTTCGAGGCGCTCATCAGACAGGGCTTCCGTCTTACCTTCGCCCCATTCGACGACGGTCACGGACTCTGCCAGAGAAGAATCGAGGTCCAGGGTTTCGAGGTCTTCGAGGTCGCGGATGCGATAGGCGTCGGCGTGGATCAAGTCAGGACCGTCGCCGAGGTTCGGGTGAACGCGGGCCACGATGAACGTTGGGGATGCCACACGGCCTCGTACCCCGATTCCTTCACCCACGCCTTGAGTGAACGTCGTCTTACCCGCGCCCAAACCGCCACGCAACATGATGAGATCGCCGGCGCGCAGGTTTTCACCCAAGGCGCGCCCGAGGCACCGCGTTTCATCAGCGGAAGCAGACACCAACGACTGGGGTTCAGCGGTCATGAACAGTTCTCCTCACGTCGAGCCGCGCCAATATAGAGGCGCGGGATGCGTTCGCCCAAGCGGGCAACGATTTCGTAGTTGATGGTGCCGGCTTGGCTTGCCCATTCGTCAGCCAGTGGCGCGCCGGTGGCCGGGTCACCGAAAAGGATGACGCCGTCTCCAACCTGTGCGGGCGCATTCTCGGTGCGGCCAGTCGACAGACCCGCCTCCCCCGATGCTGGGCCAAGGTCGATGATGAACTGATCCATACACACTCGGCCTACAATATGCGTGCGAATCGGACCCCTATCCGTGTTAACAAGGACGGGGGCGCCGTTCGATCCGGCGCGCAGAATACCGTCGGCATATCCGAGGGGCACCAGACCAACCCAACGCCTCGAGGGCGAACGCCACGTGCCACCATATGAAGCGGGGGTGTCCTCTGCGATTACTTTGACGCTGGTCAGTGGCGCTTGCAGGGTCATCGCGGGACGCAACCCCAAGTCAGATGCGGACGCCACAGCGGAGTCGGGACTCAGTCCGTACATACCGATGCCGGCGCGCACCATGTCGTAGTGCGCTTCGGGATGCCAGAGGATGCCTGATGTGGCACTCAGATGGCGAAGTTCCGGCCTAATTCCAGCCTGCGCCAGAATTGTGCAACCGGCCTCGAAAATGTGGACATGCGAGGCGGTCGATGCATTGCCCTCGTCGCTGGGGTCGTCCGCGCGCGACAGGTGACTCCACGCGCCGATCACCTCAACAAGACCCTCGTCGCGGGCCATCCGCACTGCCGAAGCAAGCGCCGGCAGATCCGCAAGCGTTGAACCCGCGCGCGACATGCCTGTATCGATCTTCACGTGAATGCGCGCCTTCTTACCCGTTTCGCGTGCAGCCGCGCAGATCTGGGCCAGCACCCAGGTCCAGGACACCGACAGATCTAAGTCTGCTTCGAGCGCCTGCGCCCAGTCAGCTCCCGAGGGGGCGATCCACGTCAGAATCGGCGCTTTCTCACGTGCTATTCCAGCTTCGTCGAGTGCGTATCGCAGAGTGAGTGCTTCACCGAGTTGCGCGACACCGAGCCACGAGGCTCCTGCCTCAAGCGCAGTCATCGCAACGGGAAGAATTCCATGCCCGTAGGCATCTGCCTTGACAACTGCCATCTGAATGGCAGTCGGCGCAGATTGTTTCAGCACCGCCAGATTGTCGGCAATGGCGCTGAGGTCAACGACAGCGCGCGCCGGGTACTGGGCGAAAGCGGAAGACTCTTCGTTCATCACGCTTCTAGTATTGCACCGGTGAACAAGCGCGCGTTACGGAGGGTCATCATCGTTGCGTCCATCTTCGGATTCGCGCGTCTCCCACCGCGCTTGTTCACCGTTTACTCATCAAACAACACTGCGCTTGTTCAAGAAAACAGCTCGTCAGCACCAATTTGTTGAAACGGAGCACTGAACAAGCGCGGTAAAAATCAGGCGAGCAACTCCCCGATCACGCTCGACACGCATTTTGCAATCTGGATTGCGGTCACCGGGCCACCGCTCACACTCACCTTCGACGCAGCGCGTTCGCCGGCACGCGCGTGAACAAGCGCACCCGCAGCCAGAGCTTCAACAAGCGAAGTAGTTGATGAGCCTCGTTCACTCTTCGCACCCCACTGTGCCGCAAAGCCTGCGAGCAGGCCCGCCAGCACATCGCCACTTCCTGCGACTGCGGCCCAGCCACTCCCTCGCGGAACAACAACGATTTCGCCTTGCGGTGTTGAAAGAATGCACGAGGCCCCTTTCAGCAACACATTTGCTCCACTGAGCTTCGCAAGAAGACGCGCTGCCTCTACCGGGCACTGCTCAACCCACCAGCGAGGGCGCTTCTGGCCCCATTGGCTAAACATAGCCTCGGCTTCGCCTGCGTGAGGGGTGAGGAGCACCCGCTCCAAGCCTCCCACCGTCGCCACTTCTCGGACAAAGGACAGCGCACCAGCATCAACAATCAGGGGAAGATGCGAGGCAACGCAGAACTTTGCCAGCTCGAGCGCGTTCACACGCGTGTCATCATCCATTCCCGGACCAACCAGACCCGCCTGGATTCGACCACCGACACCAACGATCCCCGGCTCGCGCGTCAACACCAAGTCAAGGACTTGATCGGGCGCATCCAGACGCACCATGCCCACGCCGGAATAGCTGGCACCCAGACAACTCAGAGCCCCTGCTCCGGGGTAGGTTTTTGAGCCGACTACCAAGCCTGCGACTCCGCGCGTGTACTTGTGGTCCGCCCAATCGGGGCGAATGACAGTGCGGGCAACATCTTGGTCGGTCACGACTCGAACGTCTGATTCTTGGGCGTTAAAACCCAGAGGAACACACTGCAGAGTCCCCGTGTAATAGGCGGAGGGAGGAAGGACGAGTGGTGTCTTCAGCAATCCCATAGTGACGGTCGTTGTCGCAGACACTACTGGCCCAGTCACTTCCCCATCATCTGAGAACTGCCCGGAAGGCACATCGACTGCGACGACCTTCACTCCCCGCGCTTGTTGAAGCTGGACAAGCTCATCGATGAACGAACGCGTCGGTTCCCGAAGCTCGCCTGACGCGCCGATTCCAAGAATTCCATCGATCCAGATAGGAGCTTCCAAAGCCGTAGCAATGTTTGAAATGTCAGTGAGCGCCCACAACTTCGACCGCGCTTGTTCACCGTCAGCGCCACCGGCTGGATCCTGCTGATCGGCAAGCTTTTCCTGAACAAGCGCGTAAGCATCAAGAATCTGCGCACCTGCCTCAAGCGCAACTGATCGGCCTCGTGAATGAGGCTTCGGAGCAAGAAGCAGAGCCGAGCAGGAAAACCCCTGTTCAGCTAGGTAGGCGAGCGCATACAGAGCATCGCCTCCGTTGTCCCCGCCTCCAACAAGCGCGCACACGCGAGGAAGCGTCAGACAATCATCGCTTTCAACGCATCCGGGTGAAAAAGCGGGTGAACGGTGAACAAGCGCGGTGTTGCCGCTGTGAACAAGCGCGGTCACGGCTTCAGCTACTGCGTGTGCCGCTCGCTTCATTAACCGATCCGGATCGCCATCTCCAGCTTCTGTGTGGCGCGCTAAAAAGTCAGCCTCAATGGCACGCGCAGTCGCGCGATCGTTCACGAAGATCATGCAGTGATAGTGTCACCCCTTTGGGTACGCATCAACCTATTGCGCGGATTGTCGCGGTTTCTTCACTCTCAGGGGTCGGTGCCGCACGGTGAACAAGCGCGGTCGTATACACCCCAAACGGTGAACAAGCGCGGTGGCATAAGACCGGGGGATGTGCGCCAAGGCGCGGACGAAAGAGCACCTCAGGCGACGTCGAGCCCCTTAGCGACCCCCGCAAGCACCGCGCCGACGATAACCAGCGCAACACCAATGACAGTCCAACGCAGTTCGCGACCCGCGCGGTGTTCACCCAGCCAGAGGATACCGAGAGGGGTCGAAATCAGAATGCCGAGCTGCGACAGAGTGAAACCGGTCGCGACACCTACGCGTCCAGCGCCGACCTGGAGCAGGACGACGGCGGCACCCCACATCAGGCCGAGTGCCGTCATTTGCGCCATTGGGAGACTCACTAGCTTTGGAGCCTCGTCCCCCTTCCGGCGCGCGTCGACAACGTACGCGATCAGGGCAACAAGGAAGTAGCCCGTCGCCTGCGGCAACAGGATCGAGGGACCATCCAACCCAAAGGCACGACCGATCAGCACGTAACTCGAAAAAGCGAAGGTCGATGTAATCAGCAAACGCGTTCCGCGTGCCCAATCCAGGTTCTTCGTATCGGAGCCTTCCTCGGTGCGTGAGACGAACCAAATACCCAGAATGAGGACGATAATCGCAGTCGCACCGACCGGGAGCGCCCCACCGTGACGCCATTCGCCGAACAGAAGAACACCACCCAGCGAGATCGCCGCCAACTGCCCGCCCGTCGACACCGGCATCGTGCGCGAAACGCCCAGCACGTTGAAAGCAGCGACCTGGTCCACCAAACCCCAGCCGACAATCAATCCGGTAACAAAAGCGACGATCACATCGCGCACATTCCACTGAACCCCAAGGAAGGGCGTGACGGCGAGCGCAAAAATAAAACCACCCATCGTCAAACCGAGAACACGCTGCTGGTCAGTTGTCTTGACCGCGCCGGTGATGGTGGTTTGAAGGCCAAACAAAATCGATGGAACGAGCGCCCAGAGAATGTCGATCACGATAATCTCAATCCTGTTTTTGGTGTACGAGGCCGGGCTCGCATACTCGGTCAACAAGCGGATACAGCCCGATGGTAGTGGGATTTGTCCCACGAAAGCGAAAACGTCCGCACAAAACGAATCCTGCGTCTGCCACGACGTGTGGCAGACGCAGGAAAAGTCCAGTCAGGGATGCTTACTCAACGGTCACAGACTTAGCGAGGTTGCGTGGTTGATCGACGTCAAGGCCCTTCACGGTTGCAAGTTCGCAGGCGAAGATCTGCAGTGGGACAACCGTCAACAGGGGTGCGTACAGCGTCGGAATCGGAGGAATCCTGAACACGATTTCAGCGAATTCGTCGACGGAGGTGTCGCCTTCTTCAGCGATGACGATGGTCTTTGCACCGCGAGCGCGAACTTCCTGAATGTTTGCCAGAACCTTGTTGTGCAGTTCGGGACGACGCGGGGTCGGAACAACGATGATGACTGGCTGGCCTTCGTCGACCAGTGCGATCGGGCCGTGCTTGAGTTCGCCGGCCGCGAAGCCTTCTGCGTGGATGTAGCAGATTTCCTTGAGCTTCAAGGCGCCTTCAAGGGCAACCGGGTATCCGACGTGGCGACCGAGGTAGATGACGGACGTCGCGTGTTTCATGGTGCGAGCAAACTGTCGGACAGTCTCGCCCTGATCGAGGATCTTCTGGATCTTCGCCGGTGCTTCAGCCAGCTTTTCCATGTAGTCGATGATCTCGTCGGAGTACTTGTTGCCACGAACTTGGGCAAGGTACAGGCCAAGGATGAAGCAGGCGGTGACCTGAGACGTGAACGCCTTGGTGGAGGCGACAGCGATTTCCGGGCCCGCGTGGGTCAGCAGAACAGCGTCGGACTCACGCGAAATAGTCGAGCCCGGAGTATTCACGATCGCCACGACCTTCGCGCCCTGCTCGCGAGCGTGACGGATCGCCTGGATCGTGTCCATGGTTTCACCGGACTGCGAGATGGCCACGACCAGTGTTTTTTCGGTGACGACCGGGTCGCGGTAGCGGAACTCAGAGGAAAGCTCGACCTCGACGGGGATACGGCACCAGTGTTCGATCGCGTACTTGGCGACCTGACCGGCGTAGGACGCGGTACCGCAACCGATCATGACGATCTTGTCGACGCCACGCAGAATGTACTCGGGGATACGGACCTCGTCGAGTGCAAGGTGACCGGTGGAATCGATACGGTCTTCCAAGGTTTCGCGAACACCACGGGGCTGTTCGTGAATTTCCTTTTCCATGAAGGTCGGCCAGCCGTCCTTCGTCGCGCGATCCGAAGTGAAGTCAACTTCGTATTCCTTGAGCGGAACAACATTCCCATCATGGCCAAGAACAGTCACGCCACGAGCCGTGACAATGGCCATCTGATCCTGATCGATCTCGACAGCGCGGTTCGTGTGCTCAATGAATGCCAAAACGTCAGAACCGAGGAAGTTTTCGCCGTCACCCAAACCAACGACCAGAGGCGAAGAACGGCGTGCCGCAAGAATAACCTCCGGCGCATCGGCTGAAACGAGTAGCAGCGTGAATGTGCCCTGCAGGCGCTCAGTAACAGCGCGCATCGCAGCAATCAGGCGACGAACAGTATCTTCGCCAGCGTGCACTCCGGCAAGAGAGCCGCCCCACTGCCCAGCGGTCCCGGCCTCGTACATCTTGGCAATCAGGTGGACGACAACCTCAGTATCCGTATCGGACGCAAAAGTGACGCCATCGGCGCGAAGTTCGGCGCGCAACGCGTCAGCATTTTCGATGATGCCATTGTGTACCAGAGCGAAACGACCGTCTGCGGACGAATGCGGGTGAGCATTCGCAACAGTCGGACGACCGTGCGTCGCCCAACGAGTATGACCGATCGCAGCGAAAGCATCGGCAGGCTTGAGGACCTCGATCTTGTCAGCAAGGTTCGCGAGCTTACCGACCGCGCGAATCACCTCCAGGCCGTCCGGAGTTGACAGAGCCAAACCGGCAGAGTCGTATCCTCGGTATTCCAGGCGAGCGAGGCCCCCCATGACGACCTCACGCGAACGAGCCGAAGGGGCACAACCAATATGTCCAACAATTCCACACATGCAAGCAATTCCAGCACATCGAGCGGAGTTGCGCTCGTCGCCTTGCCCATGTCCGACAGATACCCGCCATTCTTCACACTTTTGCCTCAAAGGTGCATTCGAACAAGCGAGTGCGAGACAATGCCATCGTGACTTCCCACAACGCACACGCCTACTCTGCGATCTCCCCTTTTACGCGCATTGAACGCGCCGATTGGGATAGGTTGGTCGACCACACTCCCCTGCCGTTGACGCAAGAAGACATCACCAGGATCGCTTCCTTGGGCGACCCCATCGACATGAGCGAAGTCGACGCGATTTATCGCCCTTTGTCTGCGCTCCTTCAGCTGTACGTTGACGGCAGGCGACGCACCGCCCGCGAGCGCGCCACCTTCCTGGGCGAGCAAACGCCCACACCCACCCCTTTCGTCATCGGAATTGCCGGCTCTGTTGCCGTTGGAAAGTCAACCGTCGCCCGCCTTCTACAACTTCTGCTCCAGCGTTGGGAGCACACCCCGCGCGTCGACCTGGTGACAACCGACGGCTTCCTCTATCCGAACGCCGTGCTCGAAGAAAAGGGCATCATGGCACGCAAGGGCTTCCCGGAGTCCTACGACCGTCAGGCTCTGCTGAATTTCTTGGCCGCCGTGAAGTCGGGGGCGGGCGACGTCACTGCTCCCGTGTACTCGCATGTCATCTACGACGTTGTCCCGGGCAAAATCCTCCACGTTGAGGCTCCCGACATTCTGATCGTCGAGGGAGTGAACGTTCTGCAACCCCCGCGCCTACACCCTGGGGCGCTCGGTGTTTCCGTGTCTGACTACTTCGACTTCTCGATCTACGTCGATGCTGAAGAATCCGACATCGAGCAGTGGTATGTCGACCGGTTCCTCACTCTTCGCCAAACTGCCTTCTCGCGTGAAGATTCCTTCTTCCGCACTTACGCCAGTTTGACGGACACGGAGGCCGAAGCGACGGCGCGCATGGTCTGGTCGGCAATCAATTTGCCAAACCTGCGTGAAAACATCGCTCCCACTCGCGAACGCGCCACGATGATCTTCCACAAAGACCAGGATCACCGCGTCGATTCGTTGCTACTGCGTAAGGACTAGCGACCACCTTTCCCAGTTCGTGTCAGGGGCGACGAGGTCCCTTCTGAGACGCTGAACGCCTCTGGTGGTGAAGACAAAGCTCAACGGGCTCGGTAGAGGATTCCCCTACCGAGCCCGTTGATTGTCTCAGTCACGCCCCTAAGCGGATGCCTCGTATCAGATCGCCAAGTTTTCCTTCACCACGTCAGCGAGTGAGGCTGCGACTAAATCAGCCTGTTCCTGGGTGGCGGCCTCAACCATGACGCGCACCAACGGCTCGGTGCCCGACGGGCGAAGAAGAACACGACCGGTATCGCCGAGCTGTGCTTCAGCAGCCTTGACAGCCGTCGCAACAGCTTCGTTCGTCGCTGCACCGCTACGGTCAACCCCGCCCACATTGATGAGTGTCTGGGGCAAGCGCTCAACGAACGCAGTCAGATCCGCCAGGGAGCGACCGGATTCCTTCACCATGCGAGCAACCAGCAGGGACGACAGGATGCCATCACCCGTCGTTGCATGGTCGAGATCAATAATGTGGCCGGACTGTTCGCCGCCCAGCACATAGTTGGAGGCGCGCATTTCTTCGAGCACGTAACGGTCACCGACTGCGGTCTGAACCGTCTTAATACCTTTGTCACGCATCGCGAGAATCAGACCGAGGTTCGACATCACGGTCACGACAAGGGTGTCTCCCTTGAGCTTGCCACGCTCACGCGCATCCTCCGCGAGTGCGCCCATGATCTTGTCACCGTCGATCAGGTTGCCTTCAGCATCGACTGCCAAGCAACGGTCTGCGTCACCATCGTAGGCGACACCGAAGTCTGCCTTGTGCTCGACGACGGCCTTCTGCAGGCCTTCAGGGTGGGTTGAACCAGCATTGAGGTTGATATTGCGGCCGTCGGGTTCAGCGTTGATCACGATGACCTCGGCACCCGCTTCACGTAGCGTTAGCGGACCGAGCTCGAAGGCGGCACCATTAGCACAGTCAACGACGATTGTCAGACCATTCAAGTCCGTGTTCACAGACTTCACCACATGGTCAACGTACAGGCGCTTCGCCTTCTCATGTTGCTCGTCGACCTCGCCGACACCGTCGCCGGTCGGGCGATCCCACTCGGTTCCGATCAGTGCTTCAATCTCATCTTCAACCGCGTCGGGGAGCTTGTAGCCACCCTGCGCGAAGAACTTAATGCCGTTGTCAGCCATCGGGTTGTGTGACGCCGAGATCATGACACCCAAGTCAATGTCGTCCTGCGAAGCAGTCAGGTAGGCAACGGTCGGAGTCGTCACAACGCCAAGAAGAGTCACGTCCATGCCTGCGCTTGCAAGCCCGGCAGCCAGAGCGTGCTCAAGGAACTCACCCGAAATGCGCGTATCTCGACCAATGACGACACGCGCTTTCGTCCCGTCACTGCGGAGCGCACCAAAGTAGCGAGCAGCAGCTTCACCGATCTTCAGCGCCAGGTCAGCCGTAATATCAACATTCGCGAGGCCACGGACACCGTCGGTGCCAAACATTCGTGCCATTTTAGTTCCTTCATTCACGCCGGCATCGCGCCGGAAAGCGTTGTGTCAGTTGCCCCCTAGCGTACCCGTGGCCCCGGCGAGTTCGGTTCTTCTGCGGCCCCGTCTGTCACTTTGCGAGAATTTCCACCCTCGCGTATTTCCGGTATCGCAAAGGACCACGAGGCCCGGATTCCGCTCTTCCCACCGCGCTTGTTCACCGCCAACACCGCAAAAACAGCGCGCTTGTTCACCGCCAACACCACAAAAGCAGCGCGCTTGTTCACCGCTGACACCCAAAAAGACCGCGCTCGTTCACCACTAACACCCAAAAAGACCACGCTCGTTCACCACTAACACCCAAAAAGACCACGCTCGTTCAGTGCGAGGCATCAACAAGTACGCGGCCTCGTCAATGAGAGACCACGCACACGACAAAGCCGGATGCCGTGAACAAGCGCGCTAGTCGCCGAGTAGCACGATGCCCTAAAAACACTTGTGGCCCCGCTCCACAAGGAGCAGGGCCACAAGCCAAGAAAACGAAGGATCAGCGCTTCGAGAACTGCGAAGCCTTACGTGCCTTCTTGAGGCCTGCCTTCTTACGTTCGATGACGCGAGCGTCACGAGTCAGGAAGCCAGCCTTCTTGAGTGCCGGGCGGTTGGCATCGCGGTCGATCTCATTGAGAGCGCGCGAAATGCCGAGGCGCAGGGCGCCTGCCTGGCCGGAGATGCCGCCACCGTTGATACGGGCGACAACGTCGAAACGGCCATCAAGGTCAAGAAGGACGAACGGGGACTTCACGAGCTGCTGGTGCAGCTTGTTCGGGAAGTAATCCTCGAGGGTGCGTCCGTTGATCTTCCATTCGCCGGTTCCAGGAACCAGACGAACACGGGCAACGGCCTCCTTGCGGCGACCAAGGCCCGCGCCGGGCGCGGTGATGGACTGGCCGGCGCCTGCGGGCGCGGTTTCAGTCTCAGTGGTGTACGAGCTAGGGGCGTTCTCCTCATCCAGCTCGACGATTTCGGTGGTCTCAGCCACGGTTCTCCTCAGTGCTTATGTCGATTATTCAGTGGCACGAAGCTCACTGAGCAACCTGGGTGATCTCGTAGGGAACCGGCGACTGGCCGGCGTGGGGGTGCTCAGCACCGGCGTAAACATGCAGCTTCTTGAACTGCATACGGCCGAGGCTGGTGTGAGGAAGCATGCCGCGAACGGCCTTCTCAACCGCGCGCTCAGGCGACTTGGCCATGAGGTCACGGTAGGAGGTTGAGGTCAGACCACCGGGACGACCAGAGTGGCGGTAGGCCATCTTCTGTTCGAGCTTCTTACCGGTCAGAACGACCTTGTCCGCATTAATGATGATGACGTTGTCACCCATATCCATGTGAGGGGCGAACGTCGGCTTGTGCTTCCCACGAAGAATGGCGGCAACCTGAGCCGCCAGGCGGCCGAGGACGACGTCAGTGGCGTCGATGACGTACCACTTCTTGTCTGCGTCCCCAGGCTTGGGTGAATAGGTGCGCACGGGCGTAACCTTCAATTCTTATCAGTCATGGAGCGTCGATCCCCAATGTCAGGATCGCGCTCGCGATGTAACGGTTCGCGCGAGGCGTCAGTTGCAACTCAACGGCGAGTGGGAATACACCGAGGGCGCTAGCTAACGCACAGCGTCATCAAGTCTATCGGGCAGGATTGAGCCGGTCAAAGTTGCCGGGCCTTTGTGTCCGATTCCTCAGTTGCTACTCCCTACCCCCACCGCGCTTGTTCACCGTGCGGGCAACCCGAAGAAAACCGTTCCGGTGATGATCCCGGCCCCGTGAATTGGTGAACAAGCACGCACGAACGCTGGCGCACCAAGGCAGACTGGGCCTAACTCCCGTCGCCACAACACGAATCGCGACGCGACCGCGCTTGTTGAGCGCGCGAGGCCCACTGATCCGGCGCCGGATAGTCCACGCCCTCCAAAGTCAGTCCGTGCGCAGGAGCAATCGGCGCCGCGCTTGTTCGAGAGCAGGCTTGAAGCAGCTCATACGGCCAGTCGACGCTCCGGCGACCCAAACCCACTTCAACAAGCGCGCCAACAAGCGAACGCACCATCGAGTGGCAGAACGCATCAGCGTCGACAAAACACTCAACAAGCACGGACTCTGATACGCCCTGTTGGGGAGTAAGCGCCCCCGAACGGTGAGCAAGCGCTGTCGAAGACGGCTTGAATTCCAGGCGCGTCAGCGCGCGAATCGTTGTGGCTCCTTCGCGTGGCCGGCAGTACGACAGAAAATCATGCTCGCCAAGCAATGGGGCTGCTGCCCGATTCATCAAGTCAACATCTAGAGGTTGTTCAAGACTCAGAACATCAAAACGGCGGAGCGGATCGACTCCCCCGCTCATCAGCCGGTAGCAGTAATGACGTCCTAGAGCAGAAAAACGCGCATCAAAATCCGACGAAACAACATGCGCCTCGCGGATCACAACATCGGCCGTACCTTTGGGCGCATTCAGGGCGCGATCGCGCATCCACTGCCCATACGCGCGCGCAATCACACCGTTCAATCGGCGAACAAGCGCGTTCGCACAGGCCTCCGCAGTCGCTTCCGCCCCTCGAGGCGCGAGCTTTTCCCACCGCGCTTGTTCAACGTCGAAGTGGACCACTTGATGGCGCGCGTGCACTCCGGCATCCGTTCGCCCAGCGACCGTCAGCACAGTTGGGCACCGAAGTACGAGGCCTAAGCCAGCTTCAATTTCACCTTGCACGGTTCGTTGGCCCGGCTGGGAAGCCCACCCGTGGAAATTCGTCCCGTCGTAGCTGAGGTCAAGACGGATGCGAAGAGTGTGAGGTGCTTGAACAAGCGCAGCGGATTCTTCAACAAGCGCGACAGGTTCGTGAACAAGCGCGGTAAAAGCTAAGGGGTCGGAGTTGCTCATAGAGACCACGCGCGCACTCCCCCGATGATGCCTGCATCATTGGGCACGATGATGACATCGTCACCTAGGCGGGCGCGATGTCCGCTTGTAATCAGCTTCGAGTTGCCGCCTCCAAGGTAGAGACGGTCCCACATGTACATGGGACGAAGTCCATCGATGACGCGACGGACGCGACGCGACCAGTGTGCATCGCCAAGTCGTAGCCGTTCGTGTTCCCCGATGTAATCGTCGTAGGTCAGGCCCCAACGGACGAAGCCCTGCGACACTTCAACGTGAGGTGCCAGCACTCCGGAATCAAAGACTGCATTTCCGAGGCCCGTCCCCAGGGTGATGATCATTTCGAGCCCCGTACCGGTAATGACACCGGCTCCAGCAACCTCGGCGTCATTCAAAACCTTCGTGGGCAAGCCAAGCGCCCTTTCGATGCCTCCTCTCATGTCGAAATGGTCCCAACGTTCAACAAGTTCGGGAACCACTTTGGAGCGAGGGCCGGAGCGCGTGATGTAGTGCGGGGTAGCCACAACCACTCCGTGTCGGATCATTCCAGGCATTCCCATAGTCACACGGTCAGCTTGAGGGAGCTTGTTCGCCAGATCCTGCGCAACTTCGATCAAGAGCTCCGGCGGTAGCGGGTACGGCGTAGGCGTGCGAATCGCCGGTGCGATCATCGTGCCTCGTTCGTCAACGACGGAGCCTTTAATTCCGCCACCACCGCAGTCAATTGCGAGCGTCATGGGTTCAGACATGCCACCAACTCTAACGATCCACCGCGCTTGTTCACCGATTTAGTCCGAATTGTCGTCGATTCCCACCGCGCTTGTTCACCGCCATGGGCCCGCCTGCATATGCCCGATAGTCGGCCTGAGCATGAACAAGCGTGGTCACAAAACACCCCAAACGCGAACAAGCAGAGCCACAAAAACACGCCACACCTGAACAAGCACGGTGGACGCAAACAAAAAGGTGGGGCCGGAAACGCATCAGCGTCTCCGACCCCACCTCAAAAGTGAGAGTCAATCACGGGCAAGCCCGCGACCTAGTCACTCAGCTTCAGATGCCTCAACCTCGGTCTCTTCGGACTTGGGGGCTTCCTCAACCTTTTCAGCCGGCTTTTCAGCTGCCTTGGCGGCAGTGTCTTCAGCCTTCTTCACAACAGCCTTCTTCTCGAGCTTCTCGAGAACGATTTCGATGCGCATGAGAGGAGCGTTGTCACCCTTACGGTTACCAACGCGGATGAGGCGGGTGTAGCCACCCTGACGCTCAGAATCGATGGCCGGCGCGATCTCGTCGAAGAGCACGTAGAGCGCTTCCTTCGAGGTGATCTTCTTAGCAACCGTGCGACGAGCGTGCATATCGCCACGCTTTGCCTTGGTCACGAGCTTCTCGAAGTAAGGCTGCAGAAGCTTAGCCTTGGCTTCGGTGGTCGTGAGTGCGCGGTGTTCGATGAGCTGAGTCGCGAGGTTCGACAGGATCAGCTTCTGGTGTGCCGGGCTTCCGCCCAGACGAGCACCCTTCTTGGGGGTGGGCATTGTGTCTCCTACGGATTAGGTGCGTCCATCGGACGCATAAGGGTCAGATGGACTGTTCGTCGCTGAACTGGACCGAACCAGACTCAGAGGCACCCGGGATCGGCATAACCGAATCCTTGAGTGTCATGCCGAGAGTGGCCAGAGATTCCTTGATCTCTTCGATCGACTTGGTGCCGAAGTTACGAATATCAAGAAGATCAGCCTCGGAGTGAGCGACAAGCTCGCCCACGGTGAGGATCCCACGACGACGCAGCGCGTTGTAAGAACGAGACTGCAGGTTCAGGCTTTCGATCGGCAGAGCAAGGTCTGCTGCGAGGGTTTCGTCGGTGGTCGACGGACCCACTTCGATGCCTTCTGCTTCCTCATTCAGTTCGCGCATGAGGCCGAACAGTTCAACAAGGGTCTTACCAGCCGATGCAAGAGCATCACGCGGGGTGATCGCCGACTTGGTCTCCACGTCGATGACGAGGCGATCAAAGTCGGTACGCTGCTCAACACGAGTTGCCTCGACCTTGTAGGTGACCTTGACAACCGGCGAGTAGATCGAATCGATCGGAATCCGCGAGATTTCAGCTTGAGGATCCTTGTTCTGCGCTGCGGAAACGTAACCGCGTCCACGCTCAACGGTCAGTTCGATCTCGAGCTTGCCCTTGTCATTGAGGGTGGCAAGGTGAAGATCCGGATTGTGGATCTCAACGCCTGCCGGCGGGGTGATGTCGCCAGCGAGGACGACACCGGGGCCGGCCTTACGCAGGTACATCACGACGGGTTCATCCATCTCAGAGGAGAGGACGATCTGCTTGATGTTGAGGATGATCTCTGCGACATCCTCCTTCACACCTTCGATAGTGCGGAATTCGTGGGCAACGCCATCGATACGGATGGACGTAACCGCCGCGCCCGGGATCGAAGAGAGCAGGGTACGACGCAGGGAATTACCCAGCGTGTAACCGAAGCCCGGTTCGAGGGGTTCGAGTGTGAAGCGTGAACGGTGTTCGCTGACTTTTTCCTCGGTGAGGATTGGTCGCTCTGCAATGAGCACGTCTTGGTCCTTTCTTCCCGGCGCCCGCCATATGACGCCGGACAGTGGATCCCACATGAGTGGGACGGAGGGTGTGAGCACGACCGAATGGTGTGCTCAGACGTGGGGATGCGATGCCGGACGGCAAAGCATCCCGGTGCGACGAATCAGACGCGACGACGCTTCGGGGGGCGAGCGCCGTTGTGTGCCTGAGGGGTAACGTCCTGGATCGAGCCGACCTCGAGGCCAGCGGCCTGGAGGGAACGGATCGCGGTTTCACGGCCGGAGCCGGGCCCCTTAACGAAGACGTCGACCTTCTTCATGCCGTGTTCCTGGGCGCGACGCGCGGCCGCCTCTGCTGCAAGCTGCGCAGCGAAGGGGGTGGACTTACGCGAACCCTTGAAGCCGACCTGGCCAGACGAGGCCCAGGCGATAACGGCACCAGTGGTGTCGGTCAGGGAAACGATGGTGTTGTTAAACGTCGACTTGATGTACGCGTGACCGTGGGTGACGTTCTTGTTGAGCTTGCGGCGCGGCTTACGAGCAGCACCGGAGCGCGAAGTTTTTGCAGCTGCCATTGTGTTTAACAGTTCCTTCTTCAGTCGTATGAAGAACTATCCGCCGTAAAAGCTGGAAGTCCTTAGGCCTTACTTGGCCTTCTTCTTGCCTGCAACGGTGCGCTTCGGGCCCTTGCGGGTGCGAGCGTTGGTCTTGGTGCGCTGACCATGGACCGGCAGGCCACGACGGTGGCGAAGACCCTGGTAAGAGCCAATTTCGATCTTGCGGCGAATGTCAGCCTGAACCTCGCGACGAAGGTCGCCCTCAACCTTGAAGTTCGATTCGATGTATTCACGGAGCTTGACGAGATCTTCCTCGGTGGCGTCCTTCACGCGGACGTCCGGGCTGACACCCGTTGCTTCGAGGGTCTCGGCGGCGCGGGTGCGGCCGACTCCGTAAATGTAGGTAAGTGCAATCTCCAGTCGCTTTTCGCGGGGGAGGTCGACACCGGCAATACGTGCCATGTTGTTGGTGCTCCAGTTGTTCTTCGGAGGTCGTCATCACATCTTCCGGATGAGCCATCCGGCCTCGGCCTCCGAACCAAGGGTCGCGTATTCGCGCTTGATGTGATCCTGTGGGCGTTTGTGCCCGGGTCAGCTACGTGAGGGGTTCAGCCCTGACGCTGCTTGTGCCTGGGGTTGTCGCAGATGACCATGACATTGCCGTGGCGACGGATCACCTTGCACTTGTCACAAATCTTCTTGACACTCGGCTTGACCTTCATGGTTATTCCTCCACCGCCCGTAGACGGTCGTGTCGGGGTTTACTTGTAGCGGTAGACGATACGGCCTCGGGAGAGGTCGTAGGGGCTCAGTTCGACGAGAACTCGATCCTCGGGGAGGATTCGAATGTAGTGCTGTCGCATCTTTCCTGCAATGTGGCCGAGCACAACGTGCCCATTGGCCAGTTCCACACGGAACATCGCGTTCGGCAGGGCCTCAACGACCGTGCCTTCCATTTCGATGACGCCGTCTTTCTTTGCCATATCCTCCGTCTGTCCTCTACGTTCTTCGGATGAGTCATGGCCCAAGGGCCACGGGGCGCATGCAACACGTACGACACAGCCGACATGCGACACGCCCGAAGATCTAGAGTACAGCAAAAGCACATCCCTCTGGTAGTTGACTGCCCTGTCGACTGCCTCACCTTCGGCCGGATTCATCGACAAGGACGAGAGCACGAGCCGAGTTCTTCAACAAGGAGGGAGCGGCGGCAGCGGACGAGGCAAAAGGTCTCGCCTTCCTCCCCCTCCTCGCCTTACGGTGATGCCTTGTTGCTTCAATGACATTTGGAAGCCACACAGAGCATCACCATCGCCGCATTCCACACAGCATCTTCTGTAACGAAAGTGGCCCCTCCGTCTTGAAAACATGGATATATTGGGACCACCTGCCTCAAATCAACAAAGGACTTGTCATAACGCACAGACTCAGACGCACGGTGGCGTCATGTTCATAAACGGCAGAGCATCAACCGGTAGGGCTGTCTGCTGGGACGTCGGCTTCGCCCTCTGGCTCGTAGGCGTCGCGTTGATTGCACCGCGCTGGAACTGGATCTTCTGGGTGGGCGCCCTCGTCTACATCGTCCACGCCTTGGTCATCGTCGCGAAGACCCGCAGTTCCTCGAAGAAATCAGGACATTCCCCGGACGAGCACTCCCCCCGCTAACGGATCGGTCGGCTTGGGCTCAGTCGATCAGCGATCGCCCAACCTGATACTCCGGCAGGAGAATCGCAGAGTCGCGGGGCATGGACAAAGGTAAGTGTCCGCGTCGCTGTGTACATTGTCGCACCACGCTTACGGCGCCGACCTCGCCACGAGGAGCAGAGCCAGCGTTGCGACATCTGTGTCAGAGCTCGATCGGTTCGACCCCGAAAGGCGCGAGCCCGGCCTTTCCATAGTCGGGGGCGGTGAGCACGCTGATGCCATCGTCGAGGATCGCGACCGTGTGCTCCCAATGGGCGGCGTCCGAACCATCGACGGTACGGACAGTCCATTCGTCAGACTCGGTGAGGGTCTCGATCGAACCCGAAGTCAGCATCGGCTCAACCGCAAGAACCATACCGGGCTTCACGCGCGGGAAGATTCCACGAGCGTCGTAGTTCAGGACCTCGGGATCCTGGTGCATCGCGGTGCCGATACCATGGCCTGTGTATTCCTCGATGATGCCGGCTTCCCAACCGAACTCATCGTCATACTTGGCAACGACTTCTTCGACGGCACGACCGACGCTGGAAATGCGACGCCCCTTTTCGAGGGAAGCGAGAGCTGCCCACAGAGACTCGCGCGTCACAACGTCCAGTTCACGGCGACGCTTCATCGTGGCCTCGTCAACTCCCTGAGGGTGAGCACCCGAGCCACGCTTTCCTGCCATGAAGGACTCGTCGTCCACCCACTCGTCACCAACGATGATGGAGAACGCCGCGTCACCGTGCCACTGCTTGCCACCGTGAGGCAGCCACGCACCGCAGTCGAAGGAGACGATGTCCCCATCCTTCAGCTTCTGCTTGCCGGGAATACCGTGGACGACCACATCATTTACGGAGATGCAGACCGTGGCTGGGTAGCCGTAGTAATTGAGGAAGTTCGAGGTCGCTCCCCCGCGCCTAATCGCGTCAGCGGACACTTCATCCAGTTCAGCCGTAGTCACACCAGCGCGCACCGCTTGGCGCAGGCTCGCGTGAATGTCAGCAACAATCAAGCCAGCTTCACGCATCCAGCGGATCTGGTCTCGAGTCTTCAACTCAATACGCTGCATAACGGTCAGTTCTTCGCGACAGAATTGAGGACAGCGAAAATACGCTCGGTCACTTCGTCGATCGAACCCGAACCATCAACAACCTGAAGCAAATCATGGTCGGCGTAGTACGCCGCAACCGGTTCTGTCTGCTGGTGGTAGACCTCAAGGCGGTGACGCATGACAGGCTCAGTATCATCGGTGCGATGCTGTTCCTCGGCACGCTTCATCATGCGGGTCACAACTTCGTCCTCATCAACCTGGATTTCAAGAACCAGGTCAAGCTTGATGCCGAACTCTTCGCACATGTCGGCAAGCACATGAGCCTGCTCCACGTTGCGCGGGTAGCCGTCAAGAAGAAAACCGTTCGCAGTGTCCGGAGCAGACAGACGCGCCTTCACCATCGCATTGGTCACCGAGTCAGGAACGAACTCACCACGGTCGATGAATGCCTTGGCCTGCAGGCCAATCTCAGTGCCTTCAGACATATTCGCACGGAAAATCTCTCCGGTAGAAATAGCCGGAATACTCAGCTTTTCCGCGATTCGAGTAGCTTGCGTCCCCTTGCCTGCGCCGGGCGGACCCAAAAGAACCATGGCGGTCATTGCAAGAATCCTTCGTAGTGATGCTGCTGAAGCTGAGTATTAATCTCCTTCACAGTCTGCAGACCGACGCCCACAATAATCAGAAGCGTCGTGCCCCCGAACGGCATCTGCGACTGCGAAATCTTCAGGGGGATAATAAGGAGTGACGGCAACAGGGCAACGATCACAAGGTAGAGCGCGCCGGCACTCGTAATGCGGTTGATGACGTAGGACAGGAACTCGGCGGTCGGACGACCTGCGCGAATACCCGGAATGAAGCCACCGTAGCGCTTCATGTTGTCAGCAACCTCTTCGGGGTTGAATGTAATCACCGTGTAGAAGAATGCGAAGAAGAGAATCAGGAGTGCATAAATCGTGAGGTAGACCCACGATCCCTGATGTAGGTTCGCCGAAATCCACTGAACCCAACCGTCGGTCTGGGCACCAAACTGAGCAATCATCAACGGCAACGCAAGAATCGACGAGGCGAAAATAACCGGGATAACGCCAGACATATTGATTTTCAGCGGGATGTACGTCGTCGTGCCACCGTACTGGCGACGACCGATCATGCGCTTCGCGTACTGAACTGGAATGCGACGCTGAGCCTGCTCAATGAACACCACAGCGAGCGTAACGGCGAAGAGGAGCAGAAGGATCGCGATCACGGCACCCCACTTGCCAGACTGACCGATGGCCAGCATCTGGGAGGGAAGACGGGCAATGATCGAAGTAAAGATAAGGAGCGACATGCCGTTGCCGATGCCACGCTCGGTGATCAATTCGCCGAGCCACATGACCACGCCGGTACCCGCCATCATGATGATGATCATGATAAGGAACATCCACCAAGAGTCATCTGCCAAAACGTTCGCGGAACAACCGGAGAACATACGTCCGGTGCGAGCCAATGTCAGTGTTGTCGTGGCCTGTAGAACGCCCAGGAAGATCGTCAGGTAACGCGTGTACTGCGTCAGCTTGGCTTGACCGGTTTGTCCTTCCTTATGGAGGTCATCGAAACGCGGAATGACAACACGCAAAAGCTGAATGATGATCGACGCTGTGATGTACGGCATGATGCCGAGTGCGAAGATCGATAGCTGGAGCAACGCGCCACCGGAGAACAGGTTCACGAGGTCAAGAAGATTCGCTTCTTCCTGCTGAGCAAGACATTGTTGGATCGCGGTCGAGTCAACGCCGGGGGTCGGAATGTATGAACCCAGGCGGAACATCGCCATGATAAATAGCGTAAACAGCAGCTTACGACGAAGGTCAGGGGTGCGGAACGCCTGTGCAAATGCACTAAGCAAGGCTTCCTCCTACGGGTAACGGGAGTGCTGGAGCATATGCCCTAGCGACCGTGTCAGACTACCGGAAAAATGGCTCCGTGTAGACATCGGCCTTGGGTTCAAAGGTTCTGCGAGGAACCGTCTATCAGTTTAAGACACTAAAAGGGGGTGATCCGGGTTGATGCCGGACCACCCCCAATCAGCTGTCAGCGTGCGGAAATGGTTCCGCCAGCTGCGGTGATCTTCTCCTGAGCAGAAGCTGACCAGGAGTCAACTTCGATCTCAAGCTTGACGGTGAGCTCACCGGTGCCGAGCACCTTAACCGGAGCGCCGTCACGAACCGCATGCTTTGCGACAAGATCCTCGACCGTCACCTTGCCACCCTTGGGGAACAGTTCCTCAAGCTTGGCAACGTTGACGACCTGGTACTCAACGCGGAAGGGGTTCTTGAAGCCACGGAGCTTGGGCAGACGCATGTGAATCGGCATCTGGCCACCTTCGAAGCCTGCAGCCACCTGGTAGCGAGCCTTCGTACCCTTGGTACCGCGACCAGCCGTCTTGCCCTTGGAGCCTTCACCACGACCAACGCGGGTCTTGGCGGTCTTGGCGCCGGGGGCTGGACGGAGGTGGTGCAGCTTAACGATCTGCACCTTTTCGCCTGTTGTGGACTTGGAGTCCGCCATGGTCAGTCGACCTCCTCAACGGTCACCAGGTGACGAACCGTGTGAACTGCACCGAGAACGGTCTCGGTGTTCTCACGGACGACGCTCTGGCCGATCTTACGCAACCCGAGGGTGCGCAGAGTGTCCTTCATGTTCTGCTTGGCGCCGATCGACGACTTGGTCTGCGTGATCTTGATGTTCGCCATCACTCATTCACCCCCGCGGAAGCCTTTTCTGCCTCAGCCTTTTCAGCCTTGGCCCGCTTCTCAGCTTCACCCTCTGCGCGTGCGCGGAGCATCGAAGCCGGAGCAACGCGCTCCAGCGGAAGACCGCGACGTGCTGCAACAGCTTCAGGCTGTTCCAGTTGCTTGAGGGCATCAACAGTCGCGTGAACAATGTTGATTGCGTTGTCAGAGCCGAGCGACTTGGTGAGCACGTCGTGCACGCCAGCTGCCTCGAGCACTGCACGAACCGGACCGCCGGCGATAACGCCGGTGCCCGGTGCTGCCGGGCGCAGAAGCACGGTGCCGGCGGCATCGTGACCCTGAACCAGGTGCGTGATAGTGCGACGGATCATCGGAACGCGAATGAAATTCTTCTTCGCTTCCTCAACGCCCTTGGAAATGGCCTGGGGAACTTCCTTGGCCTTTCCGTAGCCAACACCGACGGTGCCTTCGCCATCGCCCACGACAACCAGAGCGGTGAAGGAGAAACGACGTCCACCCTTCACAACCTTGGAAACGCGGTTGATGGTCACAACACGTTCGATGTATTCATTCTTTTCGTTGCCACGACGTGTATCGCGGTCGCCACGACCATTACGGCGGTCGCGACGCTCGCCGTCGCCCGAACGCTCAGAGCCTTCCTGACCGTTCCTGCCTCGCTGCGGTGCAGCCATCAGATGATCTCTCTTTCCTTCGATCCGGTCACAGCTCGAGGCCACCCTGACGGGCAGCTTCGGCGACGGCCGCAACGCGGCCGAAATACTTGTTGCCACCACGGTCGAAAACGACGGCGGTGATGCCGGCCGCCTTCGCACGCTCTGCAACGAGAGCGCCAACCTTGGTTGCCTTTTCGGTCTTCGTGCCAGTCATGGTTTCGACGCCGGACTCGAAGTCGGAAGCAGAAACCAGGGTGTGACCGACGGTGTCGTCGATAACCTGAGCAACGATGTGACGATTCGAGCGGGTGACGACCAGGCGCGGACGCGCCGGGGTACCGTTGATCTTCTTGCGAAGGCGAATGTGACGACGCTTGCGAGCGACGAACTTGCCCTTGCCCTTGACCGTGTACGCCATCACTTACCAGCCTTTCCGACCTTGCGACGGATCGTTTCGCCCACGTAGTGGATGCCCTTGCCCTTGTAGGGTTCAGGCTTCTTCAGCTTGCGGATGCGAGCTGCGGTTTCGCCAACGAGTTGCTTGTCGATGCCGTGGACCGTGAACTTGGTCTGCGACTCAACGGTGAACTCGATGCCTTCCGGAGCTTCGACCGGAACGGTGTGCGAGAAGCCGAGAGAGAACTCGAGGTTCTTGCCCTTGGCGACCACGCGGTAACCGGTACCGGTGATTTCGAGTTCCTTCTTGTAGCCCTCGGTCACGCCAACGATCATGTTCGCAATAAGGGTGCGAGTCAGACCGTGGAGCGAACAGGAAAGGCGCTCATCGTCCGGACGGGAAACCAGAATCTGACCGTCTTCAATAGCCACCGTGATGGGGGCTGCGACGGTGTGTGAAAGTTCGCCCTTCTTGCCCTTCACCTTAACGTCTGCACCGTTAACGGTGACGTCGACGCCTGCGGGGATAGCAATGGGTTGCTTACCGATTCGCGACATTGTTCAGCCTCCTGTTCACCAGATGTAGGCGAGGACTTCCCCACCTACACCCTTGTCGGCTGCCTGACGGTCGGTGAGCAGACCGGAGGACGTGGACAGAATTGCCACGCCCAGGCCGCCGCGAACCTTAGGCAGGTTGGTGGACTTGGCGTACACGCGCAGACCCGGCTTGGAAACGCGCTGCAGACCCTGGAGAGCCGCTTCGCGGTGCGAACCGTACTTCAACGTGATGGTGAGGGTCTTGCCCACGCGGGCATCCTCAACCGAGGTCGAAGCAATGTAGCCCTCTTCGACCAGAATGTTTGCGATCGCGTTCTTCATCTTGGAGTACGGCATGGAAACCGTATCGTGATGCGCACGATTCGCGTTACGCAGACGCGTCAGCATGTCTGCAATGGGATCAGTCATTGTCATTGGGGAAATTCCCCTTCCTCGTCGTGGTTTCTCCTTTTGAGACCTACGACGTCAGTGTTTTACCAGCTGCTCTTGGTGACTCCGGGGAGTTCGCCAGCAAGGGCGAGCTCTCGGAGGCAAACGCGGCACAGGCCGAACTTGCGGTATACCGAGTGGGGGCGACCACAACGGTTGCAACGCGTGTATGCACGAACGCCGAACTTCGGCTTACGTGCGGCCTTGACCTTCAGGGATGTCTTCGCCATGGGTCAGTCCTCCTTGAACGGGAATCCGAGATGACGCAGGAGCGCACGGCCCTCATCATCGGTGGAGGCCGAGGTAACGACGGTGATATCCATACCGCGAACTCGGTCAATCGAATCCTGGTCGATCTCGTGGAACATGGACTGTTCCGTCAGACCGAAGGTGTAGTTACCGTGACCGTCGAACTGCTTGGCCGACAGACCGCGGAAGTCGCGGATACGCGGAAGAGCAGTTGAGAGAAGACGATCGAGGAATTCCCACATACGATCGCCACGGAGCGTGACGTGAGCACCGATGGCCTGGCCTTCGCGTAGCTTGAACTGTGCGATGGACTTCTTTGCCTTGGTGGTCACGGGCTTCTGGCCAGTGATAGCGGTGAGGTCGCGGATTGCGCCCTCGAGTGCCTTCGAATCGCGAGCTGCCTCACCCACACCCATGTTCACGACGATCTTGGTCAGACCGGCAACCTGCATGATGTTCTCATGCTTGAACTCGGTGCGGAGAGCGTCACGAATTTCGGAGACGTACTTTTCCTTGAGACGCGGGGTCATGTTCAGATCTCCTTGCCCTGCTCGATGCCGCGCTTGGCGCCACCGCGGGTCACGCGAACGCGGACGGTGCGGGTGCGGCCATCGCGCTCGACGACATCCTCGCGGAAGCCGACGCGCACGCGCTGCTTGGTTTCGGGATCGACCAGTGCGACCTTTGCGATCGAGATCGGGGCTTCGATGGTCTCGATGCCGCCGGTCTGCCCCTGGGTCTGGCCCTGGCGAACGTGACGGGTCTTCAGGTTGATGCCTTCGACGAGAACCTTGCCCTCAGCCGGGAAAACCTTGATGACGCGTCCCTGCTTGCCCTTGTCGCCAGCCTTGAGGGGTTCGAGGCCCTCGGCTGCACGGTGGGCGTTGCGCTCTGCGAGCTTCTTCTCGTCGGATGAACGACCGCGAACGACCTCAACCAGGTCACCCTTACGGATCTTGGCTGCCATCAGATCACCTCCGGTGCGAGCGAGACGATACGCATGAAGCGCTTGTCGCGCAGCTCACGGCCGACTGGGCCGAAGATACGCGTGCCACGCGGTTCGCCGTTGGAATTGATAATGACGGCTGCGTTCTCATCGAAACGAATGTACGAACCGTCGGGACGGCGGGTTTCTTTGCGAGTGCGGACTACGACTGCCTTGACGACTTCGCCCTTCTTGACGTTGCCGCCGGGGATTGCGTCCTTGACGGTGGCGACGATGGTGTCGCCAATACCCGCGTAGCGTCGAGCCGAGCCACCGAGCACGCGGATGGTCAGGATTTCCTTTGCACCCGTGTTGTCGGCGACCTTAAGTCGCGACTCCTGCTGGATCATTTTCTATTGACTCCTGTTGTCGAGCTGGTTCTGTTGGGAGCATTACTTCCCTCGAGCCTTGCCGAACGTGCATGAACTATTGCGCATCGATGCCGACAATAGTGAGAACGCACCACAGGATTAAATATGGTGTTGCTCGCTCTCACTACCGACGCGAGGCACAGTGCACCTTGCGTCACGCAACCCTCCAAGAGTACCCCACTTCCCCACTGACTTGAAACCGCCAGTTTCGTGAGGTGTGCCCCATCCACCGCGCTTGTTCGCCAACATCCCCTCCCTCCACCCCGCGCTTGTTCACCGTTTCGAGTTCACGAGGCCACGCAGCTTCATTAACCAACACACGCGAATAGGCGCGAAGAACGATGTTCGATTTCTTGAACAAGCGCGGCCAAAAAAGGGGTGGCCAACAGTGAACAAGCAGGTTCAAGCGTGGACAAGCGCAGTCACCTTGAGGCGCTATTTCGTGAACAAGCGCGGGGAAAGCGCGCAAAACAGCAGGGAGCCCGGCTCCCCAAACCGGGGAACCGGGCTCCTTACAAACCTCAGTGACGAATCACTTGGCCTTTTCGATGATCTCCACTACTCGCCAGTGCTTGGTAGCGGAAAGCGGACGAGTCTCCATGATGCGAACGCGATCGCCAATGCCACATTCGTTGTTCTCATCATGAACCTTGACCTTCTTGTTACGACGCATGACCTTGCCGTAGAGGGCGTGCTTCACACGATCCTCAATCTGGACAACGACGGTCTTATCCATCTTGTCAGAGACAACCAGGCCAATACGAACCTTGCGGTCGTTACGCGCGGTGCTATCTGCCATCAGAATCACTCCTCAGTGCTCGGGGCGGTGCGGTAGCCAAGCTCCCGCTCACGCGCGATCGTGTAGATACGGGCGATGTCACGGCGCACGGTCTTCATGCGACCATGATCCTCGAGGTTGCCAACAGCCTGCGCGAAGCGCAGGTTAAAGAGCTCGGCCTTAGCCTTCTCGAGTTCCTTGGACAGCTGGGCGTCGTCCATGGCATCGAGGTCGGAAGGGGTAAGTGCCTTTTCCGCCATCAGATGTCACCACCCTCTCGGACCACGAAACGGGTCTTCATCGGAAGCTTGTGCTGAGCGCGACGCATAGCTTCGCGTGCAAGCGCCTCGTCGACGCCACCCAGCTCGAACAGAATACGACCCGGCTTGACGGGGGCAACCCACCATTCAACCGCGCCCTTACCGGAACCCATTCGGGTTTCAGCCGGCTTCTTGGTCAGCGGACGGTCCGGGAAGATGTTGATCCACACCTTGCCGCCACGCTTGATGTGACGCGTCATAGCGATACGAGCTGCCTCGATTTGACGGTTGGTCACGTATGCGCCGGTGAGTGCCTGGATACCGTAATCGCCGAACGCCAGTTCGGTGCCACCGGTTGCATTACCGGTACGGTGCGGGCGGTGCTGACGGCGCCACTTTGTACGACGGGGAATGAGCATTGGGCTCAGGCCTCCGATCCGTTTTCAGTAGCTGCGGGCGCCTCGGTTGCGGGCGCCTGCTGCTGAGCGGTCTCCTGGTTCTGGCGTCCGCCGCGGCGCTGGCCACGACGATCACTGCGACGTCCGCCACGGTTGGCCTGCTCGGCCTGCTGGCGTGCGAACTCGCGCTCGGTGATGTCGCCCTTGTAGATCCACACCTTGACACCGATACGACCGAAGGTCGTGCGTGCCTCGTGGAATCCGTAGTCAATGTTCGCGCGGAGGGTATGAAGCGGAACGCGACCCTCACGGTAGAACTCGGAACGGCTCATTTCGGCGCCACCGAGGCGACCGGAAACCTGAACACGAATACCCTTGGCGCCTGCGCGCTGCGCGGACTGAATGCCCTTGCGCATTGCACGACGGAAGGAAACGCGAGCAGCGAGCTGTTCTGCAATGCCCTGTGCGACAAGCTGAGCATCCATGTCGGGGTTCTTGACCTCGAGGATGTTGAGCTGAACCTGCTTGCCGGTGAGCTTTTCGAGGTTCTGGCGGAGGCGATCAGCCTCTGCACCACGACGACCAATGACAATGCCCGGGCGAGCGGTGTGGAGGTCAACGCGAACGCGATCACGCGTACGCTCAATATCGACCTTCGAGATGCCTGCGCGCTCGAGGTTCTCGGTCAAGTTCTTGCGGATTGCAACGTCCTCTGCAACGTAGTCAGAGTAACGCTGTCCCTTGGTGGTCGAGTCGGAGAACCAGCGGGAGCGGTGATCCGTGGTGATTCCCAGGCGGAACCCTGTGGGGTTAACCTTCTGGCCCATTTCAGCGGGCTCCCTTCTTCTTGTCTTCCTTGGTACCGACGACGAGGGTGATGTGGCTCGTGCGCTTCAGGATGCGACCTGCGCGTCCCTGTGCACGCGGGCGGAACCGCTTCATGGTCGGACCTTCATCGACGAATGCTTCGATGACCAGCAGGTCTGCCTCGTTGAAGGTTTCGCCAGCCTGTTCGGCCTTGACCTTCGCGTTGGCAACGGCGCTCATGAGCACCTTGCGGACATCGGTGGCGACTGCCTGCGGTGCAAACCGCAGGATGTCAGCGGCCTCCAGAGCAGCCTTGCCACGAACCTCGTTCACGACACGGCGGGCCTTCTGGGGCGTGACGCGGACAAAACGCGCCTGCGCCTTAGCTTCCATTTATCTGCCTCTTCTTCCGTGGAGGCCGGCTCAGCGCCGGCGTCCCTTTCGATCGTCCTTGTCGTGGCTGCGGAAAGTACGCGTGGGAGCGAACTCGCCAAGCTTGTGACCCACCATCGACTCGGTGATGAAGACGGGAACATGCTTGCGGCCATCGTGCACCGCAAAGGTCAGACCCAGGAAATCCGGGGTGATGACCGAGCGACGCGACCAAGTCTTGATGACATTCTTTGAGCCGGATTCGATTGCGGCGTCCACCTTCTTGAGCAGGTGGTCGTCGACGAACGGGCCCTTCTTCAAACTGCGTGGCATAGTTATCGACTCCTACTCAGCGGTTCTTACCGGTCTTGCGACGGCGAACGATCAGGCGATCGCTGTCCTTGTTCGGACGGCGGGTACGACCCTCAGGCTTACCCCACGGGCTAACCGGATGACGGCCACCAGAGGTACGACCTTCACCACCGCCGTGCGGGTGATCAACCGGGTTCATAACAACACCACGGACGTGCGGGCGCTTGCCCTTCCAGCGCATACGGCCGGCCTTGCCCCAGTTGATGTTGGATTGTTCAGCGTTGCCGACCTCGCCGACCGTTGCACGGCAGGTGATTTCGACGTTGCGGATTTCGCCGGACGGCATACGCAACTGGGCGAAGCGGCCTTCCTTGGCGACGAGCTGAACGGACGAACCGGCGGAGCGGGCGATCTTTGCGCCGCCACCGGGCTTGAGTTCGACAGCGTGGATAACGGTACCGAGCGGGATGTTACGCAACGGCAGATTGTTACCGGGCTTGATATCGGCGCCGGCGCCTGCTTCGATGCGGTCACCCTGGTTCAGCTTGGCCGGTGCCAGGATGTAGCGCTTTTCGCCATCTGCGTAGTGCAGGAGGGCGATGCGAGCGGTACGGTTCGGGTCGTACTCGATGTGAGCGACGACTGCCGGGACGCCGTCCTTGTCATGACGACGGAAGTCGATGACGCGGTACTGACGCTTGTGGCCACCGCCACGGTGACGCGAGGTCACGCGGCCGTTCGAGTTACGTCCACCGGTCTTGTGCAGCGGACGAACCAACGACTTCTCGGGCTCGGAGCGGGTGATCTCAACGAAATCGGAGACCGACGCGCCACGACGACCCGGGGTCGTGGGCTTGTATTTGCGGATTCCCATTTTTGTCCTCTACCTCTCCGGTTTTCAGGCCTGATCGCCGAAGATGTCGATGGCGCCTTCACGCAGGGTCACGATTGCTCGCTTGACGTCCTTGCGCTTGCCCTGACCCGTGCGGGTCCGGTAGGTCTTGCCCTTACGGTTCTGAGTGGCCACCTGACCGACCTTGACACCGAAGATTTCTTCGATGGCAATCTTGATTTCGGTCTTGTTGGCGCGCGGGTCAACCTCGAAGGTGTACTTGCCTTCATCCATGAGGATGGAGGATTTCTCGGTGACGACGGGCTTCAGAATGATGTCGCGCGGGTTCTTGCCCGCTTCGAGGGTGCTCACTTGGTCTCCTCCTTGGTGCCGAGGAAGGACTCCATGGCTGCCAGAGTGAACACGATATCGTCGGCGTCAAGGACGTCGTAGGTGTTCAGCTGGTCTGCCCAAAGGACGTGAACCTCGGGAGCGTTACGCAGGCTGAGAGCGGTGAGCTCATCGTTACGCTCGATGACGACGAGAGCCTGACGGTCCTCGACGATCGCGCGAAGCGCTGCGAGAGCGGACTTCGTCGACGGCTTCTCACCTTCGATGAGAGCGGTGACGATGTGGATGCGACCTGCGCGTGCACGGTCAGACAGAGCGGAGCGGAGTGCGCCCTGCTTCATCTTCTTGGGGGTGCGCTGATCGTAGTCACGTGGCTGCGGGCCGTGGACGACGCCACCACCGGTGAAGTGCGGTGCACGGATCGAGCCCTGACGAGCGTTACCGGTGCCCTTCTGGCGGAACGGCTTCTTGCCGCCACCAGAAACCATGCCACGCGTCTTGGTTGCGTGCGTACCCTGTCGGGCAGCAGCAAGCTGTGCGACGACGACCTGGTGCATCAGCGGAATGTTCGTGGGAACGTCGAAGATCTCGGCGGGGAGGTCAACCGAAGCTGCCTTCTTGCCCTTGAGATCGAAGACGTCGATGGTCTGAACGTCAGCCATTTCACGCACCCTTCACGGACGAGCGAACCAGGACCACGGAGTTCTTCGGACCCGGGATGGCGCCACTGATGAGCAGCAAGCCCTTCTCGGTGTCGACTGCCTGGACCTTGAGGTTCTGGACGGTACGACGAACGCCACCCATGCGGCCGGCCATGCGCAGGCCCTTGAAGATGCGTCCTGGGGTTGCGCAAGCACCGATCGAACCGGGCTTGCGGTGGTTACGGTGTGCACCGTGCGAAGCGGAAACGCCGGCAAAGCCGTGACGCTTCATAACGCCTGCAAAGCCCTTGCCCTTGGTGTTGCCGGAAACGTCAACAGCCTGTCCAGCCTCGAAGGTGGAAGCGTCGAGTTCCTGACCCACCTCGTAAGAGTCATGGGCGGAGGTGCGGACCTCGGTCAGGTGACGACGGGGTTCGACGCCAGCCTTTGCGAAGTGGCCTGCGAGAGGCTTGGTGACCTTGCGTGCTTCGATTTCGCCGAAACCGATCTGAACGGCAGAGTAGCCGTCGACCTCTTCGGTGCGAACCTGGGTCACAATGTTAGTGCCGACCTGCACGACAGTGAGGGGCACGAGGCGGCCGTCAGCGTCCCAAACCTGGGTCATGCCGAGCTTGCGGCCGAGCAACGCCTTAATCGGCGCAGCTGCGTGCTGCTTGTTGTCAGTAGTCATTGCAGATGTCCTCAGAGCTTGATCTCGATGTTGACGTCTGCGGGCAGGTCGATACGCATGAGCGAATCGACAGCCTTCGGCGTCGGGTCGATGATGTCGATGAGCCGCTTGTGTGTGCGCATCTCAAAGTGCTCGCGGCTGTCCTTGTATTTGTGGGGCGACCGAATGACGACAAACACGTTCTTTTCGGTCGGCAGTGGAACCGGGCCCACAACAGTGGCACCTGCTCGCTGCACGGTGTCCACGATCTTGCGCGCGGAGCTGTCGATGACCTCGTGGTCATACGACTTCAGCCGGATGCGGATCTTCTGTCCCGCCATGCCGTCTTACCTCTTCTCGTACAGATTCGTCACCGGTCCCCGCACTCGGGCGTGTCGCTTAAAAAAGTGACACACATATTGCGCGGTTCCTTCTTATGTGAAGGTGGACCGTTGTCTTGTCCAAAGATCACGGGCGTTTCAGCCCAGTCCGCAGAATCCCTGCGGAACCGCCCCACGGGTCGCGAGGCAACCGTTCAAGTCTGACAGAGCCACACCTTTCCTAGCAAGTTTGAACTCGCCATCTGGAGTGTGAATCCTCATACATTACACGGACGATCAAATTACTTGTCAGCCCCCATGCGCTTCGACTTGGAGCCTTTAGCCCACAGGTGCTTGAAGCACCGCGAATCAGTGTACCCGCACTCGGGCGTGTCGTCTACATGGGGGTGTACTAGCGCGAGGCGCCTGGGGGCACCGACCAGAGGTTCAGTGCTCCACAGGCGCCTTAGTGTTCGCTAATGGCGCTGGGCCTCTCAGTCGCGTTTCTGACGAACTACAAACACACCCGCGACCAGGCAGAGGATTCCGAGTCCGCCAACGAGCGTTCCATTGAAGCCGGTCTTCGCGATCTTTCGCGGTCCCGAATTGGTGGTGTTCGGGGTTCAGACGGTGTCGGGTTGTTCGGCCCAGCCGGGGCGGGCTTGTACTTCACCGTGTACGTAATACCCGCCTGAGTCTTCGCATCCGCACCCTCAGGCGTCTGCTCACCAGTCCAGATGAACTTGAACTGAATATCACGACCACCCGTCGCAGCCGACTTCGACGCCAACGCAGCAAAGTGCCCCGACACCGACCCTTTAACCGTGTACTCCGTATCCGCCGTCGACGCCGCCCCGACGAACAAGCACACAAACAACGACGAACAAGCGCACAAAAAGCGAAAAGGCCGCCACCCCCTGACGGGGATGGCGGCCCACTCTGGTCAAAAGACCTCAGGCGATCATCCGGTCCAAGCGATCCGCGAACGGTTCAGTCGACCGGAGTCGATCACTTCTGGATCGCGGTGACACGACCGGAACCGACCGTGCGACCACCCTCACGGATCGCGAAGCCCAAGCCCGGCTCCATAGCGATCGGCTGGATGAGTTCGACGGTGATCTCGGTGGTGTCGCCCGGCATGACCATGTCGGTGCCCTCGGGGAGGGTGATGACGCCGGTCACGTCCGTGGTACGGAAGTAGAACTGCGGACGGTAGTTCGAGAAGAACGGGTTGTGACGACCGCCTTCTTCCTTCTTGAGGATGTAGACCTGTCCGGTGAAGTTGGTGTGCGGGGTGATCGAACCGGGAACGGCAACGACCTGACCGCGCTCAACCTCATCGCGCTTGGTGCCACGCAGAAGGAGACCACAGTTCTCGCCTGCCCATGCTTCATCCATGGACTTGTGGAACATCTCGATACCGGTAACGGTGGTCTTCTGCGGTTCGCGGATACCGAGGATTTCAACCTCAGAGTTGATCGCGAGCTTGCCACGCTCAACACGACCGGTCACAACGGTGCCACGGCCGGTGATGGTGAAGACGTCTTCGATCGGCATGAGGAACGGCTTGTCCATGTCGCGCTCAGGAGTCGGCACGAAGGTATCGACTGCCTCCATGAGCTCCTCAATCTTAGCAACCCACTGCGGATCGCCTTCGAGAGCCTTCAGCGCGGAAACCTGGATGATCGGGGCGTCGCGATCGAAGTCCTGGGACTCGAGCAGGTCGCGGCACTCTTCCTCAACGAGCTCCAGCATTTCCTCATCGTCGACCATATCGGCCTTGTTGAGGGCAACCAGGATCGTCGGAACGCCAACCTGGCGAGCAAGCAGAACGTGCTCGCGGGTCTGAGCCATCGGGCCGTCGGTGGCGGCGACAACGAGGATTGCGCCATCCATCTGAGCTGCACCGGTGATCATGTTCTTGACGTAGTCGGCGTGGCCGGGGGCGTCAACGTGTGCGTAGTGACGCGCCTCGGTCTGGTACTCGACGTGGGAAACGTTAATCGTAATGCCACGCTCACGCTCTTCAGGAGCGTTGTCGACGTTTTCGAACGGGGTGAACTCGTTCAGTTCCGGGTACTTGTCGTGCAGAACCTTGGTGATTGCTGCGGTAAGCGTGGTCTTGCCGTGGTCAACGTGACCGATGGTACCGATGTTGACGTGCGGCTTGCTGCGCTCGAACTTGGCCTTCGCCACTTGTGTCCTCCTGGACTCGGGTAGTTTTTCTAGCCTTTGGCTACGTGCAACTCTAACACCCAGCCGGCCGAAACCTACATGGAAATTGTTGGTATGTGAGGCGGGTCGCTACGCTCGCGCTAATTTCTTAGCGCGAGCAAGCGAAACGCGACGGATCGGGACTCACTCGCCCCGGGACTTGCCGACGATTTCGTCAGCGACGTTACGCGGAACTTCCGCGTAGGAGTCGAACTCCATCGAGTACACTGCACGGCCCTGCGTCTTGGAACGCAGGTCGCCAACGTATCCGAACATTTCAGAGAGCGGAACCTGTGCCTTGACGACGCGGATACCGTGCTGCTCATCCATGGACGAAATCTGTCCACGACGGGAGTTCAGGTCGCCGATGACGTCGCCCATGTACTCCTCAGGAGTACGGACCTCAACGGCCATGATCGGCTCAAGAAGAACCGGGCTTGCCTTCTTCGCGGCTTCCTTCAAAGCCATCGAACCGGCAACCTTGAACGCCATTTCCGAAGAGTCAACTTCGTGGTACGCACCATCGAGGAGCGTTGCCTTGATATCAACCATCGGGTAGCCGGCGAGAACACCGGACTGCATGGCGTCTTGGATACCAGCGTTAACCGAAGGAATGTACTCGCGCGGAACGCGGCCACCAGTGACCTTGTCCTCGAACTCGTACTCTTCCTCGGAGCCTGCGGGGATAGGTTCGAGAGCGATGATGACACGCGCGAACTGGCCGGAACCACCGGTCTGCTTCTTGTGCGTGTACTCGTACTTCTCGACCTTCTTGCGGATGGTCTCGCGGTAGGCAACCATCGGAGCACCGACGTTTGCTTCAACCTTGAATTCGCGACGCATACGGTCAACGATGATGTCCAGGTGAAGCTCACCCATACCACCGATGATCGTCTGGCCAGTCTCAGCGTCGAGCTCGACCGTGAAGGTCGGGTCCTCTTCGGCGAGCTTCTGAATTGCGACGCCCATCTTTTCCTGGTCAGCCTTCGACTTCGGCTCAACCGCAACCTGGATAACAGGCTTCGGGAACGTCATCGATTCGAGAACGATCGGCTTGTCGATTGCGCAGAGCGTATCACCAGTGGTCGTGTCCTTCAGGCCGATAACCGCGTAGATGTGGCCAGCATGTGCCTGATCCACAGGGTTTTCCTTGTTGGAGTGCATCTGGAAGATCTTGCCGATGCGTTCCTTCTTGCCCTTGGTGGAGTTCAAGACCTGTGCGCCAGAGTCCACCTTGCCGGAGTACACGCGGACGAAGGTGAGCTTGCCGTAGAACGGGTGAGCAGCAATCTTGAATGCAAGAGCTGCGAACGGTTCGTTCTCGTCAGGCTTACGGGACTCGGTCTCTTCTTCGGTTTCCGAACCGGGCTTGAAGCCACGGACGGACTCAACGTCCAGCGGAGACGGGAGGAAGTCAACAACCGCGTCGAGCACGGGCTGAACACCCATGTTACGAAGAGCGGTACCGCAGTAAACCGGGAATGCGCGACCAGAGATCGTCAGCAGGCGGATGCCTTCCTTAATCTGCTCGACGGTCAGCTCACCATTCTCCAGGTATGCCTCGGTCAGCTCGTCGGAGCCTTCCGCAGCAGCTTCGATCATGAGTTCACGATATTCTTCCGCGCGTTCCTGCAGATCCTCGGGGATCGGGCCACGAACAATGAGGGAGCCGAGGGTTGCCTCGCCCTTGTCGTCTTTTGCCGGGTAGCGCAGGGACTCCATCGAGAGCAGGTCAACCTGGCCCTCGAAGTCATTCTCTGCACCGATCGGGAGCTGCATGACGATCGGGGTCGCGTGGAGGCGATCCTTAATCGTCGAAACGGAGAAGTAGAAGTCAGCGCCCATCTTGTCCATCTTGTTGATGAAGCAGATACGCGGGACTTCGTACTTGTCAGCCTGACGCCACACGGTCTCAGACTGTGGCTCAACGCCTTCCTTACCGTCGAAGACTGCAACAGCGCCATCGAGCACACGCAGGGAGCGCTCAACCTCAACCGTGAAGTCAACGTGGCCGGGGGTGTCGATGATGTTGATCTGGTTGCCGTTCCAGAAAGAGGTAACAGCGGCGGACGTAATCGTAATGCCGCGTTCCTTTTCCTGTTCCATCCAGTCGGTCGTCGAGGCGCCGTCGTGGGTCTCGCCGATCTTGTAGTTAATGCCCGTGTAGAACAGGATGCGTTCCGTCACGGTCGTCTTGCCGGCATCAATGTGAGCCATGATGCCAATGTTTCGAACCTTGTTAAGGTCGGTAAGCACGTCTAGTGCCACGAGTGCGATCCTTCGCTCGAAGTGATTGTGAATTCGCGGGCAAAATTAAGGTTGACGAAGACCGAAGATCCCGGCCTCGTCACCCAAAATCACCAGCGGTAGTGAGCGAACGCGCGGTTCGACTCGGCCATCTTGTGCATGTCCTCACGACGCTTCACGGCGGCGCCGAGACCGTTGGAGGCATCCAGGATCTCGTTCGCGAGGCGCTCGGTCATCGTCTTTTCGCGACGCTGACGCGAAAAATCAACCAGCCAACGCAGGGCAAGGGTCGTGGCGCGCGCGGGGCGAACCTCAACCGGAACCTGGTAGGTCGCGCCACCAACACGGCGGGAGCGAACCTCAAGGGCGGGACGAATGTTGTCAAGAGCGCGCTTCAGAACCGAAACCGGTTCCTGCTCGGTGCGCTCACGCACGGTCTCCAGTGCACCGTAAACGATGCGCTCTGCAACGGTCTTCTTACCGTCGAGGAGTACGCGGTTGACGAGCTGGGTCACGACCTTCGAGCCGTAGACCGGATCGTCGACGAGGGGACGCTTAGGAGCTGGGCCCTTACGAGGCATTACTTCTTCTCCTTCTTCGCGCCGTAGCGGGAACGAGCCTGCTGGCGACCACGAACACCCTGGGTGTCGAGGGAGCCACGAACGATACGGTAACGGACACCCGGGAGGTCCTTCACACGACCACCGCGAACGAGCACGATCGAGTGCTCCTGCAGGTTGTGGCCTTCACCGGGGATGTACGCCGTAACCTCAATGCCGGACGAAAGGCGCACACGAGCAACCTTACGGAGGGCTGAGTTCGGCTTCTTCGGGGTGGTGGTGTACACGCGGGTGCACACACCACGTCGCTGAGGCGAGCCCTTAAGCGCCGGGGTCTTCACCTTCGAGCGCTTCGAGCTACGACCCTTGCGGACGAGCTGCTGAATGGTAGGCACTGGTTCTCCAGTTTCTTTCCGTCGGAGGCCTTTCGATTGAGCAATCGCGAAAGGCCCTTGTCTAGTCATCCATGGCTTGACGAATCCCCTTACGGACACACGCATGTCCGTCAAGGGGCCGGTGCGCCATGATAGCCACCGTTCGGCTGGCCAGAGAATGACGCCCGGAGCTCCGACGGACGGAGCCCGCTGTCAGCGAAAGCTGACGAAAGAGAACCCGTAAATTCACGGGAACCTCGTCTAGTTTACGAGGCTTGGAGTTTCTTGGTCAAAGGCACAACTCGTGAGGTGCGCCCCACTTCCCCCACCGCGCTTGTTCACCACCGCCCGCCCCACCCACCGCGCTTGTTCACCACCAACGATCCCTCATTTAGGGCACCGCGAACCCTTTTCCAAACGCTGACGGACTTGAACGCCTAGGAGCGCTTTGCTTCAACAAGCGCGCCAAAGTCGCAAAACTACGCGCTTCCCTCCCCGTATTGAGTTCCGCAACGGTGAACAAGCGCGGTAGTTTTCCACAGTTTTCACACACCCCGACTTATCAACATTTCGCTCTAGGGAGCCTCGCACATTCCTCCTCCATCGCGGAAGCTAGACACCTACTTCCCCCCTTCAGCCCACAATCGAGGTCCCCATGCACCGTTTCCAGGCGCCTCGCATCCGCGACGTCCGCAAGGCAATGACATTCACCCGCCCGCACCGAGCTTCGCGCGACGAACTCACGTACAACGTCGAAATACGAAGAGGCGCTTTCCTGAGCGTCACCTACCTCTCGACACTTCCTCAGCATTGGCAACGCGAACAGGCCGTCCAACTTGCTCGCATTATCGCTGTTCAGCACACTCATCCGCGATGCGTTCCAACGGGTATATCAGCAGCGTACTTGCACGGTGCCCGCGCGTTTGATTACCCCGGCGACGTCCATATGGCTTCCCTGTCGAATTCAACGCGTTCTGCAAAGGCGTTACCAGCGGTCACTCTCGGCGAAGAAGTACTAGCCAGTCGCGCCACAATCGTATTTCACCGGATGCTTCCTATCGCCAATCACACGTGCAGGATTGATGGAGTGCGGAGTTTGACCTTACATGACGCGCTGTTGACGCTCGCAGTGCAGGAGTGCGGTGCGCTAGCTTTCTCGATGGCTTGCTCGGGGATGCGCCTGTTGATTGAGAACACACGAAGCAGAAGCATTGGATTCAAAAAACGCCTTCGAACACTCAGGCAGTCGTTGATCGCTCAGTTCAAACAGCTCGAATCGGGCCACCGCCATCGCGCGGACGGCTCTTGGCTGTTCACTCACGCCGATGCCGCGTGCGAGAGTCCTGGAGAAAGCCACATCCTATGGATTCTGCGTTCAAGCGGACTAGCTGGCATTGAAACGCAGTACGAAGTCACAAGTAACGGCAACCGTTTCTTCTTCGATCTCTGCTTTCCTGAGGCTCACGTCGCAATCGAGTTTGACGGGCGTTTCAAGTATGGAGACAGTGACTTAGAGATTGACGAGGCTACGGCCAAGCAAGTTCAACGACAGACACAATTAGAGGCCGACGGTTGGCAGTTCATCCGTTTCCGTTGGGAAGACTTGCCAGACTGTTCGAAGATATTGAATTCAGTGTTCATGCTACTTCTGCAGGTTGAGGCTTGTCCGGCCACTATGAGACGCGCTCGCGTCCACGCCTGACACCTTGCCTGCCTCTACTGACCGAATCAATCCACCGTTTTTACTGACATTTCCTCCCTTGCCACTCGGCACCCCTGCCACTGCCTAGGCACTACGGTGTCGCCTCGCGTCTGATGCCGCTTCCTCATCCCCGCGCTTGTTCACGATTTACAGTCACATTTCGTAACTTCTGTGTCCCGCGCGCGTTCGACGGCGCACCAAATACAACCTGTTCACTCTGAGCGAACAGGCGCTTGTTCACCGTTCGCCAACGGTGAACAAGCGCTGAAAGACAGACGACAACATATACAAAGCGTGGCACCCGAGCGAACAAATCGCATCAAGCGCCACGCCTCGTATTTAGCCGGTCATTGCCTGGCTAAAGAGCAACTACTACTCACGGAACGACATACCGAAGTCGATCGCACCAAGAGCATCGAGGAAGTCCTCGGAAACTCCACCATCCTGGAAGTCCATCTGCGTGTAGTTCGAAGCAGCAAGCGCTTCCGCAGTCGGCTCAACGGTGACTCGGTTGTAACGCGACAAGCCGGTACCAGCCGGGATGAGCTTACCGAGAATGACGTTCTCCTTGAGGCCAACGAGCGAATCAGACTTGCCGTTCATCGCTGCCTCAGTGAGAACCTTCGTCGTTTCCTGGAAGGATGCCGCCGACAGCCACGAGTCGGTTGCCAGCGACGCCTTCGTGATACCCATAAGCATCTGACGACCGGAAGCAGGTTGCCCGCCCTCGGCAGCGACCTTGCGGTTCTGCGCCAGGTAAGCCATACGGTCAACAAGCTCGCCGGGCATGAAAGTCGTATCACCGGGCTCAAGGATGGTAATTCGACGCAACATCTGGCGAACGATGACCTCAATGTGCTTCGCGTGGATACCGACGCCCTGATCGCGGTAGACCTTCTGGACCTCGTCAACAAGCTGCTTCTGCGCGACGGAGCGACCCATGATGCGAACGATTTCCTTCGGATCAAGCTGACCCTCAGTCAGAGGCTTGCCTGCCTCGACATGCTCGCCTTCAGCGACAAGAAGCTCCTGACGACGCGAGACCTCAATAACGTCATCTTCCTTCGCATCATCACGAGTAATGACGATGCGACGAACCGACGGATCCTCGTCATCAATGTGAACGCGACCAGCGGCCTCGCTCATCTTTGCTTCCATCTTCGGACTACGAGCCTCAAAGAGTTCCTGAACTCGTGGCAGACCCTGGGTAATATCAGCTGCAGATGCGGCGCCACCGGTGTGGAACGTACGCATCGTGAGCTGAGTACCGGGCTCACCAATCGACTGCGCGGCGATAATGCCAACTGCTTCACCAATATCAACCTGCTTGCCGGTAGCCAACGAGCGACCGTAGCAGGCAGCACAGGTGCCGACCTGCGATTCACAGGTGAGGACGGAACGGCAGGTGATCTCTTCAACGCCTGCTTGCGCAAGGGCGATGAGCTCATCGTCACCAAGATCGGTGCCTGCGGGCATGATGACCTCGCCGGCTTCGTTCACAGCATCGCGGGCAAGGTTACGCGCATATGCGGTGGTCTCAACCGTTTCGAGAGCCTCCCAAACGCCGTCGACCTTCTTCGCGATCTTGATCTTGACGCCCTGGCGGGTGCCACAATCCTCTTCACGAACGATGACGTCCTGCGAGACGTCAACCAGACGACGAGTCAGGTAGCCAGACTCTGCGGTACGAAGTGCCGTATCAGCAAGACCCTTACGAGCACCGTGCGTTGCGATGAAGTACTCGAGAACGGTCAAGCCTTCGCGGTAGTTCGCCTTGATCGGACGCTCAATGAGCTTCTGCTTCGGGTCGGACACCAGACCACGCATACCTGCGATCTGCTGGACCTGTGACCAGTTACCACGCGCGCCCGAGTTGACCATGCGGTACACGGTGTTGCGATCGTCGAAGTTACCGCGCATGTCATCTGCAACCTTCTGGGTGCATTCGAGCCAAAGGTCAACGAGGTCCTTGTAGCGGTTTTCTTCGAGGATGAAGCCTGCGTCGAAGTCTTCCTGAATCTTGGCTGCGCGAGCCTCGTATTCAGCAAGAATTTCTTCCTTGCGTGGCGACGCCTGGATGTCGGAGAACGCGATCGTGATACCCGACCACGTCGACCAGTGGAAGCCGGCCGACTTCAGGGCATCGAGGCATTCTGCAACCAGAACGTTCGGGTAACGCTGGGTCAGGGTGTTGACGATCTGACCGAGCTGCTTCTTGCCGACGACCTCGTTCACGAACGGGTAGTCAACCGGTAGCTGCTCGTTGAAGATCGCGCGACCGAGGCTGGTTTCGAGCAGAACATCGTCGCCCGGTTCCCAACCTTCAGGTGCTTCCCAATCGGCCGGCGGAACGATGCCGTCGAAGCGAATGAGAGCCTTCGCGTTGAGGTCAAGCAGACCCATGTCGAACGCCATAATCGCTTCAGCGGCACTGGAGAACGACGGCACGATGGGGTTGCCGGCAGAATCCTTGGCAACTTCGATCGTCGAATCCGGTTCCGAAGTCAGGTGGAACAGGCCAATGATCATGTCCTGTGACGGCATCGCAACGGGGCGACCGTCGGACGGCTTCAGAATGTTGTTCGTCGACAGCATGAGGATACGCGCTTCAGCCTGAGCCTCGGCACCCAGTGGCAGGTGGACTGCCATCTGGTCACCGTCGAAGTCAGCGTTGAACGCGCCACAGGCGAGCGGGTGCAGCTGAATGGCCTTACCTTCAATGAGCTGAGGCTCGAACGCCTGGATACCCAGACGGTGAAGGGTAGGTGCGCGGTTCAGTAGCACGGGGTGCTCGCGGATAACGTCGTCGAGGACGTCCCACACCTCGGGGCGCTGACGCTCGACCTTGCGCTTCGCTGCCTTGACGTTCTGCGCGTAGTTCTTCTCAACGAGGCGCTTCATGACGAAGGGCTTGAAGAGCTCGAGTGCCATCTGCTTGGGCAGACCACACTGGTGGAGCTTCAGCTGCGGGCCGACGACGATGACCGAACGGCCAGAGTAGTCGACGCGCTTACCGAGCAGGTTCTGACGGAAGCGACCCTGCTTGCCCTTGAGCATGTCAGAGATCGACTTCAGCGGGCGGTTGCCCGGGCCTGCAACGGGGCGACCACGGCGGCCGTTGTCGAAGAGCGCGTCTACAGATTCCTGCAGCATGCGCTTTTCGTTCGCGACGATGACGTCCGGCGCACCCAGTTCAAGCAGTCGCTTGAGTCGGGTGTTGCGGTTGATCACTCGACGGTACAGGTCGTTGAGGTCGGAGGTCGCGAAGCGGCCACCGTCCAGCTGAACCATCGGGCGCAGGTCCGGCGGAATAACCGGAATCTTGGTCAGGACCATCGATGCCGGCGAGTTGCCGGTCGCGATGAAGGCGTTGATGACCTTCAGGCGCTTGATGGCACGTGCTTTACGAGGCCCGGAGTCGGACGCAATGGTCTGACGGAGGGATTCAACTTCGGCTTCAAGATCGAAGGTTTCCAGGCGCTTCTGGATGGCAGCTGCGCCCATGTCGCCCTTGAAGTAGGTACCGTAGCGGGCGACCATCGCGCGGTAGAGGCGCTCGTCACCGATCAGGGCACCGACCTTCAGGTTCGTGAAATTATCCCACACGACTTCAAGACCGTCGATGTCACCGTCGAAGCGCTTACGAAGGCGCGCCATGTCCTTCTCGGCGCTCTTGCGGAGCTTTTCGCGTTCCGCGGCGGAGGCGCCATCAGCTTCGAGAGCAGCGAGATCAGCTTCGAGCTTCTCGGCTGCCTGGTTGATGGCGTCGTCACGGCGGTCTTCCATCTGCTTCTTCTGAACTTCGAGTTCAGCGCGCAGATCCATGAGGTCCTCGTCGCGGCCCTTTTCGTCGATTTCTGTGACCATGTATGCGGCGAAGTAAATGACCTTTTCGAGGTCCTTCGGAGCGAGGTTCAGCACGTAACCGAGGCGCGAGGGCACGCCCTTGAAGTACCAGATGTGTGTGACCGGTGCGGCGAGGTCGATGTGGCCCATGCGCTCGCGGCGAACCTTAGAGCGCGTGACCTCGACGCCACACTTTTCACATACGATGCCCTTGTAACGGACACGCTTGTACTTGCCACACGCGCATTCCCAGTCGCGTGTGGGGCCGAAGATCTGTTCACCGAACAGGCCGTCGCGCTCGGGCTTGAGCGTGCGGTAGTTGATGGTCTCCGGCTTCTTGACTTCACCGTGTGACCACGAAGCGATGTCATCGCTTGTGGCCAGGGTGATCTTCAGGCTGTCGAACGTTTTGGCGTCCAGCAAAGTCATCTCTCCCTATCAGATCGCGTCGATGGTCGCCGCAGCGTTCGGACGGGCATCAAGCGTGATGCCGAGGTCTTCGCGCGCGTTGAAGTCTTCTTCCTGGTCACGCAGGTCAATGGCGTTGCCGGCTGCGTCGAGAGCTTCGACGTTCAGGCACAGCGAGCGCATTTCCTGGATGAGAACTCGGAAGGACTCGGGGATTCCGGGCTCAGGAATGTCTTCGCCCTTGACGATCGCTTCGTAGACCTTCACACGACCGGTCGTGTCATCCGACTTGATTGTGAGGAGTTCCTGGAGCGCGTAGGCTGCACCGTAAGCTTCGAGCGCCCACACTTCCATCTCACCGAAACGCTGGCCACCGAACTGGGCTTTACCGCCCAGTGGCTGCTGCGTGATCATCGAGTACGGGCCGGTTGAACGGGCGTGAATCTTGTCGTCAACCAGGTGGTGGAGCTTGAGCATGTAGGTGTAGCCCACTGCGATCGGATACGGGAACGGTTCACCGGAACGACCATCGAACAGGCGGGCCTTGCCCTGCTCGTTCGTCAGACGGTTGCCGTCGCGGTTCGGGTTCACGTTACGCAGCAGGCCTGCGAGTTCGTCGGCTTCAAGACCGTCGAACACGGGGGTTGCCACGAGAGTCTCAGGTTCGGTGGTGATGCCGTCAGCCGGGAGGTGACGGGTCCATGCTTCGCCGGCCTCGACAGCCTTGGAAGCATCCCAGCCCTGGTGAGCGAGCCAGCCGAGGTGGTATTCGAGTACCTGGCCGACGTTCATACGGCCGGGGACACCAAGCGGGTTGAGGATGATGTCAACCGGGGTTCCGTCTTCGAGGAACGGCATGTCCTCGACCGGCAGAATCTTGGAGACAACGCCCTTGTTACCGTGGCGGCCTGCCATCTTGTCACCAATGGTGATCTTGCGACGTTGGGCGACGTAGACGCGAACGGTCTGTCGAACGCCAGGGTTGAGTTCGTCTTCTTCGTCGTTGAATTCGCGGACGCCGATGACGATGCCTTCCTGGCCGTGAGGAACACGCAGGGAGGTATCGCGAACCTCGCGGGCCTTCTCACCGAAGATTGCGCGCAGAAGGCGTTCTTCGGAGGTGAGCTCAGTTTCACCCTTCGGGGTGACCTTGCCAACGAGAACGTCGCCAGCGGTAACCTCGGCACCAATGCGGATAATGCCACGTTCGTCTAGGTCAGCGAGTGACTCTTCGGAGACGTTCGGGATATCGCGGGTGATTTCTTCTTCGCCGAGCTTGGTTTCGCGGGCGTCGACCTCGTATTCCTCGATATGGATCGAGGTGAGGACGTCCTCTTCAACGACGCGACGCGACAGGATGATCGCGTCTTCGTAGTTGAGGCCTTCCCACGACATGTAGGCGACGAGCAGGTTCTTGCCGAGTGCGACTTCACCATTGTCGGTTGCCGGACCATCAGCCAAGACGGAGCCGGCCTCAACGCGGTCGCCTTCGTCGACGATGACACGCTGGTTGGTGCAGTTGCCCGGATTCGAACGTTCGAACTTTTCAAGACGGTAGGTGTCGCGACCGCCTTCGTCCGTGGAAACGATGATCATGTCTGCCGAAACTTCGGAAACAACACCAGCGTGGGTGGCGATGATCATTTCACCGGAGTCCTGTGCTGCACGACGTTCCATACCGGTACCGACCAGCGGTGCTTCGGTGGTCAGCAACGGCACTGCCTGACGCTGCATGTTCGCGCCCATGAGTGCGCGGTTTGCGTCGTCGTGCTCGAGGAACGGAATGAACGCTGCTGCAACAGACACCATCTGACGTGCAGACACGTCCATGTAGTCAACTCGGTCGCGCAGGATCAGCGTCGGGTCTTCGCCGGCGACACGGCAGAGGACATGCTCTTCTGCGAAAGTGCCGTCGTCGTTCAGACGGGACGAGGCCTGTGCAATGTAGTGACCGATTTCGTCGTCTGCGGTCAGGTATTCGACCTCGTCGGTGACTTTTCCGTTGCGAACAACGCGGTACGGGGTCTCAACGAAACCGAAGGGGTTGATGCGACCGAAGGTTGCGAGCGAGCCGATCAGACCAATGTTCGGGCCTTCAGGGGATTCGATCGGGCACATGCGGCCATAGTGCGACGGGTGGACGTCACGAACTTCCATGCCTGCGCGTTCACGGGACAGACCGCCAGGGCCAAGAGCCGACAGACGACGCTTGTGCGTCAGACCTGCAAGCGGGTTGTTCTGATCCATGAACTGCGACAGCTGGGAGGTGCCGAAGAATTCCTTGATCGCTGCAACAACCGGGCGGATATTGATCAGCGACTGAGGAGTAATCGAGTCGGCTTCCTGGGTCGTCATGCGTTCGCGGACGGTGCGCTCCATGCGGGACAGACCTGCGCGGACCTGCGCCTGAATGAGCTCGCCAACTGCGCGAATACGACGGTTACCAAAGTGATCGATGTCGTCCGCTTCAACACGGAGTTCGACAACCTCGCCACCGTTGCGGGTGCCGAGGAAGGTCTTCTCACCCTTGTGCAGAGCGAGCATGTACTTCACGGTTGCAACGACGTCATCGATGGAGAGAGTCGAAGCCTTCGGATCTGCGTCGGTGCCGAGCTTCTTGTTGATCTTGTAGCGACCGACCTTTGCCAGGTCGTAGCGCTTCGAATCGAAGTAGAAGTTGTTCAGCAGGGTGCGTGCCGATTCGACGTTTGCGGGCTCGCCGGGACGGAGCTTGCGGTAGATGTCGACGAGGGCTTCTTCCTGGGTCTTGACGGTGTCCTTCTCGAGGGTCTCGAGGAGCACCGGGTATTCGGCAAACTCTTCACGAATCTCAGATTCGGTCATGCCGATTGCCTTGAGGAAGTGGGTGACAGGTTGCTTGCGCTTGCGGTCAATACGAACGCCAACAGAATCGCGCTTGTCGATTTCAAATTCGAGCCATGCGCCGCGACTAGGAATGACCTTTGCGCTGAACGTTTCACGGTCGGTGGAACGCTCGGAAACGCGCTCGAAGTAGACGCCCGGGGAACGGACGAGCTGCGAGACGACAACACGCTCAGTGCCATTGATGATAAAGGTGCCACGCGGGGTCATGAGCGGGAAATCGCCCATGAACACGGTCTGACGCTTGATCTCAAGGGTCTCGTTGTTCATGAACTCCGCGGTCACATACATCGGTGCAGAGTATGTGTAGTCCTTGGTCTTTGCTTCTTCGATCGAGTACTTCGGTCGTTCGAGCTGGCATTCCCTGAACGTAAGGGACATGGTCTTGCCCAAGTCCTCAATCGGCGAAACTTCTTCGAAGATTTCTTCAAGACCGGAGACGTCGGGGACGTCGTTACGGCCTTCCGCCTTAGCGGCTTCGACGCGAGCCTTCCACGCGTCGTTGCCCAGCAGCCAATCGAAGCTCTCGACCTGCAAACCCAGAAGGTTCGGGGCCTGAAGCGGTTCGGCGAGCTTAGCGAATGAGATGCGGTTCCTGGGCTGGTTGGCAGTGCTACTGGCAGCCAAAGGGGATCCTTCCCTGCATTTTCGGTGCGCACACACGCCTTCGCCCATTATCTGACTCCGTCCATCCCGCTCAGCGCCTGATACAGCGGGGTGGATACGGATCACCTCGGGCACAATAAGGCGCAAGTATCAATGATAGGGATTCGCGGCTCCTCAGCTCAATATCTTTTGGCGTTTGTGCCGAGTTTCACGCAACTACCACGTTGGCGCGCCGATCACGCTCCAGTGTGCCGCGATCGCAGATTAATTCGCCTTCGATTCTGCTCATCGTGGTCGGAGTTTTCGACGAGGCCTCGTACATCACCCTTGCAGGGTTTGCCTGATTTCTTGAGCCATCAGGGCTAATGCCCGAAACTTCAAATTCAGTGAAAGACGTTTCGCTTCTCTAGCGATGGTCGCTAGTGCTTGCAAAGCTATTGAAGGATTATTAGCAATTCGCGAATTCACGGTAACTCGAGATACTGAGAGTAGACAGCGACAATCGCCTTCAACGCCAGCTTGGGAACAGCGTAAGGTTGGGGACTTACTTATAGAGCGTAATCAGCAAGCGCCGATGAGCGACGAATATCCACTTATGGCATTCATAGCAAATGAAGGTGTTGCCCCTAAAGGCGAGCGTTATGACCGAACTGCTTTAGTTACGGATACGGTAAACAAGCTATATAAGCAAACAGAAAGAGGCGATTTCATATATAGCTCCAACAATCTCGAAACTGGCTCAATCGGTCTGAATAAGTACGGAAAAGCCTGCATTTCACCGGTTTATAGCATTTTTGAGTCTACCGGCATTGCCGACTCAGATTTTTTAGGAAGAAGATTAGTCAGAAAAGACTTTATAAATGCTATGGTCAAGTGGCGTCAAGGTGTTATCTATGGACAATGGCGAATACACGAGTCCGATTTTGTGAAAATCGAAATACCTGTACCTTCAGTTGAGGAACAACGGAAGATCGGTGCCTATTTAGACCAGCTCGACCGCCTCATCACCCTTCATCAGCGTGAGCCACGATTTGCTGATACAGGTTAAATAAGAGTCGAAAGAGCCCTCATGACGATGTCAATGTCCTTGTTCTCGAGCTCTTGGATGACGTGCAGATAGGTTTCCTGAGTGGTGGTCATGCTTGCATGCCCGAGCCTTCGGGATACGCTGGCGATGGATACGCCAGCGAACATCGTAAGCCGTCATTCGACGACGAACGCTTTCGAAGCCTTAGCGCGCCTTAGCGTGCGCCAGAGATTCGCGGCGCAACCTAGTAAACGAGCTGACGGAGCGGAGGAAGGAATTCGCGCCCTTCGGAATAGGGCTCCTCATGGGGCTCCTCACGCTCACGGCCTACGCCTGCTGCGCCGCCGGCGACGACAGGGATTGAGCACGGCGTAAACAACAAGCAGCAACCGAATTCATCGCCCAAAACCTCTCATAACGCGGAAGCATCCATGCTTTTTGGCATCTATAAGACGCCAACACCCACTGTCTGACATGCGCCCGTCACATACGGTGGAATAATCACGAACGAAGCAGGTCCCACGCGAGAATTACATCCCCTACAGAGAATGCAGTTCTCGAAACCAGGAGGCGAAGATGGACGACGAAATAGTCGATTCGGGCCATATGAAGAAAGGCGGCCTTTTAGACAGGTTGGTAGCCGGCGTTGCAGATGCCGCGGATGCGGGTGCAAAAGCCGTGAATGCCGGCGCCGAGGCGATCAAGGCCGGAGAAAAAAAGACCCACCAGGCATTCGGGGGCGAATACGGAGAGGTATTCGAGGGAAACCTCGTCGGCGAGGACGGCTCGTATATCATGCCGGACCCCGCGCTCGACGAGCGAGAGTTCAACGAGATTGAAACCCTCGCGAAACGCTACGAGAAGCTTACATCGCCCGGCACACTCGCGAAGGCTGGTAAGCAGATCGGCGAGGCGGTGCCCGCGCCCATGAAGGCCCTCGCCAATAAGGCTGGGAAGGCCGCGAAGGACGCTCTCAACGGGTTAACCGAGCAGGAACTTATGGCAAACGCCATCAAGGCGGCAGCAGAGGGATTCGGGGAACTCGAGAAGCAGGCGGCGAAGGCGAGCGTCAGCAGGGAGTACGTCATTTCCCGTATCAACGAGGGCAAGCAGGAACAGAAGGTCTCCTCGCTCTCCGAGATATGCCTGCTGCGCGCCTACGACGTCGCCGCAGTGTCCGCGAACGAAAGGCTGCACCACATGGGCATAGCCCTCGCCGAAGGCGGAGGCACGGGCGCCGCGGGCTTCTGGGGTCTGCCCGCCAACCTCGTCCTCAGCATGCTCATCTATTTCAGGGCCGTTCAGTCAGTCGCCATGTTCTACGGCTACGACGTCAAGGACGACCCGTCCGAGCTCGTCATCGCGAGCGAGGTGTTCCAGAGCGCCCTCGCTCCCAAGGCCAAAGTCGACGCCTCGAGCGAGTATATCGGCAAGGCCCTCGTCTACGCGGAAGCGGCAGTGGTCAAGCAGACCGCAAAGAAGGGCTGGTCGGCGATGGTCGAGCAGGGCGGCGCCGCTCTCGCGATAGCCCAGATCCGCGCGCTTGCCAACGGCGCTGCCCGCAAGGCGGTCGAGAACGGCGGCAAGAAGGCGCTCGAGGCTGGAGTGTTCAAGAAGGCGCTCACCCAGATCGGGCAGAAGATGACGCTCGAGACCGTCGGGAAGATGGTCCCCGTCATCGGCGCGGGCTTCGGGGCGCTGTTCGACAGCGCGCAGATGAAGAGAATCCTGGATTTCGCGGACCTCTTCTACCACAAGCGCTTCATCGTCGAGAAGGACCAGCGCGCCCAAGCCCTCGCGGAAAGGGGACCCGAGCCGTCAGTGTCCGATAGCCCCGCGGAGATGAAAGAAATCGCCTTGGCGCCCAGCCCAGAACAGGGGCTCGACTCCATAGCCGCACGGCTTCTCGAGATCGGCCTCAGAGACGGCAAGAGCTTCGTTTCCTCGCCCGCGTGCCTCCAGGTTGCGCTCGAGGCGCTCGCAAGGGGTGCGGAGGCGGAGACGCTCGCCGAGATCGATACGGTGCTCGGCGGCGCGGATGCGCGAGAAGCCGCCCACGCCGCGCTCTTCGGTGAACCCTCTGAAAGCCTGCCTGACAACTACAGCTTCACCATCGGCACGTCAATCTGGGCCGATCCCGACCGAGCGCCGCTTCACGGATCGTACGCAGAGTCGATTAGCGATATGAATGGCAAGGCGGTCGAGGCGAACCCCGCCAGCGAAGAAGCTCATTCGCGGATGTCGAGCTGGCTCGCCGAGAACACTGGAGGCAAGTTCACTTCGGCTCCGCAACTCGATGCCTCGACGACGCTCGCCCTCATGAGCGCGATGCGCTTCAAGGACACGTGGATCAACCGTCTGGACGATGAAGAAACGGATATGCTGTTCCATGCCGCCAGCTCCACTCCGACCGTCACGATGATGGGCGGGTTCAGCTTCTATGAAGACCTTATCAGGGAAGCGGGCGGCACCGCAGTGACCTGGCACATGGAGTCGGGAGCGCAAGCCGTGTTTGCCATGCCCGATGAAACGGCCGGCATCGAAGAGTTCATCGGGAGCGGTTCGGCGTGGAGCTTGATCTCCCGATGCCGTGATAGGAAGGGCGTCGAGCATCCCGAAGGAGGCATCGGGCTTGTCGTCCCCGAGCTCGACCTGAAGACGGAAGGCATGAGTCTCGATTCCGCCATGAAGGCCATGGGAGTGCGGCGGGTCTTCTCGCCCGAGGCCCAGCTCGGCAGCCTCACCGAGGCGGACACAATGCTTGACAGGGCGATACAGAGCTCGATGCTCAAGCTCGATCCCAACGGGGCCGAGGGCGCAGCTTTCACGCTGTTTGCCTGCCGCGCTGGGGCTCTGCCGATGGACCCGCCCGAGCCCGTCAGGCTCGTCTTCAACCGACCCTTCGTGTTCGCGCTGTTCAACGATGCCGATGCGCCGCTGTTTGTCGGCGCGTACACGGGAGAATAAACCACCCGTTTAACGAATAAGGTCCCATGCTCGAGCATGGGACCTTATTCGTTTTCCTGCTTTCCAGGTTGCTTCCACACGGTTTTCGTTTCCTCTTCTCACATCACCCACTTGAACACAGCGCGGAACAGTCAGACGAAAAAGCCCAGCGTGACCTTCAGCGCCGCCTTGAGGAACCTACCAAGCCTCTTCATCGACGTCACCCCAATCTTCCTTGACCTTGCGGGCGCCCTCCTCGGCGCCCTCTTCCTTCTCTTCGGCGAGCAGCCTCGCCAGCTCGTCCGACACGCCCGGGACCTCCGCTCTCCCCAGCGCGCGCTGCAGGTCCCTTATCTGCGACTTCAGCGGTTTTGAGGGAGGGCCTACGTGCTCGCGGTAGCAGGCGCCGATCGCAGCCGAGTCGCACAGGAAGCCGCGCACCCAGGCAAACGCCTCGTCGCCGTCGAGCAGGATGCGGCCGGGCTTGGGCAAGCTCGGCCTCCGAGGCCAGCATGAAGCGCCACCCGCGGGACCTGCGCGCCGCCGGGATGCCGTCCGCGGGCGCGTCGGCGCGCCAGTCGTCGCACACCTGATGCCAGTTCGCCGTGAGCCAGAGCCCCTTCTCGGGCTCCTCGCGCATCTCGAGCTCGAACTCCGTGAGCGTGTTCGCGCCGGAGAACGGCGAGCCCTCCGTGAACGAGAGCATGTCGAACAGCGTCGTCCTGCCGCCCTCGTACTCTACCCTCACCATCATCTCCGGCCCCTCTCCCTGCGCTGGTCCTGCCTGGCCCGCTGCCGCTCGGCGGTGATGATGCGCTGCTGCTCGTCCCCTCTGCGGCCCTCGCGTGGGTTGCCGCCGGCATCGACGCACCCGCCATCGTCCCCGTAGCGGGTCTTGAGCGGCATGAGCCCGTTCTCGGCCATGTAGGCGCGCGCAGCCTCGAGGCGGCGGTACCCCTCGCCACCCGCCTGGCCGCGCCGCTCCAGCGTCGCCATACTGAGCCCGAACTCCTCTATGGACTCGACGTCGAACTTCGCGCAGGTCTCGAGCGCCGAGGAGAGCCTGCTCAGCTCCGAGAGGTCGTTGAGCTCGAGGGCGCGCTCGGCGGAATCACGCAAATTTGCCACCAGCTCGTCAATTTGAGCCGCATTGGCTGTTCCCGCTTCACTCATACCGCAATCGTCTCCTTCGCGAAGTGCGCCTCGGCTATGCCGTCGAGCTGGGCGCGGATGGCCTCGAACGGCTGGTTCAGGTCGAGCGTCTTCGCGCTTATCCGGTTGCCGCTCATCTGGTAGGTGCTGTCCGGCTGGATTTCCTCATCGGTCTTGGCGTAGAGCAGCATGCCGGAGACTTCGTGTGGCACACCCGCCCGCTCAAGTTCCGCCTCCTTGTTCTTCACATAGGTGAAGATCTGGTACAGGTTGCCGGAGTGGATGGTATGGACATCCCAGCTCTCCTGCGTCGAGTGCGTGTAGTACTTCGCGTCGATGATGAGGATGCGGTTGTCCCGGCTGAGTACGATGTCGCTCTGCATGGTTGGCAGCATCGTCCCGAAGCCGTCATCGAGAGCCCACTTGATCTGCGGCGAGCTCGCATCGGCAATACGGCACTCGGCGGCATAGTACTCGAGGATGAACTTCTCGTAGAGGCGTTCCATGTATTTCGGTTTGATGTAGGTCATGAGGCGCATCTCGCCGTGCTCGCTCGTCAGCAGCATCCCCTGCAGCACGAGCTGGCACACCGACAGCAGCATGCGGTAGCTCTGCGTGTTGCGCGTGAATCGGATGGAAGACCAGCGGATGGCCGAAGGATCCACCTCTTCGACGCCCGTGAAGAACAGCATCCGCTTCTTCAGCTCGTCGCGGTGCTCGGCGCTCACGTTGCCGTGGCGCAGCAGGATCATCGACGTTGTCTTGAGCACCTGGTTCAGCAGATTGTCCTCGGAAAGCTCGTCGAACTCGCATGAGACGACCTGCCTGTGGGCGAGCCGGTTCCTCAGCGTACCGGGCATGTCGACCTTGCCGCGAAGCGAGGTGAGGTCTTCGGCGCGGTTCAGGTACTCGCGATGCAGCCCCTGCTTGAGCTGGCGGGCTATGCCCTTCGCGAGAATCACCGCGAACAGGTCGTGGATGCGCTCGAACTCCTCGCCCGCGACGTCGTCCTCGCGGTCGGGTCGCAGGTCTTGGAAGGCGTAGGAGAGCATATAGTAGACGTTCTTGATGAATATGCTCTTGTCCTTGATCATCGCTGGAACACCCCGTGCATAACGTTTTCCCAACGCTTGACCTTGGCCTCGTCGTCGAACCAGTACTCGGAGAGCATGGGTAGGATGTCGTAGTCCACGACCTCCTGCAGCCACTCCTCATCGCACGCGTCGCGCCCGCAGAGATAGCTGTGGCCGATGCAGAATCCCGCGCCAAGAGACTTGTCTCGGGCGATTTCCGCATTGAGCTCCTTCACTTTGGCAATCAGCTCGTCGAACGTCTCGTTGTCTAAAGCCTTCTGGTAGGCGGCGAAACCCTCCGAGTCGAAGCCCGGCTCCATCTCGAAGAACGAGAAACGACGGCGCAGCGCGTAGTCGATCATCGCAAGCGAGCGGTCGGCGGTGTTCATCATGCCGATGATGTAGAGGTTCTCCGGCACGCTGAAGGGCAGCCCGTTGTAGGCGAGTGTCGCCTTGTGCCCACGGTAGTCCCGCTCGATGAGCATCAGCAGCTCGCCGAATATCTTGGACATGTTGCCACGGTTGATCTCGTCGATGATGAAGAAGAAGTCCTTGTCCGGGCGGTTTGCGGCCTTCTGGCAGAAGCGGTAGAACACCCCGTACTTCATCTCGAACGTCTCACCAGCGGGCTTGTAGCCCATCATGAAGTCCTCGTAGGAGTAATTCTGGTGGAACTGCACGAACTCGATGCGGCTGTCGTCCTTCTCGCCCATTATCGACCATGCCAGCCGGTTGGCGGCGAAGGTCTTACCCACGCCCGGAGCGCCCTGAAGGATGACGTTCTTCTTGTTCCTGAGCACTGCGACGAGGTGGCGGTACCGCTCCTCCGTCATGTAGACCTCCTCGAGGAAGTCGTCGGGCGTGTACGTCTCGACGGCCTTCTCGTCGGCGATGGGGTTCTCCTCGCGGATGAGGTCGAGGATGAAGTCGTACTCGCCGGGGGTAAGCTTGAAGAGGCTACCCTGCGGGTTGATGAAGTACTCCATCTTCTCGAGCTCGGGGCAGTCGTGCAACGTCTGGTAGTCGACGGGCGTTGCAAGCCCCTCTACCTTCTCGAAGTAGAACTGCTCGCCATCTTGCTCGGACGTTATCTTGGCGATGGCCACGACCTGCTTCACGGGGTTGGACTCGTAGCCGATGACCATGTCACCGGCCTTGGCATCGAGGAAGTTCTGGAAGATGCGGCGCTTGTTGCCGTTCTCGTTGTAGAGGGTGTACGACTTCACCTCGCCGACCGGCAGCCCCGAGAAGCTCCAAATCTTGGGGCTGGCGTTGAGCCACCAGTAGCCCCTCGCGCCCTCGCCCTCGGAGGCGGCGACGAACAGAGCGACGCCATCGGTGTCGAAGCGTCCGAGCGCCTCGGACAGCTCGTCGCGCAGCCGCCAGATGTAGCTGCCCTCCTCGTCCTTCTCGGCGTGCCTGCCGGTGTAGAGCACCGGCCACCACTTGAAGTTCTTGGTGTCGCCCTGCATCACAGGGCATCCAGTCTTGTCCACAACGCGCTTGGCGAGCGCCACCGAACCGGACAGGTAGAAGTTGCTTGACTCGCCGTACTTCACCGAGAGCTGCTTGCACGAGGCAGCGCCGCCGTAGTCCTTCAGGCGCTTTACTATCTCGAGACTGCCCTCGGTGAACACGGCCTCGTCGCCGAGCAACGCCAGCCATTCGTCCGAGGTGAGGCCGGGGTCGTACTCGTCCTTGGAGGGGAACCAGTCCGCCGCCGACGCGCCCTTCTGGTTTCCCGAGACGTAGCGGCTGATGTAGAAGCCCACGTCGATGGTGAGCGTGCGCAGCTGCGGGTCTGGGTAGCACTCGGACGTGAGCTGTGAGCGCAGCATGGTGCTAAGCTCGTCGTCCTTCTGCAGCTCCTCGCACAGCTCATCGTAGAACGCGAGGTGGCTGCGCACGTTGTCGGCGTAGGCACCCTTCTTGAAACGATAGCTCGCGTCGAGTTCGTCCGCCGCCTTCTTGACCTCGCCGAACTTGTAAATGTAGTACCTGTCCGGGTAGCGCAGCCACAGGTAGGTGGTGATGGCGTTCTCGTACTGGTAGCGCTGACCTGCGCCGTTGCCGTACTTCTCCAGCAGCGTGGTCGCCCCCTGCTTGAACGCCTCTATGCGCTCGTAATAGTCTATGCTCTCGTCGAAGAGTGCGATGAACATCGACCGCACATCTTCGGGCGCGGTCTTGGCGAAGTTCACGATCATCCGCGCCGGGAAGTTGTTCATCGATGCGAGCAGGTTGTAGGTCTTGGACAGCGACCGCTCGAGCATGCCTGCGAAGTCCGGCGCGTTCACGTCCCAGTTGTCCTGGAAGTGCTTCACGGCCTCCCACTTATACCGCTCGTTTCCCCATTGGGTGGCGACGAAGTCCCTTTTGTACTCTACGAGCACCTCTTTAAGTCGGAATGCATCGAACACGGCTAGCTCCTTACGCGCTTCTCAGGCTCTGGTATATCTCGTCGGTGAAAATGCCCAGAACCTGCCTCTTTATCTCGTCGTTGCTCAGCAGCAGCGAGAAGAAGTCCTGATTCTGCGAAAGCCCCTCGATGAGGGCGTCGTCGATGTCGTCGAAATAGGAGAACTCGAAGTCTTTCACCGTGTTATTCTTCGCGGACGCCTTGAGCTTTTCGGACTTGAGCAGAAGGTCGCGGATTTGCAGCATGGCCTTTACGGCAACGTCGTTGTCGTAGGACTTGCCGGTGCGGCTGTTGATCTAGGCGATGATCTGCGAGAGCCGTTCCTCCTTGGCCTCGCTCAGCTCGAAAGCCTCCGTTGCTGGCGGCTTTGCTATGACTTTCATACGAAACGAAACTCAGGAGTACAGTGCGGCACTCAAAAGTGCAGGTCAGAACCCTGTCAGCCTACTCCCACTCGACAAATTCAAGTATATGAGGAAGTATTTCTCTTGAATTTACAGGTAAAATATTCGCAAATTTGCTAATATTTTACCTGCTATTTTCGGCTGTCAATTTTCTTAGTATCAAAATAGTATCACAAGAGGCTGGAAAATGCAACAGAATTATGTGGAGCTCTACATAATTCTGTAACCTTCTTTGCTGTGGTGTATCAAGTAATCTTACTGAACATATGGCGCACCTTGTCCAGGCGGCTGTTTGGACGGCGGGGCTGGATGACCGGCTCGCCGACAGCGGCCTGATACCCTTTCAGTTCTGTAAGACATACGCTCCGCCCGTTGGTGTAAAAGGCCAGATCAGTACGGTATGCCTGTATATAGCGGGCGGGAATTTCGCCAGTAAAGACAACTTCATCCTTTTTTACCTGGGCCGTTTCGATAGCGGCACAGTATTTTGGCGCATCGTGATAAGCCCTGGAAAGGTATTCCTGGGGCGCATAGAGGGTGAACGAGAGATAAGGTTCCAGCAACTGCGTTCCTGATTTCTTCAATGCCTGTTCCAATACAATCGGGGCCAATGAGCGAAAATCCGCCGGCGTGCTGACCGGGCTATAATAAAGCCCGTATTCAAAGCAAATCTTACAGTCCGTTACGTTCCAGCCGCACAAGCCTTGTTCCAGCCCGTAACGGATACCATCCATGACAGCGTTTTGAAAACTCTGGTTCAAGTATCCCAGGGAAACCCGGCTCTCGTATTGTACACCGGAGCCAAGCGGGAGCGGCGTAACAGACAGTCCGATGGATGCCCAAAATGGGTTGGGCGGCACCTCAATATGGATAGTGTGGCTGGCTGCTTTGAGCGGCCGCTCTAAATAAATGACGGTAGGTTCCTTCACCGCTGTTTCAATCTTGTACTTTTCTGCCAGCAAAGCGGAAACAACCTCCAACTGCACCCGGCCCAAAAAAGAAAGAATGATCTCATGGGTGATGGAATCCACCTCGTAGCGCAAAAGCGGGTCAGTATCCGCAATTTGCGTAAGAGCGTCCAGCAGCCGTTCTCTTTGCGCTGCCGTTTTCGGCGTGATCGCCGTCCGCAGCATGGGGAGGGGGGCATCGCACCACCTTTCACGAGGAAGCCGGGTGTTGTCCCCTAATACGTCGTTTAATCCCACGCTGTCGCTGGGAAGGATGACAATTTCGCCCTTGTGGGCGGTGTCTGTCCGAACAATCTCCCCTTTGGATGGAATACGCATCTCTGTGATTTTCAGCTTTTCTCTCCCGGCCAGGGCCACCGTATCCCGCAGGCGCAGCGTTCCGCTGTATAGCCGCAGATAGATAAGCCGCTGGTCACAATCTGTATACTCCACCTTGAAAACGTTGCCGCATAGGGCGGCGCTCCCCTGTTCCCCAATCGGTTGGAACAGCCCTGTCACCGCATCCATCAACGGTTGAATGCCAAGGCCCTTTTTGGCGCTGCCGTGATAGACCGGGAATAGGGAGGCGTCTTGAACCCGCCGCTGTTCCTCCTGCGCAAGTTCTTCCCGGCTGATTGGTTCTCCTGCGATATATTTTTCCAATAATTCATCGTTATTTTCGATGACCGCATCCCATGCTTCTATGTCGGTATTTTCATCCAGGACTATTTCCGGGGACAGCGACACCGTCTGCTTGATGATAATATCGGCGGAGAGCTTATCCCGAACAGACTGATACACACCCTGCAAATCAACGCCAGCCTGGTCGATTTTGTTGATAAAGATAACGGTGGGAATGTTCATTTTCCGCAGGGCATAGAACAGAATACGGGTCTGGGCCTGCACACCATCTTTAGCGGAGATCACCAAGATAGCCCCATCTAAAACGGCCAAAGAGCGGTACACCTCCGCCAAAAAATCCATGTGGCCGGGCGTATCCACTATGTTGACTTTACATCTGCGCCACAGGAAGGAAGTGACTGCCGCTTGAATGGTAATCCCACGCTGCCGCTCCAACAGCATGGTGTCCGTCCTCGTTGTCCCTTTTTCGACGCTCCCCGGTTCTGAAATGGCTCCGCTGGCATACAGCAGGCTTTCAGTCAGTGTCGTCTTGCCGGCGTCTACATGGGCAAGAATCCCGATATTGATTATATTCATGTCTATCCTCCATACAAGGCCCAAATGGGCGCAAAAATCCCCAGCGGCTAATACTTTTACCGCTGGGGATCATGACTTCGGACACACAAAAACACACACGGCTTACATAAGCTGCTGTCCGTCACGATATTTGCTTAAAAGGCAAAAGTATTCTTAAATTGGGTACAAAAACCAAGCCCCTGCAAGGGGCAAGCATTTTTGCGCCCATTATCAAATTTTATTTAAGAATACCTTGCCGCATATTTGGTAGACTCCTCAAATCAGGATAATAACAGTATATCATAGTGCGCTCTAAAAAACAAGAAATTATTTTACCCGATTCCCCAAATAAAACTGGAGGGCATTCACTGGAACACCCTCCATTTTTGGTGATTATCGCAACCGAATCAGGACGCCAGGCTAGGCGGTGAGCTCCGCTCGCACCTGCGTATGCTGAGTTTTTACTCCCCATTGCATGCAAAGGCATTTTCGACGCACCCGGGGAGTAAATGACGCAGTGGCTTACACGGCGGCACGCGGTAGTACGCCGCGGCATTTCCCCTGATTACTCCCGTTTTCATTGAGACGGAAAGATTCTTTACTCCCCATTAGCCACCTGGGGTAACGCCGTACGGAGACCGCAAAAACGCCCATTGAGTTCGATTTGAGTTTCACAGGCCACGAGACGGTCCCGTTTTGCCCTCGGGGACAAAAAGCGCGCGTCTACTCACTCGGGATGAATCCTTACTCCCATTCCTCCGAATACCGCCCCGTGCCTTGCCGTCTTGAAATACGGGGAGTAAATGGCGAAATCGCAGGTGAAAGGGAGTAAAAAGGCAAAGAAAAAGCCTCCGTCCCAACATGGAAACGGAGGCTCGATAATCGGTTTTACTCACCAATGTCGCTGGCGGCTTTGCCGTGGCTCTCGTACGAAACGAAACTCAGCAGCACAGTGCGGCACTCAAAGATGCAGGTCAGAACCCTGTCAGCCTACTCCCACTCGATCGTTGCCGGCGGCTTGGACGTCACGTCCAGCACCACGCGGTTCACTTCTGCAACCGAGTTGGTGATGCGCGTCGAGATCTTCGCCAGCACATCGTACGGCAGGCGGGTCCAGTCTGCGGTCATCGCGTCTTCCGAAGAAACGGGACGCAGGACGATCGGGTGCCCGTAGGTGCGACCATCACCCTGAACACCCACGGAACGAACATCTGCAAGCAGAACGACCGGGCACTGCCAGATTTCAGAATCGAGGCCGGCAGCAGTCAGTTCTTCGCGAGCAATCAGGTCAGCTGCACGCAGGATATTGAGGCGTTCCTTCGTGACCTCGCCGATGATGCGAATACCGAGGCCCGGGCCCGGGAAGGGCTGGCGCTCAACCAGGTAGTCGGGCAGACCGAGCTCGCGACCAACGGCGCGGACCTCGTCCTTGAACAGCGTGCGCAGGGGCTCAACGAGCTCGAACTTCATGTCGTCGGGCAGGCCACCAACGTTGTGGTGGCTCTTGATGTTTGCTGCGCCCTCGCCACCGCCGGATTCGACAACGTCCGGGTACAGGGTGCCTTGAACGAGGAACTTGACCTCGCCACCTTCCGCACCGATCTGTTCAATAACCTGCTTCTGAGCAGCCTCGAATGAGCGAATGAACTCACGGCCGATGATCTTGCGCTTGGTTTCCGGATCGGAAACGCCCGCGAGCGCGCTGAGGAATCGTTCGGATTCGTCGCAGGTCACAACGCGGATGCCCATGCCTCGCGCATAGTCGCCTTCGACTTGGTCGCGTTCGCCCGCGCGGAGCAGACCGTGGTCGATGAAGAAGCAGGTGAGCTGGTCACCGACTGCCTTGTGAACCAGCGCTGCTGCCACGGAAGAGTCAACACCGCCGGAGAGCGCGCAGATCACCTGAGCGTCGCCAACCTGCTTGCGGATCGCCTCGACCTGTTCGTCAATGATGGAGCCTGCGGTCCATGAGGGTTCCAGTCCAGCGCCTTCGTAGAGGAAGTTCTTCAGAGCGTCCTGGCCACACTGCGAGTGGCCGACCTCGGGATGCCATTGCAGACCGAACAGCTTGCGGGAGCGATCTTCGAACGCTGCAACCGGGGTTTCGGAGGTGGATGCGGTGACCTCGAACCCTTCGGGAGCCGCCTGGACTGCATCACCGTGGCTCATCCACACGACCTGGTCAGCGGGAGTGCCAGCGAAGAGGCAGGACGAGGTGCCGACGGAAGCGTCCGTATGCCCGTATTCGCGGGTGCCAGTGCGACCGACGGTTCCTCCGAGGACAGCGGCCATTGTCTGGAAGCCGTAGCAGATACCAAGCAACGGAACACCGGCATCAAAGATTGCGGGGTCAATCGACGGAGCGCCCTCTTCGTACACGGAGGACGGGCCACCCGACAGGATGATCGCTGCCGGGTCCTTCGCCAGCATGTCGGCGACCGACATGGTGTGAGGAACGATCTCAGAGTAAATGGAGGCTTCACGAACGCGACGGGCGATCAGCTGCGCGTATTGTGCGCCAAAATCAACGACGAGGACGGGGCGAGGAGTTGAATTCATGGCTCAATCGTACCTGCCGCTCGTCAGCGAAACGACCCGCGCGAGCGTTCAACGCGTCTCAACCCGCTCCCCCACCACCGCGCTTGTTCACCAATCGCACCCCACTCACCACCGCGCTTGTTCACCAATCCCACTCAAAAATATGAGGCTGCGCGTCCCCGTCTCGCCCCCCATCCGGTGAACAAGCGCGGCCAATGAAGCCCGTTCAAGCACCTCGTTTCTTGAACAAGCGCGGTCGGTTGAGCACAAGAAAACCTAGAGGTACGACACAATAGACTCATGCCTGCCAACGACCACCAGATGCCAGCCTTCGGCGCTTTCATGCTCGAACGTGGCAAACACGGCAGTCATAAACGCTTCCCGGACGGTCGCAAGCTTTCCAACGCAGAACGTCAAGCGCTCCCACTCATCGCGGAATTAAACGCTCCCCTGCAAGTGGCTCGAGACCAGATCGCCAGCATCGCTCACTCCCGAGACGTCCCATGGTTGATCGATCAGTTCCTCAGCCCCGTCGCCCTCGCCTCGAAGAAGCGCGTGAAGCTTCCAAACTGGGACCTCCTCTTGAAAGCAGTTGCGCACATCGAAGGAGCATTTGACGCCCAAAACCCTACGATCGCTCCGGCCCACACCCCAGATGTTCCACGTAAGAAACTGCTGGCCGGCCTCGTGAACTGGGCCGAGGCAACCCGAACGAGAGCCAGCGACCCACGCTGGGGCGACATCGACGGCCAGCCTGTCACGCACGCGCAATTTGTTGCTTGGCGAGCGTCAACGGCACGGCAGGAGCTTACAGTCATCCCTCACCTCGAAGTACCCGCACCATTCGCTCATGCCTTGGAAATCGTGCAGGCATGGGACACCGTGCTTGCCGATCGCGGTTATGTTGGCGAGCAGTTTTCTCTGCGTGAAGAGGTTGTTCGACTGCACAACTGGCCGGGCGATCAGTGGGTTGACGGCGACGACTATGCTTCGGCGCAAAAGCGTTTTCACCGTCGCTTGAAGAAGGCGCGCAAGCTCGCCGATGATCCGGTGCGCGACGCGGTAATGCAACGCGCTCTTTACCTGCGCGAGGGGCTCCTCCTTGATGGAGTTGACCCGTTACAATGGTTCCTTGCAGTTTGTAAGTTCCGCTGGTCTGCGCCGGATATGCTCGACGTCCGCCCGGAGATTTTTACGTGGAAGCTCGCCGAACAGCTCGCTCATCTTGCCGGGGCTCCGGGGCACGATGATCAGTCGGCAAGTATCGACCTGTCGACGCTGACCGTGAATGACCCGCGTGAATTGGGGCAAGGTAACCTGCGTGCAGTCAGCGGCCCGCGGATCATGATTGACTTGGATGAAGATGTCGTGACAGCGCTTCCACCCGGTTGCCGAGTACGACGTTTCATCGTTTCGGGGCAGTCTGCTCTGGGCCCGGATTGGACCGTGTATTGGGTTGATTCAGAACGCGGGGATGCGCGCGTTATCTTGGATCTCGTCGAGTCCGAGAAGCTGCACCCGAACGTCATCTTCGTCTCCGACGGACAGCCTGACGACCTGGCGAATCTACTGCGCCCATTCTTGGAAGTCGCTTTCGAGATTCCCACGAACCCTCTGACTGCGCACAGTCACATCCCGGGCGTCATGCCACTCTTCCCCGAGCATCCAGACGCGGGGCTGTAGCTTCGAGCCTGATTTCAGGGTGTCAGAGGCTCAAAATGAGGCACCACAGTCTCTCGGTTCCGCGCGTTCCGCGTGCTCTAGGTATTCCTCGCAAACTCGCCACTTTACCGCGCTTGTTCACCGTCGCCCCCGTCGCACACGGCAGTGTACTCAGATGAAATTCCCCCTGCCGGAGCGCTCCAGCAGGGGGATAATCAGTGGACGATGTCGCCGTTTCCAACGACCTCGCCGAAATGCAGGTCAGTGTGCGAAGTGGCGCGTGCCCGTCATGTACATCGTGATGCCAGCAGCCTTCGCAGCTTCGATGGATTCTTCGTCGCGGATGGATCCGCCAGGCTGGACGACAGCCTTCACGCCGGCATCAATCAGGACCTGCAGGCCATCAGCGAAGGGGAAGAACGCATCGGATGCGGCAACCGCGCCGATGGAACGCTGCTCAGTTTTTGCGCCAAGAATGTCTTCTGCGCGCGCACCGCCAGCGGACTGAATATCTGCGCCCGCATCCTTGGCCGCGTCACCGGTAGAGCGACCTCCCAGCGTGTTTGCGCGTTCGACTGCAAGCTTGCAGGAATCAACGCGGTTGACCTGTCCCATACCGACGCCGACCGAAGCCTCATCCTTAACCAGCAGGATCGCGTTAGAGCGGACGGCGCGGACCGTGCGCCATGCGAACTCAAGGTCAGCTAGGGTTACAGCATCCGCGGCTTCACCTGCGACGAGCGTCCAGTTTGCCGGATCGTCGCCGACTGCATCGACGTCATCGCGGTCCTGAACCAGCAGGCCACCAGAAATCTGCTTGAACTCTCTGGCACCGACTGCCAGCGGAGCAACTTCCAGGACACGCAGATTCTTCTTCGCAGACAGGACCTCGAGCGCACCCTCGTCGTATCCGGGGGCCAGCACAACCTCGGTGAAGATCGGGACGATCTGCTTAGCCAGTTCAACGGTGACCGGGCGGTTCACGGCGATCACGCCACCGAATGCGGAGACGGGGTCACACGCGTGCGCCTTGCGATGGGCCTCGGCGACGTCGTCGGCAACGGCGATACCGCAGGGGTTCGCGTGCTTGATGATGGCGACGCAGGGGCGCTCGTGGTCGTAGGCAGCGCGCAGGGCAGCGTCACCGTCGGTGTAGTTGTTGTAGCTCATTGCCTTGCCATGTAGCTGGCGAGCATTGGCGATGCCGGGCAGAAGCTCGTTTTCGTCGAGGTCTTCTTCGTCGAGAATCTCCCGGTACACAGCAGCGTTCTGATGCGGGTTCTCGCCGTAGCGCAGGGAGTCAACGCGTTCGAAAGCATCGGCGACGAACGCCGGCATTTCGCCTTCTTCATCGTCAGCTTCGACGATTTCTTCGGCTTCCTCGTCGATGGCAAAACCGAGGGACTCAAGGAACGCAGCATCGGAAGCGTCGAGGTGGGTTTCGCAGGCCTCGTCCAATTCGTCGCGGACATCGTCCAGATCGAGCTGATCGGCGAGCCAGCCGGAGATGGCCAGATCGTAGGTTGCGGTATGTGCGAAAGCGCGTGCTGCCAGTTCGCGGCGCTGTTCCAGCGTGAAACCTTCACCCTGGGCGGCTTCAATAACCGCAGCGTAGGAATCGGGCGAGGTCACGACTGCAACCGACGGATGGTTCTTCGCCGCTGCACGCACCATGGACGGGCCACCGATATCAATCTGCTCGATGCATTCGTCGAAGCTACCACCACCGGCAACCGTCTGAGTGAACGGGTAGAGGTTGCAAATAACCAAATCAAATGCCTTCACGCCGAGTTCGGCGATCTGATCGCGGTGGTCAGCCTTGCGCTGATCAGCAAGAATGCCCGCGTGGATCATCGGGTGCAGGGTCTTCACGCGTCCTTCGAGGACCTCGGGGAAACCGGTGACGTCGTCAACGGGGGTAACCGGGACGCCAGCTTCTGCGATCTTCGCGGCGGTCGAGCCGGTGGACACAATTTCAACGCCAGCGCCAGCAAGTGCGGTGGCAAGCTCAATCAGACCGGTCTTGTCATAGACGGAAATAAGAGCGCGGGTAATGGGGCGGACGTCAATAGCTTCGAGATTGTCCAGGCGAACGGACATGGTTCCTCCAGTAACGGTTGATCATGCCCGGCGCCCAGGCGGGCGACGCCTCACGGGTATTTCGGGTTGCTCCCCGGTGGTGATCCACCCTCGCCAGTTGCAACCTACGTCGATCGTATCCCGTCGCGTGTGTGCGTTCCAAGCAGGTCCAGTGAGGGATTCGCCCCACATTCGCCTTCCGCGTGCCAGTTATCGACGAGGCCGGCCGCGCTTGTTCAAGGTTCCGTCGAAGCTCAGCGTCCCAGTCTTCGCGCGTTTCAAAGTGAGAAAACTAGCAAACAAAGTGCGGCGAGGCCTCGTTCCTTCGCTCAGTCGATCGCTGAACACTCCCTGTCTGCACCCACCAGAACCGCCGTGGCGCCGAACGTGGGATCTTCGCACGCTTGAACAAGCGCACGCTTGTTGGAGCCTTCGCCGGATACCAGAACAGTTAACCGCGCTTGTTCAAGCGGAGCGGGCACAGATCAATGAGTCGGTTCGGTGTTCATTCGTCCTCTTCCGAATGCGCTTGTTCACCGGTCGAGAGCGAAGAAAGGTCAAGACGCTCAGTTGCAAGCGCATCTTCGGAGCGTGCTTGTTCAGCTTCCTGCTGAGCCGGAGACTTCACCGTCGGCTCAACAACTTGGGGAGTCGGTGCCCATGGAACAAGTTCAGGTTCCGACTGGGATTCTTTGGGGGTGTCATCGGCGCGTTTGTTCACCAAAACCTCGAGTTCTTCCTCGGTCGGGTCAGTATCAATTTCATCCGGTTCCGGAGTCTCTTCTGCTTCAACAAGCGCGGTCGAAACAGGCACGTCTGAAGCCGAAACATCGGAGGGCGATTCTTCAACAAGCGCGGGTGAAGGCGGAGCCGTTTGCCCAGCGTCAAGAAGCGAAAGCTCCCATTGATCGCGCATCCACTTCAACGAGCGCGGGTGAACGATCACCCAACCAAATACAAACGCCAAACCAACTTCGCTGAGCAGAGCCGCAGTAGTCGGACCGACATGCGGCCCTAGGAATGCCATGCGCGTCGCCCCCAGCTGAAGGGTTGACATGGCCATCCAAATCCAGAAGCCAACACCGATCACGACAAATGCGACAGCGGAAAGAACAAACTGTTCACGAAGCGATGCTTGCCGATGCTTCCTTCCGCGCCACATACCGATGCCAAAACCGATCGCAATCGGAACGAGGATCGTCCAATAGCTTGGAGTGGTATTGGGCATCGCGCCCAAGACAGGGATACCTGGGATCGGCAAAGTTGGGGCTGACGTGGGCGAATGAAGCGCATCGACTCCGACCCAGAATCCGGGTCCAGCAAACCAAGCCAACGTCCACGCCAAGATTGTTGGGGCGAAAAATAACTGACCGAGTCCAACAAGCGCGTCCTCAATTGGAGATGTCGTGAGCAGGAGCTGGTGGATCCCCGCGATTTGTGAGGTATGAGTAAGAAGGGCGATCAGAGTAAGAACCGCCGCCGATCCGACGATGACTGTGATTGCGATTGCGGCCTCGCGAATTCCTAAACGAATGAGGCGCGGGACTCCCCACCGGCGAAGCGGATGGTCGCCACAAGAAAAAAACGCCCACGCCGACGCGAAAAGCGAAACGCATAGGGCACCCGGCATCGCTTCCCACCAGCGCACATACGAAGCACCCGAACCGATCAGGAAAGCGGTCATCACAGTGAAAGCAGGAACGGCGAACCAGTTCGACGATGGCGAGAAATCTTCGCCTCCGCGCAAGAAGAGTCGGAGCAGCAGAACGAGGCCGATCGACACAAGAGTGGGGATGGCGTGATAGGTGACGGTTTCTGTATGAACTGATGCGCCGAAGAGGACTCCGAAGACATCCGAACTGGACGCGAACACCGTGTCCCAGCCGATTTTTGACACCCACGGGTTCGACGCGACCGTCAGGAAGGAACCCATGACGATAAGAACGCAGGTAGCCCAACCGACGAATGCTGCTTCAACGCCCGAAAGCATGGCGCGCGCCCAACCGTCAGGCATGCTCACGCGAATAGTTTTCCGCGTCGGAGCGTACGTCGTTGTGGTGACGCGTGGTGAAGTCTCAGGCGTAACGTTCATAACGTTATCCATCATGACGCACCGGTGGCCGGTAGGGCTTTCGCACCACCGGCCACCGTCAGATTGAGACCTACCTCAGTGTGGAAGCGAGATCAGATCGCTTTCAGAGTTTGTGTTCTGGCCACTCCGTTTTCAGAGTTGGTGTTCTGTTCGCTTCCGGCCTCTTCAGTTTGCCCTACCAAAATCGGCATAGTGTGCAACTACTTTGAGAGGATTTCTCGAGCAAGCTGAGCGGTCTGCGACGGAGTCCGACCGACGCGAACACCAACTGCTTCTAGAGCCTCGGCCTTTGCCGCAGCAGTGCCGGAAGAACCGGAAACGATCGCGCCAGCGTGCCCCATGGTCTTGCCTTCGGGGGCTGTAAAACCAGCAACGTAGGCGACGACGGGTTTCGTCATGTTTTCCTTGATCCAGGTAGCTGCTCGTTCTTCTGCGTCGCCACCGATTTCGCCGATCATTACAACCAGATCGGTGTCGGGGTCGGCTTCGAACGCCGCCAGGGCATCGATGTGGGTGGTTCCGACCACCGGGTCGCCACCGATGCCAAGGCAGGTGGTGAAACCAAAGTCGCGGAGTTCGTACATGAGCTGGTACGTGAGCGTGCCGGACTTAGAAACTAGGCCGATGCGACCCGGACCGGTGATGTCTGCTGGCGTGATACCAACATTTGACTGGTTTGGGCTAATGATGCCTGGGCAGTTCGGGCCAATCAGACGAACACCCTTCTTCAGTGCATGCGACACGAAAACGGTTGAGTCTGCGACTGGAATACCTTCGGTGATCACAACGATCGTTTCGATGCCAGCATCAATCGCTTCAAGTGCGGCTCCCTTCGCGAAGGCCGGCGGAACGAAGATGACAGAAGTGTTCGCGTTCGTTGCTTCTTTTGCTTCAGCAACGGTGGCGTACACGGGTACGGATACTGTTCCGTTTTCGACCCGGTCAGCGGCCGGGCCGTAGCCAACCACGTCAAAGTCAACACTGGTGCCGGCTTTACGCGGGTTAGTGCCAGCAACAATGGTTGTGCCGGCGCTCAGCATCCGTTGCGTGTGTTTACGACCTTCAGCGCCCGTCATACCCTGGACGATGACACGGGAGTCAGAGTTAAGGAAAATCGACATTCTTTTCGTCCTTTGTCTTTCGTCTGGTCAGTTCTGAGCCGGCTGTGAAGCAACGGCCTTAGCAGCAAGTTCAGCTGCACGTCGCGCGGCATCGTCCATGGTCTCAACCATGTGGATCAACGGATGGTTCGCTGTCTGGAGAATCGCTCGACCTTCGGCGACCTTATTTCCATCGAGGCGAACCACCAGAGGCTTCGTCGCAGAGTCGCCAAGAACTTCGAGAGCTCCGATGATGCCTTCCGCGACCTTGTCACATGCGGTAATGCCACCGAAGACGTTGACGAAGACAGAGCGAACCTGCTCGTCGCCAAGGATGATGTCGAGGCCCTTTGCCATCACTTCAGCCGAAGCACCGCCACCGATATCGAGGAAGTTTGCCGGTTTTACGCCAAGATCTTCACCGGCCATCGCAACGACGTCGAGGGTTGACATGACCAGACCAGCACCGTTACCGATGATGCCAACTTCACCTTCGAGGCGCACGTAGTTCAGTCCGGCTTCCTTCGCCAGTGCCTCGCGGGGATCTTGGGTGGCTCGGTCGACGAGTTCTTCGTGTTCCGGATGGCGGAAGCGGGCGTTGTCGTCCAGGCTGACCTTGCCGTCGACTGCCCACACGGTACCGTCGGTGGCAGTGACAAGAGGATTGACCTCGACAAGGGTTGCGTCCTCGTCGCGGTAGGTTTCCCAGAGCAGGACGAGGACCGGAATGAGGGGATCCTGGCGTTCAGCGGGGAATCCCGCTTGCGTCAAGATCTCCCGTGCCACTTGATCGTTGATTCCGATGACGGGGTTCAGAGGCACGCGAGCTAGGGCTTCGGGGCGTTCCTTCGCCAGGGTTTCAATGTCCATACCGCCTTCGCGGGAGCACATTGCAAGGTAGCGACGGTTCGATCGATCAAGGAGGATCGAGAAGTAGTATTCCTCGGCGATGTCGGCACCCGATGCGATCAACAGGGTTTTGACGATATGTCCCTTGATATCGAGTCCAAGAATTGCCTCTGCTTTTTCAGCGGCTTCTGCGGCAGTGTAAGCAAGTTTGACGCCACCTGCCTTTCCACGGCCACCGGTTTTCACCTGCGCTTTGACGACGAGAAGCTCGGCGCCGTCTGAGAGCAGACGAGTTGCCGCTGCGCGCGCCTCTTCGACAGTCGTTGCAGTAAGCCCGGGTAGTACGGGAACGCCGTGCTTTCGGAACATGTCACGTGCTTGGTATTCATACAGGTCCACGGGTGGGCTCCTTTGTCATCTGTGGCTTGTCATTGAACAGACTAACGACCACTTAGGCCGTTCGTCCTAAGAACGCCAATTTATGTTCGATTCAGATTTTTTCTAGGGGTGCAACTCGAAGAAGCAGGCGCTTCTCCGCTTCGCTGAATTTGACCCGAGCAACCGTTGTTTTCCCCTGACCTTCGAGGCCAACAACAGTTCCCTCCCCCAGACTCGCGTGTTTAACCCTATCGCCAACCTTCAAGTCAAGGAGCGGTCGGCGCGTATTGCGTGACGTTTGTTGCGCGCCCATGCGTATGGTTTTCCCGGTTCGAATACCTGTGACTCGAGAGGCAGTTTCTGCTTTACCGGAGCCAAAAACTGGCCCATCATCATCCAAGGTACGACCGGTGCGCGAAGAGTAGGAGCCCGATCCCCATCCGCTCCCCCAGGAGTTTTCGTGCGAACGCAGTCGTTCACTTGCAGTTGAGGATCGGCGGATATCGCATAGCTCCGGCGGAATATCTGCGAGGAACTGGGACGGCAGCATCTCTTGCGGAGTACCCCAAGCTGAGCGAATAGAGGCTCGCGTCAAATACAGTCGCTCACGCGCACGCGTAATTGCCACGTATGCAAGGCGACGCTCTTCCGCAAGCTCAGACTCATCCCCAAGCGACCTTTGATGCGGGAAGGTCCCATCTTCCATGCCGGTGACAAACACGATGGGGAATTCCAGTCCCTTCGCTGTATGCACCGTCATCAACGTCACCTGACCACTTCGCTGGTCTTCAGATGGAATTTGATCCGAATCTGCAACGAGTGCGACTCGCTCAAGGAAGTCGACCAAACTACCGCGCGGGTTCACGTGCGCGAAATCAATCGCTACTGAGTGCAATTCTGCAAGGTTTTCCACGCGCGAAGCATCCTGAGGATCCTCCGACTTTCGTAGCGTAGCGAGGTATCCCGTCTTATCCAGGATCTCCTCGAGGATATCGGCAGTCGACACACCCTTTTGACTTGCTTGCCGAGTAGATTCGATCAGACCCCAGAACGCCGCAATCGACTTTCGCGCTCGCGGAGAAAGGCCAAGGACCTCGCGCTGTTCACCACTGGAGTGCAACTGCCGGCTGGGCAGATTTCCGATCGACGAGGCCGAGTTTACATCTTGAGCATCCGGCGGATTTTGCTCGAATGTACGTACCTCTACGTCTGCCCACGCACTGAGCGCATTGTCTACGACGGACCCCGGTGTTTCAGACTCGACAAGGGAAGACTCGCTTGTTTGTTTCCCTAGGTTTCTTCCGTTCGATGGGAAAGGTTCACCTGAAGGGGAAGCAGAAGAGTTGGCACCATCGACGGGCGATGTCGCATCGCTTTGACTGACCGTCGGGTATTGCCATTCAATACCTTCACTTTCACCCAGCGGGCATCCTTCGCTTTCCCAGACGTCTCGGACAGCTTGGCCGAAGGAAATACCGTATCGAGAAGCATGGACTGCGATAGCGTCTTCAGCTTTTGCGCCGATCCCACGACGTGGAACGTTGATAATTCTGCGGACGGCAACGCTGTCATCAGGATTGGAGATCGCTTGCAGGTAGGCCAGCGCATCTTTGATTTCTTTGCGCTCGTAGAATCGTGTTCCGCCGACCACGCGGTAGGGAATTCCTTGACGCACAAGGAGTTCTTCAATGGCGCGTGACTGGGCGTTTGTACGGTAAAAGACTGCAACATCACCATATGAAGCACCCTGATCAGCCAGGCGATCAACTTCAGACACGACAAAACGTGCTTCATCATGTTCAGAATCAGCTGCGTCAAGAGTGATGAGCGCACCATCGCCTGAAGCTGTCCACAGGTTTTTTGGTCGACGCCCTTGGTTGCGCGCGATCACTGCATTCGCGGCAGAGAGAATATTCTGCGTCGACCGATAATTCTGCTCCAGAAGAATCGTGCGAGCACCCGGAAAATCGCGCTCAAACTGCTCAATGTTGCGGATTGTTGCACCGCGGAAGGCGTAAATCGACTGGTCTGAGTCACCAACCACGGTGAGCTCACCGGGTTCTACTCCGTCATCACCATCGCCGACAAGTAGGCGAACCAGGACATACTGCGCATGGTTCGTGTCTTGATACTCATCCACCAGAATGTGGCGGAAGCGCCGATGATACTGTTGAGCAATCAGTGGCTTGTCTTTCAGCAACTGCACCGTCGCCATGATCAGATCATCGAAGTCCAGCGCATTCGATTCGCGCATTCTCTTTGAGTATTCGCGATAGGTGTTTGCGACGATCTTTGAAATTGGGTCGTTTGCGCAGGTTTCCTCGTATTTGGCGGGAGTAATCAGTTCATTTTTTAGATCTGAAATCTTAGCCGCGATCATTTTGGGTGAGTATCGCTTCACGTCGACACCCATCGATTTCAGGATCATTTGAATGAGTCGCTGAGCATCCTGCGCGTCATAAATGGTGAACGACGAAGTCAGACCGGCGGCCTCGTGCTCACGTCGCAGGATTCGCACGCAGGCCGAATGGAACGTCGAAACCCACATATACTCCGCGCCATGACCGACCAGCCCGCCAACCCTTTCACGCATTTCTGCGGCGGCTTTGTTGGTGAACGTGATCGCAAGAATCTGCCCTTGTGTGGCTCGCCCTGTAGCAAGAAGGTAGGCAATTCGGTGAGTAAGCACGCGCGTTTTCCCAGATCCCGCGCCCGCCATAATCAGTAACGGTCCGCCGTCGTGGACGACAGCTTCGCGTTGCTGATCGTTGAGTTCTCTAATGAGTTCGTCCGGTTCAGAAAAACGAGGCCGGGACTGCCAGTCTGAAGGTTCTTCACTTCCATTGCCCGAATAGCCGAACGCAGATTTCGAGCTGGTCCTATTCGCCTGAGAGAAGTACTCAGATTCATCCAAAACGGGCACAACATCCTCACCTGGAACGGATCCGCCGGGGAAGTCATACACCGGCGACTCAGGCCCAGGTTCTGGCACACCGCCCCATTCTGAGAATGAAGCGGAGCCAAGATCGGGAAGAGAAGTGAAATCAGTCATCGCTCTCCTAGCCTAAAACAGACCATGTAGAAACCAATCTGCAAAACGTCCGGCAGGTGTTCATCCTGAGAAGTAGCCGGGACTTCGGGTGAACAAGCGCGACCATGACAGCGTGCAATCACGCCCGCAACAGTGAGCAAGCGCAGCCCCACGCTAAACAAGCACGCTACCTTTCACGTGAACAAGCACGGTAAAAACGCAGATCACACACGTTTGCTTCTACGAAGACGCTGAACAAGCGCAGCAAACGCTGGGCACGGCACCTCGGTACAAGCGCGCCCACGCCCGCTCAACCCAACCAGTTCTACTTCTTGCGATACAGCGACTTGGTTGCATAGACGGGTTCGTTCGTCACCTGAACGCCAAGCGAACGGAAGATGCCTTCATCCACTGAGCCGAGAATCGTCGAAGTATGAACGTCGCAGCCCTTCAGCTCGCCTAAGCATTCAAGAGCTCGGCGGGCGTTGTCATCAGTGGAAGCAGAGACTGCCAGCGCGATCAGGACCTCGTCAGTGTGCAGACGCGGGTTCGCGGAACCCAGGTGCTGAGTCTTCAAAGTCTGGATCGGCGTGATCGCGTCGGGCGACAGCAGCTTCACCTCAGAATCGATACCCGCCAGGATCTTCAGGGCGTTCAGCAACATGGCCGATGAACAGCCAAGCAGAGCCGACGTCTTACCCGTGACGATCTGACCGTCAGCCAGTTCAATCGCAGCAGCCGGAGCGCCAGTTGATTGAGCGAGCGCAACCGTCGGCGGGACAACTGGGCGATCGGTCGGCGTGATTGACAGCTTTGACATCGCCAGAGCGATGCGTTCCGATTGAACCGGCTCAGACAGTTCCTTCTTTTCGGTCACCAGCGCCTTGTAGTAGCGACGGATCACTTCCTGCTTGGACGCTTCGCGGCACGCATCGTCGTCGCAGATCGACTTGCCCGCCATATTGACACCCATATCGGTCGGGCTCTGATACGGGGATTCGCCCAGGATCTGCGTGAACAAGCGCTGTAGCACGGGGAAGATTTCGACGTCGCGGTTGTAGTTAACGGTCTTTTCGCCGTGGGCTTCCAGGTGGAAGGGATCGATCATGTTGATGTCGTCAAGGTCAGCAGTTGCCGCCTCGTAGGCGATGTTAACTGGGTGGTCTAGAGGCAGGTTCCAGATCGGGAACGTCTCCCACTTCGCGTAGCCGGAGCGGATGCCACGCTTGTGGTCGTGGTACAGCTGGGACAGGCAGGTTGCCATCTTGCCGGAGCCCGGGCCGGGGGCGGTGACGACGATCAGGTCGTGGGCGGTCTCGATGTATTCATTTGCGCCGTAGCCTTCATCCGAGACGATGCGCGCAACGTCGTTCGGATAGCCGGGGATCGGGAAGTGGCGGTAAACGGTAATACCGAGGCGCTCGAACTTCTGCTTCACGGCCTGCGCTTCGCGATTATCGTCAGTCCACTGAGTAATAACAACAGAGCCGACGTACAGTCCGTAGTCGCGGAATTCGTCGATGTGGCGCAGGACCTCGTCATCGTAGGTGGTGCCGAGGTCTGCGCGCACTTTATGACGTTGGAAGTCCTTGGCATTCACGGCGACGATGATTTCGACGTCGTCAGCAAGTTCCTTCAGCATGACGACCTTGTTATCCGGGGTGAAGCCGGGCAACACGCGCGATGCGTGCATATCGTCGATGAGTTTGCCGCCGAACTCCAAGTAGAGCTTTCCACCGAAGTCAGCGCGCCTTTGGGCGATGTGCTGAGACTGGAGTCGCAGGTAGGTGTCGCGGTCAAATCCGATACGGTGCATGGTCTCCCCTACTGAAAGCTCTGAACGCCAAAGCAATATTCGTAACGAATGGAGATTACCGCGTCAGCCGGCTCAGGGGGCGCCTCTTCGGTCGCCTTTCGCGCCTCAGGGTCGAAATGCGTTCGGGTTCACAGCAGACTTTCGGCTTCGCGATTTTTATTCACGAGGCTGACCTCACACGATGTGACGTTGCATTGCCCAGCGGGTCAGTTCGTGACGGTTCGACAGCTGAAGTTTGCGCAACACAGCCGATACGTGTGTTTCTACTGTTTTCACCGAGATGAAGAGCTCGGAGGCTACTTCCTTGTACGTGTAACCGCGAGCAATCAGACGCATGACTTCCTGTTCGCGAGCGGAGAGAAGATCGAGTTCGTCGTCACCGATGGCAACCTGCCCAGTGCCGAATGCGTCAAGCACAAAGCCGGCAAGGCGAGGACTGAACGCCGCGTCTCCGGCAGCAATACGACCGATAGCTTCAAGGAGTTCGGGGGTAGAAATCGACTTGGTGACATACCCGCGAGCGCCACTTCGGATGACCTGAACGACATCTTCGGGTGAGTCTGAGACAGAGAGGGCTAGGAAGCGTAGACCCTCAATATCTTGGCATCGAGCGGAAACCTCTGCTCCACCGCCACCGCGACCTCCGGGCAGGTGAACGTCGAGCAGGGCGACATCGGGGCGAAGTTCATGGCATGCCGCGATTGCTCCATCAACGTCTGCTGCTTCGCCGACGATTTCGAGGTCTGCGCCGGAGTTTTCAAGTTCTGCGCGAACACCAGCGCGAACCATTGCGTGGTCGTCAATCACGATGAGTCGAATTGTCATAGGTCTATTCTCTTCGCTTTTCTTCACTGCCGTGGTTGCGGATAAGTGTTTCTTGTTATTGAGCGTTTGCTTACTCTCTTGGGAGGCTGAGTTCTACTTCTGTTCCGCTCTGAAGCATTCTGATTCTGGCTTTTCCTCCTACGCGTTCCATACGACCGATGATTGAGTCACGAACGCCGTGCCGATCGCTCGGGATTGAAGCCAGATCAAATCCTGAACCGGAGTCTTTGATGAACGCTTCGATAACGTTCGGTCGAACTTCAACATATACAGAAACGGGAGGTTCGCCGTGCCTGACGGCATTCGCTACAGCTTCTCCGATTGCGGCGACCATCGCTAGCTCACCAGGACCCGGGACAGTATCTCCGACCGCAACAACATCAACGGGGATACCGTGACGGCTTTCCACCTGTTCGACGGTGTTTCGGATTGCTTGCGACAATGACTCATTTGCCTGCGTACGACCGGTGTAGAGCCAGGATCGTAGCTCTCGTTCTTCTGCAAGCGCTAGTGCTCGTACGCGAGCGGGGTCGGAAGCGGCCGAACGAATCAGTGTGAGTGTTTGAAGAACCGAGTCATGCAAGTGCGCTGCGATGTCGGCGCGCTCGGCCTCGCGAACTTCTCGTTCACGGCTTACTGAAAGGTCTTTCGACGTGCGTAACCAAAGCGGAAGTAATGCGAACAGCACGCCGGCGACCACGACCGCACCGATCAGGCCGCCGCGAAGCAAGATGATTGGCGGGTCTCCGCGTCCGGCAAGGAAGAGCACGCCAGTGAAGAGGAGCCCGATTCCCGCGCCGATGATTGCCAGAAATTTGGATGATCGCCACTGCTGAATATGTGCCCCTTGGCTCCACACCAGTCCCAAGCCGGCGATGATCAAACCTGCCGATGCTACGTCGAACAGACGGGCGACATTCGTCCAAGCAAACAGTGTTGCAACGAGGGCCGCAAGCAGAATCAGCACTCCAGCAAGCAGGAGCTGTCCCCTACTTGCATCGTGCGGATTGCCCTGTTTTTTCGTTGCTAGGTTGGCTCCGATCGGAGCGCCCCCAACACGGATGCGTTGCCCATCATCTTCGGGGACCATTGCCCACAGCCAGACGTAGAGGATCACGCCCGTTCCACCGAAGAGCCCAGCAAGGACCATCAGCACGCGAACAAGCGTGACTGACACTCCGAGGTGAACAGATAGGCCGGAGCAAACCCCAGCGATACGGGCGCTCGGCATATCTGCTGATATTTCGCGCGCACGTTTCAGCGGAGCACGGTAGGCAGAAGGCATGGGAGGACGCCAGCCGCCGACAGTATTGGCCATGCCGGGCTGAACGGGAATATACCCTTTGTTTTCGCCTTCATTCACACGACCTATCTTCACATCTTTCGAACAGCGACCGCGACTTTAAGGGGCTAAATCAGGGACAGTTAAGGGATAACCCCACTGTCGCCGGTTCAGCGAAGCGACCACACTGTTGAGTATGGACATGAACTCTTCGCACCCGTACGGTCAGGCCACGACCGGGGACACCCCTTCCGGCAGTGCCTTCAACCCAAACGACGCAAATGCGCCGAATGCTACTTTCAACGGCAACGCTCAATACCCAGGTGGACCAGGTTTCAGTGGGCCAGGTTTCACTCCGAATAATGGAACGTTCCCACCGGGCCAGGGTGGATACAACACGGGTGGCGGATTCTTCGCCTCCATCCGACGTTCCGGATGGTACCGCCCATCAGTGAGGACCATTGGTGGCGTGTGCGCAGCGATTTCCGCCCGAACCGGTTGGGACTTAGCGCTTGTCCGCGGGCTCAGCATTGTGGCAATGCTGGTCTTCCCGCCACTGTTGGCAGCCTACGGTCTTGGGTGGGGTCTCCTTCCCGATCAGATGACTGGACGAATCCACGCTCAAGAACTCGTAAATGGTCGATTTGAATCAGGACAGGCGGGCGCAATCCTGTTCATCCTGATGGGAAGCACCTCAGCTTTCCCATTCTCAGTCGTGATCGAAGAATTACCCCTCGTCCCACTCGGCACACTGCTTGTCTTAGTGGCGATCATCGTCATCGCCGTTATTTTGCTCCGCCACGACCGACGGTCAGCACCCACGACGTTTCAAGGAAATCCGCCAATGAGCATGGATCCGAATAGTCAGCCTGGGCACTCCTCTTCAGCTTTCGCTTCAACCTCCATGAACGAGGCCGGTCAGCCCACTTCAGACGCAACGAACGTTTCAGGGACCGGTGCCACATACTCCACCCCCCATCCGGGCATGATGCCGACTCCTGCGTGGGCGGCCTCGTCCCCAAATCCCACACAGCCAGCAACCCCATACACCGGAGGTTTTTCGCAGGTTCCAAACGGCGCGTATCACAATAATGCCGGAACACCATACCAGCCGGCATATCCGAATGCTCCTATGAATTCGGCACCTTATCAGGCTCCCAACACGCCGATGAACAATGGAGCGAACAACTGGATTCCACCGCTGACTCCGTTCGTCCGTAGCGTCGGGCGCCGGACAAACTTGGTCGTCACCGGTCTTGTTCTTCTGGCAATGGCGACGACATTTGGACTCATGTACTACTACATGGACAATGGCTCCGCCGAGATGCTGATTTTCGGCACGAAGATCGGTCTGATCGGTGGTGGCATCTGCATGCTTATCACAGGTCTTGCCCTCGCGATCGCATCAATGCGTGGACGGAAAGCCGACTGGTTGGTCGCCCTGTCAATAATCGGCGCGTTCTTGTCCTTGCCGACTGTCTTGTTCGGCATCGCAACGGCCTCCGAATACACCGCTTCCTTCGATTATTCGAGCGAAACGCTAGTCAGCGATTGGACCGAATCGACGGTCTATTCTTCTCGGGGGAGAGCGTTGCTTGACATCTCGCAGGCTCCCGCGGGAACTTCCAAAGAAATCGTCGTTGACCCTAGCGTGAGTGACCTAGAGATTTCTGCGCGCACCGATCAGCCGGTCCGCATCATCTGCGAAATGGGAATTCAAGAGGTCGAGTATTCTTTCGATAACACTCACCCTTCAAAGAACAGGACGTGGGTGAACGCCCTGCGTGGATGCAACGATTCAGTTGACGCAGAAAATCCGGTATCGGTTCAATCCCCGACCTTCAACAACAGTGACGGGATCACGGTTCGCATCACTTCATGGATGTGGAGCTTCAACTACGAGGAAGACTGGTACGGCAATACTCCAGCTCCTTCTTCAGCGCCCGAATCCGGCGAGGGCCAGTCTGGTTCGACTGGCCAGTCGGGAGCGCTTGATCAGGGACAATCAGGTTCTTCCTCCTCACAGTCCGGGGCTAGCACGCCTGGCGCATCCACTTCTTCCACTACTTCAGGAGCCGACGTTTCCCCCGTATCGTGGGTTCTCTCGGCTGACTCAACGCTAAGGAGCGCAGCATGACCACCTCTCATATGCCTGATGAAGCAACGACCGAGTTCAACGTAGCCGACGAGACAACCACCATGCCCACCTCCGAGGAGCAGCCGACTAAGGTTTGGACCGCAGCAGACGCCGCAGCACATGCTCCAGAACCCGTCGTGGAAGTTTCAACGAAACCTCGGGTAGGGCAGCTCATCTGGGCGCTGATCGTTATTGCCATCGGAGTGTTCCTGATTGTTCTGCCGTTCTTGAACGTCGTACAGTTGCCGTTTGTTTTCATCGGCCTGATTGCAGCGCTCGGCCTAGTGCTCATCATTTCCGCGTTCTTCGTCGGCAAGTCGAAAGAACGTTAGCCCGCTTTTTCAGTCGCGCGCAGTGCATCTTTGACCGCGCTTGTTCACCATCCGCCCCACACACAACCGCGCTTGTTCACGGCGCGGGCGGGTATGAGCCGCGCTTGTTCACCATCGGGCGTACACAACATAAAGAAGGTGCCTCGGGAACAACCCCGAGGCACCTTCATCTATGCCAGGCCGACACTCAACGATCAGTCACGCACACGCCTGCGCGCAGCAAACCCAGCCACACCAGTAGCGAGGAAGAGAGCCGAAAGCTCTGCAAGCAAAACCGCATCAGCACCCGTTGAAGAAAGCTTCTTCACCGAGGCTTTCTTCACAGGCTGAGAATCACCAACAGGCTTATCGGCATTCGACTGATCCGGAACAGGCACAGCATCCGCGGGAAGAACCTCGAACTTAATGATGCTCTCACCCGACTTGCTCACCACCTTCACAGTGTGCTCGCCAACTTCAAAGCCAGCCGGAACCTTCCAATCAGCCTGAGCAGTCCCCTGCTCGTCGTCATACTTGATATCGCTTTCAGGGATTACAACTGGCTCCGAGTGAACGGTGAGCTTAATACGCTCGCCCTTCTTCAGACCCTTCACACGAATCGACAGAGTATCTCCAACCTTCACCTGAGCAGCACCCAACTCAAGAGTCGGAACATCCGCCTGACCAGGCTCATCACCACCAGGGTTCGGAGTCGGAGTCTGCTGGTGCAGAACAACACGAAGCGGAGCCGTTACTGCTTCACCTTGCGAGTTGGTTGCAACCGCACGATAGAGATGCGACTGGACGTCCTTCGATGCCTTCAGGCTCAACTTGTCAGTTGTTGCTCCTTCGATTGGAGTCCACGAATCTTCAGCACCGCTGACCTCACGTGACTGCCATGCAATCGTCGGAACGGGCATACCTGAAGCCGTCGTGGACAGGACGACGGTTTCGCCCTCGTTCACTGTGACTTTCTGCCACGCACCATCGTCAGCCGGTTCAAGAACCGAGTCGTTCAAGCTAGCGGACAGCGGGGTGAGGGCCGGCTTTTCGACGATATTGATCGTGAGTGGCTCAGAGTACGCTGTCTCGACGCTATTCGTCGCAGCAACTCGCACCTTCAAACCGTGGTGCTTCGCGTCGATCTCAAACGAGTAGCCCTGCTGCGTCTGGCCTTCCACATCGTTCCATGTCTGACCATCAGCCGAAGTCTGCCACTGAAGCTTAGGGGCGGGGAAGCCGCTTGTTTTAGCAGTAAAGGTCAGGATTGATCCGGGAACAGCGTTCAGCTGGTCGCCCGAAACGCTGAAGCCTTCTTCAGGGTCAGCAACTGCGCTAATAACCGCGGTGGGAGCAGTGTTCTGCCCGTAGACCTCAACCTCAGCAAGGTTGAGTTCCTTCCAGTTTCCTGGCAACATCACACGAATGTAGCGAGCCTGGTAGCCATCGAAATTCAGACTGGTCGGGAAATCAGCCTTCTCTTCGACCTTGAAGTACTTGAGTTCTCCTGCTTCACCCTTCTTCTCAATTTCTTCGCTGGATAGCTTGTCGTCAAGCTTGTCCTTCGAAGCAATAACGTAGAAGCCCTTCAGGCGCTCCGCACACGACTGGTTTCCGTTGCACTGATCGTCAGCAGAACGGTTGTAGATGTTAACCTGTCCGACCGGAACTGTTTTCTCAAGGTCAACCTCCCACCAGGGATCATTCTGCGTAGCCGTTGCGCTAACCGAACCGTTGTCCCACTTTCCATCCGTGTTGCCGTCGACGGCTCGGGATGCTGGGCCGTTCCAGGCGCTGTCAGAAGACTGGCGTGCAGGCTTCTTGAGGGCCAGGTTCAACGAGGGATCGACAACCGTCAGGGTTGCGATTTCCGACGTGGCTGTTCCAGCTTCGTTGGTGGCAACGACAAAGAAATCTGCTTCATTGTCATCCTTTGTTGTGACGAAGGTGTACGAGGAATTCGTTGCACCCTCAATCAGTATGGCCTCGTCCTCGTCCTCGGCACCATCCTCGTCCTCGGCACCGTCCTCATCCTCGTCCTCGTCGTCGGCATCAATGCGGTACCACTGGTAGGTCGGAGCTGGGCGACCCGAGGCGCCGGCAGTGAAAGTGACGGATTCACCTTCGACGACCTGTGCGTCGCTCGGTTGAGACGTGAAGGTCGGAGCAACCGAGGCAGCGTGATCCTTGTATGCTGCCACCTTGATCGATTCAACCTTGACGTTGAGAGCATCGGTGTAATAGCTCGGGTTTGCCAGCTGGATGCGAAGGCGAGAGACCTCATTCGGGTTCATCGTGTACCCGGAGATGGGACGGGTCTTCAGGTCAATTCCTTTGAACAGGTGAGTGACGCCGTTGAAGCTCACGTTGTATTCAACGTCGTCTTGGAAACCCGACGATTGGGTGAGATCAAATTCGACATCGCCGTACTTTTCGCCAGAGCGATCAACGATGTAGGCGTCCAGGATGGCCGCGTCGCGCGAGGCGCCAACGGTGCGTTCGACAATATCGCGCGTCGGGATGGTGCCACTTCCGTGGTCGAGGTTCACGGTCTGAGTGGGGACGTAGCGCGCTTCACCGTCAAGGGCAACCTTGATGACAGGACGGTACTTGTCAGGGGATTCTCCGGACATCGTCACTGTCAGGTCAAGGCCGTTGCGGGCAAATTGAACGGGGGTTCCCTTGCCATCAACCGTGACTGAGGTGACCTTGTTTGCCAGTCCAGGAACGGTGATTGATTCTCCGGAGTTCCACTGGTCCGGGAAGATGTACAGGTCTGAACCATTCACTGTCAGAAGAGCGTTAGACGGTGCGGGGATCCATGTTGCACTTGCTCCGTCGATGGCGTGCGGGTGATCAGTGTGCCATGTTCCTAGTTCCTTCAGAACATATTCGTCGTATTCAGGGAAGGAACCGTCACCCATCGGACCGACGTTGAAGGCGAAGTTTCCGCCGTTGGCTACGACACCGACGAGGTTCGAGATCGTCTCGCTAATTACTCTGTTAGCTGTGCCCGCTGCGCGATTTGCTCGGGAGTCTGAACAGTAGGACCAGCATTGGGGGAAGATGGATCGGATGGATTCCCACGGACCGATACTGAAGGATGAGTGGACCGCGTTGTCACCACCAACGTTGAAGTCACCTTTGTTGTTCCACACGCGAGAGTTCACGACCGTTGTATTCGGCTGCAGTTCATGGACCTTGTCGGCCATCTTCTGAGACTGTTCCGCGGTCGGGCGACCCATGTCGAACCAGAACTCGGCGATTGGACCGTAGTTGGTGAGTAGCTCGGTAATCTGGTCGAGGTTGTATTGAAGGTGTTCTTCAGTGATGGGGTTGAGGTTGGAGTAGGGCTCGGGCTCATGCTTCTCCCAGTCGATGATGGAGAAGTAGAAGGCGAGCTTCATGTCGATCTTGCCGCATTCGTCAGCGAGCTGTTTCATCGGGTCTTTCCCGAATGCTGTCTGCTTGACGACGTTGTAGTCCGTCGTCTTGGTGTCCCACATGGCAAAACCGTCATGGTGCTTCGAAGTCACCATGACATACTTCATGCCTGCGTTCTTTGCGGTCTGGCAGATCTTCGCAGCATCCCATTTGTCTGCAGTCATCTTCTTGGCTTCTTTGAGGTATTCCTCGCGAGGAATGTTCATCCAAGCCTTGATTTGTTCCGGGTAGCCGATGCGCTGGCGTTGTCCTTTGTAGCTTCCTTCGAACATTGAGTAGACACCCCAGTGCATGAAGAGACCGAATTGCAGTTTCTGCCATGCAGCGATGCGTTCATTCGTGGACTTTTCCACTGCTGCGGGCGCACCAAGGATATCTCCAACGTTTTCCTGCGATGTTTGCACCGAGGCAAATGCTGGCGATAGTGCGCCACCCCCGATGAGCAACGCGGCGGTGGCCAGGCTACTCACGATCCGTCGTCGTAACATACGGCGGTTCCCCTTTCGAGTGTGTTAATGGGACAGACATCGTTGTCTTTTCCTCTTCGTTGAGGTTTCCCATTAGGGAATCGTAATGACGAAATAGAAGCGATTTCTTTCACTTGATGATCGAAAATATTAAATTCGATAGTTTTTCGACGGTTCGATTAATCCTTACTCCAAAAGGTCCTAGGTAAAGTAGTTTCTGAGAAAACTAAAAAATATCCTTATGCCTTTTCCTATTGCCGAGGCCACGCTCCCCAAAATCACCGCGCTTGTTCACCGTCTGCCCCCGCACACAACCGCGCTTGTTCACGGCGCGGGCGGGCATAAGCCAGGGGCAAGTGAAGAAGGCGTGCCTTGCCGTAGACAGACGAAAGGTGGGAAGCGGACGAGCTTCCCACCTTTCGCGGTGTTGAATGAGTTGAGCTTACAAAGGCTCAGGCTCCGGTCACATCATCGGGAGTTGAATCCGCGTAGCGTGCGAGTTCTTCTTCGACGATGGCTTCGTCGAGCTTGGTGAAGACGGGCGTCGGCTTCACGATCGGGGTACCCACCGTGATGAGGTGGCGTTCCCACGTTGGAGCTGAGGTGTAGTCACCCGTAATAATCGGGTATCCGTTGCGGCCATCGAATGCTTCGGGCAGAACCTGCGGGTCGAGTTCTTCGACCTCTTCGATGCGTGGCATCGGAGCGATGTTGCCCGCACCGCCCATGACGCGGTCAATGTCGTTCGCTGCGTGAGGAAGGAAGGGCGAGAGCATCAGGTTGAGATCAGCGACAGCCTGGGCGAGGGTATGCAGAACCGTTGCAAGTCGTTCACGCTGTTCGGGCGCCTTGAGCTTGAAGGGCTCGGTGTCGGTGACGTACTTGTTGGCTTCACTGACCAGTCGCATCGCTTCAGAGAGTGCGGCCTTCTGACGGTGGTGACGGATCAGGTCACCGATGGTTTCGAAGCCTTTGTTGATTTCGTCCAATAGCGCACGGTCGATATCTTCAAGCTCGCCGGGAGCAGGAATTTCGCCGAACTTCTTGGCGATCATCGATGCCGTTCGGTTGACCAGGTTGCCCCAGCCGGCGACGAGTTCGCCGTTGGTGCGGCGCACGAATTCTGCCCATGTGAAATCGGAGTCGGAGGTTTCCGGGCCTGCTGCGCTGATGAAGTAACGCAGGGCATCTGCCTGGTAGCGAGCCAGGAAGTCACGGACGTAGATGACGATGCCGTGGGAGGAAGAGAATTTCTTGCCTTCCATGGTGAGGAATTCGCTGGACACAACTTCGGTCGGCATGTTGAGGACGCCGAGCGTTCCGGGCTTTCCACCCTTGGTACCCTGACCGTTGTAGCCGAGCATTTCGGCAGGCCAAATCTGGGAGTGGAAGACGATGTTGTCCTTGCCCATGAAGTAGTAGGACAGGGCCTCGGGATCATTCCACCACTGGCGCCATGCTTCGGGGTCACCGGTGCGACGTGCCCACTCGATTGATGCTGAGAGGTAGCCGATGACGGCATCGAACCAGACGTAGAGGCGCTTGGTTGGCTGGTCTTCCCACCCGGGAACTGGGATGCCCCAGTCGATGTCGCGCGTCATGGCACGCGGGCGGATGTCTTCGAGGAAGTTCTTGGAGAACTTGATAACGTTCGGACGCCAGGTGCCGGACTGTTCACGATCGTCGAGCCATGCGGACAGGGCTTCGGCGAGTGCAGGTAGGTCGAGGAAGTAGTGGGTGGACTCAACGAACTTGGGGGTCTCGCCGTTGATGCGCGAGTGCGGATCAATCAGGTCGGTGGGATCCAGCTGGTTACCGCAGGCGTCACATTGGTCGCCACGAGCGCCTTCAGTACCACAGATCGGGCAGGTGCCTTCGATGTAGCGGTCGGGCAACGTGCGTCCAGTTGAGGGTGAAATTGCTGCGCGAGTGACCTGTTCGATCATGTATCCGTTGTCGCGGACAGTGCGGAACATTTCTTGGACGACTGCGTAGTGGTTGCCGGCGGTCGTGCGAGTGAAGAGGTCGTAGGACAGGCCGAGCGCGACGAGGTCTTCGACGATCAGTCGGTTGTTGCGGTCTGCAAGTTCGCGAGCGGTCACGCCTTCGCCGTCTGCTGCGACGAGGATCGGAGTACCGTGTTCGTCGGTTCCGGACACCATCAATACGTCGTGTCCTGCCATTCGCATGTATCGCGAGAAGACGTCGGAGGGCACGCCGAATCCGGCAACGTGTCCAATGTGACGGGGACCGTTGGCGTAAGGCCAAGCTACTGCAGACAAAATACGGCTCATGGTTCTAAGGATAGTGCCCCGTCGGGCATATTCCGAACTCGCGTCTCCCCGTTCCCCCACCGCGCTTGTTCACCACACCCACCTCCCCACACACCGCGCTTGTTCACCGTTTCAGTGGGCACGTATGACCCGAATTCACTGATGCATTTCTTCAACAAGCGCGCTCAAAGGGCTTAATCACGGCACTGCAGGCTTCTTGTTTCCACGAGCGTTTGCCCAAAAGCTTGAACAAGCGCGGTCAAAACGGTGAACAAGCGCGGTCAAAACGGTGAACAAGCGCAGTAGAGTTGAGGGCAACATACATAAGAGGAGCTCAGATGAAACGCGCACTCATCATCGTCGATGTCCAGCCCACTTTCTGTGAAGGCGGGGCTTTACCCGTTGAAGGAGGAAATGCGTGTGCGGAGCGTATCCGCACGTATGTGGATGACCATCGCCAAGAGTACGGCTTTATTGCGACGACGCAGGATTGGCATATTGATCCGGGAGCTCATTTCTCTGCGACCCCGGATTATGTGGACACGTGGCCACCGCATGGCGTGGCCGGTAGTGCCGAAGCGGAGTTGCATCCTGCCATTTGGGACCTCGACGTTGATGCCCACGTGAAGAAGGGCCAGTTTGCGGCTGCCTACTCTGGGTTCGAAGGGATGGACGAGGCCGGGACTTTGCTCGGCGATTTACTGGATGGTGCCGGAGTGAATGAGGTTGATGTCATCGGTTTGGCGCAGTCTCATTGCGTGTGCGACACCGCGTTGGATGCGAAGAAGGCCGGTTTTACCGTGCGAGTGCTCTCCGACCTGACGGAGCCGGTATCACCGGAAACTGGGGCTGTTGCGTCGAAGAAGTTGGCAGACGCTGGGATCCCGGAGGTTCCTTCAACCGAGATTAGCTAAGAGGATTCTGGTTCCCTACCAAGACACGGGGGCGGTGCTACTGACACGTAGCACCGCCCCCCATTTCAGCTCACCTGCTCACATATCACTGTTCTTTGTAAGCGAGAGCAGCTTTATAGAGTTCGTTCTTCCGCAAGCCTGTTGCCGAAGCAACTTCGGCTGCCGCGTCTTTGAGTCGCATTCCTTCCGAAGCTAACGCAAGCACTGTTTTCACATGGTCTTCAGCGCTCTTCTTGCCTTTGAAGCCGGCGATAACAATCGTGATTTCGCCGAGTACTTCCCCCTCTGTCTGGGTAATCAGGTCCGATAGGGAGCCTCGTAAAACTTCTTCATATTTCTTTGTCAGTTCTCGACACACGACTGCTTGGCGCTCCCCGCCGAAAGCACTGGCCATACGTTGCAGGGTGCCATGAACGCGTTTGGCTGATTCAAAGAAAATGAGAGTGTGCGGGTCGTCTGCAAGCGCTTCGAGGTAGGCGCTTGCTTCACCGTCTTTACGGGGCAGGAAGCCCTCGAAGCTGAAGCGGTCAGAAGGCAGGCCTGAAACAGCAAGCGCAGTAACAGGGGCTGACGGACCAGGCAATGCAGAGACGTGAACACCACGTTCGACCGCTGCTCGCACCACGCGGAACCCGGGGTCTGAAACGGTTGGCATTCCGGCGTCAGAGACCAGCAGGACCCGCGCTCCTCCTTCGGCACAGTCGACGAGGCCCTCTGCCCGGTCGCCTTCATTGTGATCGTGCAAGCTGAGAACTTTACCGTTTACTCGAACGTTCAAACGGCTAGCCAGGGCCAGCATGCGCCGGGTGTCTTCCGCTGCGACAACCTCAGCTTCTTGCAGGGCCCTAATAAACCGTGGTGAAGCGTCGTCCACATCACCGATCGGGGTTGCTGCAAGCAGGATGGACGCAGGGCGTTGTACAGGTTCACGTTGTTCTGACACGATCTCATCGTCTCATCGAGCTGGGAGGCAGTACAAGCCACGATCGGCCTCGTCCGTTGAATTCACGAAACCCACATGGCTCGCGTTCGGGCGAACCGCAACCGACCGCCCGGCCTCGTCACCCTTGCGCGCAACGAGCCCACACGATCAGACGACTGGCGGCGAAAAAGATACCGGCGAAAATCGCGATCATGCCACCAACCGAAAGGTTGAACGCCACACCGCACGCGAAACCGATCACTCCGATTCCCAGCCCCGCGAGCGGAGCGGCAACCATGAAGTGTGGCCATGACTTGATCAGCGGGGCAAGTCCCGCCGCGGGAGCAGCGAAAAGCGCAATCGACAATACAGTGCCGACGGCGGGAATCAACAGGACGATTGCACCGATGACCATTGCGATACTCAGGCTCTCAAGAAGACGCGTGTTCATCCCGCGTGTCAATGAATCAATGGGGTCGTAGCTCTTAAAGACCAGGTCTTTCCCCCACACAGCAACGATGATGAGCACCACCACTAGACCCGCGCCGGCCGACGCAACATCCCAGGAGTTAACCGTCAGAATCGAGCCGGTCAGAAACGACTGGATTTGAATCGGCAACGGCGAAAACCAGCGGTACAGGAAGTAGCCCATCGCGAACCCAAAGGTCAGCACGATGCCGGCGCTTGCCTGTGATGAAATCCCCGGAATTCCACCGAGGAACCGCATCAGCCCACCTAGGGGAAGACAGAAAAGGAAGGCGCCAACAAACAGGGCAAGCGACATCTGCTCATGGCTCGCCCCAAGCGTGGCGGCGATGACTACGCCCAGAATGCCTCCTGGGAATGTTCCGTGCGTGACTGACTCGGCAAAAAAGATTTTCCGGTCGAGGAAGGCGAAAGCGCCGACCAGCCCGGCGAGTAAACACACGGCAACGAGCTCCATGACAGGAAGGAGAAGAACATCCAGATGAGAAATCAACAGCGCACCTTTCCCCTTCGTTTCCCGATCGCAGCGATACCGACAGCGATGAAGAACAGTGCAACAAGGACAAGGACGACACCCGCTTGCGGAGAGATGGGGCGCGGGCTGGGGGTCAGGAGAAGTTGCATGCCTAGCCAGCTGGCAAGAAGGCTCACGCTCACTCCAATAATGCTCGTTTGTCGCACTGTTCGTCCAAGCAGACGCCCAGTTGCCCCTGGAACGATCAAGAACGCGATGACAAGAAGCACGCCGATTGCCGACGATGCTGCGACAACGACCGCGGCAATACACGCGTTCAGCACGTAATCGATACCTCTGACGTTGATGCGTGACGCCTGCGCTCCCTGCCGGTCAAACGCAACGTAGAGGTGTTCCTTCCACGTTAGCGCAAGCATGATTCCTGTCAGGATAAAGACGACCAGCGACTGAGCAAGCCCAGAGTCGGTCGTTTCCAACAAGCGCCCGAACATGAGGGCTTCCAGTTGCCCTGACATATCACCGACTTTGAGGGAAATCGTCATGCCGAGTGCGAAGAAGGCAGTCAAAATGACCGCGGTTGCACCTTCATGCGCTGATTCGTTGTCGCTTTCTCGCCTGGAAGACTGGCTTGCCACTAGTGCAATGACAACTGCGATGCCAGCACATCCGGCACCAATAATGATGGCGTCGCTCCCGCCAACGATGAACCCGACGACGATTCCGGGGAACACTGAGTGCACCATGACTTCAGCGTTAAATTCAGCTTTTCGTAGGTTCACTAGCGTACCGACGAGGCCGGCCACCACTGATAGAAGGACAAGAAATATAAATGGCCGGAATAGGAAGGGATAGGCCGCAAGACCCCTGAGCCCCACGATTGATTCGGCGAGCGCTCGAAGGTGTTCAACGAGCGTTGCAACGCCATCGGACAGCGTGTTCATGCGACTTCCCCACGTTGCTTGCGGGAGTCGTAACAGGTCGCAAGTTCACACGCCTCAGTTTCTAGGCTTTCGGATCCGTATGCCTGTTTCATGAGCTTTGGGGTGAGGACTTCGCGGACGGGACCGAAGGCGATCTGGCGCCCAGCGACAAGGATTGCTTGGTCGCAGACGTCATAGGCTAATGAGAGATCGTGTGTTGAAACGACGACGCTTGTTCCATCATTTTTTGCGCGTCGAATGATTCCGAGTAGGGCATCACGATTGGGCTGGTCCAAACCGTTGAAGGGTTCGTCCAGCAGAATCAGTTTCGGTTGGGCGATAAGTGCGCGCGCTACGAGTACACGCTGGCGTTGCCCGCCTGATAGTTCACCGAAACGGTCCTTGGCTCGGCTGAGAAGACCAACATTTGTCAGAGTGCTGGCGACTTTTTCTCGGTGGGCTTTCCTGGGGAAACGGGCAAGTCCGATCTGTTTGTAGAGACCCATCATGACAACTTGTTCAACAGTGATGGGGAATGTCAGGTCGAGGTCAGCCGATTGAGGGACGTATCCGATGGTGTCGGGAATGCCATCAATGTGTCCTTCGAGAATAGGAACGCTTCGGGCTAGGGCTTTGAGTAGCGTCGTTTTTCCGGATCCGTTTGGGCCGACTAGGGCGAGCGCCTCACCGGGGTTCATGCGCCCTTGAACCCCGGTGAGGACGACGCGCGTCCCGTAGCCAACTCCAGCGTCGTGAAAGGTGATGCCGTTCGTGGTCACGGGTATTGCCTACTTCAAGTTGTCTGGAAGCTGGGCCACCACGCCATCCCAAGCAGTGACGATGGTCGTGACGTTGTGGATGATTGAGCCGGTGTAGGTTTCTCCCGCGGATCCTGCCGGCCCCAAGGAATCGCCGTATAGGGCGTCGTCGCCAATGATGGCCTTCACACCGGCTAGTTCAGCGATCTTCTCGATTGACTTTGAATTGTTCGAGTTTTCGGCGAAGAGCGCTTTTGCTCCAGAGTCGATGACGGTTTGGGCGGCTTCCTGAATGTGTTCAGCGGTCGCGTCCTGCTGTTCATTGAAGTCAGAGAGGGCCGCGCCGATGAAGTTGATCCCGTAGTCCTTGGAGAAGTAGCCGAACGCGTCATGTGATGAGAAGAGAATGCGCGAGTCTGCCGGAACGCTATTGATCGAGTCTTGGACCCACTGGTCAAGGTTGCGCAGTTTGTCGGCGTAAACGCTGACACTTTCTTCAATTCCTGCGGCGGAGTCGGGGGCTACTTCTTTGAGGAATTCACCAATGTTGGCAACTTGAACAGCCGCGTTCTTTGGGCTTGTCCACACGTGGGGATCGTAGACAAATTCAGGTTCCGTTTCGCCTTCTGCTGGCGGGAAGGGCCACTTGCGCACCTCGACCTTTTGGGTGCCTCGTTCGACCGTGTAGGGCAACGAATCGTCTTCGGTGATGGCTTGCGGGTCGGTTACTTCTTTGCTGGTCAGAATGCCGCTGGTGACGCCCATCGTTCCCTTGAAGCCGGATGCTTCAATCGCACGGTCAAGGAAATGCTCGAGGTCAACTCCGGATACAAGGAGCACGTCAGCTTTGGCAAGTGCTGTCGCTTGCGAGGGAGTGAGCTCATGTTCGTGAGCTGATGCGTTGGGGGCAAGAAGGCAGGTGAGTTCGAGTCGCGTTTGGTTCGTGGCATCTTCACTACCAATTGTGGTCTTTTGTCCGTCTGCGCCTGTTTTCTCGAGGACGAGGCCTGCCGTCGCTGGCGCGCCGGCAGCGATCTGCGTGACATAGTCACAGATTTGGGTTGTGGTGGCAACGATGCCGACTTTTCCATGCTCCGTTCCGCTATTCGCGCTGGCGTTGGATGCGTCGTGGTTGGCGCAACCGGCAAGAGCCAGACCGAGCACACTGGTAAGTGCCGCTCCTTGGAAAATACGGGTATTTGAGCGATGCATTGATTAAGACTCCATTTTCATGTACAGTTTCGGGCACCCGAAACTGTACATGAGAACACCTTAACTTGCAACATCCCAAGTTTATTGAGGTACTCCTATAGCACCTTGCTCTAGAAAACCATGTGGGGGGTGGACCATTCGACCCATCCCCCACAAAGCTAAGAGCTATTGGTCAGCGAAGAGGTGCGAGAGCGTCCGTGCGCGCAACCATTGCCGCAACCATGTCCTGAACCTCGTTGTCATGATGCGCGCCCGGCTTGAATTCCGACATGTTTTCAAAGTCGGTAATGAGCGAAAGCGAAACCTGCTGAGTGACCATCGTAGCTTCGAAGTTCGCCAGAATCTGACGCAGGTGTTCAACCTGACGGACACCACCGCTGAAGGAGTAGCCGACGAAGCCGACACCCTTATTCGCGAGAGCCTTGGGCTCAAGGAAGTCGATAGCGTTCTTCAGGGCGCCAGGAATTGAGTGGTTGTACTCCGGAGAAACAAAGATCAGCGCATCGTAAGACGAAACGGTTTCGTTGAACTTTGCGCCACCAGGATCCTGCGGGGTAGCCATTGCAGGCGGCATCGGCTCAGCGAAAAGGGACATATTGAAGGAAGCAATGTCAATAACATCAGCGTTGACACCTTCAACAGTATTTGCTTTGTCGACAACCCACTGAGCAACAGATGCGCCAACACGGTTCGAACGGACGGTGCCAAGAATAACGCCAAGACGAGTCACGATAAACTCCTTAAGACTGTTTAAACTCTCAACTACTATATATTTATTTCAATCTTCAATCAACGTCACGTGAGGTACGTTCAGACACTGCAAGAACCTTCTGGGTCCCTCATTGATTCAATGCGCCTACGAACTAATGACAGAATGGTCGACGCGGTAGCCAAAACCAACGAACGTACGCATTGAGTGATGCCAACATTCAAGGGACGGTCGTAGACAAAAGGTGGGCTAGAGTTTCCTCTAGCCCACCTTTTAACGTTGAATCATTCACCGATCTTGTCGTCAACAACGTCGCGAGCTGCGTCAATCTTGTCGTCAAACTTACCGCCGGTAGCTGTCTTGGCTGCATCTGCAACCTTATCCAGGATGCCGTCGGTGTTTTCTTCGGTCATCATACCTTTAGCAGCGTCGGTGGCCTGGTCCTTGAGTTCTTCGGCCTTGCCCTTGAGATCGTCGAGGTTCATTGTTTCTCCTTGTATTAAGAACGATGTCGTGTTCAGTCTATGAGGACTTTGAAGGTTGCGCACTATATAACGAGGACTCAGTGCTTACAATGAGCGACAATACGAGAGATACTAGGGGCCAACAGAGCACACTGGGAGAACCCTCGATTGCAGAAGGGGCCCATCAACACCGCCTTCTCAGATGGGCACGTGCAGCAGTGAGTGCCCCGGCAAGTACCCGCAGGCGAACATCTTGAAAGAGCGACAGTGCAAACCGTCTTCGCACTTTGTGCACAGTAGTAAACCCCTTGGAGGGGTGCTCCAAGGGGTTTACGTGAGTTAAAATTGCGGCGGTGTCCTACTCTCCCACACTCTGTCGGGTGCAGTACCATTGGCGTTTGTGGGCTTAGCTTCCGGGTTCG
>NZ_JASOOV010000024.1:0-292 GCF_030217965.1 Pauljensenia sp. UMB1177 | reverse complement strand
GAAGCCTGCTAAGGGCTTTTTTGTTATGGCTAAAAAAGGAAACCAATTTACCAGATATAGCTCCGAATTTAAATGATAGGTGGTGGAAGATTACCCCAGTGGATAAAACGTGGAAATGCATTTTTTATCTTATCAAAGTTTCAAAAGCTAAAAACATTTCGCTTGATGACTTTGAAGAGGTTGTTGCTAGTCTCTATCTTAGCGTTGGGGTATGGGAGTTCAAGAACGATGTTAGTATTGTTTTGGCCTTTCAGAAAGTTCATAATCTCCAGTGGACTTACTCGTTGTATGA
>NZ_JASOOV010000023.1:0-295 GCF_030217965.1 Pauljensenia sp. UMB1177 | reverse complement strand
ACTGGATCCGCGTCAACCTGGCGTGTTCGAAGGCGAATGCGCGTCGAATAATCGACGCGATTGTTTCAGTGCTGCCTCGAACACGGTGAGGTTAAGTCTTAACAAACACCTGCTTATGCACATGAGATGCTCTGCACTTTTCCGAGAAAGTGCACTCGTGTGCTGACAGTCAATTTCATTGAGGCCTAGATTGTTAGGATAAATGTGATTGCAGCGTCGCAGTTAGGCTGTTGGGCGATGTGGTGGCCGCGCGCGAAGGAGCAGATATGAGCAAGAAGTCAATCGGCGTAGGTGT
>NZ_JASOOV010000022.1:0-295 GCF_030217965.1 Pauljensenia sp. UMB1177 | reverse complement strand
TTTCGCCCATGCCTATTCAGCTTGGGAAAAAGGCAGTCATGAGAGACATAATCGCATGTTAAGAGAATTCTTGCCCAAAGGGACAAGCTTTAAAAAGCTGACATACCAGGAACTCGCACACTATACGAATACAATAAATAATCGCTTTAGAAAGGTCTTAGATTATCAAACCCCTAACGACTGTTATAACCTAGAAGTTGCGAAACTTCAGGAAACGCTTAAAGAAGCAGGCTAAAGTGCTTAACAAAGCATAGAGATTCAGTGTGGGCCAGTCAAGGTCCGCTTCGCTCTCCAC
>NZ_JASOOV010000021.1:0-299 GCF_030217965.1 Pauljensenia sp. UMB1177 | reverse complement strand
TCCACCGCGCAGTCCATCTCCTTCACGAAGGACAGCCTGCCCGTGATCGAGGGCCCGGACACCGTGGAACTCACGGCGCCCGCCGGCGCTCTTGACCGGCAGGCCCTGGCCGCCGAGGTACTCGCCAAGTACACGGTGAAGGACGACGGCGCAGCTGGGGCCGCGGGCGATACCGCTCTTACCCTGGCACCGGGCACGGTGCTCAACCCGGGTGAGAATACGGTGACCCTCAGGGCCACCGATGCGGCCGGGGCTGCCGTGACCAAGACGGTGAGCGTGCCGGTGACCCAGGAGACCGC
>NZ_JASOOV010000020.1:0-302 GCF_030217965.1 Pauljensenia sp. UMB1177 | reverse complement strand
TCAAAATATCAGCAGTAATTTCAATCAAATAGCTGTCTAATTCGCCTTGGTTCCATTGCTTGAAGTATTGGGCGCATTCTTCCACGCTTAAATCTAAATAATGACGCAATAAATCATAGGATTCACTAATTAATTCCATGTCCCCATATTCGATACCGTTGTGGACCATTTTAACAAAGTGACCAGCCCCATTTTCGCCAATATAGGTCACGCAGGGTTTCCCATCACTTGGTGCCTTAGCCGCCATGGCTTCAAGAATATCTTTCATTTCTAGATAAGCTTCTTTTTGACCACCTGGCATT
>NZ_JASOOV010000019.1:0-310 GCF_030217965.1 Pauljensenia sp. UMB1177 | reverse complement strand
ACGTATTTGTGATAATCCTAAATTCATTATTGCCACCTAACTATTGTTCCCAAATGGCGAGATCGCAAACCACAACATTGACCCGGTCTACCAGAATATCTGTCATTTCATAGATCGTTTCTTTGACATGTTTTTGTAAAGCCAACATGGTTTTAGGAATGTCGCGGCCATACTCACTGACGACTGCCATTTCAACCACTACTTGTCCAGACTCATCATTATAGAGTCTGACACTGTTGGCTTTTGAAAAGAAAGCTTGAAATGAGCCTTGGTATTCATTGATCGGTAGCGCACCTTCGATATGCTCACA
>NZ_JASOOV010000018.1:0-320 GCF_030217965.1 Pauljensenia sp. UMB1177 | reverse complement strand
GCCATCTGGTTTTACGGTCACGCCTTGTGGCGCATCTTTACCGAGTTCGTACTTGGTACCATTTGGCGCGGTAGTTGGGTTTCCCTCTTTGTTGGTGAAGTTTGGTTTTTCTACCGGTACTTCTTCACCTGGGATGCCTGTCTTGTCTTTGTACTTAGGTTCGACCTTTTGACTTTGATCGCTGACAGTCACTTTAGCGTTGACGGTATCTGTGGTTTTGTCTGGGTAAGTTACCTTCACTGGGACGGTAATTACGTCACCGTCTTTGGCACCTGCTGGAACCTTAACGGTTAGGCTACCGTCTGGGTTTACGGTTACGC
>NZ_JASOOV010000017.1:0-336 GCF_030217965.1 Pauljensenia sp. UMB1177 | reverse complement strand
AGGAACGATGTGGTCTATCACAGGACTCATCGGGTCAGGATACTTCAATTTCTTATTGACCAGTCGTCCACAGATGCCACAGTGTGTACTTGATTTCAGCAACCGCTTCTTATTCTTCTCAAACGCAACTCTATGCGGTCCACTCTTATCAGCTCTTAGATTAGCCATGCGCACCTCTTGGAAATTAACAGGGGCGGGGTACTCAATAGCACCTCACCCCTGTTTTCTTGATGATACTATAATAGCACGTTGAAACTGTCATGCACTGTCAAATGCTGTCATTATTGTTATTTACTGTCAATCACTGTCATTTACTGTCAAATTGTTCAACTCTTT
>NZ_JASOOV010000016.1:0-336 GCF_030217965.1 Pauljensenia sp. UMB1177 | reverse complement strand
GGTAGCGGAACCATGACTGGTAAAACCGTGGATAAGGGTAGTGAGTACACGGTGTTGCCTAACGCTTTCAAAGCCCCGGATGACACTCAAGAGTTTGATACTTGGGAAGTTAATGGTCAGAAGGTTGCGCCTGGAACCAAGATCAAGGCTGACAAGGATACCGTTATCAAAGCTGTCTGGAAGAAGATCCCGGTGAAGGTCAGTTATGACGCTAATGGTGGTAGCGGAACCATGACTGGTAAAACCGTGGATAAGGGTAGTGAGTACACGGTGTTGCCTAACGCTTTCAAAGCCCCGGATGACACTCAAGAGTTTGATACTTGGGAAGTTAATGGT